>DATAUD010000001.1:0-60264 GCA_036268455.1 Verrucomicrobiia bacterium
CCACGAGCACCGCCGAACCGCGGCAGGCCATTGAGGCATTCATCAAAACATACGCGCAGCATGCAAAACCGTTCAAGTGGCGCAAACGCGAAGTCAAGGGATCCCAACTCAGAAATACTATCGTTAATTTATGCAGTTAAGCACTAGCTCATCGGCATCCCAAGCTTTATTAAACGATCCTGCTTGAATCCAACCGACAAACACCTTGCGTAGCCCTTCAGGCGACTTCGGCGACAATTTATCCAACAGGGGTGCTTCCTCAGCATATTTCTTGGCCAGGATGAAAAACAAATCTGACTGCCTTATCCAACCTTCGCCGATAATAACAAATATATGCTGAATGGCTTCCTGCGTAGTAATATTAAGTTCTGCGGCAATGGCTGCTGGACTGAATAGCTCGTCGATCCTGGTCGCTACCAACTTCAACGTTTGTGCTTCCATAGGAATTGGTAGTGGCTCAATTAAAAACTGCTCGAACTCTGAAAAACCTGTTCGTTGCCGAGGCCGCGCTGTAGAATCCTGGATTCGCTGCTACCCAGTTTACCAAGTCTGGGCTCGATTCCAGTATGATCTGCACGTTGCCTGTCTCACTGGCTGGAATTACAACCGCATCCGCCGGGACATAGTTGGAAATTGTCGTTGTGAAGCCGGGCGTGGTTACTTGAAATGTTGCCCATCCAGGGTTGTAACCGAGCTGAACAGCAATCGGCTTTACAATAATATTCGTCAGTCCAGTAAGCATTTGCGGTATGGCAGAGCTTACAGAGGATGTTTGTACAAAAGAACTAACTGGGGTTATATCAACGAGCGTGCCGTCCGCTAAGTTTGCATACAGATTCGGTTTAACGCTCCAATCGTAGCCGACTACGGAAACGACTTGATTAGTTTGAATTGCGTAATTAGTACCGTTCGCATTGGTAGTTGAATTGAGGGTTATGTATGTTGGTAATTGCGCGGTCCCTTTGAAAGGGAAGGCAAAAAGTACGCCAGATACGCCTATAGCGGTCATACAGTTTAATTTCATAATGGTGTTATGCCATAGAAAAGTTCGGAAGCGACTGTTTCCTAATTTGTTTTTTTCGCCATCGAGAGAAAATCCACCTCCTCATTTGCTGTGATGGGGGAAATTGCGCTCCGATGAACGGTGGCGATAGTTCCAGTCTGCAATTCAATGTCAGCCATATGGGTTGTGGGGTCTAAGCCTTTGAACTTCAAAATTTCTCCGGTCTCGTTGAGTTTTACATACTGTCCAAACATTGGCGGATCGTTTCGCATATCACAAGTTCACTTTCTTAATATGAGCGACAGTTCAACCAAACACAGCGGTTTGAGGAATCAAAGTTGCGCAAAAAAGCCCTGTCGCCGATTGGTCGTTTTCTCCAACCAAGTTGGCTGCTTTCCCGAACTTAGTCAATGAAGCGCATTACGAACCATCCAAGTCTTTCCTGGTGGTAGCGTCATTGGCCCCAGAGTTGCGAGGGCAGGTGGGGCGCAATCCTGGGGCCAATGGCGGCACGACCAGGCACTTGTCGGGGCGGAGCGTTCGCGTGTTGGCATTCGGCTTGGCCTTCATGCTTCCAGCAAGCCGGATGACGACACGGGAACGCGCAGCGGGGAAATCCGTTTTTATTAGTCTGCGTAACTTGAGCCAAAGGTGACTCGTTGCGCCATTGCCGCACTGTGCTCGCGGCGCAAGTGACCATACACGCGCATTGCCAGGGCTCCGCCGTCAACATGGCCAAGCCAGCGGGCGACGGTCGGAATATCCACGCCCGCCTCGATGCAGCGGGTCGCAAACAGGTGGCGCAAGTCGTGGTGTGTGATGCGTGGAACGCCAACTAAACGGCAAGCGCGGGTCAATGATTTCTCGCATTCTCCCAGGACGCAAACGCGGTCGGATTGAGCGACCTTTCGGCTTTGAGACGTTCCAACAATTGGCGCATCGGTGGGATGATTGGAACAAACCGCAATTCATGTGCGCCGGAAGTCTTGGAGCGTTTTGCGTTGTGAATCTTGATCTCGCCGCGTTGCCAATCCACGTCGCCCCATTTGACCTGCCGCGCTTCGGATATTCGACAGCCCGAAAAGGCAAGGAAACGAACGAGGTCCGCGCATTCACGCGCAACGCCTGCCCCACTGGTTTCAATCGTCAGCAAGAGTTTCTCGAATTGCGCTGGTTCTGGCAATTGGAGTTGCTTCGGCTTCACGCCAAGTCGTTTGATCTTGCGGGCCGGGTTTGCGTCGTGACCGATTCCGCCCCGTTCAATGATCATCCGAAGCGTTCCGAGGGCGTTGTTAAAATATTGTTCGTCATGCTTCGCGGCAAAGCGTTTTGCCCATTCCCGACATCCGGTTTCTGAGATTTTTTCGAGCTTCATCTCGTCGAGCTCCGGCCAAGTGCGGAGAAGGGCCGCAATGCAGTTTTTTCGATACTTGCGGCTTTGTTCGGCCAAAGTGTGCTCGGCGTCAAGGTCGGCTTCATACAAGGCGCGTGCCTGGGCGAACGTGCCGACTTCAGGTGGCGGTTTTCGGTAATCCTTGATCTTGTCGGCAAGCCGAAGCTTGGCGGTCGTGAATATGTCCGTATCGAGGCTTTGGCGAAAGGTCTTGCCTTTGACCTTGGCCCGTGCGAAATAAGTTCCTGTGCGTACGTATTGCACGAGGTTGGGAACCTTCGGGAAATATCCCCACTTGCCATCATTGGACAAGTGGGCGTCCCGCTGTGTCTTTACGCCTTTTGCATCCGTCGTTGTTGCCGTTTCTGAATTTGTGAGCATGACAAAATCATACGGGATACAATGGCGGGGTACAATGGTAAAATTGACCCCATCAAAACAATACGTAAGTAGCTTATTTTAAGTTTTTTGCCTCGGTAGCTCAGTTGGTCAGAGCAGTTGACTCTTAATCAATTGGTCGAAGGTTCGAATCCTTCCCGGGGCACCATCTCTACGACCAAATGAATGACGTTCTGAATATTCGCCAAAATGGCGCGCTGGATTTTTTGTCTCTCGGCGCTCTGGTGCATCGTTTTGACCCAGGCATTATCCCTTTCCGCAAGGCAACGCATTGCGATATCCATGTCTCGGGCGGCGAGTTCAATGTGGCCGCCAATCTCTCGGATTGTTTCAACCTCAAAACCGGGGTCGCAACGGCGATGTCGGATTATCCAATCGGGGATTTAATCGCGGAACGGGTCCGCGCGATGGGGGTGAAGCCGTTCTATAAGCATTTCAAACACGACGGGGTCCAGGGGCCAAATATGGCGACGGTTTATAGCGATCGCGGGTATGGCGTGCGCGCACCGGTGGTTTTTTACAATCGCTGCAATGAGGCGGCGGCCCAACTCAAACCGGGGGACTTCAATTGGAAGGAGATTTTCAGCCAGGGCGTGCGGTGGTTCCATAGCGGGGGGATTTTTGCGGCGCTCTCTCGAACGACGGGTGAATTGATCGTCGAGGCGATGGAGGCGGCCAAGGAGGCGGGTGCGGTGACCTCGTTTGACCTGAATTATCGGGCGAAACTTTGGAACATCGCCGGGGGCCATGAGCGAGCGGTGGCGGTGCTGGAGAGAATTGTCAGGAATGTGGATGTGCTTGTTGGCAATGAGGAGGATTTGCAATTGGGCTTGGGAATTCCGGGGCCGAAAGTCGCGGCGAAATCGAAGCTCGATCCGCGCGCTTTTTTTGCGATGATGAAGAGCGTCCACAAAAAACAGCCGCAGGTGAAAATCGTTGCGACGACGCTACGGGAAGTCCATTCCACCAACCGCCATACGTGGGGTGCGGTGGCGTGGGTCAAAGGGAAAACTTTTTCCTCGCCGACGTGTGATTTGGATGTTGTGGACCGCGTCGGAGGCGGGGACGGGTACGCGGCCGGATTTTTTTATGGGTTGTTGGCGGGGGAGTCGCCGCAGGAAGCGGTGAACCTCGGATGGGCGCACGGGGCGTTGCTGACGACGTTTCCGGGGGACACGACAATGGCGACTTTGGACCAGGTCCGCGCATTGGCCAAGGGGGGATCGGCGCGCATCCAACGTTAACGCGAATGCTTTTGGATTGACGCAACGCGGGGTTAACCCTATTCAGATTGAGATGTTCGCCGATAGAAATGGCACCCCAAAAGGGCCTCCAGCAAACGCCGCCAATGCCGAAGGCGAACGGATTTCCGAGGAAATTTCCCAGCAGGCCGCCTCACCGACGCAGCCCGGGGAAATCCGATACAAACGGCGAAAACGACATCGGCGCCGGAAACGGACGAAAATTGAAAAGAGGCTTATTTGGGATATCTGTTTGGGCGGGGCGGTGCTGGCGGTGATAGTCCTTCTTTTGATTGCGCTTTCGAAAGGCGTGGACCGTTTGCCGGCGCCCCCGGTGCCGACACCTCCAGAGATCCCCACGGGACAGTAGGGTCAGTTCAGAACAGGGTGCGCTTCTTCGGTCCTTGTGCCGAATCTTTTTTCCGGCACCTCCGCTTCGCCGGTCATGGCAATATCCTGCGCGTCGGCCTCCACAAAAATGTTTTTCGCGCGCTTTGCCCGCCTCACGGAGTCAGCATGGACGGAGATTAGTATGTTGCCCGCGTCAATTTTGCCGTCGTAACGTTTGGCCACGTATTCCGGGACGCCCATGCCGATCCAGGCGCCAATGATCGCGCCGACCACCGCTCCGACTGCGATCCCCGCCAACGCCGCCACAGCCGGACCAGCCGTGACGAACGCGCTCGTTCCTGTTTTCGCCAAAACCCCAATGCCAGCGAGCAAGCCCAGGATTCCACCGAGAATTCCTAGAGCACTGGCGCCCATCAGTGCGCCTTCCGGGGCTTTGGTGTGCTGTTCGTGGCCAAAGTCTTTGGTCCCGGATTTATCGGGAAACAGCACCGAGATGTCGTCGTCCGCGAAGTCCGCATTCTTCAGTTCGATGACGATGGTTTCAGCCTGAAATTCGTTCATTGCGATGCAAAAAACAGCGACTGCCATAGTGTTACCTCCTTTCTTCTTTGTTGCCCGGCGTTCGCCGGTTAGCTCTTCAAGAAACCAGATTTCGCGCGAGCGGGCAATGGGCGCAAAGCCTGTTGTTGGGAGGGGATAATACTTGAGGAAGGCGTCAGCGGCGCCCCGAAATATTCGGGTGGGAAGCCCGCTCCAAGCGGTCGGCAATCCCACTCCAGTCACCGCCAGTTGGCACGGCCTCGGCGATGATCAGTTCCGCCCCGGCCTCGTCGCATTGATGAAGTTCGGCGTAAAGGGCGCGAGCATATGCTTCGGCGTCGTGGGGAATCACCGCCACGCGGCCGAATTTCTCTCGCAAGGGGATTTGCGTGTGCGCGACGACGTGAATCTTCTCGCGCGCCAAGTTGAACGCGCACACGCTCGCAGCGAGGTGGGCCTCATCGGTCCAACTCAGCACAACCAATCTTGCGCGCGGGGAATAATGCCTGGGAAGCAACCCTGGACTTCGCAATGTGTGGGACGACCCGGCGCCGGTTTCGAGAGAACCCTCGCTAATGGCCGCCAGGAGGGATTCAGCGTGAATCATCCCCGGGCGCAACAAGCGCGGCGGGGAGGAGACAAGGTCGATCACCGAAGATTCAATGCCGACTTGGGATTGCCCGCCGTCAATAATAAGGGGGACTTTTTCCCCGAGGCTTTTTTGGACGTGGCGCGGGTTCGTTGGCGAGAGTTCGTTGGCGCGGTTTGCACTGGGCGCGGCCAAAGGGAAACCGCACGCCCGAATCACCGCTTGAATGAAAGGGTGGCTCGGCCAGCGAACCCCGACTGTTTCGCCGCCCGCCGTGACGATCGGAGGGATTTCCGGCGAGCGCGGCAAAACCAGCGTCAACGGCCCCGGCCAAAATGCCGCGGCCAGTTTGTCCGCAAGCGCCGGCCAGGTGGAGACACACCGTCGGGCCATTTCGAGGCCGGCAACGTGGACGATGATCGGATTTTCCGGCGGCCTTCCTTTGGCTTCGTAGATTCGCCGGACGGCCTGTGCATCCCAGGCATTTGCGGCCAGGCCATAGACGGTTTCTGTCGGCAGCGCGACCAACTGGCCGGAGCGCAGCAATGCGGCCGCGCGCCCGACGGCTTCGTCAAAGAGAGCGGCGCTTTCGATTGAAAGAATTTCCGAGTTCATCGGCTTGCAACTGGACGCTAGCAAACTTCGCGGGCTCTTCCTACACTTTCCAGATGCTGCGCGCGCTAATCAAACAACTGAAGGACAACGAATCGTTGACCGACAGCCAGGTTGCGGGCGCGATCGATGAGCTTGCGGGCGGCGACGTTGCGGTGGAACCGAAGGCGGATTTTCTGACGGCGCTTGCGCGCAAGGGCGAAACAGTCGGAGAAATAGCCGCATTCGCGAGGGAATTGCGCGGCAGGGCAATTGAACCGCCCATTGACGCGGCGACGCGCGCGCTTCAAATCCTGGACGTCTGCGGCGCCGGTGGGGATCGGCTCAACACATTCAATATCTCAACGACTGTGGCGATTATCGCGGCTGCCGACGGCGTACCTGTGGCCAAGCACGGCAACCGGGCCGTCACGTCCCAAGCGGGCAGCGCCGACGTGCTCCAGGCACTGGGCGTCAAGATCGACTTGCCCGCGGAGACTGCGGCGCGGGCTTTGCGGGAGCAACATTTCGCGTTTTTTTTCGCGCCGGATTATCATCCGGCCTTCAAAGAAATCGGCCCCGCGCGGCGGCTTTGCGGGGAACGCGGGCAAAAAACGATATTTAATTACCTTGGCCCGCTGCTGAATCCGGCGCGCCCGGCGTTGCAACTCATCGGCGTGCCGCACCCGCGGTTATGTCTTCCAATTGCGACGGTTTTGCAATCGCTCGAGGTGCGGCGCGGCATGGTGGTCAGCGGCGCGGTTCCGACTGGCGGGGACGAAACGCGAAATCTCGACGAATTGTCCACGCTGGGGGAAAACACGGTGGTTGAGTTTCATCATCCGTGCGCGCTGGCCGCGTCGTCGCTTTTCCCGGAGAATTTTCCGATACAACCGGCGGCGCTTTCTGATCTGGCCGGCGGCGACCGCGAAACGAATGCGGAAATCGTGCGGCGCGTGTTGCGCGGAGAAGAACGCGGGCCAAAACGGGACAGCGTGCTGTTGAATGCCGCCGCCGCATTATTTGTGGCGGAGAAAAGCCGTTCGCTCGCGGAAGGCTGGGAACGGGCGGCGGAAGTGATCGACTCGGGAAGGGCGTTCGCCAAGCTTGAGGCGCTTATCGCTTTTCGTTGAAATCCTGGCGGCCGTACTTTGTGGCGCGAAGGTTTGCGACGAGGTTTTGCAGTTTCAAGTCCGGCGTCAGCGTTTGCCATTCGATTCCATGTTTCTCACGCGCAACCTGGCACATGGCGTTTTCCCACGGATCACGCGACAAAGAAATAGGGGGCGGTTGAACGGAACCTTGAATGAGCAATCCGTTGCGAGTCCGCCGTTGGGCGGCGCCGGCGATTTTGCGACGATGCCAAAGCAAATCGTCCTTTTCCGCGCCGATGAAGCATTGGCCGGGAATTTCTTTTTGACGGACGGGAGACAGCGTTGTCGGCACGTTTATGTGGGCGAAGGCATCGCGAAGCCATTCATGGACGCGCAGGTAGCTTTCTGTCGCTTTGAAACGATACCAAAAGTGCTTGGGCGGAAAAATCAGGCTGTAGGTCCAATCCTTATCGTGCGGGACCAGCCCGCCGCCGGTCGGACGCCGCACGAGCGGACGCAAGACCGTCAGTTTTTCAACCTCCGTGTATTTTTGCGAGTAGCCGAAGCTTGCGGCGGGTTCCGTCCACCCGTAGAAGCGCAGAACAGGGCCAGCCAGTTGCGGCGCGGAATCGAGCAGCGCTTCGTCCAGCGCCATATTGTAGTCAAACGCTCGCCGCCCCTGGCGTAACAGCAGCCAAACTCCGGGCGTGAATTGCGGCTCAGTCGTCACTTCGCTTTTTTCGCAAAATCTTTTGACCGGTGGGGCAATCGGACAGGATTTCGCAATGGGGGCAATCCGGGTTTCGCGCGAAGCAACGCCGACGCCCATGCCAAATGAGCAAATGACTGAAAAGGGTCCATTTGGCGGGCGGCACCAGCTTCTGCAGATCGGCCTCGATCTTCTCCGGCGCCGAATAGCGGGTCAAACGGAGACGTTCCGAAAGCCGCGCCACGTGTGTATCGACAACAACCCCGACGCTGATGCCAAACGCGTTGCCCAAAACGACATTGGCCGTCTTGCGGCCCACGCCGTTCAATTCGAGCAGTTGCTCCATCGTCCGCGGGACCTGTCCGCCGTGTTTTTCGACCAGCGCGCGACATGCCGCCCGGATGTTTTTCGCCTTGCTGCGATATAAGCCGATGCGGCGAATGGCCGTTTCCAATTCGCCGGGCGGCGCCTCGGCGAAATCGGCGGCGGCGGGATATTTTTTAAAAAGGTCCGGCGTGACGAGATTGACCTGCCGGTCGCTGCATTGCGCGGAAAGGATCGTGGCGATGAGCAATTGGAAGGGGTCGGAATAGACAAGCTCGCAGTGCGCCTCGGGGTAGGCTTTTTCGAGACCCGCGATGATCCGAGGGATCCGCTCTTTAGCACTGGCCATTTGTGTTTATTGCAATGTCCTCCATCCGCGCGGGAAGCATAGCGATGGCAAATTGGGCGCACGCGGCGCGCATTCGCAAATCCGTCGCGCACATTTTATTGATTTTATGCGTCTCGCAGGTTGCGACGTGCAGGGCGTCCAATGTTCTCAACGGGATGTGCGGATGACAGGCAATTTGAATTTCGGTCGCGCGTTCGAGAATGGCGCGATTGAGAGCAAACAACCGGATAGTCTCGTCTTCCACCATCTCGTGAAATCTGTCCCACGCGGCGACCCGCTCGCGAGAAGAGATTTGTCCATTGCGCTCTTTTGCCAGCATAGCTGAACGGACTTCCGACAACGCAAGCTCGGAAGTTTCGAAGCTATGCCCGGCCAGATGGCGGTCAAACCACTCGCTATCAGGCTCGCGGACGAGCAATTTCACGAAGATGGCGGAATCGAGGTACATTACCAGCCACGGGCGTCCCGGTCCTCGCGAACCAGTTCTTCGGCGGAAGGCCCCCCGTGAACCGGTTGCCTGGAAAGGAACTCGCCCATGCCTTGGAACAATTTCCGGCCCCTGGCTTCGGGAACCTGGATCAACCTGGCTTTGGCCTTGCCGTCGCTGGTGATCGTGATTTCCCGGCCGGCCGCAACCAATTCAAGCAAGGCGGAAAGGTGGGCCTTGGCGGCGCGCAGATTGATGACCTCTCCAAAACCGGGCGCAACGGCAACTTCTTTCAGCACCATCGGTTTCGATTTGATCATGTATTTCGTTGTTTTCGTCTTCACGCGCCGAATGTAGTCTCATGTAACTACATCGTCAAGCTCTTTTTTTAAATATCGCCGCGATAGAAACATTGCGCAGGCGGAAGTTTGCCGTTAGACTGTCGAAATGCAACGCTGGCCCGCGTTTTGGGCGGCGGAATCCAATTTTTAACTATTTATGTCACAACATCGAAGTCTGCGCGCGGCAAGCACCTCCGGGGCCAAACGCAATGTCATGAAACGGTTCGAGCGGGTCGCGGTCCTCAAAAAACGCGGCCAATGGAAAGACGGGGATCGTGTCACCGGCCTCCGCAAGACAAAAGGCGAGCCTTAAGCGCCCAGTGATTCGTCTCCAAAAATTCCTGGCTGAGGCCGGAATCGCTTCCCGGCGCGCCAGCGAACAAATCATCACCGCGGGACGCGTCACCATCAACGACCAAACCACGGCCCAATTAGGCACGAAGGTTGACCCGGGCCGGGACCGCGTGGCTGTGGATGGGCGGGTTATCAAACCAAAGCGAAAGATATACCTGGCGCTCAACAAGCCCCCCGGTTTTGTCTGCACGCGCTCGGTTGAGCAGTCGCGCGACAAAATCGGCGATCTGCTGCCGAAGCAGTGGACGGATTTGTTTTCGGTGGGCCGGCTTGATTGCCAGAGCGAGGGGCTGATATTTTTGACGAATGACGGCGATTTTTGCTTGAAATTAACGCATCCCCGTTATCGCATTCCCCGGATATATATTGCGTGGGTGGAAGGCCGGGTGACGCCCGAAATGTTGAGGAATTTCACGACTGGCGTGGAAAGCGCGGGCGAGACTTTGAAAGCCCGCCGGACACGCTTGGTTTCGGCGAATAATTCCAATAGCATCGTCGAGTTGGAATTGGCCGAAGGGCGGAACCGGGAAGTCCGCCGGTTGTTTGAATCGCAACGGCTGACGGTTCGCCGGCTCCAGCGTGTGCAAATTGGCCCGATCAAATTGGGCGAGTTGCCCGTGGGCCGCTGGCGGGCGTTGACAGAAACCGAGATTAAATCTCTATTTGCTCTAATATGAAAAAGAATTTCTGCCTCTTATCGGTATTGGCGTCGTTGATCGCCGTCTCCGTCCTGGCGCAGGACACAACTCCCGCCGCCGGCGCTCCGGCGCCCTCCGCTTCCGCCACAAGAGCGGATTCCCCACCGGAACACGCGGCCAAGCCGTCACGAAAAAGAGCAACTGGCATAAAATCCAGGGTCGTTATGAACCCGCCCTCCACGGCGGTCATAAAAGGCGGCACCGTCAACGTTCGCGGCCGTCCCTCCTTTATTGGCGAAGTTGTGGGACATGTCCAAAAAGATGAGACGGTGACTGTGCTGGAAGAAATCACTTTGAACCATCCGCCGACGGGCGAACCGCCCATGTGGTACAAAATCGTCATGCCGACGAACATTCCAGTCTGGGTGGATGCCGATTACATCGACGCCGCGACTAAAGCTGTGAAAGCGCGCCGGGTAAATCTGCGCGGCGGACCGGGTGAGAATTACAGCGTAGTTGGCCGCCTCGAAAAGGGCGCGCCGATTGAAGAACTCCGCCATGAAAAAGGTTGGGTGTCGATCGCGGCTCCCACGAACGCTTACGGATTTGTCGCCGCGGAATTGGTGGAACTTCAGGCAGCCGCCGCGCCGATTGCTGAAGCTCCAGTGCCTACGCCGACGCCAGAAACTGTAGCTGTAAGTACTCCGGCTGCGCCCGTTGCGGCAACCAACGAGCCAACGGCGGTTCCGGCAACGAACGAGCCGGCTCCCGCCCCGGCAACGCCCGTCGCGCCCGCTCCAACCGCACAAACAGAGACCGCCCAGGAATTGGCGGCATTGCATCAGGCGACTCCGACTGAACCAACGCCTTCCGCAACCGCCGCCGCGCCAGCGCCCGTCAGCGAGGAGACCGCCGGGCCGCGAATCGTCACGCGCGAAGGGTTCGTTCATAAGTCCTATAACATCCAGTCGCCCGCGGACTACGAATTGCACGACATCAAGACCGGCGCGTTAATCGAGTATTTGCAGCCGCAGGTCCCGAAGAATTTCAAAATTTACGTTGGTACCCGCGTCAATGTCACCGGCTCCGAAATCATCGATAGCCGCTGGCCGCGCACACCTGTCTTGCGGGTGCAGAGTGTGGACCTTGTGCCTTAATGTTTCAATGTCCGCCGGCAACCTCATTGACGGTCGCGCAATCGCCGAGCAAATTCATCAGGAAACCACCCGGCGCGTTGTTACCCTCAAAGATCGAGGTGTGGAACCCCGACTGGTTTTTATTCGGGTCGGTGAAGACCCCGCGTCGCGCGACTATGTGGGAAGGAAGGAAAAAAGCTGCGCCCGCGCCGGCATTTCTTCCCAAACTCACGTATTGCCGCAAACGGTCAGCGAGGCGGCATTGCTTGATTTAATCCTGCGCTTAAATACTGATGCGACGGTCCACGGCATCCTTGTTCAAGCGCCGCTGCCACGCCACATTTCGGAAACGAAGATTTATAGTTCGGTCGCCCCAGAAAAAGACGTCGATGGTTTCCATCCACTCAATGTCGGCAAACTTTTGCTGGGAGACACGAGCGGGTTTCGTTCATGCACGCCGGCGGGAATTCAGGAATTGCTCATTCGCTCGGACGTAAAAATCGAGGGCGCGGAAGTGGTGATTCTTGGACGCTCGAATATCGTCGGCAAGCCTCTTGCGGCGATTCTTCTCCAAAAGGCGCGAAATTCCGGAGCGACGGTGACAGTCTGCCATTCGCAAACGCGCGATGCCGCCGCCCATTGCCGGCGCGCGGACATTTTGGTCGCGGCGCTGGGAGTGGCCCAATTTGTCAAAGCGGAAATGGTCAAGCCCGGCGCGGTCGTGATTGACGTTGGAGTGACACGAGTGCCGGACGCATCGGCCAAAAACGGCACGAGAGTGGTGGGAGATGTCGATTTCGCCGGGGTCCGGCCAATTGCGGGCAAAATCACGCCGAATCCCGGCGGTGTCGGCCCGATGACTGTTGCCATGCTTTTGCAAAACACCGTTCAAGCCGCCGAGCAAATGAGCCAGGCGAGCCACACATAGAAAATCAACTTATGACACCGTCAAGAATATTACCCGATTTGCAATGCTCGCTGTTGTGCGAGGACGTTCGCCAGGAAATCACGGGGAACTTTATTCTTGTCGGCGTTGTTGGAATTGTGCGGGTGCCGCAGTTGCCGGTTTCGGCGATCAAATTGTGCCTTTTCAACCGCTGGACCGCGGGTATCGGCCAATTCACGGAAACGGTCCGCCTCATTGCGCCAGACCAGACCACGGTATTGCGGAAGAATGAAATGAAATTCGCGTTGCAGGACCCGGCGCAAAACGCCACCACCGTCGCGGTTTGGGGGCAGGTCAAATTTGAAACGGCGGGAGCGTATTATGTCGAAGTGATGGTTGACGACGTGATGAAACTGCGGTTTCCAATATCCATCACGGTAGCTTCTCCGCCGGAAACGCCCGGCGAACCCAAAAAGGGGCAATGAGCGATGCGGCGGACGGTTCAAAGGCGCCGACGGATGCGTGGCAACCACTGACTTTCGGCGGGGTGGCGGCCTTTGCGCCCGCGCGAGCCGGACGTGTTCTCTTGGTCGGATTGCTGGCGGCTTTGGTGTTCGGCATTTGCTTCGTGTGGCTTATTCAGCACGATTATTCTCCCGTCATTCTTCAGGCCATTCAACAAATGCCCGAATCGGCCAGGGTAACGGACGGAAGGCTCCAAGGGGTTCCCAACACTTTGATTTCCGAGTCGAAACCTTTGGCCATCGCGGTGACGCCGGAAAGTTCGGCGGAAATTGGCCAGGATGCGGACATTCAACTTCAATTGCGTCAAACTGATGCCTGTATCAATTCGACTTTCCAGCCGGACTGGGGATTGCTTTATCAGTATGACCGGGGCGGTTCGCTCAACTTGAGCCGTTCGGCGCTTGAACCGTGGTGGGGAGCATGGCACCCGGTGTTATTGGCGGGCGCAGGGGTCGGGGGTGTGGTTCTTTTATTTTTTTCCTGGGTCGTTCTTGGAACTGTTTACATGGGGCCGGCCAAATTTCTCGCATGGTTTTCGGACCGGGATTTATCCTGGCGCGGGGCGTGGAAGCTTTGTTTTGCGGCGCTGGTGCCAGCCGGGTTGGTGATGACGTTTGGAGTCGTCTTGTATGGCTGGCATGCGATAGATTTGGTGCAGCTTTCCTTTTTTTGGCTCGCGCATTTGGTGATGGGCTGGGTTTACGCAGTGGGAGCGATCTTCGCGCTGCCTCGGCTGTTTTCGCCCGGAAGCCAAAGAAAAAATCCGTTCGCCTGACCAAAAATTTAAAATCTGTCTTCCGTTTTTTTGGAGAGCGTGATTTACTGGCGTCGAAATGAGCGTCGGCCAAAGCATTTGGGACAAGCTTTTCCGGCTGGTATTGGCCTTGTTGGTCATCGCCGCTGTGCTGGCAATCTTCCTTTGGTATCAACCGGTCATCCAGGAAAACCAGAGGATGCGGGAGGAAAAATTGGCGCTGGATGTGAAGATTGAAAAAGAAAGCGGAATTGCGCGGAAGTTGGACGATTCTCTTCGGGCGCTCCAAAATCCGACGACCGTTGAGCGCCTCGCTCGCGAACGCCTCAGTTATGCCAAGCCGGGGGAGGACGTGATCCATTTCGATCCTCCCACAGCCACAAAGCCGCAGTAGCCGCAGCTAGACCGTCATGATTTCTTTTTCCTTGGCGGCCAGATGGGCGTCGATCTTGGAGATGTATTGATCGGTCAATTTCTGGACTTCCTTTTCGGCGACTTCCTCCTGATCCTCGGCAATGCCGCCGCCTTTGGTCTCCTTTTTGATCGCTTCAATGGAATCGCGACGGACATGGCGGATGGCAACGCGGCCGTCCTCCGTCATTTTCTTGATGATTTTCACCATTTCCTGGCGGCGCTCCGAGCTTAATTCGGGCAGGACAAGGCGGATGATTTTTCCCTGTATCGTTGGAGTGATGCCGAGATTGCTCTTGAGAATCGCTTTTTCAATGGGATGCACGGTGGTGGCGTCCCAAGGCTGGATCGCAAGGACACGCGGCTCCGGGGTGGTGATGCCGGCCAATTCGCGAATGCGCATTTGGGAGCCGTAAACTTCGGCCATGATGTTTTCAACCAGCACTGGCGAGGCGCGGCCCGTGCGCAGGCCCGTGAATTCGTGGAGCACGACCTGCTCGGTTTTGGACATTTTTTCTTCCGCCTCAAGGAGTATATCGTCGAGAGCCATAGATGTTTTAAACGTTCAATGTTCGGGGCTTAAAGTCAACTTGTCACCATCGTTCCAACGCGTTCGCCCAGGACGACCCGCTTGAGATTATGTTCCTTGAAAAAATCAAACACGATGATCGGCATCTTGTTGTCCATGCAGAGGGAAAATGCGGTCGAGTCCATCACTTGCAATCGCTTTTGCAGGGCTTCCAGATAGGAAATATGATCGTAGCGTTTGGCGCCGGGATTTTTAGCGGGATCGCAATCGTAAATGCCGTCCACCTTCGTCGCCTTGAGAATGACCTCGGCGCCGATTTCGTTGGCGCGCAGGGCTGCGGCGGTGTCCGTGGAAAAATAAGGGTTGCCCGTGCCACCGCCAAAAATGACCACGCGGCCTTTTTCCAGATGGCGGACGGCGCGCCGGCGGATGAAAGCCTCAGCGACCTGGGACATGGTAATGGCGCTTTGGACGCGGGTCGCGACGCCGAGTTTTTCCAGGGCGTCTTGCAGCGCGAGGGAATTGATGACCGTGGCCAGCATTCCCATGTAATCTCCGGTGGCCCGTTCGATGCCGCGTTCGCCGCCGGAAGCGCCGCGATAAATATTGCCGCCTCCCGCAACCACGACCACCTGGACGCCCATCTCCTTGACTTCGGCGATTTGCCGGGCCATTTCACGAAGGGATTCGGCGTTAATGCCAACGCCGTTTTCGCCGCCCAGGGCCTCCCCGCTCAATTTTAGGAGGATGCGCCGGTATTTGGGTGCCTGGATTTTCTTCATGAACGTCCAGTCTTTGTAACAACGCCGCTCCGAAGCGTCAATGAAGGAGAGTTGAAACTTTCCGCGGCGCTGTCATTCCTGATAAGTGTAGTAATAGAACGCCGCGGGATTTTGTGGGGCACTGACATCAATCACGGATCCCTGGCCGTTGCCGTCGAGCGTTCCGTTCCCTATGAAAGTCCACTGCGGCAGCGGCACAGCAAGATTGGTTGAGGTATAAACGGCAAACGTGGCATATGGCGGCCCGATAATGCTCAACTGGAACGTTCCATCCCCGAGGAACATGCCGCCAGTGAACTGGGCGGGCAGGACCGTCAGAACGATGTTGGAGCTGGTGATTGAACCGACGGCGTTGGTGACTTGCAGGGTGTATGTTCCGGCGTTCGTTAGCTTCACGTTCGGAAATGCCAACGTGGCGTTGGTGGCGCCCGGGATGCTGTTGCTATTGTCAAACCATTGGAAGGACAACGGCGCGGTTCCATCGGCCAGAGCGGTCAAAGTGACGGAGGTTCCCGTGTAGTTTGTGGAGTCAGTCGATTGCGTATAAAGGATGGGAGCGAAGGCGGGGGCGGATTGATAGAGATCAAGAGCCTCGGCGGCGGTTAGGGCCTGGGGATAGATGCGAACATCGTCAATGGCGCCGTTAAAGTCATAGTTGTACCCGGAGGTGGAACTGGCCTCGCGAGCGCCAATGCTGACCTCGTGGGTGCTGTAGATCAAGGAATTGGGAGCGGAGCCGTTGACGACGAATTGCCCGTTCACGTAGAAAGCCATGAGGCCAGCATTGCCGTCATAGGTTGCGACGATATGCTGCCAGAGGCCGTCAGGGGCAACTCCGGTCGGCAATGTGATGGACGTCCCTGTGAGGTTCCGCACGTAAAACCGGTAGCCGCCGTCATTGTAATCGATCGTATATTCCTCGTCCGGGCTGTAACCTTTGCAGATAATGCCGGCGTCGTTGATCTGAGACGCCGGCCCCCGGACCCAAAACGCGATGGAAAATGCCAGGTTGTTGGTGAAGTTAAGCTCCGGACTGTCGGGAATGCTCACATAGGCGCCGGCAGCGGCGTTGAAATCGAGCGCGCCATTGATGCGGCCGGGAATCCATTCTGAATTGTCGGGAGGGAAGTTGTTCAAAGTTCCGTTGTCGCCATAGATCGAAGAATCGTAAGCCGTGAGGCCGTTCGTTTCATCGAATTTCCAATAGCCAACGTAATCATCAATGGTGAACGTTGAGATACTAAGAACAGCCGGCGCGCTGACATTTGTTCCGGCAATATTGGAAACCAGCAAAGAGTAGGAACCGGAATTGGTCGTTTGCAAGTTGGTCAGGGCGAGAGAGGAATTCGTCGCGCCGGAAATGGCGGAGCCGTCGAAAAGCCATTGATAGCTTAGGGGCACCGTGCCTTCCGCGAGAGCGGAAAGGGTATAGCCGTTGCCAACGAAGAGCGACCCGCCTTGAGGCGGCGAATCAAACACCGGCGATTCCAATCCAGGCGCGTAATATAGCGTTTGCACGTCGTTGGAGCTAAGCGCCCGGCTATAAATCCTGACGTCGTCGATGGAGCCGGCAAACGGGGTATTGTATCCGGAGGTTGTGCTGGATTCGCGGCAGCCGATTGTCAGGTCATGATCGTTTTCTCCGAGCAAAGTGTTTGGCGCGGCGGCTGTGCCAACCAATTGGCCGTTAAGATAATAATTCATAACCCCGGCATTGCCATCATAAGTCCCAACCACGTGCTGCCACGTTCCATTGGGCGAAACTCCGGTAAGCAGCGCCGTCGAGGCGCTGGCGGCATTGCGGACGTAAAACCGAAAGAAGGTGGTTTCCACGTCCATGGCGTACTCTTCGTTAACGCCGCCGAATCCCTTTGCGACGATCCCGGCGCCGTTGGCCTGCGCGGGGGCGCCTTTAACCCACGCCGAAATCGAGAAAGCAAGGTTGGTGTTAAAATTCAGGCTGGGAGCGTAAGGGACATCCACATATTCGTTCGCGACGGGCGGCGGGTTGAAATTAATCGCGCCGTTGATGCGCCCTTGCACCCACTCCGAAGTGTAATCGGGGAAGTCGGTCAATGTTCCGTTATTTCCATTGGTGGAGGAGTCTTGGGCGGTGTAAGAACCGCTGCCATCGTCAAATGTCCAATAGGCCGCCAGCGCGTTGGTCACGGCCCAGGGCGTGAGAGTGACGACGGCCGGAAGGGTGTCCGCGACGCCGTAGAGATTGGTGACGACCAGGACATATGTGCCGGCGTTGGTGGCTACCGATGGCCTGAAACTTAAACTTGAGGTCGTGGCGCCGGGAATGTTCACGCCGTTTTGCTTCCATTGATACGCCAGGGGCGCAGTGCCGCTGGCCAACCCGCTAAGCGTCAGATTGTCGCCAATGTAAGCGGAGGCGCCCTGCGGTTGGGCCGCAATCGTGGGCGGATAGACGCCGCCTTCCAGGTATAAGGCATAGATGTCCGCCGAGGTCAGAGCGCGGTTGTAGATGCGCACTTCATCCATCGTGCCGGTAAAGGCATTGCTGTAGGCTCCCGTGCCCGGTTGGCGGTTGCCGAAAGTTAACTCATGAGCGTTTTCCAGCAGCGAGAATGGGGCGGCGGCAACGGTGGCCAGGGCGCCGTTGACGTAGAGGTTCATAATGCCATTGCTGGCGTCCAAAGTAGCGGCCACTTGCTGCCATACGCCGCTCGGAGCGACTGTGGACACCGCATTGTAGGCGACTGCGTTGGTGTCGCGCACGTAACACCGGAAATGACCGTTATCAACGTCTATGACGTACTGCTCCCCGCCATTGCCCGTGCCTTTTGCAATGATGCCCGCGCCGTTTGTTTGGGTGGTCGGCGCTTTTACCCACGCGGATAGCGTAAAGACGGGATTGGTGGAGAAATCCAGCACCGGCGGAGCCGCGACGCCGATGTTCGGAACGGCCACCAAATCTTGGCCCGATCCGTCCCCATTAAAAATAATTGCGCCATTGATAAGTCCGTTGGTGGTCCACATGTTGGAGAACGTGGTGTCGGCGAAGTCTGTAAGGGTCCCCGTGTCGTTATTCGTCGTGGAGTCCGCGGCGGTGGATGAACCCGCGCCGTCGTCAAATTTCCAGTAGCCCACCAGGCCTGTAGTAGTATCGACCGGCGGGAGGGTCTGCAAATTTAACACAGCCACGGCGCTTGTGGTAACGCCAATGTAGTTTGTAATGATCACGGTATAACTTCCGGCGTTGGCGGCCTGGGCGTTGGTAACAACAAAAGTCCCGGCTGTCCCGCCCGCGAGGTTCGTGCCATCGAATTGCCATTGGTATCCGACTGGCAGAACGCTGTTCGCGGTATTCACCGCAACAGAAAAGGCTGGAGAATCGCCCAGGTAACCCGAGACATTCCGGGGTTGAGTCGAAATGATCGGAGCGTTGCCGTCGTAGGCATAAAGTTGATAAACGTCGCTTGCTGTTAGCGCGCGATCATAAATGCGAACGTCATCAATGATTCCCTTGAAATCCAACGTGTAAGACGTAGGGGAAGAAGAGGACTGGCGGTCGCCAATAACCACGAAATTGGTCGCGAACTTGAGAGACGTGGCCAGCGACGCCGTCGCCACCCCGACGTTCGAGACGCCGTTGACATAGAGAATTTGCTGCCTGTTGGTGGATTGTCCGCTGAAAACCGCCGTCAGATGATACCAGGTCCCCGCCGCCGGCACGGTGCCGGAAATAGCCTGGACGGCGGTGCCTCCGGAGTTGCGGATATAAAAGCGAAATTTGCCCGCGTCCAAATCCAAGGCATATTGTTCGCCGCCGTTCCCATAACCATGGGCTATCATCCCGGCGCCGCTGACCTCCGAGGCTCCGGCCACGCTGCAATTGATCCAGGCTGACAACGTAAATTGCAGGCCATTTGTGAAATTCAGGGAGGGGTTGTCGTTGACGGCGACGTAATCGGTGGATTCTCCGTTGGTGTTAAAAATCAGCGCGCCGTTGATTTTTCCGTGGGTCGTCCACATGCTCGTGTAGGTAGTATCGGAAAAATTCGTCAAATACCCCGTGAAGCCGTCGCCGGACGAATCGACGGCGTTGCTGCTTCCGCCGCCATCATCAAATGTCCAATAGCCCACAAGGCCAGTTGTAATGTCCGCGCGGGCGTTGAGCATGAGAGATGCGAGGACGACTAAAGTTGCAAGAATTCTGGATTTCATAGGCAGAAATATGGAACAGATTCGGCACGAGACGATACGTTGGTTCTTTTGGAACATTCGCGGAGTTATTTCGATGCGACTATAGGTGTGAGATAAATCGTGTCAAGCGCGGTTTTTAACGGGGGACATAGTTGTATATCAACGAGCCTAGACGATGCCCGGAGTCAAGAGTGACTGTGATTTCCCGATAGCCGTTCCGATGCCAATAGATGATCTTCATCTCGGTGGAGCGGTCGATGTCCCGTGTGATCGCCAAGTCATTAACGTTGTGAACCCGAAATCCTCTCTCGGCAACGATTACATCTCCATCATTGACAGAGAGCGCCGCGAGCGCGGGGCGAACGTTATAGAGTGACACACCATCCGTAGGCGGCGCGGAAAAATCACTTAGGGTTACTTTTTCCCTTCCCTTGGACCAGGCTGCGAGACGATTGACGATGTTCTTGTCCAGGTCGGCGTCCCCGGTCGATCCGACATGACGGCAGCAGAATTCCAGCAAAGGAATTATATTGTTGTAGCGCTCCTCGATTTTGCCGAACCAATCGAAAGCTCCGCTTAAATCGCCGGTTTTCTCCAGATATTCGCCCTTGGCCTCCAAGCCGTTAGATGAATAGACACCCGCGGCAAAGTCGGCGACTTCTTTTGCCTTTTGCTTTTGGCCGGTCGCCAGATAATACGTGACGCGCATTGGCGCCAAGTTTGCGAGCGAGACTGCGTCGGGGTCCGTTTGCTCCTGGTCTTCGTAAAACTTCATGGCTTCGTTCGTCTTGCCGCGGTTCCACTCATACGACGCTAAGGTCTGATAATAGGATGGATCCCATTGCACGGCGATTTTCATCATTTTTTCGTACTGTTCCGGCTTTTTGACGAGGGAATCCGCAATACAGGCGGCCGCCGTGGCTGAATATGGCAGCAGTTGATCGAATGTGGCGCCGGCGGCTTCATGCGTCCAGTTGGTGCCGTACGATCGTCCGATGTATTTGCAGAAACCAATGTCATAGGGCGCCATCTCATGCGCTTTGTGAACCTTGCTGGCGCCCTGCGCGCCACCTGTGAAACTGGGGAAATCCACCCGTTCATCCACGTCGTATGCGGTCCCGGGCAAAGGATTATGCGACGTCCATTCATTGCAATGGGGATTGGGAATCGGCCTATACAGCGGGGCAAAGGAAACTTTGGCGGCTAAGTAGTCCATCCATTCCATCGGGGTCAATTGAGGGTGTTGAGCCTCAAATGCCCAGCCTTCATCCGTTGAGGCGTGATAGGTCACCTCATTGGTGCAAAGCAGTCGGCGCACAAATCCATAAAACCGCAATTGGCCGAATGAGTTTTCGTATTCTTGCGCAAAATTCCATGATTGTTCAGGCAGTCCCAATTTGTAGCTCAATGACCAGTAGGTGCCAGTGACAGCCTCGCATAAATGATGTTGCAACTGCATTGCCCATAGTCCCCACCCGATTACTCGCACCCGGGCCGCACCTGTGGATCCGTTAACAAAACAACGGTCGGGATTGCTATTTAACGAATCAATGAAGTCCCCCTTCTGGAGTTTCCGTCCTTGAATCGCCTCGTAAACCTGGCCTATCTCCCTGTATTCGAGCGGGAGCCAAACGCGCATCATGACATTGCCCATCTCGACGCTGTATCCCATGGCGCAGGCCATGCGGCAGAAATCGGGTTGGCGCTCAACTGCTTGACCCACCATGTTCCACGCCACGGATCGACTACTGGCCGCGGAATAAGCCTTAAACCAGGCAACCTGTTCGATGCCGGGCACATTTGTAGCCACATCCAAAGACCGAAAGTCGAGGTTGTTGTATGCCCGAAGAACGCGCGCCCAGGTTGCCACGGGCTTTTGAGCGGTATCGAGGTGGCCGATTTGATCAATGGCCGTGACTTCATTGTTCATAAGAGTCAAAGCCATGCAATCAGCGACGCGTCCAACAAGGCCGGGAGAATGATCACCGGAAAGGAAACGGGCGAGCGCAAGATGCGCTGTCATCCTGCATAGCGGAAGGCGGATATCATAAAAAAGACCAGAATTCTCTCGCAGCGCGAACGCCCCGAGCAACGCCGCCGCCTGTTCGTGAAGTCCGGGATTTATGAAGTCAGCCTCCAAGTTTGAGGAAAGTTTAACATCTTCATTTGCAATTGTTTGCGCCAGGCTATCGGTCAGCTTATCCAACATCGACACATCTTCGGCTGGGGCCTTGGATGGTGAGTTTAGTTGAAGCGACTTGGCCAAAACGGCGGTTAAATCGGAATAGACAGACTCCGACCAGATTGGGCCGGAAACGGCTAATTTAGTTTTGATCGGGTGCGTATCGCCAATCTGGATCGTCATGTCATAACTGGGAGCATCCGGCAGGCCCCCCGCTTCCTGGGCGTCCACAACGATCGCATTTGCCCCCGGCAGAGAGTGATTGCGGGCAAAATAAAGCATTTCCGCAATATCCGTAACGATGTTTTCCACCACGAACTGCGATTCATCTTGAAATGGGGTCTTGAAATAACCTTCGTGGCTTGCGGGGATTGCCGCCCGCGGTTTTGGAGCGCTATCCGACGAGGATGTTGCAGGCGGGTTCGACGGGGTCTCAGATCGTTTGCAACCACCGAAGAGGCTCAGCAAAGCCAAAACAACCATTATCACTTGTGCGCGACAAAGCGCGGGGGCCGGGGAATTCATTTAGCTGTTGAACTGTAAAATCTTATGCGCTGATGTCCAGTCAGAAATAGGGGGTTCTAGCGTTCTTGCGTGTGGCATGAGGACTGCTAAAAGCGACTGATTGTAAAAAGTGATTTTAAGTAACTGATATGCCTGACAAAAACAACCCTCCGAAGCGATACCGGGATACGTACAAACGCGCGGCCGTGGATTTTGCGCAACGCAGCGGCCACAACGTTGAGCAATCCGCCGCCGAGTTGGGGTTGGACCCGAATGATTTGCGCGAGTGGACCGAGGAGTTCGCGTCCCGCTCCAGGCCGACCAAGAGCCTTAGCGCGATGGCGCAATTGCGGGCGGAGAACGAATCTTTGCGGAATCAGATCCTGCAACTTCAGATGCAGTGGGACATTTTGAGGACAACGTTGGGAGTTCTCTCAACCACTGTTTGTTCGCGGGAAGCGGCGTAGGCTGCGGTTACGATTCGCTCCGCACGGCTTTTCGGAGTTTTTCCTTAATTTCGAGCTGGCGCTCCGGCTTGAGAATTTTTGCGCCCCACCGTTCGGCGACGTAAAAGCTGTCAATTGCCGCGCCCTTTTCGGTGAGAATTTTCGCCAGTGAGACGTGAACGTCCAGTTCGGTCAACGTCCGCGAAATGTCGTACAACAAGCCGACCCGGTCTTCACCCTGAATATCGATGATCGTGCGGTTGTCCGGCGTGAGGTTATCCAATTCGATAGTGGTGGGAATGCGTTCGCCGTCGAGCGATTTGTAACCGGCCGGGGCCGTGCGGGCTTTGGCGATGAGGGCCGGCAAATCGAGCGTGGTGCCGGTGAGAATTTTCTGCACCAGACTTTCAAATTTATCCCTCTCATCGCGATTGGCCAGGGAGCCAGTCCGGGCGTCGATGACGCAAAATGTATCCAGTATGACTCCGTCGCTGCGAGTGAGAATTTCCGCGCTGAGGATGTTGAAGCCCGCGGCGGTGAGACAACCGGTGATGTTGCTGAAAAGCCGGTCGCGGTCCCACGTGCAGACCGTCACTGTGGTGTAACCTCGGTCCGGTTCGTTGTGCCAGGTAATGATTGGCGTGAGCGCGTTGACTTCGTTTTCGGATAATTGCAACTGGATGAAACGATGGACCTGGGCGATGTCGCGGAGAATTTCCTTTGGCTCATTGATCTGGCAATAGCGGGGCGGGACGTGATTGAAATGGCCGCGGATTTCGGCCGGATCAAACGTCGGCGGGGCCATCCGGCTGATCTCCTCGATGAGCAACTCGCGCTGGCGCACTTCGGCAATCTGAAATTCCGGTCCTCCGACTAAGTGCTGTCGGGTTTTGGTGTAAAGCCGCCACAGCACCGCGTCCTTGAACCCGTTCCAAAGCTGGTCGCTCGTTCCCATTGAATCGGCGAACGTATGGAGGGTCAACAGGACGAGATTCTCAACTGTTTGTATCTGACGGGCGAAATTGCTGATGACCGATGGGTCGTCGAGGTCGCGGCGTTGGGAAATTTGGGCCATCGCCAGATGGTTCTCGATGACAAGGCGCAATGTGTGGGTCTTGGCGCCATCGAGGCCCAGCCGGCGGGAGACGCTAAGAGCGACGTCGCCGCCAATTTTCTCGTGATGGCCCGTGCGGAAAGCCTTGCCGGAATCGTGGAGGAGCAGGGCGAGATAAAGAACATATGCGTTTTCGACTTCGCGGGAAATTTCCGCGTAGCCGGCGAAGGGAGGAGTTTTGGCGTTCCAGACCTGGTCGAGTTTTTCGATGCAGAACAGGGTGTGTTCGTCGGCTGTGTATTGATGATAGAACTCGTGCTGGACGAGGCAGGTGAGACGCCCGAATTCCGGCAGAAATTTTCCCAGTAGCCCAACTTCGTGCATCGCGCGCAAAGCCGGGGCGACGTTGCCGCGCTGGTCAAGGATTTCCAGGAAGGTGGCGCGGACGTGGGGGTCCTTCAGAAACGAGTTATTGACAGTCGAGCGCGAATTGCGGATCAACTGAATCATGGTGGGGTGGAGTTTCATGCCGCGCTGCTGCGCCTGCAAGAAGACCCGCATCAATCGCCGTGGACTGTCGCGAAAAATGGAGGAGGACGCCGGGCGGATTTCTCCGTCGTCGAATTTGAATCCATCGACCGCGGGCTCGTCCTTGCGGGAGGAGGGCGAACGGAAAATATTGCGGGCGAAGGTAAGAAGGCGTTTTGGTTTTGGGAAAATGGCCATCCGCTGCTCGACGATGCGGGTGATCAGATCGATGTTCCGGCTGTGCTGATAAAAATCGCTCATGAACATCTCGACGCGTTTGCCGGCGGAGCGGTCATGGTAACCGAGGTTGGCTCCGACAGACGGCTGAAGGCTGCGGCCCAAAATATCGGCGGGATGGTTAACCAGATAGTGCAACTCGTTGCGGACGCGGAGGAGGAAACTGTAGGCGTTATCGAGTTGTTTGCGTTCGGCGGCGCTGATCATTTCGCGCTGCTCAAGCTCCTCCAGCGTGCGCGCGCGATATTTGAAATGGGACATCCAGAGAAGGTTCTGAAAATCCCGCAATCCGCCGCAGCCGTTTTTGATGTTGGGTTCCTGCATGCAGGCGGAGTTGCCGTATTTGGCCCTGCGCGCGGCCTGATCCTCGAGGCGCGCGGCAATGTATTCGTTTTCATGGCCCATGACGCACTTGGCGAGGACCGTCCGGGTAAAGCGGTCGAAAAGCGTTTCATTCCCAATAATGCGCCGGGCCTCGATGAGGGCGGTTTTTGACTGCATGTCGCTGTTGGCGACAGTGACGCAATCATCAATCGAACGAACTGAATGGCCCACCTTGAAGCCAAGGTCCCAAAGTGTGTAAAGCATCCCGTCGAGCAATTCCGCAAGGGGCGGACGGGCCTTGCCCTGGGTGACCATGTCGTTTTCATGCAGGAACATGATGTCGATGTCACTGTGGGGATTGAGTTCCGCGCGGCCATAACCGCCGATGGCGACGAGGGTGAAGTGGGGCCATGGACTTTTTGAGAGCAGGGGCGAGGAATTTCGGACGCCCTCGATGATGTTTCGCAGGACCAGGTCGATGATGGCGGCGCGGGCGCGGCAAATCTCGCGTCCTTCGCCGCCGGCGCGGTGGAGGATTTTCAGGCGATGGGTCTCGACCTTGAGAAAATTTTTGTAGCGCGCCAACTCGTTGCGCGGGGATGCGGAGGAGGGAAGGACAAGTTTCGCCGCGGCGTGGGTTTCAATTTTTTCGAGCAAAGTCGGCATCCGGAGAAAGATTAGCGGCGACAAAACTCCAATAGAAGGAAATTTTTGGAAGGATGAGGGAAGTTATCTGAATAATTGACACTGATAGTCTGTTGTTTGACAGGGCGAAATTGTGGTATTGTTGTCAATAGAATGTTAATAAGCCGCAAAAATCCAAGCCCCCAATTTGCAATGAAACTATCCCCGGGGCGAATCATTAGAACCCGACAACGGATGAACACGCATGAAAACCTCGCTCAAAATTATAATCGTCGAAGATTCGGAGGATGACGCTGAATTGTTTGTAAAAGAATTGCGCCGCGGGGGGTTTGAGCCTCTATGGAAGCGGGTGGACAATTCGATTGATTTAGTGATGGCGCTTCGGGGGGCTGTGGATATGGTCCTTTCCGATTACACGATGCCGCACTTTGATGGCCTGACAGCGCTGAAAACATGCCGGGAAATATCGCCTGATGTTCCCTACATTTTTGTTTCGGGAACGATGGGTGAAGAACGGGCGATAGAATCGTTGCAGAACGGGGCGACAGATTATGTGCTAAAGGATGGTCTCATCCGGCTGAACCCAGCGGTGCGGAGGGCTTTGCGGGAGAATGACGAACGGAGGGCGCGCAAAAGTGTCGAGGAGCAGTTTGTGCAGGCGCAAAAGATGGAGGTGGTGGGACGGCTTGCCGGGAGTGTGGCGCACGATTTCAATAATATTCTATCCGTAATACTCGGCTACAATCAGAGCGTTCTTGCTCAACTCGGCCCCGAACATCCGGCGCGCAATCATGCTGAGGAAGTCAAACACGCGGCGAATCACGGAGTTGGTTTGACAAGGCAATTGCTGTCGTTCAGCCGCAAGCAGCCGTTTCAGCCGGTGGTCTTGAACATGGGCAAAGTTGTCGCGGAGATGAATCCCATTCTGACACGGTTGGTGGATGAGGACGTTGTTCTCTCGATTGTGGAAGGGAAGGACCTTGGGGCGGTGGAGGCGGACGCCGGGTATATCGGGCAAATTCTGCTCAATTTGGTCGTCAACGCGCGGGATGCGATGCCGCGGGGCGGCAGGATAATCATCGAGACCAACAACGCTAGGTTTGACAAGGATTCAGGGCCGGACTTGTTCGATCCGCCACTGGTCGGAAACTATGTGGTATTGAGCGTGACGGACACGGGGACCGGAATGAGCGAGGAGGTCAAGGCGCGGCTGTTCGAACCTTTTTTTACGACGAAGAGCAAAGGCAACGGGACGGGCCTTGGACTGGCCACCTGCCAGAAAATGGTCAAGCAATGCGGCGGACACCTGGATATTCAGAGCAAAATTGACCAGGGCACGACGGTCAGAATGTATTTGCCGCAATCCACCCGGAAAGCGCCGGTTCCTTTGGCCTCCGTCTCGGAGGGGCCGCCGCCGAGGGGGACGGAAACGTTGTTATTGGTGGAGGACGAACCGTCTGTCCGTCGTCTTGCCGGAGACGTGTTGAAATCACTGGGGTACAAGGTGTTATCGGCCGCCGACGGACAGGACGGGTTGAGCGAAGCACAAGAGCACCTTGGGGGGCGGATCCATCTGGTCATTACAGATGTCGTCATGCCGCGAATGGGTGGAAAGGACATGGCGGAGTGGCTGAAAGCGATGTTTCCCGCGATTAAAATCCTCTACACCTCTGGCTATACAGAGGACGCCATTGTGCGCCACGGAGAGCTTGAGGCGGGGGTGGAATTCTTAGCCAAACCTTATCTTCCAGACACGCTGGCGCGCAAAGTGCGCGAAGTGCTGGATCGCAACAACCGAAATAAATGAGCATGAAAATCCAAATAACACATGACAATGGAGGGCGCCTGAAATCGTTGCGCCGATGCGCGGTCTTCGATAACGAGCCGGAATCGCGATTCGACGCAATTGCGCCAGACACGGAAGACGAATCGGAGTGGAAAACAGTGTTCCTTGAGGCGCAAGTTAATTCCTGCGCCGATGGGATTCTGATCGCGGATATCCATGGCCGAAAGCTGCTGCAAAACCAGAAGCTTGTTGACCTGTTCAACATTCCGCGGGAAATCGCGGAAGACGCGGATGATGAGAGGCAACTCGGGCGGGTCATAGAAGCGATCAAAAACGGGGAACAGTTTATCGAGAAAGTCACCCATCTTTATTCTCAGCCGTTCGAGACCAGTTGCAATGAGATCGAGCTGAAGAATGGGACGGTCCTGGAATGGCGTTCCTTCCCGGCGGTTGGCAAGGACGGGACGCTTTATGGGAGGATTTCCGTGTATCGCGACATCACTGAACAAAAACGCATTGAAGCCACGCTGTTTCAATCCCAAAAGATGGAACTGGCCGGAAAACTGGCCGGCGGCGTTGCGCATGAATTCAACAATCTGATGACGCGGGTCATAGGGCAGGTGGGATTGATGCAGGAGGACCTTCCGCCGGCGCATGCGCTGTTCAAGAACGTGACGGAAATCCATCAGGCGGCGACCCGGGCGGCTGTTCTGAGCCATCAGCTTTTGGGCTTTGCGCGCAAGCAGATTGCCGATCCAGACGTTATTGATCTCAATGCCGTCCTCGCCGGAATGGAAGAAGCCGTGCGAGTTTTGGCGGGCCGGAAAGTGGGCGTCCATTTTCCATCCCTCCTGGGTCCCAAGGTTGTGAGGGCGGATGCGGGGCAGATCGAACAAGTGGTTCTTAGCGTTGTGATGAACGCGGCGGAAGCGATGCCGCACGGTGGCGAACTTGCCATTGAAACAGGCGAGACGGTTCTGGACGAGGATTATACGCGCCGTTTTGGCGGATTGAAGCCCGGAGAATATGTGCTGCTGGCTGTCACCGATACCGGACCGGGGATGAGCCAAACTGTAAAGGCGCGGCTTTTTGAACCATTTTTTACGACGAAGGCCGCCGGCAAAGGAGCGGGACTGGGACTTGCGACGTGCCACCGTATTATTGAGCAGATTGGCGGACACATCGCCGTTTATAGCGATTGCGGCTGGGGCACTTCGATCAGAATCTATCTGCCCAAAGCGGCGGCGAAAGGGGATGCTCAGCCAACGGTCTCGAGAAAGGCCGAGTTACCCGTGGGTGTGGAAACCATTCTCCTGGTCGAAGATAATCAGGCGCTGCTCAAAATCGCCTCCACGTTGCTGAGAGGGCTTGGGTATTCGATCCTCGCAGCGGGGAGCGGCGTGGAAGCGTTGGAAGCGGCCACCCAGAAAGCGAAAGGAGACATCGACCTGGTGCTAACCAATGTCGTTATGCGCGACATGGGCGGCAAAGAATTGTCGGATCGCATTCACTCGTTATGTCCCGGGGCGAGGATACTTTTCAGTTCCGATTGGAAGGAATCCGCCGTCGTTCCTCAAGACGTTTTGCATCACGGGGCCGGACTTCTGCGAAAACCCTACACCCCCTCCATGCTCGCGAATAAGGTCCGCGAGGCGCTGGACCGCGGTTGCGAACCAGTCAACGGGCATGAGAACAGCCGTTAACGCCACATGAAAGAAGAAGCAATGCGGCAATTAAACAGCCAATTGGAACAACGCGTGATGGAACGCACCGCGCAGCTTGAGGCCGCGAACAAGGAACTGGAAGCGTTCTCGTATTCGGTGTCGCACGATCTGCGTTCGCCGTTGCGCGCGATGGACGGATTCTCCCGGGCGCTGCTCGAGGATTATGGTGGGCAACTGCCTGCGGGATGCCGCCATGATTTGCAGGCGATTCGCCGGAACGCGGAGAGGATGGGTCAGTTGATCGAGGATTTGCTGACTTTTTCACGGTTGAGCCGGGCGCCATTGAGCAAACGCGCCGTGGACACAAGCAATCTGGTGCGATGCGCGCTGGAGGAGTTGGGCTTTGCGCAAAAAGGAAGAAAGCTTGAAATTCGTATTGACGAAATGCCGCCATCCCTGGGCGACGCGGGGTTGCTGAAACAGGTTTGGATCAATCTGCTTTCCAACGCGCTCAAGTACACAGGCAAATGCGAGAAGGCCCTGGTCGAGGTTGGGTCGGGAAAACGGGAGGGCCAGAACTTCTATTTTGTGCGGGACAACGGGGTCGGGTTTAATATGAAATACGCGCACAAGCTGTTCGGAGTGTTTCAACGGCTGCACCGTCCCGACGACTACGAGGGAACCGGGGTGGGCCTGGCGATTGTGCAGCGCGTTGTTCACCGTCATGGCGGAAAGGTTTGGGCGGAGTCCTGGGTAAACTGCGGCGCGACATTTTATTTTACGCTGGGCTGATTATTCGTACCGTCAGGCTGTGATTCAGTGGCCCGTTGCCAGACAAATATGGCGTTGTAAGTTTTCGGCTTTTCGGCGCCGGCTTCCGGGCCCCAGAAATATTCGGTACGGTCGGGGTACATCTCTATTAACCCGATCAAATTGTATCCTTGTCGCTCATAGCTATAGATCCAGTTAAACAGCGACGCCGCATCCCCTCCAGCCTGTGGCATCCACGAAGTGCCAGTATTGACCAGCACCAGAAACTCCGGCTTGGCCGTTTCCACGTCGTGAATAAACTCCTTTTGCATCGCGCTCGCATAAGGCTGCGGTTCAACCAGGTCGTACATGTAAATATACCCGCTGACGGAACGGCGGTGCGCATAAAAGAAAATCTCCGGCTCCGACCCGAACACAGCGATCCGATCCTGGGGTTTGGAGTGCTCCCGGATGTATTCCCCGACCCGAAGGCACTCTACAAACGGATACGCGAAATAGATATCGGCGCAAGCCACCTCCGGCGGTTCCTCGAACCAAACGGCGGCGTTGGACTTGATTATTCCGGCGCAGATAAGGAGGAAAATGGCCACCGGCACGGCGCTTAGCCGCGAAAAACGTGTCTGCGCCAGGAACGCGGCCCACCCTGGCACCGCGACGCCGAGCAACAGGCTGATGACCGGCAGCATGACGATAAAATAATGCTGGGCCAAGTACCGCCCAATGACGAGAGCCAGGAACGAACAGATGAAAAAAACCGTCATGAAGAATTTTGGCGACCCCTTTTGGAACAACATCCAAAGCCATCCCAGGAACGCCATTAGAAACAACCAGCGTTCGAAGCCGTGGGACGCGGAAGCCGCCAGGCGATGCAACACAAAGCTAACAGGGACGACTGACGTATGCGCGCGCGCATAGACAAATGTCCAAAACCAAAATCGCGGAAATGTCCCCATCCACCACAGTACCAGGCACGTCAGTCCCAAAGGTATCGCCCAGCCCGCGGTGAATAATAAAATTCGCCCGGCGCACAAACGCCATTGCCCCATCCCTGCGGCCCATCCGTCACGCGCCAGGAGCGCGACCGCCAAAACTGTGAAAAACAGACCGGGCTGCTTGCACAAAAAAGAGAGTCCAAACAGCAAGCCGCTGAGAAACATCAACCCGGGCTGATTTTTTTCGCGCGCGCGCAGCAGCAACAGCAAGCCCCCCAACGCGTTTATTATGACCAGATTCGTCGCGTGCCCTTGCAATCCAAGCACGGCTGAACTGAGCGACAGAAGCACGTAGGCGGCGCAACAGACCAGCACCCCCGCGTCATCGAGAAATCGGCGGGCCAGAAAATAGAGCAGCGCCAGGTTTCCAAGGTTAACGAAGAGAAATCCCAGATGGATGCCGGATTGGTTTTGCCCAAAGAGCGCCATGATCACAGCGTAAACCGTGTAAGTCCCCGGGAGCTTAATATTGAACGCCAATTGATAAGGCGGCACGCCTTGGAGCATCAATTGCCCGATGTAAGCGTATTCTCCTTCGTCCCGTTCCAGCGGCATTGTCAACAGGCGAAGGCGGACGCAAACGGCCATCAACACCAGCAGGAGCACCCCCGCCGTCCAAGCATTGCGATACTTCAAAGGCAAAATTTTCGCACAGATGTATCATCCACACTGCCATACGTCAAACGACCCAACTGGCCGGTAGTGGGCTACTTTGAAAAAAGATTACCGCCTATCGTGGTTGGCATGGTAATTTGGGTTGCATGAAGAAATTGCCAGTGCCAGCACAAAAAACGCGCCCGGCAGACCAGAATATGCGGATGGCCAGCATCATGCGCGACGTAATCGCCATCAGCAACAAGCCTATTGTCCCGCCAAAGCCGAAGCGCCGCACGAAGAAAAAATAGCAGTAAGCGTCACGTCCACTTGGTAATTTTCAGGCCATTTCCGTCTTTGTAAGAGCCTATAAGCAACCGTACGGCGTCGCACAGTGCATGGACTACCGCAAGCATCGGCATGGCAAGGCACAGCCCTTCCAGCCACAGTACTTGGTTTCCTGTTGTGAGGTGAAGCGCACCAGGAGAAGCAATGAACCAACCGAATACCAACAGCGGGAACAAACTGCACACGATGATGACCATTCCCTGTTTGCGCCGCCCGGCGTAAAAGGCGTGCCCACCAAACATCCCCAAAACAAGGCATAAAACCATCGCCGGAAGAATGCGCTTCTCGCTCTGGGCTTGGCTTGTGTTTGGGCGATTGGATTCGTTAAACAATGACGCAACTGGCACCCACTGTTCTCCACCTTCTTTGCAGTAAATGGTGTCGGCTGTGAGCAAGCCCGCGCTCCACATGCTTTCCACTTGGGACAACGCATAAGGCCCTTTGTTGTCCGTCCCGCTTGAAATCCAATATCGGTCGTTCACGGCTAAATTCCTCCTATTATTGGCGGGTTGTTTGCTTCATTGGCACCAATGACTTGGGACGCCTTTCCGTTTGCGCCTTTGGTTGTCTTTTTAATTCTTATTTTAGGAGGGCCAACAAGTTCTTTTGCTTCTGGTGTAAACATGGAATGTATAGCCGCCGCTATGTCTTCAACCCCAATTAGCAGGCCGTGCTTGCGTCGGATCTCTCGCCGCATCAGCAGCATGGTGTCCTCTGTAAAAAGCGCCTTCCCGATGGATGCTGGACTTAACGCTGTCCAGTGTTCCCAGAACGCCTCCAGTTCCCCTGTTTTTATTGATGTTTTGTGCAACAAACCAAGCAGTTCCGAATCTTTGGCAAGCAATTCGTCGGCAAGCGTCACCGAGAACGCCAAGTCGTATTCAATGCCTTCATCAAACGTCAGGTGGTACAGGTTCCAGTCCACGCCATTTGTTAAGAGCACCCAGTGAAGATTTGTCTCTGCTGCATACCGCTCGCATTGCTCGATATGGCGGTCTTTTAGCGGCGTGCCAGCCGATTTAATTTCCACGTAAAACTTGACAACCCCGTCCAGTTTCACAGCGAGATCAACGTATTTGGATCGGATTTCAACTTCCCGTGAAATTTCTGTCATTGGATCGTAACCCAGCACCGATTCAAGCACTTTGCTAACCCGCTGCGATGTGTCCGCTTCGTTTAGATTGTCGCTTTTAGCCTTCAACAAAAACGGCAGGTATTTCCTTAAATCGTGAATGATATTTATTTTCATATGTTGTTCGTGTTGCGTAGCGGGAAAGGGAAAGGTGCGAACCCAACGCACCCGACAGAGGCACTGCGAAGAGCCTGACGAAGAATGCACCGGGCCGCGCCAGTTTGCTGGCGTGTCGATGCGGTCTTCGTCGGGGTATGTGAAAGTTTCGCAGTTTTCTGTCGCCCGAACCGCTACGCTAAATTGTTGACTGAATTAAAGCCCACTTCCGCCCAGCAGGCAAGCATGATTATGTACACTATAAAATGTGAACAGTCTGCGCATCGTTTGTGCATTACTTTTCCTTCCAACGATTATCAACTTCGTGATTAAATCGCCGTGATGAACGGCAAACTAAGAAGGAAAAGCGCAATGTGGTGGGCCGACCCAATATAGCGCGATGACATAAAAGACACCGGCCCGGTGAAATACCTCTCGATCAAAAGAGCCACCGGGTCGGTAGGCAAACGAACGGGGCCGTGCGCTGGTGCGCTTGTCCAACTGTAAATTGGCACAGCGAGGGTCCAATCCCCTCCGGCTCCACCGTTTACGCTTTGAATTTTGCCATCCAGTTTTAATGATAGCAAGCGATTCTTTAACGAACACTTTTGCAGTTAAATTGCCTTTATTATCAAAGGCTTACAACAGAACTAAAAATAACCCTTGAATACGGCAAGCGGTTGGCGTATATTTGCACCATGAAAAACAAACATGCTCAAGCGTTAGGAAGGCTTGGTGGGAAGGCTGGAACGGGTAAAGCCAAGGCTCGCAATGTAACAAGCGAACAAGCCCGCGCAGCCGTAATGGTGCGGTGGGCCAAGATAGCGGCACAAAAGAAAGCGAACCAACAATGAACATCCTCGCGACAGATAAACGCGCTCAAATCCTCAGTTGCCTCGTGGAAGGCTGCTCAATGCGCAGCACCGCACGGTTGACCGGCGCGGCCAAAAAGACCATTGAACGGATGTTGGTTTCCGCTGGTACGGCTTGCGCCGCCTACATGGACAAGACAATGCGCAACCTGCCGTGCAAAGTTCTCCAGGTTGACGAGGTCTGGTCGTTCACGAAATGCAAGCAAGCCAACATCCCGAAAGACCTCAAAGGGGCGGAAGACATTGGCGACACTTGGACGTGGATTGCGCTCGATTCCCAAACGAAGCTGATTCCCTGTTTCTATGTCGGCAAGCGCACTTCGGCTGACGCCTATTTCTTCATCAACGACCTCGCAGGAAGGCTCGCCAATCGCGTGCATTTAACCTCAGACGGGCTTAAAGCGTATTTGGAAGCCGTTGAGGGTGCATTCGGTTCCGAAATTGATTACGCGCAACTGGTGAAGCTATACGGCAAGGACAACGGCCAAGTCACAGAAGCCCGCTATTTCCCCAGCCCCGTGCATCGGCACCCGCAAAAGGAAAGTTATCGGCAACCCCAGCAGGCACTTGGTTTCCACCAGCCACATCGAGCGGCAGAACTTGACCGTCCGCATGGGAAGCCGCCGCTATACCCGCTTAACGAACGCCTTCTCGAAGAAGCTGGAAAACCATAAGCACGCCGCCGCAATCCACTTCATGCACTACAACTTCTGCCGCATCCACACCGCGTTGCGCGTGACCCCGGCAATGGAAGCGGGCATCGCAGACCACGTTTGGCCGCTGGAGGAAATGGTTGCGCTTATAGAGAATTAATTAATTCAGCTTTAATTTCATGTCCATCCCAAAAGAGTTTCAGCCGCATTGTTTCCGCTGGTGTATGTTCGGCTGTAGCCACCAATTCAAATACGCACTGCGAATTGGGAAATTTGTCGGTTTCTCTCATGTAGTAAATCAACGAGGAACGGCTATCTATAAGAAACCCCATTCCTCCTTCGTGACTGGTGTATGCCAACCAAAAATTACTCGTCTGACCACCATGAAGGCTATCCACAATAAACGTCCTATTTAATGGGTCTTTGCTGAAGACTTTCAGTCGCGCCGGGAAAAGGCTGCTTATGACATTCTTTGGTTCTACGGATTTGGCTGTAACTTCGACATTTTTTACAGTTATTGATTCAGACGTATTTCTTATAACCACCTGAATTGCACCTTCTTGATTCCTTGTCGCTGGCGATGTCGCATATAACATTTCAAGCCGTGGTTTTTGTCCCATCTTATTGCGAAGCTCGTTCGCATCGGCGCGTGCTTGCTCCCCCGTCATTAAGGCTTTTTTTTGGAGTGCAACCGGGGTTGCAAGAAGATTTATCAAAAATTGCCCCAAAAACACAATGGCGGCAGTGCTGGATGTGATAATCATCATTAAGTGCGCATCGTGTTCTGTCTTAAGACCGAAGAATGTTTCTCCCAAAATAGAAATCATAGCCCCAATGACAGCCCAAATAAGCGACCAAATACTAAGACGGCCCCACGCTTCGAAAAGGACCAATAATTCATATGACAACCACTGGAACAATGTGACCTTTGCATCGCTTTCTGGCATCCTGCAATGCTGGCCTTGCAGCATCCTTCGTCAAGCCGCATCTCTAGTTGTTCGCCTCTACAGTGGTTACACGTATTCATGGGATAAATTCAAAGTACCCCACTACCAACTGGATCAATCAGGGCAATTCGCGGCTCGCCATTCGCGGCGCGGCTTGTTATGTTATCGGCGTGAAGAAAAACATTCTGTTGCCAGTGCTGCTGATCGTGGTTTTTGCGCTGAGCCGATGGCCCGGGCTGATGCCGCCGAATTTCAGCGCGGCGTACGCCATTGTTTTTTGCGCCGGCCTTTATTTGCCGGGAGGGCTGGGATGGATCGTTCCGCTGGTCACAATGCTGGTGACGGATTTGTTGCTGGATTTGGTTTTCTACCGCGGCGTGGGATTTTCGTGGGGAGGTTTTATAGCGGGGCAAGGCCCAAACTACATTGCGTACGCCGGTTTGATCTGGCTTGGGAAATCGCTTGGCGCGAAAAGGCCGTGGTGGGCATTGGTGGGCGGCGGGATTCTTGGATCGATTTTGTTTTACCTTGTGACCAACACGACCTCGTGGCTTACGCTCAATTATGAAAAGACGCTGGCGGGATGGATCAGGGCGCTGACAACCGGGTTTCCAGAACATCCGCCAACATGGGAATTTTTCCGGAATACACTGATCAGCGGCGGTCTTTTTACCGGACTGTTCGTGGGCGCGATGAAGTTAACGGCGGAAAGCGAGACGGAGGAAGAGAAAGAAGAGTCCACGGACGAAGAACCGGAAGCGAAGCCTGTCGAGGCTGAAAGCTGACTGGTTTTTTGCCTGCTTGTCATACAATAGGACAGATTTTGCCGGGTAACCCACTCAAATTTTCCCACTGGGACACTCACTTCAGGGCTGGTCAATAAACTACAATAGACGGTTGTTGCGTTCCTCTCATCCGAGGGAATAAGGGCTTTTCCGCCGGTATCAGGCTTGTGGCGGTTTCAGCCTGCATTTCGACTTGGCCTGCAAGTTGCTGTGCATGGTTTTACGAAGCTGACTTGAGCCGATGCTAAATCAACTTACACACGCACGGGAAAAACGGGATGAGCGCCTCACGGGTCGAACACGCCGCTGATTATGCCAATCCGAATTAATTTATTGGCCGAAGCGCAAGCGACGGAGGAATTACGGCGGAAAGACCCGGTAAAACGGGGAATCTGGCTGGCGGGATTCGCCATTTCGCTGGTGCTGTTGTGGATACTCAAATTGCAGTGCGACATTTGGTTTGACCAAAAGGACCTCAGCCGCATCAACGCCAGTTGGGCGGAAAAGAAGGCAAACTACGCCGCTGTCACCAACAATGTTTTCAAAATGGCGGAAATAGACCGGAAGCTGGCCGCGCTGGACAATCTTTCGACGAACCGGTTCCTGTGGGCCCCGGTTCTTAACGCGTTGCAGAAGAGCGTTGTCAATGACATCCAGGTCACTCACTTGAAAGGCGAACAGAAGTACCTCAAGGAAAACTCGCAGGACATTGGGAGCGGCCCCACCAAGAAGACAATTCCGGGGGGCGAAGTGGAAAAGATCAGTTTATTTGTTGACGCCAAGGATTGCAATGCCAGCCAGCAGAATTACACGAAATTCAAGGAGGCCCTTTGCAATTCAGATTTCTTTGTCAAAAACCTCGGGCGCCGGGACGGTTTTGTGCTTCAGGGCACGTTGAGCCTGCCGACGGCGGACCCGTCCGACCCGAGCCGGTCGTATATCACATTCGCGCTTGAGTCGCATTTTCCGGAGGTCCGGCGATGAACAAACTTAGCAAACAGCAGCAGGAGCGGATCGGGGCGATTATTGGCGGGGCGGTCCTGATCATGGGCATGCTCTGGTATTTTGGCGTCAACGCCAAGCAAGAGGAACTCCGGCGCACGCGGGAAAACACACGGGCGGTCCTCAAGACGCTCAAAGACGCGGAAGCGGAGATGACCAAAGGAACGGAGATCGCGACGCAATTGCAGGCGAGCAGCCAGGTGCTTGCCAAACGGGAGGCGATCCTGGCGCCGGATCGCGACGCTTACGCGTGGATCATAGGGGAAATCAATCCGTTTATCCAGAGCCGCAAGGGCGTCAATATTTATTCGTACAGCCAGCCCGAGGTGACCGACGAGGGCATCATACCGGGTTTCCCATATAAATGGGCAACGTTTCGTCTTAAAGGGACCGGCTATTACTATGAATTTGGAAAGTTTTTTGCCGACCTCGAAAACCAGTTTCCCTATTTCCGCGTGCAGAACGTGGAAATCGCCGCGAATTCCGGGCCGGGAGTAGAGCCGGAAAAGCTCGCGTACACGTTTGACCTGGTGGTGCCGGTCACCCCCACTAGCGACACAAAATGAAGATTCCCCACAATTTCGCGGATGCGCCCCGGTTTTTAATGGGGATTGGGCTGGCTTGCTGTTTTATGGCGGGATGCCAGAAGGCGCCGCCGGCCGCCCCGGCCGCCAAGAAGGCCGCGCCGGTCGTCAAGACTAAAGCAGCCGCCGTTTCCCAGACGAACGAATACGTATCTGTTTTCGAGGACTTGCAGCCTCCCCAGGCGCGAGACCCGTTTTTTCCCGACTCACATCGCCGCGAGCCGGCGCCGCCTCCGCAACAGGCAAGCGAAGTCCGGAAAACCGCCGTGGCAAGCGAACTGCTTCTGAAGGGAATCGTTGGTTCGGCAAGTCGTCGATCCTGTGTGATCAACAACGAGATTCTGGAGACGGGTGAACAGGGCCTGGTGCGCGTGCCGAGCGGCCAATTGCGAGTCCGCTGTTTGACGATCGGCAACGATTACGTCGTCATCAAAGTGGACGGAGAAGCTCAATCGAAACGCCTGTTTATGGACAAGAAGAATTATTGACACGCGGAGGAATTATCCCGCGTGGAACCGACAAAGTTGAAATGCTGATAGCTATATGAAAACGGAAAACCTCATTGCGCTCGTGCTGGTGGTGTTAGCCCCATGCCTGGGAGCGTTCGGTCAATCTGGCACGGCAACCCCTTCCGCGCCCGCCGTCCCGCCCCTGGTTGGACCCGATGGCGGACTCACGAACACACCGTCCGGCGACGACATAGTTGATTTGGTGGCGTTCGACGGCGTCGCGCTGCCGGATGCCATTCGGACGCTGGCGCTCCAGGCTGGATTGAACATTCAATTTGATCCCAGGCTGGTGAACGGAGTTGGACCGGATGGCCACCCGATTTTGCCGCCGATGGTCACGGAGAAGTGGCACAAAGTCACCGCGATGCAGGCGTTGCAGGCATTGTTGGACAACTGGGGCTGGCAATTGCAATGGGACCCGCGCACCAAAATCGGACGTGTGACCGCCAAGGACCCGGCCGCGCTGGAGCCGCTGGTGGTGGCCGTGGTGGCTTTGCGCTACAGCGAGCCGACTAATATCATGGCGGACATCCAGCCAACGCTTTCAGTGCGCAGCACAATTATCCGCGATCAACGCACGCGGCAATTGGTCATTCGCACCACAGAGAAGGAATTGCCCGGTGTGGAAGCATTAATCGCCAAATTGGACACGCCGACCAAGCAGGTCTTGATCGAGGCCAAGATTGTGGAGACGACCAAGGACATTACTTCGGCAAAAGGTGTGGACTGGACAGGCACACTGGCCGCCCAGCATGTCAGTTTCGGAAACGGGCTGACGGGAGGGACTGTCAATAATGTCAATCAGGTCGGCACGGGCGTGGGCGGCACGGGCACGACGACGATGCCGAGCGGAGCAACCGCTCCCACGCCGACTTCCGGAGTCTCCACGCTATTCAGCAATGTCACCAGCTTAACAACTTCAATTCCTGGAAATCCGGCGTCGGGCGGCGGACTTTCGCTCAGTACAGCGCATGGATTCAGCCCCACCACCGCGTTTCTGAACGCCGACGGCCTGGCGGCTGTGCTCTCATTTCTTAATACCGACGCCGACACCAAGTCGATTGCGTTCCCACGAACCGTGGCGCTCGACGGCGTGCCGACGGAGCTGATGGTGGTGCAAAACATCCCGATTTTCGAGCAGACACAAAGCGCGCCGGCGGCCGGAGCGGCGGCGGGCCTTGCGACTGTCCTTCCTAATTACGACAAGGAAGTAAAAGGCGTCATCCTGAACGAAGTGGGTGTCAAACTGATCGTGACCCCGCGGATCGCCGGACCGACCAATGTGCTGTTGGACTTGCGCCCCGAAATTTCGCAGAAAGACGCTCTGGTCGCGAGCCAGTCGCTAAACGGCCAGGTTAGCACCGCGCCGATCTTTGACCGCCGCGCAATTGTCACGGAAGCCGCGGTGCCGACCGGCTACACGCTCGTGCTGGGAGGATTGGACAACGACGTAGTCACGAAGACTTTCACCAAGGTGCCGTTCCTGGGGGATTTGCCAGGGCTGGGGTACATGTTTAGGAGCGACGCAAAATCAGATTCGAAAGACAGGATCCTGATCTTCGTGACGCCAACCATTATTACTGACAGCGACTTCCAGCCGGCGCAGACAACGTTCCTGGCGCAAAAAGGCGCGGCGCCCTCGAACATCAAAGAGCCGATTTGGGACACAGGCGAGCCTTACGATTGGACAAAGCCGAAGCAAGACGTGAAGCCGGATTATCAGCCTTAACACGTTCCTTCTTATGAGTTTTATGAGAATTAATGGCGCATGGCGAAAGAAGTGTGCCGGGGCTTTGGCCAGCCTCGGATTGGTTTGGGCCGGCCTCGACGCGCAAGCGCAAGTCTCGGTTCAAACGATCGCCGGCGGTCCGCACATCAGTTCATGCGCGCCGTGGGCTGGTTTTGCCGGCGGAAACACATTTACCAATGCCCAGTTTCACGGCCCGTGGGCCAGCGCGCTGGATACAAGGGGAAATTTGTGGATTGCCGATACGACCAACTCGGACGTCGAGGAAATCACCGACGCGGGCAATCAGGGCGCCAGCTTAACCTATCAACTCTATGTGCAGTCCTATGTGACCAACAAAGGGAAGGTTACATCAGTCACCAACTATCATCCCTTCCCGCATGTTAACGGCGTTTCCGTTGATGCCGCGGGCGATCTTTACGTGATGACGCCGACCAATGGTGTTTTGCTGAAAGCGGACATGTATCTGAACGGGCTTTCCGCGATTTCATTTACGGATGGTTCAGTTGTCCCGATGGCTACGGCCTTGCTGGTCGATGCGAGTTCCAATGTATTCATGGCCTTCTCCAACGGAATGATCGTCAGTTTCCAACTGATTGATGGCTACCCTCCTCCCGCTTATACATATGACTTCATAGCGGGCGGAAACCTGGCGGTGAAAACCATCGTCACTGGCTTCAATTGGAAACCGGTTGCCATGGCGTTGCGCACCGATGGCCAATTGGCGGTCAGCGACACGCTGAGCAATGCCATTTACCTGGTTGCGACCAACGCAAACTCAACGCCGCGGCTTCTGACAGGCGGCAACGGTGTCGGATGGCGGGATGGCACTCCTCATTATGCCATGTTCGATCAACCGCACGGCATCGCGGCTTCGGGAGACGGCAGCATGATCGTTTGCGATACAATGAATAACCGCGTCCGTTTCATCGATACCAATCTCAACACGACCACGCTCTATGGCACGGCCAGCAATGTGTGGACAGCCACTGACTGCGACTCCGATCCGGCTCTTTTTGCCGGCTGGGTGGATGGGCCGGCGGGAACCGAAAGGACCAGCGCTTCAGGGCGCGAGCCTGTCAGTGTAACAATTTCGCCTTCCGGCAATTTGTTCGTGACTGAACTTTTCTATGATTTGATCCGCACCGTTTCGGGCGCCACGAACCTGACGCCAGTCGGCGCAGGCGCCACCAATGGCGTTTCGACTAATGCGCCGGCGGCGGTCACTTTCGGTCCGAGCTACGGGTACTACCCGAACTGTGTGACTGTCTCGGTGACCAGCGCCGTGCCCAACGTCTATTACACGACCGACGGCTCGACGCCGACGACCAATAGCGACCAAGTCGGAATGTCTTTCGACCTTGGCCTATACGTAGGAACCCTTCAATGGTGCAATCCGTCGGAGGACCTTAGTTCGTTGCGCATTGCGGCGTTCAACGGCACCAATGGCAGCCCGGTTTCCGCGGGGACATTGGCGCCCACGAACCTGATCGGATTCCCCAATTCCACTTACGCGGGCGCAGGCTCGACTGTCTATGTTCCGCTGGTGGTGGACCTGGAGAGCAACGTCTCGCTGAAATCGTTGCAATTCAGTGTCGAAGTGACTCCGAACGATACGAACACGCCGTCGGTTTCCTCTTTGAGTCTCAAAGCCGTTACCGCGAATGATTACCTGCAGTTGGCGGGGCCGTCTTCCGGCAGCGCCACCCTTTCAGTGACGAATTTTCCCAGTTACACGACACCTTCAAACGGTGTGGGCTTGTTGTTTTCCGCCGCGGGCTCGGGGTCGGGATTGGATGTTCAGAAGTTTGCGGCCGTCGTTTTGTTGCGCGTCCAATTGCCGAAAAACGCGGCCCTCGGGCAGAGTTACTCCCTGAACGTTCTTTATCCCTCGGGCACTTCAGACGGCTTCGAGGCCGAAGTGGGATTGGAACCGATGCCGGCACAGAACATTGTGATTACCGACCCGATGGCCCTGGCTGGCGGCGCCGCTCCGGCAACCGGCTACAATGATGGTGAATTTGGCGACGCAATTCTTAATAACAGCGATGCGAACGCGGTGCTTTATGCGCTGGTCAGCGTTCACCGTCCGTATTCCGACAGCGACGCGTTTAAGGCGATGGACGTATATCCTGAAACGGGCAGCGGGACCTCTGGCCTTATTGGTGATAATTTGCTGACGTACCTGGATTGGCAGACGGTGGTCAATCGATCCCTTGGCAGGGACACGAACACGTGGATTCGCTGCTGGACCAATGGCAGTTTATATCACTGGGAAATTCCGTCTGTGGTGCCGGGGACGCCGGTGCCGATGTCTGATGGAATCGGCGGAAGTCCGAGAAAATTGGATGTAGGCGTTGCTGCGCCTGGTTTGGTGTGGTTCTGCCAGTTTTCCATAGGGGCGGGGACGGTCACCAACGCGATCCCGGGCAATACGTATTTCCTGCCAGTCTATGCGAACGTCCTTCCGGGCTATAATGTTTCGGGAATGGCTTTCCGCGCAACAGCGGTGGCCAATGGCGGCGCTCCGGCAATTGGCCAAATCGAATTCAATACGGCCGCCGACATTCTGGCGCCGCAAGTCTCTTACCCAATCGCCGCCAATGACATGCTTTGTTCGTGGGATCTGGGAGAAATTGAGCCGCCTTTGCGGGGGAGCAATTATCTGGGCGCGATTAGCTTTCAGGTCCCGCCGAGCGCGGCCCCGGGCGAATCGTACACTTTGCAATTTGTAGTTGGGGGCGGCGCGCCGGATTTAACGACGGATTATCAAATGGAAAGCTTCCCCGGAGCAGTCTGGGTGGCGTCCGCCGCGCAATTGCCGCCGTCCCTGACTTCCGACGAATGGAAAACCTATTTCTTCGGCAGCACGACCAATCCCCTGGCCGCCGACAACGCGGACGCGGATGGCGACGGAATGCCCAATTGGATGGAATATCGCGCGGGAACGAATCCGACCAACTCGTCTTCGTGCTTCCAGTTCGCCAGCGCCGCATTCAACAACAGCGGAATTCAAGGCGTGGCCCTGAACTGGCTGACCGCTCCGGGCAAGAAGTATGTCCTTGAATCTCAATCTTTCCTGGGACCAAAAACCTGGACGGCCATTAACACCAACGCGGGCGATGGCAATTATTACCAATTGCTCATCACCAATTACAGCGGCAACGCATGCTTTTATCAAATCCTACTGCAGCCATGAGTAACATCGATTTTCCAAATTCGAAGTCAGTGGCCAAAGCCGCCCTGGGCATTGTGGCTGTGGTCCTGCTGGCATCTTCCGTTTCCGCGCAATACGTCGGCACTGAGATTTCCTCGGGCCTGGATGAACCGGCGGCCGTAGCCACCGACGCCAACGGCAACTTATACATCACCGATTCCTCGAATAACCGCATTGCGGAATATGTGCCGTCGTCCGGGTCATTGACGACGTTCGCCGGAATGGCGGGAACACAATTTGCCGGGACCAATAACGGCATAGGGTCGGCCGCCCGTTTTTCCCAGCCTCGGGGCATTGTTGCGGCGCGGGGCGGGTTGGTAGTCGCGGATCAAGCGAATCAATTGATCCGATTCGTCAGCTTTAATGGGGCCGTCAGCAATTTGGCCGGGGTAGCCGGTGTGATCGGCGCAAACAACGGGCCTGCTCTTTCCGCGACCTTTAGTTTCCCGAACGGCCTTGTGGCGGACAGCCAGGGAAACATCTATATTGCGGACGAAGGCAACGGAATTCGCCTGCTCGACACCAACAACACGGTTTCCAGCGTGGCCGTCGGCGGCTATCAGTTTAACGATCCTTCGGCAGTCGCTTTGGACAACAACAATGATCTTTGGGTCGCCGACACCGGCAACCACGTGATTTGTCTTATCAGCAATCATGTCGTGACAGTCATCGCTGGAATCTCCGGTTCGCCGGGCACTAACGATTCGTCGATTGCCGCCCAGGCGCAATTCAACCTGCCCGGCGGGCTGCTGTGGTCGAGCATCAACAACAGCTTGCTTGTCAGCGATACCGGCAACGACTCGGTTCGCAACCTTTTCCTGACCAATTTTAACGGGTCTGTCGGTTACGCCGTTGAAACCGTCGCCGGAGTCCCCGGGCAGCCCGGCCTCGCCAACGGATCTCCGGGCGGTTCTGAATTCAGTTCGCCGACGGGGTTGGCGATTGACGCGGAAGACTTTGGTTTTTTCATAGTGGACACTGGGAATAATGCTGTTCGCGTCTTGCAGCCTTCCGCTCCGCAACCGCCGGTGTCGGCGCCGTCGCTGGGCTATGTGACATTCGAGCCGAACGGCGACGGGATAATTGGGTCGGTTTTCCACCCCACCTCCGCCGCGGTGTTCAATAATACCGCCATCATTGCGATAGTAGCCGAGGACGGGACTCAAACTTACATGACTTATGGCCCAACACCGGCCAACCCGTTGGACAATACGATTCCACAGCCGGGACCCAATTCGGGAATCTCGCCAGAGCTTTATCCAGGGGACGGCACCCTGCCGCCGCTCGCTTCCATTCTCGCGCCAATGCCGGACATGACGGTTTACGCCATTGGGACGGCGCCGAACCGGCAGCCCAGCGCCGTTACGACCGCGCGGTTCCAATTCATTACCGCCAATCCGAACTTTACCGGAAACAACGCCGCCGCCATTTTGCTGAACGACATCACCACCGGCGCGCAGATGTATTACACGCTTGACGGTTCCGCGCCCACTAATGACGGCAGCAACGGCATTGGGCCTTTTACTGACGGCCAGACTCTCTCCCTTGTCATCACCAGCAACAGCACCCTCACGGTGCGCGCCTTCACGCAAAATTTCGCCTCCAGCGGATTAGTGAGTGAATTGCTTTCAGTCTCGAATTTTGCCGGCAACAAAATCGGATTTGCCGCCAGCCACCTTGCGGGCATGGGATCGACGGCTATTCTGCCAATCAGCCTGGCGATGGTGAACAGCAACGTCCCCCTTGAGTCCATTCAGTTTCGCGTCGAGGTTACTCCCGAGGGCGGAAATCCCGTCAGCGCCGGACCTTTGAATCTGCTTCCAATTACGGACGACGATTTTGTGTCGCTTATCGGCCCGGCGCCGGAAGACGCGCCTGTCAATTATGGTGTCAGCCCCTACGCCGCCGCGAATAACGGCCAGGGACTGATCGTTTCCGCCGTGGGCAATTCTGGCTTTGACATGGTTGGGCTTGGAACGGTGACGCTTGTAAAAATTCCAATTCCGGCCGGGGCCTCCGCCGGTCAAACATACAATCTCTCTGTAATCAATCCTTCCGGAACAAGCGATGGTTTGGAGGCGGCGGTTGCCTTGTTCGGCATGTCGAATCAAACGCTCACCATCGCGAGCGTTCCGTATTTGGTTGGCGATTCCTCGCCTTCGGGAGGTTACGACGCCGCTGAATTTGGCGACGGCACCCTCGAAAACAGCGATGTCAATAATGCCTTTTACGCCTCGGTCGGCATCCGCGTTCCGCCGTCCTATAGCGACGCCTTTGACGCCATGGACGCTTATCCGCCCGATACTCCGGGAAGCGTCGGCGGCGACGGGTTTATTGAATTCCTGGATTGGCAGACCATTCTTCGGCGTTCACTCGGCAATGATACAAATAACTGGGTCCGCTTTTGGACCAATGGCGGGTTTCTTGCCCATCAGCAGGTGACGTGGTCGCCAGGGGGAACGCCCGTGCCGCTTTCCGAAGCGGAATCAGCGCCGCGCGCGCCTAAAAAAGCTTCGTTGACCACTTCATTGCCAGGGCTGGTTTGGTTGAGGCAGGCGCTCATCGGCGCCGGCACCGTGACCAATGCCGCGGCGGGGACAACTTGTTCCATTCCGATTTATGTAAAAATAGGATCGGGTTACAGTCTCTCGGGATTGCAATTCCGGTCGATTCTCTCCGCCAAGGGCTCGGCGCCCGCGCCGGGAGCGATCCAGTTCGTTCCCGCGTCCGGTGTCCCGGCCCCTTCCATCGACCTGCCCGGTCTTTCATCCAACGACATTGCTTGCGCGTGGTCGTTAGGCGCCTTTTCACAATCCCTTCAAGGCAGCAATTATCTCGGTGTCATCACCTTCGAGGTGCCGGCTGGAGTTACGAACGGAGAATCTTATTGCCTGCGCTTCGTGGGAGTTGACGGCGCGCCGGATTACACCACCGCTTATGCGTTTGAAAGCCTGCCCGGGACAGTGTGGGTTGGCCCGAGCGCGTTGCAACCTCCGCAAATCACGTCAGACGAGTGGCGGACCTATTTCTTCGGCGATGTGAGCAACAGCCTTGCCGCTGACAATGCTGATCCCGATGGCGATGGCTCGCCCAACTGGCAGGAGTATCTGGCCGGCACCAATCCAACAAATTCCCAATCCAGATTGCAATTTGAGAGCGCGAATTTTAACGCCGAGGGAATAAGCGGCCTCGCCTTGAACTGGCTGACCGCGCCGGGGAAAACCTACATCCTGGAATCCAACCCGGCGTTGGGCGGGAACAATTGGGCAGCCGTAAACACCAATACCGGTGACGGGAATAACTATCAACTTCTGATAACCAATTACAGCGGCACCGCACGCTTTTACCACATCCGTCTCCAACCATGACCACGCATATTCATCATTCAATCGTAATTGCCCGGGGCAAGCGCCTCCTTTTCGGCGCAATGGCCGTCGCGCTCCTGGGGGTCGTTGCCGCCCGCGGCCAATATGTCAGTTCGCCCATTACCACCGGCCTTGCGGGGCCAAACGGCGTCGCCACCGATACCAATTGGAATGTCTATCTGACCGACGCCAACAATAATCGGATTGTTGAATATGTGCCTTCCAGCGGCGCGGTCACCACGTTTGCGGGCCAGGACGGCCCGAATTCGTATGGAACCAATAATGGCATCGGTCCAGTGGCCCAGTTTTCGCATCCATTGGGAATAGTTTTTGCGCGCGGCGGCCTCATCGTTGTGGATTCAGGGAATCAGACTCTTCGCTATGTGTCTCTCAACGGAACCGTCAGCAACCTGGCGGGCGTCACGGGCCAGTATGGGTTTGTCAACGGACCCGCCGCCTCGGCGCAATTTTCATATCCGTCGGGAATCGCGGCCGATTCCGCGGGCAACCTTTACATTGCGGACCAGGGGAACAGCGCCATTCGAATGTTAACCGTCAATAATACGGTTTCAAATATCGCCACTGGCGGTTATCAATTCAATTCTCCCGCGGCTGTGGCCGTCGATAATAACAACAATATCTGGGTTGCGGATACCAAAAATGACGTCATCTGCATGATCAGCAATCAAACGGTTTCGATCATTGCCGGAACGTCCCGCGTCAGCGGCACCAACGATGGCATCACGGCGGCAAATGCCCTCTTCAGCCGGCCGGGTGGCCTTCTCTGGGTCGGCGGCAATAACAGCTTGCTCATCAGCGACAGCGGCAACGACACCATTCGCAGCCTTTATCTGACCAATATGAACGGATCGCCGACGTATGTGGTGCAGACTGTTTCGGGCCTTGCGGGCCAGCCGGGGCTGGTCAATGGATTGCCAGCGGTGGCCCAATTCGCCGCGCCGATGGGGCTGGCGATTGATGCCCCGGATTCCGGCTACTACATTGTGGATAGCGGCGCCAACGCGTTGCGTGTGCTTCAACCGACTGCGCCATTGCCGCAGATCGAAGCGCCGTCGATAGGTTACATCGCGTTTCCTTTGGAAAATGGCATTCCAGGCGCCAAATTCAATGACATTACCGATACGTCGGTTGTCTTTGACAATACCATGGATATTGCGATTGAGGGCGATCCCACCGCTGAAACTTACGTAACCTATGGCCCCACCCCGGTTAACCCGCTGGACAATACCATTCCCATGCCAGGTCCCACCACCGGCTATTCTCCCGAACTGTTTAGCACGGACGATGTGGGATTGAGTCAAACGGAAGTGCCGCCGCCGGTCATTCCGATTTCGCCCGACGTGACTTTATATGCGATCAGCGAGGCATCGGGACGGCGCGCAAGCCCCGTCTCCAGCACGCGAATTCAATTTATAACGGCCAATCCCTTCATCAGTGGGGACAACGCCGCCGCAATCCTCCTGACGGACGGGACGACGAACGCGCAAATGTGGTACACGCTGGACGGTTCGGCGCCTGTCCAAAATGGCACCAACAGTTTCGGACCTGTTAATAGCGGCCAAATCGTTTCAATTGATATAACAACCAATACCACGATGACCGTGCAGGCGTTTACTCCCGATTTCCAACCCAGTGATTTATCGACGGCGGTGTTCTCCCCGACGAATTTTCAGGCCGACCAGCTCACTTTCGGATTTGCGTCAGGCGAGGCCTCGAGTGAATTTATCGCGGCGGCCGGACAACGGTTTGTGGCGCCCGTAACACTGACATTGATCCCGAGCGCTGAAGCGATGTACACGCTCCAGTTTGATCTCGTGGTAACCAATGTGGGCGACTCGCCCTCAGTCGGGCAAACCTACAACTTTCAATCCATGTTGGAGAAGCCATTGCCCATCCCGGGTTTTTATGTCCCCATTCCGCCGGCCATGGAGGGGAACAACGGATTAACCAGCCTGCTTCTAAACGACCCGACCCTGAACCTGCTGGAGGTCGGTTGGGTGGAGAGGCCGCCCGAGACCAATCTTTATCCCACGCCTTCGCAGACGCTGATTACTTACTCGCAAGCTCATGACGACCTCTTTCTGAACAGCGGCGGCAAAGTCATTGTCGGCGCCTTTTCCTTCGTTATTCCAAGCAGCGCCGTCAACGGCCAAACTTACCAGATTAACGCCGGCAATGGTTCCGCAACGTCCGACGGCATAAGCGCTCCGGTTTTCATCCAAACCGTGACCAATGGGTCTCTCAGGCAAGGGGCCATTAATTCAACCAAAATAGTCACGGTCGGCTCGGCGCGGTATCTGGTCGGTGACGCCGCTCCCTTCCGCTGGTTCAACGCGGGCGATTTCGGCGACACCAATTTGGAGGCCAACGACGTCACAGAAGTTTTCCAATCCGCCATTTACCATCTGAACGCCCCGCCGGCCGGGAGCGATTACTTTAACGCGATGGATTCCAGCGATGGAAGTGACAACAATTATTACAACGGAAATGACAGCGATATCAATTCGATATCAATGGGAGACGGCATCCTGGCTGTGGATGATGTTTACGTCACATTCCGCCGCTCTCTGGATTATTCGCTTACATGGTTTGACCGGTATTGGTCCAATGGCGTGTTGAACGCCGTAGCGGTTCCGAACACGCTTTCGCCCTTGAGCCTCAAGTCTAAACCCGCTCCGACCAAAATGGCTGTGAGCGGCCCGCGTTATGTCACTGTGGCCGCCGACCAGATCGTATCCGGAGGTTCGTCCACTGTCCAGGTTCCTATCCGCGTTTTGGCGGCGGACACCCTGCCAATCCGCGTGCTGATGTTCAACGTTGAGGTCGATCCGCTGGATGGTTCGCCGCCGATTTCCACCGCAGTCAGTTTTTCAGCCGTTCCTGGTTTGAGCACGAGCAACGTTTTGACCGCCGGCACGGGCGCCAATATGTATGGCCAGGCATGGCTTGACCCATCTGTTTCCGGCGTCAGTGGCGCCAACATTCTTGGCACACTGAACATCACGCTGCCGACAAACGTCACGGCCAATTCCTCCTACCTGGTTCACTTCGATCATTTCTCCGCCTCTCCGAACGGACTCGCGCTCTTCCACGCCACTGTGCAGGACGGCTTGATTACGGTCAGCAACCGGTCCGGTTCCAGTTGGAACGATGGCATACCCGACACCTGGCGCTTGCTTAATTTCGGATCGGTTTCCAACCCTCTTTCGGCGGCCAATGCCGATCCTGACGGCGACGGCGCCTCAAATTGGCGGGAATATATTGCGGGAACCAATCCGCAGGACTCGACCTCCATCTTTGAATTTCAACCGTCAAGCACCGTACCCGGCGCTGGATTCGTGCTTCAATGGCCCTCTGTTCTCAACAAGCATTACAGCGTCCAATGCTCTTCCGTTGCGGGTCCGGGCAATTGGACGACGGTGGCCACCAATTTGGTTGGCACCGGCCAACCGATGCAGTGGACCGATCCTTCTCCATCGGCGACCGCAAAGTTCTATCGCGCCACAGTGCAATAATTGACATAGCGGTTTTGCCTCCAAAATCCCTCAAACGGACAACATGGGATTCAGTCAATAGAATCAAAAGTTTCGTCGAGATCATCAGTCAAAGCAAGAGAACCGAAAAGCTCTCAAAAACGAGCAAAAAACTTCGTGCGGGAAACGATGCGCCATACAACGGAGCACTTGAGGTGTCACCGCTCCGACCCTGTTCTCAAGTTTCGATAGTATGCCGTGTCAATGCCGTTGCGCCTGTAGTGCCGTATAAAGAACTGCCGCCCTTCCTCCGCGTGCTCTGGAAGTGTCCAACGCGCGGCATCCCATGGAAAGCGAACCAACTCCTTCGGCGCGTCTGATCTGAGGCAATCGCATTTATCAGAACGACGCCATATCCTTGGAAATGAAAACACGCGGCATTTACACGTCAATCGGAAGTATGCTATAATGTCGGTGATGAAAACGGAAACGGTTGAAATTCCAACGGGCGTTCTTTCCTCGGTCGAGACACTCGACGAATTACAGGACTGGCTCACCGCGCATAACTCCAAGGTTATGTCTGAACTGCGCGATGCCCGCCGCGAAGACAAGGCCGGAAAATTCAAGCCCTGGAAGCCGCGCCATTTGTCATGCCCTACCGGGTCGAAATAGGCAGCAACGCCGACACGCAATTAGCCGATCTGGACGCCGCCATAGGCGCTAGTGTCGAGCGCAAAATCCAATGGCTTGCTGAAAACGCCGCCGTTATGGTGCATCGGCGCCTCGTAGGAATGCCGCAAGATTTGGCTGGTTTGTGCAAACTCCGCATAGGCGACTACCGCATTCTGTATTGGAATTATCCCGCTCAAAAACTGGTTCGCATCTACCGCATCCAACACCGTTCCGAGGTGTATCGACGCATCTGAAAAGACGATGCGTCGCCCGAAATTGCTTGGAATTCATCCGTCTTTTCTTCCCTCAAAAGAATCGTTAACCCAGGTTGACGCGCCGGTGCGTAAACAGAACGGGAGAGACATGGTGAAAGTTTTGACTCTTCGTCCACTTTGACCCGGTCAAAAGCAAACTGAAAGGCACGGCGCGCTTACTGGATTGCGAGTTCCTGCTTGATCTGAAATTTCTCGACGCGTTTGCGCAACGTCGCGCGCGTAATGCCAAGCAGCTTGGCCGCCCGCACCTGGTTTCCCTTGGTATCCAACAGCGCCTGGATAATCAATTCACGCTCCACGGCGGGAAGAATTTTCAGTTTCGGATTCTCTCGCGCCCATTCGAATAACGTGCGAGTGATCGAGACCAGATCGGTGGGTCTGTCCGGCTCCGCGGCAACGCTTGGCGATGACGCCAGGGCCCTTTCCTGCGGCGGCGCTGCCGCGTTGGAAATCAGCGGCGGCAAATCGCCGGGCAGAATGACGTCCCCCTTGGCCATAACGACCGCCCGTTGGACGACGTTTTCCAATTCCCGCACATTGCCCGGCCAATGAAATCGTTCCAGCAGCTCCACTGCGGGATTCGCTATCGATTTGGGAGCGCGGCCTTGCGCCAGTCCGAATTTTTTCAGGAAATAATTGATCAATAGCGGAATGTCCTCCCGGCGGTCGCGCAGAGGAGGAATGTGAATCCTCACCACGTTCAGCCGGTAAAACAAATCCTCGCGAAATTCGCGGGCCGCGACAGCTTCCTCCAACGGCCGGTGCGTCGCCGCAATCACCCGGACATCGACCTTGATCGGCTGGTTGCCGCCGACCCGCTCGAACGAGCCTGATTGCAGCACGCGCAGGATTTTTGCCTGCGTCGAAAGTGTCATATCGCCGATTTCATCCAGAAAAATCGTGCCGTTGTTGCATTGCTCGAACTTGCCGATGCGCTGGGCGCTGGCGCCGGTGAACGCGCCTTTTTCGTGTCCGAACAATTCGCTTTCCAACAGGTTCTCGGGAATCGCCGCGCAATTGATCGCCAGAAACGGCTGCCCGTTCCGCTTGCTGTGATGGTACACCGCTCGTGCGACCAATTCCTTTCCGGTGCCGCTTTCGCCGGTGATCAGTGCCGTCGCGTTGCTGTCCGCAAGCTGGCCGATGGTCTTGAAAACGTTCTGCATCGCTTCGCTACGCCCGATGATGCCGATGTCGTAATCCTCCGATTCCAGCAGCGGTTCATAAGAGACGACCTGCCGCATGTCGCGCGCGGCTTTCAACGCGTTGAGGACGATCTGTTTGAGCTTTGGGACATCGAACGGCTTGAGCAAATAGTCATACGCGCCGAGCTTCATCGCCTCGATGGCTGTTTGCGTCGTGCCGTAGGCGGTCATCATTATGACCATTTGTTTGGCGTCGGCCTGGCGGAGGCGGCGCAACGTTTCCAGTCCGTTCATGCCGCCCATCCGGACATCCATGATGACCAGGTCCGGCTTGAGGCGGGGGATGATTTTCAATCCCTCTTCGCCGCTGTTGGCGGTGGTCAATTCGATGTCCGGCTGGTCAAAGATGCGGCGGAACGAATATTGCACATCCGCCTCATCATCGATTAACAGCAGTTTATCCATATATGTCCGGTCTAGTTGTAACAGCGAATCGGCTTGGACTCAAACCTCGTTTACAGGCGCGGTTTCGTGCGTGACTTCCTCCAAATGCTCTTTTTTCCTCAATCCCATGTAAATCGCGCCGCCAACCAGGCTCCAAAACAACCCTTCCGCCGATGCCAGCAGCGAAACCGAGAGGGCGGCCGTCCGCTGCACTGGGACCGCCAGCGCCGCCAGCATCAGCACGAATAAATTCTCCCGCACGCCAAGGCCGTTCGGAGTGATCGGCAGCGCCGATATGCAAAAAATAACCGGCACAATGACAAATAAGGCCACGGGGGAAATGTTCAAGTCCAGACCCGCCCCAAGCACCATGACTTGCAGTACCCAGATGACGTTGAGGGACAACGAAATAACGATCGTTTTGAGGAGGAATTTTTTCTCCTTTCCGAATTGACGGCACGAATCCAATGCCCGCTCCAGCAATTCTCCCTTTGGGAGTCTCCGCAATTGATGCCGCGCCCGTGGAAAGCGCTTTGATACGCCGCCCCAAAAGGCCACGCCCAAAACCACGCTCAACCCGCCGAGCATCGCCAGAATGAACAGCGCCGGAACATAAAGGTCGCGCGACGCCTTCAATAATCGACAATTCGGAATCATCATCACTCCCGCAAAAAACAGCATCGACCATAAGCCAACCAATCGATCCACAAAAACGGTTGTCACCGCCTCCGTTTTCTTGTGATGCGTTTCGCGCGCCGCGTAATACGCCTTGATCAAGTCGCCGCCGGTGGAACCCAGCAGAAAGGAATTAAAAAATTGCGCGACAAGCGAGATGTGCGTCGCCCGCTCCAGACCCAAATGAAGTCCCTGCGCTTCCAGCACGACCCGCCAGCGAATCACGCCCACGAACAGCGCCAGCCCCACAAGCAGCACCGAAAGGATCAGCGCCCACAAATGCGTTAATCGCAACATGTGCCACAAATCCCGCGGACCGTCGGTCCATGCCAGCCGCCACTGTTGCGAGTGGTTCAAAGCCGTCCAATTCACCCCCGAAGCCTGGGCCGCGATTTTCCCATCGCTCATGAAAATGGAATTGAATATCCAAAGCAGTAGGAACAAACAAAATCCCACCCGCCAACTCACGTTCCAGGCCGTCTTCAGTGTTTTCATTCCTCGCCCCAAGTCCGTTTGATGAATGCGACTCCCTCGGCGGCCTGCTCCGGCGACAGGCTCGGGCTGAATTCAAACACCTTGATGTGCTCCGGCTTGATCATCGGTTTCAAGGACGCGAAATCAATTGTCCCGCTACCTGGCGCGCGATGGTCCCGTCCGGGAAATTCCACGTCATGGATATGAAGACCGAGCAAGCGCGGCGCCAGGGACTCGATGTGCAGACGATGATTGATGAAACCGAGATTTTCTTTGATTTGCGCGTGCCCGCAATCATGCCAGTAACCGATGGAGGGCCGGTTGAACTGCAACAGGAAAAGCTCCAAATCCGAATCCAGCGGAACTTCCTCGAGTGCCTCGCGATTCTCGATGCCCAGCTTGATGCCGTGACGCTCCGCGAGGCCCGCGATGCGCTCCAGCATTTCCGCCGTGTACTCCATGTGCTTTTCCTTTTTCTTCTCCCGTTTTTCCATGACTTCCTCGCAAAGCGCCTGGTATTTGGGGCTTTCTTTCTGCCCTTTCTGGATCATTTCCAGCAACCGGTCCGTGTATTCCTTCATGTCGATGCGCCCCATGTGCAGCACAACGGCAGGGGCCTTGACGCGCGCGGCCGTTTCAATGGTCTTGACAGTATGGCGCCATGCATTTTCGCGCTCGCGGGGGTCCAGCGAAGTAAAAACAAAAAGGTTCGGGGCGGCGAAATTGACACCCATCGGCAGGGGACAGAAATTGTGAAGGGTCGAAATTTTGATTTCCCCCGCGTCAACCGCGTCGAGGATGCCGGGGAGAAGGCTGATGCGGATACCGTGGCTCAACTCGGCCCACTCAAAGCCAAGAGACCGGATTTCGCGCAACATGGCGCGTCCATCCGTATGCCGGTGAGAATTCCAGCAAGTCGAAAACGAATACATTTAACAAACAACCGAGCGCAGCCCCCTATGGACCGCGCTCGGCAGTGAGAGTTCAACAACGGGTCACAAGTCCGCGTAGCGCGCGCTCAACATCGCGGAAAAGCGGGCTGCTTTCATTTTGCGCCGCTTGCGCTCGCTGGGCTTTTCAAAGTGCCGATGGTTACGGACCTCCTTTAGCGTTCCTTCACGGTCGATTTTTTTCTTCAATCGCCGCAACGCTTTGTCCACCGGTTCACCTTTTTTCAATCTTATTTCGGTCAAAAACTCTCACTTCCTTCCCAGATTTGCGGACGTCCTTCATGGGCGCCGCCTTAAATAGCCCCCAAGAATGCTATCGTGACGCCTTGCTGTCAACGGTCAATTTGACCGGTTTTGGGGGCCAAATCATGCTTTTCCAAACATCGTCTTCCACGTCTCCAAACAGCGCTTTACCGAATCAAACTCCGAAAACCGGCTGCCTTCCTGCTCGATTAAAAAATATTCCGCGCCACCCACCGATTCATCCGCTGCCACAAGCTCTTTCCACGGTGTCACACCCTCGCCAAACAAGACGCGGAAGCCCTTCCCGTCCTCGTTGGAGCCGGGCGCCCAATCCTTGAGGTGCATGGTTTTGACGCGCCCCGGGTTTGCCTTGACCCAGGCAACCGGATCGCAGCCCGCCGCCACACAAGTCCCTACGTCCAGTTGCAGCATGAATTCGTTCGGCGTGTCGGCGGCCATGACTTCCATGATTCGCTGGCCATTTTCCAATTTGGCCCATTCCGCCTCGTGATTATGGTATCCAGCCTTTAGTCCGTGCGGTTTTAATTGATCCACAGCGGTGGTAAGTTTGTCGCAGAGGCCCTTCCAGCCCTCAACGCCGTGGGTGCGCCCCGGCGCGCTCGCGAGCGCCAAGTAACGCGCGCCGAGAATCTGGTTTAGTTCGATGGCATGGTCCATCGTCTCCCCGGGGGTAAACGACTCGAAGCCGTTGTGGGTGGAATAGCAACGAAGGCTGAGATCATCCATCTGCGCGCGAACGTCCTTGGCGTAAGCCGGGGTCCACTTGAAATAGGGCGCGTAAAACTCAACCACTTCGTAGCCGATTTTTGAGACCGTTTTCAACGTGTTAGGCAGGTCGCGCGCCAATTCGTCCCGCACTGAATAGAGTTCCAGGCCGATCGGATACTTCTTCGTTCCGGCGGCTTCGGGTTGGGCATCATCGGCCAGGGCCTTGGTGGCAGTGGTCCCTGTGGCGACGGCGGCTGAGATCGCTCCAGACAATGCAAAAAAGCCGCGGCGGGAAAGAGGCGAAGATATTGAATGTTTCATTGGCAATTCAACGAACAGTACCCGCCTGCCCAAGGTTTGCCAAGTTAATGCACAAGTACTGCCCGATAAAACTCCGCATTTGCCCCGGCTGAAAGCACGAAGGACGTGTTGGCGCCACTGATCGTGCCGTTGCTCACCGTGGTCCATCGCGAAAGGTCCGTCGAGGATTGCAAAAGGAAACTTCGCCCAATCTCGCCGGTCACCGAAAACTGAAATTGCCCATTGGTGCTCTGCGGCGCGGCTTTGATGTTTAATACCGAACTCGGCGGCAGCACGAACAGCGTCACGCTTTGGCTGGGCACCGTGGTTTGCAAAGCGGCGTTTGCGTAATTCACGTCAGGCAGGCGCGCGATGACGTTGCTGGAATTGAGTTGCCAGACCCGCGCGTTACCCGTCCCGGTGAAATTGGTCAAGTCGATGAACAAGGGGGTCGTGCCTGTAAGATATTTATTGACAGCGATGATTGTCAGCGCTTCGTCCGTCGAACGTTGCGCGGCGAAGACGGCCACGTTGTCGGGATTTTGCGCGTTTGCCAGCACGCTGGTATCGCCGAAAGTCGAGAGCTTCCCGTCATAATTCCGGTAAATTTTCATCGCCAAGTACGTCGGCGTGTTCGGCGCGGGTGTTTCCCATCGCGTCGCCAGGTCCAGCCCTTGCCGTCCGAAAATGCCGAGAATGTCCGCCTGTGCCGTCGCGCCGCTCATGTAAGACTCCGCGCCCCAGTTGTATTCTGTAATGCCGATTTTGGTGCCCGGATAATAAGCCGCGACCCAGTTGGACATCCGCGGAATAAGCATAATGACGCTATTGATCCAACTCGGGTCCACATAATTGGGATCCCAAAACTGGCGAGTGGACTGGTTTCGAAGCAGTTCCGTTGCCGTGTCAACCGCGTTTCCGCCCACCGAACCTTCCTGCGGATAGCAATGCAGCGTGAAATAATCCAACAACCGCCGGCCGGTGTTTGTGTCGTGCTGATGAAGCTGGTTGAGCAGCCACGGCATATAATCCCATCCGCCGTTCGTCTGGCGGTCGGGATAATCCGCCGGGTTATAGTTTTGATGTTGGCCGGACCATTGCTGATCGTAGCCGCTGTAAAGATAGCCGGACCAACCCCATTCCTCCGGCCCCAGGACCAGCGCGTTCGGGTCGAGCGTTTTGACCATCGAAGCGTAGGCCACCATTTTCCCGAAGATTTCCCGCATCGTCGGTCCTACCGGATGGATATCCTGATGCGTCGAAGACCAGAGGCTATGTTCGTTGTCCATGATGTAAAAGCCAACTCCGCCGTTGGTGGAGACGCCCCAGTTATTGGTCAGGTGTTCCACATAACCCGTCTGGAAATTGGTACCGACAGGAGTGTAGGAATCATTTGGATCGTTCCACGTAATCGGCGTGTCGTTGGTGACGCTTACGCCGTTGCCTGCGTCCGCAAGGTAAGGATCATGCCCTGTCTGAGGCCCGTATTTGGCGATGGAATAACTCGGAAGAATGGCGCGGTTCGGCCCCAATTTCGGCGCCCAACTCATCATCGGAATCGTGATCAGCGGTTGCGCGCCCGCCGCTTTGCTGTTGGCCACTACCGAGTCCGCTGATTCCCCCGACGTCGAGGATGGATCTGGGTAGCTTTCAAAATAATAATCCGCCCCTTTGCCATGCGCGTTGATCATCCAATTATAAGTCGATTCCTCGTTTCCGCCCGATCGGTTCAGCGTGAAGTTCAGGTCAGCTAGTTGGTTCGAGCTCGCGAACGCGGCGCCGTAGATCAAGCTGCTGATCGCATGGCGGTTCATCGCCGCGTCGATCCCGAGGAAATTGGTGGGATTCGGCGCCGGCGAGTTTGTACCGGCGATCAGGACAAAATTCGCGGCGTAAAAAATCGGATTTGTAAAATTGTTATAATTCCAAATCCAAATGCCGTCGAAGGTCGGCTCATTCGCGACGCCGATTGATGCAAGTGAAACGGTGAATTGCCGCCACGTATTTGCGCTTAAAGGTGGCAGCGTGTACAAGCTTTGGTTGGCTCCGCCGAGCGTTCCCGTGACTGTGAGCACTTGCCCGCCGGCGGCTCCGCCGTTGAGCCAGAAGCTGACACTGGCAAAGGGAGTCGAATCAAAATCCGTGTGCGCGAGATAAAGCGCCGTGTAATTCGTGCAATAGATACTGATGCAATCGGTGGCGCCCGGGGGAAGATTGCTCGTGCAACTCGTGTTGACCGCAGCCCAACTGTAATTCATCCAGCCGTTTGCCAGAGCGTCGGAATAAATGATTTCGTTCTGTCCCAGGCATCGCCAGGACAAAAAGACCACGGTTAAAACGCAAATTTGGAGCGCCCTCCTCATGTAGATTGCCTGATCACAATCTACATCACGAGGCCGTGCGGGCAATTAGATTTGTTTCCTCACGCCCTGCGCTAATTCGAAGGCGGATTCGCAATCGGAACTGCGCGATACTGCCGACTCGGCGACCCGGATGCGTCGGGGTCAACAAAGTCAATCGACCCGTTGATCACCTGGTTCGTGCAAAGCGTCGTCCAGTTGATCAAGTCCGTCGAATAATCAATGTGGAACCACGCGCCGTCAGGCCCCGTCAGGCTCAAATGAAACGATCCGTCCGGCAGAAATGCGCCCAACGGCTCCAGCCGTTCGCTGTCAACAATGAGCCCCTCCGCCACGCGAGGAATCCCGAGCACATAATCCACCGGGACATTCGTCGTCGGCTTCAATTCCAATACAATTGTTTTCGCGACAGTCGAAGTGACCTCATCGATGGGAACAATCGTAATCATCGCCGCGCTTTGCCCGGCGGGGATCGTCACGCTTCCGGGGAGCGTCGCGTAATCAACGCCGTTGCTCGCCGTGCCGCCTATCGCGTAATCGACATTCAGAGTGCTGTTGGTGGCGCCGATCCGCGTGACAGTAAAGGTCGCGTCCTTCGGCCCGCAATTCGTGTACCACGTCCAAATCGCCGCCGGCGACGTCCAATTGCTCCACGTCACAGGACCGCCCAGCCATCGCCAGCAATTTGTCCCCGCAATTGCAATCGGATCGGTCGCAACAATGCTCACAATCGCCGGCCGGTTCGTCGGAGGCGTCGGCGCCGGCAAAATCGTAATATTGACAGCGGCCGAAGTGCCCGTGTCCCCGTCACTGTCCGTTGCCACCGCCGTGACGGCGTAAGTTCCTGGCGGCGCGTTGCTCCAGATCAACTCAAACGTATTTGTGCGAAACGCGATCGGCGGGAGGAAAGGAGACCCACCGGACGTCAAGGGATATGCAATCGGCAAAATCAACTCCTTCCCAAAACCCAGCGCATTCGACCCCGCGAAAAACTCGACGCTCGATACCGACCCATTCAGGGCATCCGCGTACGCTACCAACGCCACATTCACCGGCGCGCGAAACACGCTGTTATTTGCCGGACTTGTGATGCGCACGATCGGCGGAATATTCGTCGATCTCGCCACAACAATTTCCACCGACGCCGCGCCCACCGACGCGCCGTTGCTGAGAAAAGCATTGGCCGTGATCGACCACGTTCCCGCAGGGGCGTTTGACCAGTCAAATGAATAAAGCCTGTCCGGCGGAGCGGAAACATAATTGGAAACCGGCCCCAGTAAAATCGCATACAGCAGCGGTTGCGGGCCAATCCCTTCCGGCGCCGCGGTGAAAGTAACAAAGGCCACATTCGCCGTCGGATCATCAACCGCCGCGGTGATCGGGATATTCGCGGGCATGGTAAATCTCGCCCCATTAGCCGGCTGCGTGATCGTTACCACCGGCGGCGGTGGCGCGCCTTTTTCCACAGTGATGTGGACCGTCGCGTAACTCACCGCCGTCCCGTTGCTGCTGACTGCCGTGGCCACAAGCGTCCATTGCAGCGGCGGCGGGTTGGACCAGACCAGCGAATATAGCTTGTCGGGAGGAGCCGAAACAAAGTTCGAGACATTCCCTAGAACTTCCCTGACTATAATGAAGCTGTTGCTGGCTGCATATGTCGCGGTAAAAGACACATACGCAACTTCTCCCGCGGGATCATCTACCGATGCTGTGATCGAAATATTTCCGGGTGTGGTAAAGACCGCGCCGTTAGTTGGTTGCGTGATCGTTATTGTCGGTGGCGGCGGCGTGGCGTTGCCGATGGTTATTGTCACCGACGCCGACGTCCCCATTTTTCCACTCGTATCCGTAGCGGTTGCGGTAAGCGTGTGCAATCCCGGCATGTCATTGGTCCAATCCAGAAAATAAGCATGACTTCCAGGCGGCAGCCCCGGCGAACCGGGCGGGTCCACAATTGCAAAATTCGATGAAACCCCGATC
>DATAUD010000002.1:0-228207 GCA_036268455.1 Verrucomicrobiia bacterium
GTGCAAGCCTGGTTAAAACGACATCCCCGCTTTGTGCCGCATTTTATTCCGACCAGTTCCAGTTGGCTCAACCTGGTCGAACGTTGGTTTGGGGAATTGACGCAAAAACGCGTTCGACGGGGGGCTTTCGTCAGTGTGCCGATCTCATTGCGGCCATCGATGAGTTTCTGGCGGCTTGGAACCAAGACCCCAAACCTTTTGTCTGGACGGCCACTGTGGAATCCATCGTCGAAAAGTTAAAAAAGTGCCGCCAGACCTTGGAGCAAATCAAACCCGGCTGCACGTTGCCAAAATCGAGGAAAAAACGGGGATAACTCCAGTCGTTTATGAGACACTACACTAGTAATCGGTGGCTATTCCGATTTCAGATCGTTCGGCCAAGTAGCCATCCCTCCCATAGAAATTCGTGATGACCAAGCCGTTCGGAAAGGTGACTCCGGTTCTCCAACCTGCAAATCACTCCCCTTCTCCCATAGTTTGATCATTTTGGGGTGCGGCGGCGGCTTTGCCCACTTCTTTAACGACGGCCTGCAAGCAATTCCACGCGTTGGTCGGGTTCCCCTTTCCGGCGGATTCCTCGTCCAGAAACGTCTCCGCGCTCATCCATTCCGTTTGGACCATCCCTTGAAAATGCGTCCGCATCACCTTTGAACTCGTTCTGCGCCAGCGCAACATATCGTCCGTCTGCTGCGTCGCGACGCCCGCCGACCTCCACGGGCAAGTCACCACATCGAAACCTTTCATCGCAAAGTAAACCGCCGTTGGATCAGGTCGCTCGTAATGCCAGTCGCAAATCATCACATCCTTGGGAATGAGGTCAATGGCGCGCGCGGTGGTTCGGTAACTCGCTTCCCATTCACCCAGTCCCGTCGTTTTGCCGTCGATCAACCGGTCGCCCCAAATCCACAGACGCCGGTTTTTTTCCCGGAGATGATCGTGGATGCGCCGCACCTCGTCCGCGAACAGCTCGGCTTTGTCGCGTCCTCCGCAGCGCGGACATTGGTCTTCGCCCAGATAAAAAATCTCATCCATCCCGGCGTGAAACGCATCCGTCTCAAAAACGTCGCAAAGCTCGTCAATGACGGGAAAAATCACTTCGTGCAGCTTGGGTTGGAGCGGGCAATAACTTTTGCAATAAAGTTTGTCGGCATTGGGCCATTTATACTTCTCGGGCATCTTCACCCAGGGGGTCTCGTCGAATTCGGGATAAACACTGAGCAGTTTTCCCAGGTGCGATCCAAAAGACTGGTGCCCCAGCAAATTGATCTGCGGAATGATCTTGATTCCGTCCTTTCGGCATACGCCAACCAGCTTTTTGACATCCGTCCGGGAGAGCGCGTCCCCGTCCCTGAGTTCCGGGTGCGTTTCGAATTGATAATTGTAATCCACCCGCAAAATCAAAGTATTGATATGCCGCGGCGCCAATTCGCGATCAATAAACGCAACGAAGTTATCCACATTATCCGGCCGTGGGGCGGCGATGCAAAGCCCGCGCACCGGCATCAACTCATCCAGGTCCGCCCCGTTCGTTCTTATAGGGAGGCATGGCAGGCAAAGCAGGCAACAGAGCCAAAGCGGTTTCATCTCGGAGGTTAGCGGCAAACGCAGGTAAAGGTCAAACTGCTTTGAGCCGGAAAGCTTGCCGCGAACGGGCAAACTGTTACAGTATGGGGGTGAGCTACAAAGCAGTGGAAGTGGATCTTGAAAACGGACATGTGCGTCCGTTAGGTGCGGAATCACTCTCGGACAGAGCGCATGGCTTGCTGACTTTGCTTGATAATGGAATGCCAACCTTCGCCCCGACCTGCAGTGAACTGGCGAAACGCTGGACCGCCCTGGATAAGCTTCCGCCGGATGAAGCCAATGCGTTTGCTGACGATGTCGAGAAGAGCCGTTCCAGCCTGCCCGCACCCAAAGCCGCATGGGATTGATACTCGATACCTCGATACTGATTGCGGACGAACGAGGCAAATTTGACATGCCTGCCTTCCTCCAGCAGTTTTCGGGGGTTCAGCCGAATTGCCGCTATTACCGCATCGGAACTTTTGCACGGAGTGGAAAGAGCGCAAGATGCCGTGCGGAAAGCGAGGCGCCAACAACATGTCGAACAGATTCTCGCCGCGGTTCCTGTCCAGCCATTTGACCTGGCTCAAGCGCGCGTCCATGCCCGAGTTTGGGCGCAATCAGCGTTGTCTGGCAATATGATCGGGCCACATGACATGCAGATCGCAGCAGCAGGAATGTCCCTTGGATACGAAGTTGCGACACTCAATGTGCAGGAATTTCAAAGGGTGAGCGGATTAAAGCTTGTGGACGCGACTTCATTCCGCAGGCCATGAATCCTTCCGGCCTTTTTTTCGCATTCAAAATAATGCTTGAATTCTGATTGGGGATCAATAGGATGGGGACTTCAAATTCCACATTTTATGCCTCAATTAATGCGTCAAAATCGTTGTCGGTTCGTTTCGGTCATTGCGGTTGGGCTGGCTCTGTTGTCGGCAGTATGGGCAGGGGCGTTGCCGAGTTATGATCCGTTTACTGACGCGACGGCTTCGCCGTTTGGCACCGGCACGTCTTACACCCCGAATGTTGGCTCCACTTCAGGATTGCTGGCTTATCAAACCAACCTTCTGGGAGAAGGATGGGGGGCCTGGGCAACGTCCTCAGCGCAAAACCTCAGCGACTCCGTGTATGTTTCTGCGTTCAATTTCAATGATTCGTCCACGAATGCCCAGGGGGAACTGACTAATAACGCCGGACTGGGGCTTTTGCCGGGCGGTTTTCCGGCCATCCCGGACCAGAGCGTTTTGCAGGAGAGCATCACCAGCGGCACCCAAGGTTACGGGGCTTGTCTGGCGTTTAATCGAGTCATTTACCCGCCGCCGGGGGAGGCTTCGGCGTTCGGCGCGGATATCACGAATACGCTCTATGCTTCGTTTTTTATGGATGTGACCAATTGGGGGAACGGGGGGACAGGCGGGACGTATTTTCTCGGGTTTGTTTCGACGGCCCAGGCGGGGAACCAGAATCTTAGCGGAACGGCCAGCGAAGCGGCGGCGGTCAGGGTGTACTTGCAGCAGAAGACGGCCACGGGCGGGGGCTATTACCTGGAAATTGGAGACGGCTCGGATACGGGGACCGGAGCGAGCGCGGCTGTTTTGTGCAATACCAACCAAACTTATTTTGTGGTGGTGGGATATGAGATGTCCGGGACTAATATTTCGGGGACGGTGACGAATGATCATATCCGGTTATGGATTAATCCGGCGACGAATACGTTTGGCGCACTAGCGACGCCGCCCGAAAACACGAATAATCACCCTTTGAAGGTCACTTTGACCAACGCGGCGGGATTTTATCTTTTAGGCCGCAATACGACCAGCGGACCGCCGGATGGGATGTATTACGGGAGCCTGCGGATCGGCACGACGTGGAGTTACGTGACCGGCGGGGCGGAATTCACGAATGAACCGATCACCATTGCCAACACCAACGCGGGATCTATGGTGACTTTTAACGGGGCGGCGGTTGCGGCCGGGACGAATGTCAATTACCAGTGGCAGTTCGATGGGACGAATTTAAGCGATAATGGCCACTTCACCGGGTCAACGACCTCGAACCTGACGATTGCGAACGTGGCGCAGGCGGATGTGGGCAGTTATACGCTAGTGGCGAGCACATCGGTCGATCCGGCGGGTTTCGGGCTGCCAAGCACGGCGGTGACGCTGACGGTGGACCCCGCGATCACGGCGCAGCCGACAATTTCGGCGGCGACATTGGCGCCTTACACGAATGCGACAGTGCCGCTGGGGACGAATGTGACTTTTTCGATCAGCGCGAGTTCCGGGAACGGTTACACTCCGTTGACCTATCGTTGGAGCCGGAACGGAACGCCGCTGACGGACAATGGGAGCACGATTTCAGGCTCGGCCATGGCGACTTTGACGCTGTCCGACGTTACGGCGAGCGCGGATGGCGTTTATACGTGCGCCGTAACCAACAGCCAGGGAGGCGGCCAGATCAGCAGCGGAGCGACGCTCGAGGTGGTGGACCCGGCGATCAGCGTGCCACCGCAGAGCATGACAGCCAATTATCTGGGCACGGCGAGTTTCACGGTGACGGCGTTGGGGACCGGGCCGTTCCGTTATCAATGGCTTTTTAACGGCGCGCCGTTGGTGAACGGGCCGAGCATTTCAGGTTCGGGGGCGACGGTGGCGAATGCGCAGTCGCAGACTTTATCGCTGGCCGACGTGACCTATCTGGACGCGGGGAGTTACTCGGTCATCGTCACGAACGCGGTCGGATCAACCAATGTAAGCAGTGCGGCCATACTGACGGTCAATGACCCTTCCATCACAGTCCAGCCGGTTTCACAAACATCAACCCTGGCGGGCGGACAGACAAGTTTGACGGTGACGGCGGCCGGCTCTCCGACGCTCAATTATCAATGGTACGACAGCGCGGGAATCGTGCACGACGGGGGCGACATTACGGGGTCATCCACCGCGACGCTGAACTTTTCGTCGTTGTCAGACTCCGACGATAACACCTACTGGGTGACCGTCACCGGCAGCCAGAGCGGCCAAACGGCGACGAGCAGCAACGCGGTCGTCACGGCGGAGCATCCGGTGGCGATTATTACCCCACCGCAAAACCGGACGGAGCGAGCGGGAGAACACACGGCGTTTGTCGTGGGGGCGAGCGGGACGGGGTTGTCGTATTCGTGGGAGAGCAACGGGGTTGCGATCGCGGGGATGACGGGGAATACCTTTTATTTGACAAATATCCAGCCGGCGAGCGCGGGGACCTATCAAGTGACGGTGAGCAGTCCTTACAGCGCCAGCCAGTCCGCCAGCGCGACGCTGACGGTGTTGCCCGGGCCGTTTCTGAATCTTTACCAGAGCAATCTGGTGGTGGCGCGGATTGGCGATGGGGTGGAGACATTGAATGGGGCGATAGGCAACACGCTCTACCTGGACCAGGTGGCTACGAACGGAAGGTACCTGAACACGACGATGATCCTGGATTCGGATTCGTCGCAGGCGGGGACAAATTCGTTCATCGTGGAAGGGACCGGCAACGGGCTTTATGAAAGCGTCCTGAACCTTTCGCAAAACGGACAGTATTTCAATATCGTCGGTTATAACGCGAATCTGCCGAATTCGGGCTTAAGCTTCGGCAATGTGCAGGCGGCGGCAGTGCCGAGATCGATCCTGGCGGTCAACGGAATTGGCGTTGCCACCGTGTGTTTGACGAACCATGCGCTGGATGTCGGCGGGCTGAATGCGTTTCCACGGTCGGTCGTTTCAACCGATGGATTGACCAATTTCTGGGTGGCGGGGGTGCCGGCAAGCGGGTCGGGAATCGGCGCGGCAGCGGTGAGGTATTTGACGCCGTATTCGGGCACGACGTTTGGTTCGCTGGGTGGCGGGATTGACCCGCGAGTGGTGAGCATTTGGAACGGAACTCTTTACCTGACGTCCGGCACGGGATTGGGCGGGCTGCTGGATTGGACGGGCATCCCGACCAGCGGAAATCCCGGCGTTTTGATTTCCAATATGGACGAGGCTGTTCCAAGCCCGAACGATTTCGCGATCAGCCCGGACGGGTTGACGGTGTATATCGCTGACGACAACACCATTGCCAATGGCGGGGGAATTCAACGATTTGATAACGGGAACGAGACGCCGACTTACACTTTCGGCACCGGCGCAGCCTCGATGGCGGGCGCAAAAGGTTTGGCGGTTTACTTTCCGACGAACGTGACGACGTGGGGCGCAGGCGCGAGCGGCGCGGTGCTTTACGCGACGACGGCGGAACCGTCGGGCAACCGGTTGATTGCGATTGTCGATACGAACGCAAATGCGACGGCTGTCGTTTTGGATACTGCGGGACCGAATCAGTTGTTGCGCGGGGTTCGCTTTGGGCCGATTTCGGTCCCCGCAACGGTCGTCACCGGGCCGGAGGACGAGACGAACTTTCCGTATGGCTTTACGGCGGTCTTTACGGCGACGGCGTCCGGCACGCTGCCGCTCTCATATCAATGGCTGTTGAACGGAACCAATTTGAGCGACGGACTTAGCCCGTCCGGTTCGGGCGCGGTAATCTCTGGATCACAAACGACGACGTTGACCATCTCGAACGTCACAACCACTGATGGCGGAGTTTATACTTTTGTCGTGAGCAACGGGATTCCATCGACCAATGCGGCGAGCGCGACGTTGTCGGTGACGGAAGTGCCGCAGATTGAAGAGCAAACGTCCACGGACGTGGAGGTGTTCGGCGGCAGCAACCCGACGCTGTTCCTTGGGGCGGCCGGGCCGGGGATATTGCGCTATCAATGGACCAGCAACGGAACAGTGATCGCGGGGGCAACGAGTTCCACATACACCGTGCCGAACACCGGAACAGGCGCAACATATGTGGGGACTGTTTCGTCCATCTATGGCACCAATTCCACCAGCCCGATAGTATTGACGGTTACTCCGACGCCATCGGCGCCGTATCCGATGGCGGTTTTGGCGGACCATCCGACGGATTATTGGCGGCTGGATGAAGCCAGCGGGACCGTGAGCTACGACCGGGTGGGAGGCAACAACGGGGCCTATACCAATACTGTGCTCGACCAGTCAGGATACACGAGCTATTTCAATCCGAATTCGGACCCAAGCGAAACGTCGGCCGTGTTTGGAAATTTGGCGACCAATAATAGTTTTATGGGGTCAGTGCCGACCCGGGTGAATTTTGGAACAGCGGCCGGCGGGAATGCGGGTTTCTCGGTCGAGGCGTGGATTCTTGCGACGATCTCGCCGGCGGGCGCCGGAATAGTTTCGATTGGGCCAGGCGGGGCGGAGCAATTTGCGATTGATCTGGATTCCGCGGCGAATGACTTGCGGTTCTTTGTGCGCGACGCGGCAGGAACGGTTTTCAGCGCTGTGAGCGACATCGTACCTGAAGATGGACAATGGCATCACGTCGTGGGCGTGTGCGACGAGGCCAACGGATTCATTGGGCTTTATAATGACGGAGTGCTGTTGGCGTCCAATTCCGTGCCACCCGGGAGCGGGCTATTGGCTTCGAGCCAATCATTGACGGTTGGGGCGCGACAGGAAGGCGTGGGGACACCATTCGACGATCAATACATAGGGGGAATAGACGACGTGTCGCTCTTTAACTACCCGTTGAGCGTTAGCCAAGTGCAGGCGCATTACGTGGCGGCGGGCATCGCGCCGACGGATTTGCAGGTGCAACCGGCCACCGAGAATACGAATGTGGGGGAAACGGCTGTGTTCATGGCGACGGCCCTGGGAACCGGACCGCTATCGTATTACTGGACGGATGGAGATGGCCATCTGCTTTCAACCAACGCAGTGCTAACGGTGCCTGACGTTCAACCGGGAGGTTACAATTACCAGGTAGTGGTGAGCAATGCTTACGGGCAGGCGAGCGGATCGGGGAATTTGGCGGTCTTTTCGGGGGCGGCGTCAATTCTGACAGATGTGTTTCCGCTCGTGACCGAAGCGCCCCCCGGTTATCCAATCAGTTTTGTTGTTGGGGTCGTGGGCACGCCGCCGTTCAGTTATCAATGGTATCTAAATGCCACCACGCCAATTCCAGGGGCGACGAACTCGACCTATAACTTCCTGGCGTCGCCGGGCACAAATACATATACGCTTTGGGTTACCAATGAATCAGGGACGTCCGTGGCGTCCAGTTCGGCGGCAACGGTGATGGTGGGGGCGACGCCTCCGGTGATTGGATTCGGAGACGGCACGGGATGGACACTTAATGGCGGGGCGACGATTAGCGGAAGCCCGGCCACACTGGAATTGACGGATGGGAACACATCGGAAGCGCGTAGCGCCTTCTACAATATCCCGCAATATATCGCGGGATTTCTGGCTTCGTTCACTTATACGCCGAGCGGCGGGACGGCAACGCGAGCGGACGGGACGACCTTTACGTTGCAGACCGCTTCGATTGGCGCGTCGTCCCTGGGCGGCGATGGCAACCAGCTTGGATATGGCGGCATCACTCCGAGTGTTGCTTTTGAATTGGACATTTATACGGGTGACGCGGGCGGGACGGGGATCAGTTTGGGAGAAAACGGTTCGACTGCCGGAACGGGGGGGTCGCCAAATGGCGGGACCGGACCTGTCAATATAAACAGCGGCGATCCCATTGCGGTGACGCTTTACTACAGTTACGGAACGGGACAATTGGGGGTGAAACTGGTGGATGGCAGCGCGGGCGCGACATACGTGACCAATTACAACGTGGGCAACCTTGCGACCCTTTTGGGAGGAGATTTCGCTTATGTTGGCTTTACCGGTGCGACGGGTGGGAGCGATTCCGTCCAGCAGGTCAGCAACTTTTCATTCTCCTATAGCGAAACGCCGGTGATGTCGGCGAGCCACGGGGCGGGAGGGACGTTGGTGATTAGCTGGCCTGCGACGGTTTCGACAAGTTTCGTTCTGCAACAGGGCGATTCGCTGGCGGGGCCGTGGTCGGACGCAGGGACTTCGCCGTCTATTAACGGGCAGTATCAAGTAACTATCTCGCCGCAGGCGGTTGCGCGGTTTTATCGTTTGATTGCGCAGTAAGGACGCAGCGGAGCATAAAGCGGGCCGATGACCGTACCCCGTTTGGGGTACGGTTTAATTTCAAAAAGTGGTTGCGGAAGGATTGGTCAATTGGGTAAAGCATAGGTGTGCCCATTTTAAGTTGATCAAAACCTGTCTTCTTTTATGTCTATAAAAATCCACACCCTAATAATATCCGGCGCGGCGGCATTGCTCGCGACGACGGCCGCCCAAGCCCAAGTAACATTGACAGATATAGGCGCCGCGAATCCCACGCCCGGAGTCAACGACATTACACAATTCAGCACCAATGGGAACGCCGTTCCGCCGGGTTTGAATTATTATTGGGACGATGGTCATTCAACGCCCACGACCGGGGCTCCCAGCCAGTCTTTCACCACCTTGAATAACCCGTCGGGTTACATCCTGACATCGCTGGCAATCAAGACAGGCGGCATTGGTTCTTATGGCGACAATACCGGGGCCACACCTTTTGAATCACAGCCCTTTGTGCTCTATGTCTTCGAATTGTCTAATCCAACTGGGGCGAGTCCCGTGACGAGCGGGCTGACCAATGCGACGCTGATCGCCTCCTTCACCGTGACAGGCCAATTGATTGCGGACGGAGATTGGATGCAGTGGACCGGCCTCGGGGTTCCGCTGTCGCCAGGAACGAACTACGCGTATGCGTTTGGAATTGGAACGCCGCCGGGTGGCATTGACAATTGGGAAACCCTCGCCACAGCCACGAATCTTCCTTATTCCGGAGGGCAGGTTTGCCTGGTTCCCAATGCCGGCGGAAAGGTCAAGTATTCTTCGACTGTCAGTGATTACGACGCGGTGTTCGACATTGGCCTCTCTTTCCCGAGCGCGCCAATCGCCAATACACCCCTTGCATCGCCCTCGCCCAACGCGGTGCTGGCCGGCACAAATGTGACGCTGACCGCCTCGGCGGGCGGGTCAACGCCGATCACTTATGTGTGGCAAACGGACGGTGGAACAGGCGGGACGCTGACGAATATTCCGGGGGCGACCGGCTCAAATTTTGTGGTCAACACCACCGGTTGGTTGCCGGGGACGTATGAGTATGATTTTGTGGCGAGCAATTCCCTGGGCGTCAGCACCAGCCCGGAGATTGCCATTACCATTGTGCCCGTTTTGATGGCGGACATTGGACCCAACGCCCCGACGCCCGGGCCGGTTGATATTTCGCAGTTGTTAAACACGTCACAAAGCGATGACGGTTTCAATTACTACACGGACAACGGCGCCAACCATAATGAGTGGAATGGGCAGACATTTACGACCGGAACAAATCAGAGCGGATATCTGATGACTTCAATAGCATGGAAAAGCGCCGGCAACGGGAACTCCTTCCCGACGATTCAGCTTTATGATCTCTATGTCTATTCCTTGTCCGCCGACGGAACGACTGCCACGCAGATCGCCAGTTACCAGGCGGACGGAGGCGGCACGGAACTGGATTGGCTTGAATGGGTGGGAATCAAGGTGCCGCTGGCGCCCAACACCCAATATGCTTACGCTTTTGGCAGGGATTCCAGTTCGACAGGCTGGGAGCACATCGGAGACCAGGGTGGCAACCCGTATGCGGGCGGCCAGATTTGCCAAATCCCCTCGGCAGGTGGGGCAGTCACTTATGGAACAACCGGCGCCTCCGACGCGACGTTTGACATTGGACTGGCCGTTTCGCAGGCGCCTTTCGCCAACGTGCCAACGTACACGCCGAATGTGTCTCCCATTTACGCTGGCACGACGGTAACGCTGACGGAATCGGCTGTTGGATCGCCGCCGCTGCATTATTCGTGGCTCACGGATGGGGGAAGCGGCGGGACGCTGACAAATATACTGGGGGCGACGAGCAGCAACCTGGTTGTGAACACGACGACTCTTGTGCCGGGCACTTACAACTATGAGGCGGTCGTCACGAATGCCGAGGGATCTTCCACGAGCGCGGCGCTAAGTTTGAGCATCATGCCCGCCAGCGAGCCGGTGCTGGTGACGGACATAACGCCTACGCCCTTGAACCAAGGGGATGTCGGGGGAACGGCGACGTTTACGACTTCCTTTACCGGAACGCTGCCGATCGCTTACCAGTGGACGGTCAACACCGGAAGCGGCGCGAATCCTATTTCCGCCGCGAGCAATCCCAGCGCGATCAGCAACACGCTGGTCCTGACGAATCTCCAGTTGGCCAACGCCGGAACTTATACGCTGGTGACGAGCAACTCGGTTGGAGGGCCGATTTCGAGCAGTTCTTCGACGTTGACGGTCTTTGCCGATCCCGGCCCGCCGGCAGCCGGCAGTTACGCGGCTTCGGTTCTTGCGGAGGACCCGGTTGCTTATTGGCGATTCGATGAAACCAACGACCCGTCCAGCGGCGTTTTGCCCGCTTACGATTCCAGCGGTCATAATCTTGATGGGGTTTACGGAATATATTCGGAAGACGGAGATCCCGTCGGCATATATTTTCCCGGGGCGCCTGTCGCCGGCCCCCGGCCGCCAGCCTTCCCGGGCTTTGAGAACACCAACACCGCGATGGCGGCGGCTGCGGGCACTACAAATTCGTGGGTGACGGTGCCGCCGTTAAATCTGAATACCAACACCGTGACGATCACGATGTGGATTTATCCGAATAGTTTTGAACTGGCATCGACGGGATTGTTCATGAACCGCAACAACACTGATGCGGCGGGCCTGGGATTCGGGACGGTCACCAACGCGCAGGGGATGGCACAGTTGGGTTATACATGGAATACCAACAGTTCCGCGACGTGGGGATTTAACACGGGACTCTATCCTCTTGAAGATCAATGGTCCTTTGTAGCCCTGGTAGTCCAGCCGACGCAGGCGACGGTCTATCTTTACTACATTGATCCCAACACCGGGAAACCGGACCTCTATTCGGCGGCAAATCCCATCGCGCACGGCCCGGAAAAATTCAACGGAGGCGCCACATGGATCGGCGATGACGAGGCGTCTCTTACGCGCATTTTCAACGGCTCCATTGATGAGGTCGCCGTATTAAATACGGCTCTGACGAGCGACCAGGTGCTGGCGTTGTTCAGCAAGGGCGCGGGATTGACCGTGACTCCTCCTTCCATCGGAGGACAGCCGGAATCCCGGGGAGTCTATGCGGGCGCGACTACTGTGTTCACCGCCAGCGGGATCAACGGCACATCGCCGTTCACCTATCAATGGCAGTTCAACGGCACTAATTTGGCCAACGGCGGCAACATCTCCGGCGCGACGACGCCAGTCCTGACAATCAGCAATACGACAGCGGCGGACGCGGGTTCGTATCAACTGTTTGTGACAAATCCCGTTACCAATACACCGAGCACGTTGGTTACCTTGACCGTTGTCACGCCGGTGCCGGGTTCCTATGAATCCGCTGTGCTGGCGAACGATCCCCTGCTCTACTGGAAACTCGATGAAACGAACGATCCGTCCGCCGGCGGAGTCATTGCGTATGATTATGTGAATGGCATTAACGGCGTTTACCAAATTGGCGCGCAAAACGGATTCGACGGCATCCAGGGGCCGCGACCCCCGGCTTATTCAGGCTTCCTTTCAAACAACACGGCGATGGAAACCATTTCCAACACGGCGAACTCCTATATGACAGCGTCCTACGGAACCGCGGTTGCAAGCAATTTGACCTATGCGATGTGGATCAAGCCTTACACTAACGTGGAGACTTTCGCGGGCCTGCTCATAGACCGCGGCGGCGCTGGGGAGGGTCTTGGGTTTGGCGGCACGCTCAACGCCGGGGGAATGGCGGAGATTGGTTACACGTGGAACCAGAATTCCAGTGACACTTACGCTTTCGACTCGTTGCTGTTCCCGCCGATCAACGAATGGTCCTTCGTCGCGATGGTGATCGAACCGGCACAGGGAACGCTTTACCTGATCAACAGCAATGGCATCCAAACGGCTGTCAATCAAATCCCCCATGATGCCGAGGACTTTGGCGTGGCGTGGCACCTTGGCGACGACGCCACAGGCACAGGAGGCGCGCGAACGTTCCCCGGAACTATTGATGAGGTCAGCGTTTATCTTTCCGCTCTGTCGAGCAATCAGATCATTTCGATGTATGACGCGGGAGTGCAGATAGCTCCGCCGGTGGCGTTGGACATCGTCCCGGCAGGGGTGGGAAGCCTGACGCTCACGTGGTCGCAAGGCACACTTCTGCAAGCGACCAATCTCGCCGGACCGTGGAGCACGAACACGGCAAGTTCGCCGTTCCACATTTCTCCGACCAATTCCCACATGTTCTTTAAGGTGCTGGTGAATTAGGACGGAGCATCAATGGTAGATTACCAACACGCTCTATGGCTGGGCGGCGCGGAAATGGTTCCGCGCCGCCCGCTTTTGTTCCACCCTTGCCACTGGTGGCGCTGTTTATTATCGTCCTTAAATGCCGAAGGCTCCCCGGCCTGATTTGCCCGCGTTAAATTTGCAGACGGCCAGCGAACGGTTTCGGCCGGGCGTTGACCGGCTTTTTCCACTTCTGCTGATTTTCCTTTGTTTCGTTTTGGGGTTCTCCCGGCTGCGTGTGGGAATTGATACGACGGACGAGGGCATCCTGGCTTACGGAGCGGAGCGCGTCACGCAGGGACAATTGCCCAATCGCGATTTTGCCAGTCTTCAGCCTCCGCTGTCTTTTTACACGGCGGCAATCATGTATAAACTGCTTGGAACGTCGCTTTTATCCCTGCGGGTCCTGGGGTTTGGAATTTACATTGCGCTGCCATTGCTGATTTACGGGATTGCCCGGACAATGATTGGACCGGCCCTGTCTTTTGCGGCGGCCCTGCCTGCGACGGTTTTGGGCATTCCGTTATCGCACTTTGTTCCTTTCGCCCCGTGGCAAGGCGTCACAGCGTCAGCGGCCGCGGTGTTTCTCTATCTCTGGGCGGTGCGACGGAATTCCCTATTGTGCGGCGCGTTGGCGGGATTTATGACTTTGACGGCCATGCTTTGCCGGCACGACCAAGGGGTTTACGTGGCTCTCTCGATCCTGGCTTACACACTTGCGCTCAAATGCGCCGGCCCCCTTGTGCCAAAAGGAACACTGGCCCGCGTGCTGGGCGGATGGGGAATTGGCATTTTTGCGGGGATTTTTCCCTGGGCGGTTTATTGGGGAATCGAGGGCGCCATTCCCGCAATGTTCCAACAACTGGTCGTCTATTTTGCGACGACTTACGTGAAAACCAACGGACTCCCGTTCCCGCACTTCAGCGCGGACGTGTCACTGGCGCGCAATCTGGTCGTGGCGCTTTTTTACCTGCCGCCTCTGGCGGGCCTCCTGGCCGCGATCTGGCTTTGGCGACGATTTCGGGGGGGACGCTACGGATTGCGCGAGGCCGGCATGACTTTGATTCTGGTGTGGACGGAGTTATTTTACTGTCAAGTAATGGGCCGGACGGATGTTTACCATCTCCTCATCAGCCAGGCGCCGTTTTTTATTTTGATCGCGTGCCTTTGGGCAATGGCTTTGGAATCCGGAGCGCCGAAAATGCCGTTCTCCATCGCGGCCGCGGTCGCGCTGGCGGGTTTCCTGATACTGATAAAGCCGCTTTTTCTGAGAAACGAAGGCCCGTTGGAGGAAGCGCCGTTGGCACGGGCCGGCGTGCGTTTTGAAAGCGCCACGGAGATGGCGGAGCTTGTGAAGCGTGTCCAGCATGACGCGCCGCCGGATCGCTCGATACTCTGTCTCTCTTACCAGCCCCTGTTGTATTTTTTGTGCGAACGGCGCAACCCAACGCGATGGAACTATCTCTGGCCCGGCGACGAAACGGCGGCGGACCAGCAAACGTTTGTCGCGGAAGCCAGACATGACCCGCCGGCGGTCGTGTTGATCACCGACGAAACAAATTTGGCGGGATTCGCGCCGATTGTTCTGAATTACGTGCATGAGGACTTTCGGAAAACCAGTGAGTTTGGGGGAGTCTCCTTTTATCTGCCGAAATAAGCCCGCCATTCACCACTCGCCATTCGCGGGGCTTTTGATAATTTGCCGGCGCAATCGTGAATAAATTGCCCATTTCCGTCTGCGTCATTTCCGGCGCGGAAGAACGACGCATCGCCACTTGCCTGCGCAGCGCGGCGGATTGGACGAGCGAAATCGTCGTCGTGCTAAACGAAGACGCGCGCGACGGAACGGAGACAATCGCAACCTCTTTCGGCGCGCGCGTTCACCGGCATCCCTGGCAGGGATTTCGGGAGCAAAAGAATCTCGCTTTGAGCTTCGCCACCCAGCCCTGGGTGCTGGCTTTGGACGCGGATGAGGAGGTTTCGTCCGAATTGCGGGGTTCGATCCTGGATTTTTTTTCCAACGCGCGGGAGCGTTTCGCGGGCGCGGATTTTGCGCGGAAAGTCTGGTTTATGGGGCGGTGGATTACGCACGGCGATTGGTATCCCGACCGTGTGCTGCGCCTCTTTCGCCGGGACAAGGGCAGGTGGAGCGGCACGGAGGAACATTGCGCTGTCGCGCTGGACGGGGACGCCACGACGCTGCCGGGCGACTTGCTGCACTATTCCAACCCGAACATCAACAGCTACGTCTCGAAAATCAATTACTTCGCCGACCTGCATTTGCAACGGCAATTGGCGGAGGGCGCGCGATGGTCGGCTCCGGCGGCGGTGTTTCGGTCGGCCTGGCGGTTCGTCCGCGCCTATGTTTTGCGCCGGGGATTTTTGGACGGTTATCCGGGGTTTTTCATCGCGGCCTCGACCGCTTACTCGACATTGGTGCGCCACAGCCGCCTCTTCGAGCACGGCCAACCCGCAAAGCCGCTATGCGCGCCGGCCAAATCACCCTGATCATTTCCACTTACCAGCGGCCGGACGCCCTGGAAAAAGTGTTGCGAGGCGTCGCGCGCCAGGTGGAAATGCCCGGCGAAATTCTGCTCGCGGACGATGGCTCAGGCCCGGCCACTCGCGCCATGATCGAACAATGGCAACAAAAACTTCCCATCCGCCATTTCTGGCACGAAGACATCGGCTTTCGCAAAACGATCATTCTCAATAAATGCCTCGCAGCCGCCAAGGGTGATTACGTCGTGCTGCTGGACGGGGATTGCGTGCCGCACCCCCGGTTCATTGCAGACCATGCGGGATTGGCGGAGAAAAATTTTTGGGTGCAAGGCCGGCGCTCATTTGTTCAGGAACGCTTCGCCGCCGTCTTTGATTTGGAAACGGCCTCCATTTGGCGCGCCATTTTCGCCGGGCAAATCACAGGATGGCCAAAGGCGATTCGCTGGCCGTTGCCTGTGATCGAGCGCAATACAGGCCAGCGCGGAATCATCGGCTGCAACATGGGTGTCTGGCGCGACGACTTGCTGGCCGTCAACGGCTTTGACGAGGAATACCTCGGCTGGGGCGGCGAGGACTCGGACCTTGGAACACGGTTGTATCACCTGGGCCGTCCGCGAAAGTTCGTGTATGGCCGCGCCATTGTCTTCCATTTGAACCATCCGGCGCACGAACGCGCGCAGGCCGACGCCGCCTGGAAACGTCTCGCGGAAACAATTCGCTCGGGGAAAATTCGCTGCGAACGGGGCGTCCTGCAATATTTTCGCGAATGAATCCTTCGAGCGGACCATTGCGGATTCTGCACTTGAACTCACTGCTCACCGGCGGAGGCACGGATGACCAATGCGTCAAGCTCGCGGGTGAATTGCACAAATTGGGCCAGCGCGTGTGGCTGGCCGGACCGGCTGGGCGCCTTTTCGCGCCGGTCATTGAACAATTGGGCGTTCCGTTTTTCGATACCGGCGCAAAGGCGGGCAAATTTCAATTCATCCGCCGCGCCGCCGATTTGATTCGCCGCGAAAACATCCAAATTTTGCATGGGCATCACGGGCGTGATTTGTGGCCGACGATCTTCGCGGCTCGCCTCGCCGGCACAAAACCGAAGATCGTCTTGACGCGTCATATGGCCAAAAGTCCCGGCTCCTGGGCCAGCCGTAATTTTCTCCTGGGACAATGCGACGCGCTGATTGCCGTCTCGGAATTCGTCGCCAAAGTATTGCGCGATGGCGCTTACGAACCGGAATCGCCGGAGGCCGAACGCCGTGTCCGTCCGCCGATCCGGGGGGACCACTCGAAAATTCACGTCATCAGCGGAGGAATCGATACGGCGAAATTTTTCCCAGCCGACGCGTCAAGTAAAAGACGTGAATTAGGCTTGGAGGCCGGCGAATACGCATTTGCGGTGGCGGGCGGTTTTGATTTGCCGCGCGGCAAGGGCCAGCGGGAATTCCTTGCCGCCGCCGCGCGCATTCATAAAGAAACTCCGCGGGCGCGATTCTTGATCATTGGCCGCGGGTCGTTGGCCGATGTGCTGAACCGCGACATTGAGCAGCTTGGATTGCGCGACAAAGCGCGGTTAACAGGGCAGGTCTCGGACATGCCGCAAGTGGTGAACGCTATTGATTGCCTGGTGCATCCGCAAATCGGCACGGAAGCCCTAGGATTGGTCATTTGCGAAGCGCATGCCTGCGGCAAACCGGTGATCGCCTCCGCGCTGGATGGCATCCCAGAGGCTTTTGCTCCTGGAGGTTATGGCCGGCTTGTCGCGCCGGAGAATGTAGAGGAATTGGCCCAAGCGATGCGGATTCAGGCCAGCCAAGCGAAGCCGGACGCGGGATATGCGGCGCAATTGCACGCGCGAATTGCCGAAACTTTTTCGATCACGATCATGGCGGAAAAGACCAAGCGCCTTTACGCCGAGCTTTTTAATTAGGACCGATCTCGTCGGGGCAAAAGAGGAATTTTATGTTTGGCACGAAGACGCTTCAGAACCTTGCGCCCCGACTCACCCTCGCCAGCCTTGAGTTCATCCGAACCCTGCTGGATTCCGCGAGCTACGGCAAACATCTCTTCAAAAGCCTCAGCGTCCTGAACGATCAATTCCGCTTTGCCATTGATGGTAAGAATTTCGGGGCGCCGGGTCAGTTTGAGGCGGCGCAGATGGGCGCGCGTGTTGCGCTGGAAATCTGTCAGGGAGCGGATGTCTCGCACGTTGATCATAACATTCAATTCACTGTTTTAAGTATGTTTCCATGGATAACGCCAACACGCAAGCCACTAATTGCCTGATGCGCCAGGCCACAAAATCATTTTGCGCAGGCTTGCGTTGGCGGGAAAATTCGGTAAGTTGCGGGACAATTACTATGAAATATCTCGGTAAATATTTGTCTCTGGCGGTCGGACTCGCGCTGACCGCCGTCTGTATCCAACAAACCGCCCTTGCGGCTGATGCCACCAACCAGCCTCCGGCGAAATCAGCCGACGCCAATGAAGTCGCGGTCATCAATACCACGGAGGGCACGATGGTGATCCAGTTTTGGACGGATGCGGCGCCCAAGACCATCGCAAATTTTAAGAAACTCGCCCGGTCCGGATTTTATGACGGCACCTGTTTTCACCGGGTTATCAAAGGCTTCATGATCCAGGGCGGCGACCCGAAAACAAAAGACCCCAGCAAAGAATCGGAATGGGGCACGGGAGGACCCGGCTATAGTATCGACGCCGAATTCAACGATCACCCTCACGTCCGCGGCGTGATTTCGATGGCGCGCTCGAACGACCCGAATTCCGCCGGCAGCCAGTTCTTCATTTGTCACGGCAACCCCTCGTTTCTGGATCATCAATACACGACTTTCGGAAAATTGATCAAAGGGGACGATGTGCTGGAAAAAATCGCCACGACCTCCACGCATCCGCCGGACCGCCCCGACAAACGCATGGGAATTATCAGTATTAAAATTGTGCCGGCAAGTTTGGTGCGGTAGAATGGTTTCATGGCTGAAAACGAAGTCGCAATCATCAAGACGGGCGCGGGCGAAATGGTCATCGAATTCTGGCCTGACGTCGCGCCGAAAACGGTAGAGAACTTTAAAACTCTCGCGCAAAAAGGCTTTTATGACGGCACCTGCTTTCATCGGATCGTCAAAGGCTTCATGATCCAGGGAGGCGACCCGCTGACGAAAGACCCGGGCGCCGAACACCAATGGGGCACTGGCGGACCGGGCCACAGCGTCAAGGCGGAGTTCAACGAGAAGCCGCACGTTCGCGGCGTCATCTCAATGGCGCGGTCGCAGGACCCGAATTCGGCGGGCAGCCAGTTTTTTATCTGTCTGGCCGACGCCCGTTTTTTGGACCGCCAGTACACGGCTTTTGGGAAATTGACCAAAGGCGACGATGTCCTGGGCAAGCTCGGCGATACTCCCACAACGCGGGGGTCGGGCGGCGAAAACAGCCGGCCAACGTCGCGGGTGGGTGTTGAGAGCATCAAGATTGTGCCTGCCACGCAGGGCGCATGATTGAGCCCTGGCGAAAACTTTCTTCCAGACCGCTGGGCAATTTCCGCGTCTTTTCCGTTCGTGAGGAGCGCAAGGTTTCGCCCCGCACCGGAGCGGAGCACGAATTTTTCATTATTGACTCGGTCAACTGGGTCAATGTCGTCGCATTGACGCCGGACAATCAAATGGTTTTAATCGAACAGTTTCGCCATGGTTCCGACACGGTGGAACTTGAAGTGCCCGGCGGAATCATGGATGCCACGGATGCCTCGCCTGAAGCCACCGGTTGCCGCGAATTGCTCGAGGAAACCGGTTATGAAGGCGAACAGCCGCGGATCGTCGGGCAGGTTTTTCCCAATCCAGCCATCATGAGCAACAAATGTTTTACGGTGTTCGTGCGTAATTGCCGTTATGTCAAAACGGTCCAATTCGATCACGGCGAAGACCTTGTCACCAGGCTTGTGCCTTTCGCGGATGTGCCGGGATTGGTGGCGTCGGGCCAGATACGGCACTCGCTGGTGGTCGCTGCTTTGTATCAATTTGATTTGTGGCGGAAAAATCAGGGAGAATCGTAGAAATGATTCGTGTGGTTTTATTTGATATTGACGGAACGCTTCTTCATACCGGCGGAGTCGGGATCAAAGCGTTCGCACGGACTTTTTCCACCGAATTCGGGATTCACGACGGGACCGAGCGACTCAAATTCTCAGGTCGGACCGATGTTTCGCTTGTTCGCGAGGTGTTCAGCCTTCATAAAATCGACCCGTCCCCCGTCCATTTCGAGCGGTTCTTTGCGGTCTATGTCACTTTGCTGCGCGAAATGATCGCGAATTGCGAAGGCGGCGCTTGCCGCGGCGTCCTCGAATTCCATCAAGCCTTGACCCTTCAGCCCGAACCGCCGCTGATAGGTTTGCTAACGGGGAACATCAAGCTTGGCGCGCGCATCAAGCTCGAGCGTTTCCAGCTTTGGGAGAAATTCGCCTTCGGCGCGTTTGCGGACGATCACGAGCATCGCGATGAGATCGCCGCCGTGGCGCATCGGCGCGGGAGCGAACTTTTCGGACGTCCTTTGTGCGGCGAGGAAGTGCTCGTGATTGGAGATACGCCGTTGGACATCCGTTGCGGACGCGCCATCGGCGCCAAAGTCCTGGCCGTCGCCACGGGCGGCGCTTTGATGGAAGAACTTCGCGAACACAAACCCGATTGGGCCGTGGCGGATTTATCCGAAATTGACCCCGCCCACGTGTTGAGCGGAAATGGGTCAGTGTGAATGAGGACGGCCTGTGCCGCACATCCCACAGGAACGGGGATTCCCGCTGCACGATGCGTCTGTTGAGTCAGCGCCGCCGCCGTTGGAAGCGAATACGGAGAGTTTTTTCGTCAGGCGTTTTGACCCGCATTTGGGGCAAGGCGTGCCTTTCCATTTACTGGAGCGAACCAGGATTTCGCTATCCACTCCGCACTTCCCGCAATGAAATTCATAAATCGGCATGGTGAAAAATATGCGGCACAACGCCGCTGGCGCAACCAGGAAAATGACTTTGAAACGCACGGCCCGAATGGTCTAGCCTTTCGGCGTGAATGCTGTCCTCAAGCCGCGGTTTCGGGTTATTCGCGGAAAGGAGATCGTGCTGGGTCCGGGCAAGGCCGAGCTTCTGGAAGTCCTGATCGAGACCGGTTCGCTGAACGAAGCGGCGAAGCGTTTGGATATGTCTTACATGCGGGCCTGGATGCTGATAAAGACGATGAACAAGTGTTTTCGCAAACCGGTGGCAGTCGGGGAGCGGGGCGGGAAAAAGGGCGGAGGGATGAAGGTCACGGCAACTGGGCGCCGGGTTCTCGCGCTCTACAAGGAGATGGAGTCAACGGCGCTTTCCTCGACGCGAACGGCGTGGAAAGATCTCCAAGCCGAAATATCCCCATGAAAGAAAAACCCCGCCGTAATGCCGTGTATAAACAGTTCCTTTGAACTGCTGATAGGAACAAGTAGAGCCGAGTCGATCGCTTACGACTTCCAGTCAAGGCCTGTCGGCCACAACCGAGGTTAAGGCTCCTTCTGGACTGATTTACGGTTCAAGGACTTTGTTTTTAATCACGAGCATGGCAGGGAAAGTTAAATAAAACCTGCTAAAAACTGTCTGACAAAGATCAAATGCGCCCAATGCGCTTTACCTGGAAACAACATGTCAGGGAGGGAAACGCCTTTCAAGCTTAATCGGCTTTTTTTTCCCTGATTTAAGTGTGGGAGCGAAGCCTGACCCGCCGGACAATTGATAGGTTTTCGTTATCGTTGGATGGGAGCAACTTCTATTGGGGGAATTTCGAGGGTGCCTTATAGTCCAGTTCTGTGTGGATCGTCGCCTTAGCTCTCCGCAGGCCTTATACGTTCGTGGTGTGCGCCATCGCTCTTTTGCTGGCTACACCTTTTGTGCTTTTGCGCACTCCGACGGACATCTTTCCGAACATCGACATCCCGGTCATTAGCGCGATCTGGCAATATACCGGACTGGACGCTCAGGGGATTGAGCAACGCCTGGTGTATGTCCACGAACGCGCGATGACGGCGACTGTCAACGACATCGAACACATCGAATCGACCTCCTACAACGGCATGGGGGTCATCAAAGTGTTTTTGCAGCCGGGGGCTTCGGTGGACGCCGGCGTGGCGCAGATCACGGCGGTCGCCCAAACGGTGCTCAAACAAATGCCGCCGGGCCAAACGCCGCCGCTGATCATCCGTTACAACGCCTCAACGGTCCCGATTCTCCAGTACAGCATCACCAGCAAAACAATGTCCGAACAGGCGATCTACGATTTGACTCTCAATACAATTCGCGTTGGACTTTCCACAGTGCGAGGCGCGGCGATGCCTTGGCCTTACGGCGGACGGACCCGGCTGGTGTCGGTCGATTTGGATTTGCCGGCGTTGAAATCGAAGGGCCTCGCGCCGGTGGACGTGGTCAATGCGATCAGTTCGCAGAACGTCATTCTTCCTGGCGGGACGGCGAAAATTGGCTCGACGGAATATGATCTGGAGGTCAATGGGACGACACGGACGCTTGAGGAATTGAATGATTTGCCCGTGCGAAAAGTCAACGGGGCGATCATTTACGTCCGGGACGTAGCGCAGGTGCGGGACGGTTTTGCTCCGCAACAAAATGTGGTGCGGCGGGACGGGGTTCGCGGAACGCTGCTGACGATTCTTAAGGCGGGAGCGGCCTCGACGCTCGATGTCGTGAAGGGAATCAAGGCTGCGTTGCCGCCGCTGCTGACAGCCGTGCCGAAAGGGGTTGAAGTGCGCGAGTTTGCCGATCAATCGCTATTTGTGCGGGCCGCAATAAACGGGGTGCTAAAGGAAGGTGTCGTCGCGGCGGCGCTGACGGCGTTGATGATCCTGCTTTTTATCGGGTCGTGGCGGAGCACATTCATCATCGCCGCTTCCATACCGCTTTCAGTGCTCGCTTCGCTGGCGATCTTGAGCGCGCTGGGGGAAACGATCAACCTGATGACGCTGGGCGGGCTGGCGCTGGCGGTGGGAATTCTCGTCGATGACGCGACGGTGGAAATCGAGAATGTCCACCGGCAGATGGCGATGGGGAAGCCGCTGACACAAGCGATCCTGGACGGCGCGCAGGAAATCGCGTTGCCGGCATTTGTTTCGACGTTGTGCATCTGCATTGTTTTTGTGCCGATGTTCTTTCTAAGCGGGGTGAGCCGGTATTTGTTCGTGCCGCTGGCCGAGGCGGTGGTGTTTGCGATGCTGGCGAGCTATGTGCTCTCGCGGACGCTGATTCCGACGCTGGTCATGTGGTTTTACAAGAACTACAACTATTACGAGCGCCATGCGGCGGGCCACCACACCGATGCCTCGCAAACAGCAAGCTGGGCGCGTCCATTTGTGGCGTTTCAGGAGCGGTTTGAACGCGGGTTTGATCGGCTGCGCGAGGGTTACCAGCGTTTGCTCGAGGCGATTTTTGAGCGGCGCCTGGCGTTTGCGCTGCTCTTCACGGCGTTTTGCGCGGGGACGTGGCTGTTGCTGCCGTTGCTCGGGCAGGATTTCTTTCCGACGGTCGATGCCGGGCAGATTCGTGTGCACGTTCGCGCGCACAGCGGCACCCGCGTCGAAGAAACAGCGAAGCTGGTTGACGAGATCGAAACGGCGATTCGCAAGCAGATTCCGGCGCGGGAAGTCGAAGGGATATTGGACAATATTGGGATCCCGAATTCGAGCATCAGCACTTCGTACAGCAACAATGGGCTGGTCGGCACCGGGGACGCGGACATCCTGATCTCGCTGACCAAGGGGCATCGGCCGACTGAGGAACATATTCGGAACCTGCGGTTCATGCTCAATCGCGATTTTCCGGGGAATCTGTTTTATTTTCTGCCCGCGGACATTGTGAGCCAGACGCTGAATTTCGGGATTCCCGCCCCGCTGGACATTCAGATCACCGGCAACAACCTGACCGGCAACCGTGAAGTGGCGGCGCGGCTGGTGGAAAAAATGCGCCAGATTCCGGGCGCCGTGGACATCCGCATCCAACAGCCGGCGGACCTTCCCAAACTGCTTTTCAATGTGGACCGCTCGAAGGCGGAAGCGATTGGTCTGACGGAGTCGGACGTGGCGAATCAATTGTTATTGAGCGTCAGCGGCAGCGGACAGGTTGCGCCGGCGTATTGGCTGAATACCGACCTTGGAATTCAGTATTTGATTAATATTCGCGCGCCGGAGCGGGCCCTGGATTCAGTGCAGGCCCTAAAGGCGCTGCCGGTCAGCGGCGGAAAGCCGGGAGAAGAACAAGTGCTGGCCAACGTTGCGTCGATGGTCCGGACCAATTCCTCGCCGGTGGTTTCGCACTATAATGTGACGCCGGTGATCGATGTGTTTGGAAACGTGAGCGGACGGGACCTTGGCGGGGTGCTGCACGATTTGGAGCCTTTGTTGCGGCAGACGGAAAAGGAATTGCCGCGCGGCAGCTTCCTCAAAGTGCGTGGACAGGCCACAACGATGCACGCCAGTTATCTTGGCCTGAGCGTGGGACTGGCGGGGGCGATAGTTCTTATTTACCTTCTGCTGGTGGTCAATTTTCAAAGCTGGCTCGACCCCTTCATCATCATCACCGCGCTGCCCGGCGCGCTGGCGGGGGTGATTTGGGCTTTGTTCCTGACGTTTACGCCATTGAGCGTTCCGGCGTTGATGGGGGCAATCATGAGCATGGGCGTCGCGACGGCCAACGCCGTGCTCGTCGTCACGTTCGCGCGGATCAATTTGAACAAGGGGATCGACCCGATGCGGGCCGCATTGCAAGCGGGCACGGGCCGGCTGCGCCCGGTTCTGATGACGGCGCTGGCGATGGTGATTGGAATGCTGCCGATGAGCCTTGGGATTGGCGAGGGCGCGGAGCAAAACGCGCCGCTCGGACGCGCTGTAATCGGCGGGCTGATTTTCGCAACCGTTGCGACACTGTTTTTCGTGCCGGTCATTTTCAGCCTTGTGCATCGCCACGCGATTGAGCCGGAAGTTCCGGCTGGAGCGAGCGATCTTGAGGCGACAACCCTTTCGAGCGAACTTTCATGAAAACAATGGAACACGTGCAGTCGAACTCTACAGAGGTTAACCCAGGACCATCCCGGCCGCGCCCGAGGCTGGGATTGGCCGCGGCGCTGATACTCGCGGTGTTTGTGGTGGCGCTGGTGGCGGGATTGCTTCCGCGCATGAGCCACAACCGCGAGTTGCAAAAGGACACCGCTGCACTGGCGGTTCCGACCGTCGAAGTTGTCACGGCGCATCCCGGGCGGAAGCTTTCCGGGCTGCTGCTGCCCGCGGAAGCGCGACCTTTCGTAGAGGCGCCGATTTATGCGCGAGCGGATGGCTACGTAACGAAGTGGTATTTTGATATTGGGCAGAAAGTCAAAGCCGGGCAGTTGCTCGCGGAGATTGACACGCCGGAATTGGACCAGCAATTGGCGGCGGCAAAAGCCGGCCTGGCGCAATCGCAAGCTGCGCTGGCGCTGGCCAAGGTAACAGCGGATCGCTGGGCCGAATTGCTAAAAACCTCGAGCGTCAGCGAGCAGGAAAACGCCGAAAAGGCGGCCGACCTCAAGTTGAAGCAAGCGGACGTCGATGCTTCCAAGGCGACCGTGCAGCGTTACGACGATCTCAAGGCATTCTGCCACGTCACGGCTCCCTTCGACGGCACCGTCAGCGCGCGGGACATCGACGTGGGCGATTTGATCAGTTCCGGCAAGGAATTGTTCCGCATGTCGGACACGCGGACGTTGCGGGTGTTTGTGCGCGTTCCGCAATCGGCCACGCCTGGACTCAAAGTGGGAGGAGCGGCGGACATTATAGTGCCGGAGGACCCGGGGCGGAAATTTCCGGCCAAGATCGTCCGCACGGCGGGTGTTATCGACGCGACATCACGAACGTTGCTGACGGAACTGGACGTGGACAATTCAAAGAACCAGATCATCGCGGGAAGCTATGCGCAGGTGAGTTTCCATGACGCGGGCGTGGACCCGCTGCTGGTGCTTCCTTCAAATACATTGCTGTTCCGCGCGGAAGGCCCGCAGATTGGCGTTGTGGGAGCGAACGGAGTTGTTGAATTGCGCGATGTTGAATTGGGAAGAGACCTGGGCGCCAATATTGAAGTCCTTTCGGGGGTGTCCACGAACGAGAAGGTCATTATCAATCCGTCGGATTCACTGGTAACAGGAGCGAAGGTTCGCACTGACGAAGTCACAGCGGATGATGTGGCGGCGAAGTAGCCGGGCGGAAGTGAAAATTGGTCATTGAGAATTTGTCGTTTGTCGGTTAAAACCCGATATGCTGGCTAAACGGGTTATTCCTTGTCTTGATGTTCACGACGGGCAGGTCACACGCGGGGTGCAGTTCGGGAGGGCGGAGGCGGGTGAATTGCGTAATGTGGGCGATCCTGTCGCCCTCGCCATCCGCTATAATCAACAAGGCGCGGATGAAATGGTCTTTTTCGACATTACGGCCAGCGCCCACGGCCGCGCCACGATGATCGAAGTCATCGAGCGCGCGGCGGATGAATGTTTCATGCCGCTGACGGTCGGAGGAGGAATCCGCTCGGTCGAAGATATGCGCGCGATGCTTCGGGCGGGCGCGGACAAAACGAGCATCAACTCTTCGGCTCTCGCGACGCCTGATCTCATCCGCCAAGGGGCGGAAAAGTTTGGCAGCCAGTGCATTGTCGTTTCGATTGACGCCAAAAAAGTCGGACCGGACCGTTGGGAGGTTTTTTCACACGGAGGACGCAAACCCACCGGCCTTGACGCTGCGGAATGGGCAAAAAGGGCGGCTGCGCTCGGCGCGGGGGAAATTGTTCTCAACAGCATCGACGCGGATGGCACCAAGGCCGGGTTTGATCTGGAGATTACGCGGCGCATCAGCGAATCAGTGGGCGTGCCGGTGGTGGCGAGCGGAGGGGCGGGAACGCTCGAACACATGGCGGCGGTGCTTTTGGAGGGGAAGGCGGACGCGGTGCTGGCGGCGAGCATTTTTCATTTCGGAGAGTTCACTGTGGGCGAAGTGAAAACGTTTCTGGCTGGGCGAAACATTCCGGTCCGGCTTTTGGCGTCTGTTCCCTGATCTCAATTTACTATGAATCTGACACAATCACGATGGCTGCCGTTTGTATTCTTAACGTGCTCGAATATTTTCATGACGTTCGCATGGTACGGGCATTTGAAGTTCAAGGACAAACCGATCTGGCTGGTGATCGTAGTGAGCTGGGGCATCGCGTTTTTTGAATATTTATTGCAGGTCCCGGCCAACCGGTGGGGCAGCAACGTCTATTCGTTTGCGCAACTCAAAATCGGCCAGGAAATTATCACGCTGACGGTGTTCGCGGTATTCTCGGTTCTTTACCTGAAAGCCCAGATCCGGTGGAACTATTTCGCGGCGTTCCTGTGTGTCATCGGCGCCGCGGCCTTCATATTTATTCCCAAAAAATAGCTACGGAGACACCTGCTCGACTGTCGCGGTGGAAGGGCTGATTTCCATGACGGTCACATCGGAGGGGGCGGTGCTTTGCAGTTCCATCGGGGTAGGTTCCTTGGAGTGAAACTCGGTCAGGTCGAGAGAGACTTTAATATTCTTGTTTGCGGCGCGGCGGAGCGCGGTTTCCTCGCCAACCGCGATGACGACAACATCGCTCGGGGTGATTTTGAAAACACGGGTATCGCCGGTATTGGTGATGACGGTGACGGGCACCCGAATGTATTCCTGCGCGGCCAGCCGGTTGATGCTAAACTGCGCCGAGGGCGATCCTTCGTGGATATCATAATGGATGCTGAGCCAGATCACGATGGCCAGGGCCACTGAAAAGAACTTCAGCCAGAAATTGCGCAGGATGAGATCGTGGAATGGCATTACTTTTTGGGTTCCGTCTCCGCCACGCCCATGGCCGCCCTGGCTTCCGTTGTCCAGCGGAATATATTGATGACTTTGTTCTGCTTGCCCGGCTTGACGAGGATGGAGGTGAGGAAAGCGCGCAGTTGCTCGGCTGTCACGCCGCGGACCAATTGTCCCTTGTAAACGTGCGAAATTGATCCGGTTTCCTCGGAAATCGCCACAACCACCGCGTCGGTTTCCTCGGAAAGTCCAATGGCGGCGCGATGACGTGTACCGAGCGAAGGGTTCAAGTCCTGGCGCTGTGTGAGGGGAAAAATGCAGGCGGCGTAGGTGATGCGGTCGCCTTTCATAATGACGCCGCCGTCGTGAATCGCGTTGTTGGGAAAGAAAATGGTTTCGAGCATTTCGGTGGTCGCCTGGCAATCAACCAGCAGGCCGGATTCGGTGGCTTCCTGAAGGCTGATGGATTGTTCGATGGCGATGAGCGCGCCAATGCGCGAAGCGGAAAGATGCTCGGCGGTGCGCACGATGACTTCGATGTTTTCCCGCTGCTCATGGCTCGACGTGAGAAACGGATGGGTCCCCAATTCCGCGAGTATGCGCCTCAGCTCCGGCTGGAAAATAATCAAGACGGCGATTGCGGAGAACGCGACAAAAGACCGCAGGAGCCAGCTCAAGACTTCGAGCCGAAGCAAGGAGGAGACAACCGTGAGAGTGAGAACCAATAGGACGAAACCGTACACAACGGGCGCGCCGCGAGTGCCGCGGACGAAGTTGAAGCTGTAATAAATGGCCACCGAAAGGATGGCGATTTCGAGGGCAGGACGCCATCCCATTTCGACGCTGGCTTTGATGGAATGTAAGAACTCAGGCATTGGTCTGCTGTTGCATAAGCGCTTCCGTCATGCGCACCGCGTGGCGCGTGGCCGCGACGTCATGACAGCGAATGATCCTCGCGCCATTTTGCACTGCCCAACACGCGCAGGCCAGCGAAGGCGGGAGGCGTTCTTCAATATTCGCCCCCACCACGCGGCCTGTAAAGGATTTGCGGGAAGCTCCCAGCAACAGGGGGCGTTCCCATTTTGTAAACCGGCGCAACTCCGCAAGCAATCGCAAATTGTGTTCCAGCGCCTTGCCAAATCCTATCCCGACGTCGAGAACGACTTGTTCCTGATTGACACCGCAGGCGCGCAATCGACTCAAACGTTCTTCGAAAAACCCGCTCACCTCCACCAACACATTATCATAAGCAGGATGATCCTGCATCGTCGCGGGAACTCCTTGCATATGGACAACGACGTAAGCCGCGCCGGTTTCGGCGGCCAACCGCCAGATTTCGCCATTATCGCGATTGGCGCCAATGTCGTTGATGATGCTGGCGCCGGCCCGCAACGCCTCGCGCGCGACGCCGGCTTTGACGGTGTCGATGGACAACGGAATCGAAACAGCGCCGGCCAGCGCTTCGAACACGGGAATGACGCGGCGCAATTCCTCGGCTTCGCTGACGGGATTGGCGCGGGGCCGCGAAGATTCGCCGCCGATGTCAATGATGTCAGCGCCTTCGGCGGCCAATCGCAAGGCGTGCGCGACGGCGGCGGCGGTGGTGTCGTGGCGGCCCCCGTCGTAAAACGAATCGGGGGTGGCGTTCACGACGCCCATGAGAAGCGCGGGGCGCGGGAACCGGATTTCAAACTGGCGCGCGCGCAAGAGCATGGTTCACGGCCCGGCCCCGCCAGCGAGGCAAGGGCCTATTTTTTCGCCGACTCGAAATTGCGGACGACTTCGGTCCAGTTGACGACGTTCCAGACGGCCTTCAAATAATCGGCGCGTTTGTTTTGATATTTGAGGTAGTAGGCGTGCTCCCAGACATCGACGCCGAATATCGGCTTGCCCTCGCAGCCCGCGATGGTTTTGCCCATGAGGGGACTGTCCTGGTTTGCGGTCGAGCAAACCTCTAATTTCCCGCCGTTGACAACGAGCCACGCCCAACCGCTTCCGAAACGGCTCGCGCCCGCTGCCTCGATTTTCTCCTTGAAGGCGTCGAAACCGCCGAAAGCGTCTTTGATGGCGTCGGCCAAAGGCCCGGTCGGAGCGCCGCCCGCTTTTGGCCCGAGCAATTTCCAAAACATCGAATGATTGGCATGACCGCCGCCGTTGTTGCGGACCGCGCCGCGAATATCGGCGGGGACGGATTCGAGGTTGCTGATCAATTGCTCGACGGATTTATTTTCGAGGTCCGGCTTGCCGGCGATTGCCTTGTTGACGTTGGTGACGTAGGCGCCGTGATGTTTATCGTGGTGAATTTCCATCGTCTGCGCGTCGATGTGCGGTTCCAGCGCATCCTTGGGATAGGGGAGAGGAGGTAGTTCGTATGCCATAATTATGTGTCCTTCATGTTCCAGTGTTTCACTCGTCAATAACCCGTTGTCTGGACGGTCAATTTGAAAAGATTACCCAAGGGGCGGGAAAGCGCAAGAACCTGTTATTTATTCATGGAAACAGGAGCGGGAGGGCGAAGGAAAATCGGGACTTCGCACGGTAAACGGGATTGACAATTCGGTGGCAAAGTGGCACCGTTCAGTTGTGGAGCATACATTGGAAAAACCTCGCAAGAGGATTACCGCTCGCGTTTCGGACAACGTGCGCGTAACACTGGAACAAGCGGCGGAACTTTTGGGTTCAACCGTCAACCAGTTCGTCGTGCAAACCGCGTATCAGGAAGCGCAGCGAGTGGTCGAGCGTGAAACGGTTATTCGTCTTTCGCAGAAAGACGCGCGGATGGTGCTTTCTCTGCTCGACGATCCGCCCAAACCCAACAAGCGTCTGAAGGACGCGGTAAAAGCGTTCAAGGGCACGGTGCGTGCGTAAGCTTGAACTGTTAGCGAAGTCTCATGACCGGGACGGATTCGACTGCGGGAGCGAACCGTTAAATTTGTTTCTCAAACAAACGGCGCGCCAACATGCGGAGCGTGGAATTTCACGGACCTTTGTTTTGGTGGATGAGGACGCATCCGATCCAAAGCCCATCGCAGGATATTTTTCGCTCAACCTCTGCCAGATAAAATCTGAATCACTTTTACGAGAAGATGCGAGGAAATTACCCCGCGACGTATCCGGTATCAGGCTTGGCCGACTGGCTGTCGCCAAAGACTATCAGCGGCAAGGCATCGGGAAAATCCTTCTGGCTGCGGCAATGGGGAAATTCATCGAGATTTTCAACATGGCCGGCGGAATCGGCCTTTTCGTGGACGCAACAGACCAGGCAGCCAAAGGCTATTATGAACAGTTTGGTTTCATTCCCCTGCCGTCGAACGAATTTGCCTTGTTCCTGCCGATAAAAACGATCCAAGAGGCTTTGGCGTCGGGGTCAAAATAGCCGCTGCTCGCAATCATACACACGTTTTTTCCATTCGCGTTTCTTGCTCCAGCCACCCGCTTTACTGAGCCGCTCACTGATGGCGGTCCTTTTTCAACTTCGGCTCTGCCCGCCGACGTGGAGGTTGGCGCTTTGCTAACATGGCGGGTTTGGCTTCATGGCCTTTGGGTGAAAGAACAAAACTTTCCAAGTTGTAGTCATAGGTTGAGCCGGGCCAGAGGACTTTGCCGCCTCGCTGAACGAACTTCATGAAGAATTGAATGCACAAGGGTTACAGCGTGAGCAAAAGCATCAAGGGAATCATAACCCCAAATATCCGGTGGAGAGTCGCCCCACCCATAGAAGGCACACTCGGCAGCGAAAATCCTGACCCGCTGAAAGGATAGGGCCAAACGTAACGCGGAAAGCAACTCGTTCCCCAGACGCCCAAAGAAGGTCAACCGAGCGTTCTGCAATCACATCAACTGACAAGGTGGCGGTGTCGTGCAAATGGATCGGTTGGATTGCCTGTGGCTCTGCGGCGAGCAAAAAAAGGTCAATGGTTATGCTTGACAAAGCGGAGAATTCTGGATACGGGAATTTAACCACAGTAATGTGGATGATCGGGCGACTTGTTCTTTCTCAAGTTGCGTTTGAATCCGTTTTGCCAAGTCGGTTTTTGAAATTGGTTTGATAAGGTAGTCCGTAACACCATGTTTTCCCGCGGACGTGACGTCGCACGGATCGCCCGAACCACTTAAAATGACGACTTCGATGTGGTGCTCAAAGCGCTGCGTTTGGAGCCATTCCATAACCGCAAAGCCATTCACGCCCGGCAATCGCAAATCCAGGAACACGAGATACGAGCAATCATGGTGCTGTTTAAGGTAAGAGACCGCCGCTTCGCCAGTGCTGACATGCACGCAATCACAACTAATGCCCGTTTTTTCCAGAGTGCGCTGAAAGAAAAATGCGTCGTCCTCAGAGTCCTCGACCAGGATAATTGTAAGTGCCATTGTGCAAATACTTTCCATTCATTTGTGATTCGCGCAATGGGGCAATCGCCCCGTTTGGTCTTGATTAAAACGGCAAAACGGCATACATGGTTTGGGTATATGGAAACATCGAATCCTTTGCTGAAACGAGAAACGGCATGGTCGGCCACACAGCCGGGAACAGCCAACATGACCCTCGAGGGCACTGTGAACAAATGTGGCATCCTTTTGCTCTTGTGCATGGGGGCGGCAGCATTTAGCTGGAGTAATCCTGATTTGCAGGGGCTTTTTATTTTGGGTGGGATGCTTGGAGGGTTGGTAGTTTGCCTGATCGGCCTTTTTAAACCGGCAACCACTCCGTTCACGGCGCCTCTCTATGCGGTGCTGGAAGGATTGGCGTTGGGGGCGATTTCCCAGCTTACCAATTTGCGTTATCCGGGAATCGCCACGAATGCGTTCCTGCTGACGATGGCAGTGCTCGGGCTGATGCTGTTTTTGTATGCGACGCGCATTATTCGCGTCACTAATAAATTGGTTATAGGGGTCGTGATCGCCACGGGAGCAATTATGGTGGTTTATCTGGCGGAATTCGTATTGAGATTTTTCGGGATTTCGATGGGTTATTTGAATTCTTCGGGACCCATTGGCATTGGGATAAGCCTGCTGATTGTGGGCGTGGCGGCGTTTAATCTTCTAGTTGACTTCGCGGTGATTGAGCAGAATGTCCGAGGCGGGGCGCCCAAATATATGGAGTGGTACAGCGGGATGGCGCTTCTGGTCACTTTGGTCTGGCTCTATCTGGAGATCCTTCGGCTTCTGAGCAAATTGCGCAGCAGGTAGGGCATAACGCTTTACAGGCGGGCAATCGCGGCTGAATGCGGCGTTTACAAAATAGCCCCGGGGACTACTCTGTTAGCCGTTATGAGCAGCCAAAGCCATGCTCTGCCAGATGAGTTCGCCGCAGCGCCTTCTTCGACTGCCGTGGGACGCATCGGAGGTGTTCCGTGGTATTGCTACGCGGTGGCGTTCGGCGCGGCTTGTTCTCCAATTGGCTCGATCTGGGATATTTCATGGCATCTAAGCATAGGTCGCGACACATTTTGGACACCGGCACACATGATGGTTTATCTGGGAGGCGGTGTGCCTGGTTTAATATGCGGCTGGCTGGTTTTGAAGAACACTTTTTGGCCCGATCCCGCGGAAGAATCGGCCACAGTGCGGCTTTGGGGATTTCGCGGGCCTGTCGGCGCATGGGTCGTCATTTGGGGGGCGTTTACGATGCTGCTCTCCGGGCCGTTCGATAATTGGTGGCACAATGCTTACGGTTTGGATGTGCAGATCATCAGCCCGCCTCACGTCATCCTGGCGCTGGGAACGTACGCCATTGCCATCGGCGCGCTGCTTTTCGTGATCTCGTGGCAAAACCGCGCGCCACCGGGAAATTATCTCGCGGCGAATCTGCTCGTTCTTTTCGCCAGCGGAATCTTGTTGACTGAGTTGAGCATCTTTACGACGGAATACACTTATCCCAACGCGCAGCACGGGGGCGTGTTTTACGAAGTTTGTTGCCGGAGTTTGCCGCTCTATCTGATCGTTGCGGCGCGCGTCTCAAAAATAAAATGGGGCGCGACATGGGCGAGCTTAATCTATTTGACCATACGAATGGCCATGGTGTGGATTCTGCCGCTCTTTCCTTCGGAACCAAGGCTGGCGCCGATTTATAACCCGATCACTCACATGGCCGCGCCGCCGTTTCCGATGTTGTTATTCGTGCCGGCTGTGGCGATCGACTTGCTGATGCAGGCGAGGGGGGAAAAGGGCGGCTTTTGGCGCGATACCCGCCTGGCGCTGTTTTTGGGTGGAGCGTTTTTTCTTTTGCTGCTCGCTGTTCAATGGCCGTTCTCCGAGTTTCTTCTGTCGGAACCTTCGCGCAACGCTTTTTTTGCGGGCAACCAAATGTGGGGTTACCCGGACCGTATTGGCGCCTGGTGCACGCGATTCTGGGACAAAGGCAGCGATCTCCTTGGGCTAAAAACCGCGGCGGCCGCCATTCTTTATGGAGCTTTGCAGTCACGAATCGCGCTGTGGTTCGGCAATTGGCTGGCGGAAGTGAAACGGTGACGTTGTGAAATCGCAACGGCTTTTCAAAATCCTCGCGCTCGCATTGTGGGCCTGGATTTCGGCTCCCGCGCAAGCTCATGTCGGCAGCCCGACGGTATTTTTCCAGGGATTGGCGGGGTCGTACCCGATTCGGGTAACCATTCGGCCGCCGGGAGTCGTCCCGGGATTGGCGCAAATCCAAGTCATCGTCTCATCCGGCGACGCGACCAAAGTGACGGTGCGGCCTGTGCGATGGGACGTGGGAGTGAAAGGGTCGCCGGCGGCGGACACGGCGGTCCTGGTGCCGGGGGAGACCAATATGTATTCGGCGCAGTTGTGGTTGATGAAATCGGGCGCTTTCAGCGTGTTTGTCGAGGTTACCGGACCGCGCGGGGATGGCGTGGCAATCGTGCCACTCAATTCCATCGCCGTGCAACGACTGGTGATGGCGCGGGGCATGGTGGCGCTGTTTTTGGCTGGAGGATTGTTCGTTGCGATATTGCTTATTTCAGTTGTCGGCGCGGCGGTTCGTGATGCCCGGCTTCCGGCAGGCGAGGAGCCTTCGCCGGTTCACCGCATGAGGGGATGGTGCGCCAGGGGGATTACGGCGGGGTTGCTCACGGCCGGATTGTACCTGGGCAACACATGGTGGAACAAAGTTGACAAAGACTACCGGCTCAACCGGCTTTACCGGCCTGCGGCGATTCAGACGGAATTGAAGACGGCCCCGGGTGGCGATCGGCGACTTGTCCTGAGTTTTTCGCAGGAATCGCACATCGACTCCACCCCGCTCGTGGTGGACCACGGGCACTTAATGCACTTGTTCCTCATTCACGAACCTGACGGCGGGGTGTTCGCGCATTTGCACCCGAAACGAGTGCAGCAGAAAGACACGAATGAAAGCGTGTTCAACCTGAGTTTGCCCGCGTTGCCGGCCGGCAATTACAAACTTTACGCCGACATTACGCGCGAAAGCGGATTGACCCAAACGCTCACCAACAACTTGAGCGTTCCCGCCCCAGCCGCCGAGGCGGGAACGTCCGAGCGCACGGCTGATTCCGATGACGCGGTTTTGATCGGCGCGCCGAAAGCGTTGTCGAGCGTCTCCATGCCGGGCGGGTTTCATCTGGCTCCGGCATTTTCGGATGACTTGCGCGTGAACGAGGAAACCAATCTGGTTTTTTATCTTACAACCGCCGATGGCGCGGTCGCCCCCCTGGAACCGTATCTGGGGATGTACGGGCATTTGATGATTGAGAATTCCGACGGCGCCGTATTCAACCATTTGCACCCGCTCGGTTCGGTCTCGATGGTTTCGCAGCGGCTTTTTGCCGAGCGGGAGCGCGCCGGATTTCTGGCCAACAAGCCGCTGGACCAGTTTTGCACGGCCGCGCTTCCTGAACTTTCTTTTCCATACGCCTTTCCAAAAGCGGGGGTTTACCGTCTCTGGCTGCAAACGAAAGTCGCCGGGAAAATCCTCACGGGTGCTTTCACGATAACTGTCAAGTAAGACGATAAAGCCGGTTGATTCGCGCTTTGCCCTCGGGTAGGTTGTTTGGTCTTTATGAGCGATAAGTTTGATTGGCCGCTCGCCTTTGATGCGGAAAATTTCCTGCGCCAGCACGTCGGCGCTTTCCTCGAACGCAATGACTATGCCCGACGGCTGTCGGAACGGATGCGGGGCGAAACAGGCACGGATTTCTTCGAGTGGATCGATCATCTTGTCCTGCCGCGGGAAAACGAAAAGGCGCTGCGTGATCTTGGTTTTGCCGACGACCGCGTCGAAACTCCTGACGGCGAACCCGTGCTCGCTCATCCTCGCGCAACACTGCCGCGCGTGATCCTTAGCGGAACTGACGGAACGGTCGCAATTGCTCTGCATCCGGAATGGGTGGCGGATTTTGTGGCTGCCCATTCTCTGCGTGGCCCTATCGAGGGCGAACCGTACTCGCGATTGCGCAGGGTGACGGTGAGCGACGAAAATGGCGCGCGACTCTCGGCGGTGGAACGCAACGGCTATCGCGGATTTGTTTCCGCGCCGCTGCCAACGGAGGAATTGCGCAAGATCGTCCGCGCGCGCGATCTTTGGCGAACAAGGCGGCGCTTGTGCGCCACGGAAACCGAGGGTTTCGAGATCGCCGGGAAAATCCTGGATGAAGTCCTTGATTTGACAGGTCAGGATTTGGCTTGCCAGCTTTTTTTCGAGGAGGAGCGCCGCTACTGGGAGAGCCGCAATCGCGCCGCGCAAATCCAAAAACGCCGGCAGGACTCCCTTGGCCTGGGATGGGGCAACCACGATCATCACACGTTTCGGTCGTCCCGGGAATGTTTTGTCGATCTCAACAATTTCCTGCTGCGGCTCGGTTTCCATAAACGGGAACGCTACTACGCCGGGGCCGAAGCGGGCTGGGGCGCGCAGATTTCCGAGCAATCGAATGTCGGCATCGTTGTCTTTGCGGATGTCGATCTAATGCCGGACGAAACGGAAATCGATTTTTCCAGCAAACGCCTCGCGTCGGAGCGCAAACTCGGCACGGTCGGCCTGTGGGTGGGATTGCACGGCGAAAGCTTTTTGCAGGCGGGAATGCACCATTTGGAAGCGCGATTCGACTTTGAGGAATTGCGCGCGCAATTGGAGCGGCAAGGGGTGCAAACCATGAAGCCGTTCTCGAATTTTGAGTTTTTGCGCCAGGCATTTACAGAGGGCGAGCGATGGCCCGTTTCAAAGGAGCGCGTTGAAAAACTGCTCCGCGACGGTCTTGTGACCTCCGACCAGGCCGAACGGTTTTTGCGCGAAGGCGCGATCGGCAGTCACCTCGAAAATTTGCAGCGACGGGGCGGTTTCAAGGGGTTCAACCAAAAATCCGTCAGCGTCATCATTAGCGCGACGGATCCGCGGAAAAATCTTCAGCACTCATCCGGCGGCGCAACAAATCCAGCGCTTGTTGCGATGTAACTGATTTAAAAGTCTCACGGTCAAACGGATTGAATTTCCGCGTGGCAATCGTGCCGCGCTCGTCCGCCAGCGCGATGAAGACAGTCCCAACCGGCTTCGATCCAGTTCCTCCACTTGGCCCGGCAATGCCAGTAACGGCGATTGCGAAGCCGGTGCCGCACCGTTTGCGCGCGCCCTCCGCCATTTGCCGCGCGATCACTTCGCTGACGGCGCCATGTTCGGCCAGCGCGGAAAGGTTGACGCCCAGCAAGTTGATCTTGGCTTCGTTGCTGTAAGTCACCAAGCCGCATTTGAAGACGGCGGAAGCCCCTGGAACATTTGTCAGACGATGAGCGATGAGTCCTCCGGTGCAGGATTCCGCGACCGCGACACTTTCATTTAGCTCGCCCAACATTCTAACAACGGTCTGTTCCAGCATGCCGTCATCCACGGCAAAAATAAGGCCGCGCAGCAGCCCGCGAACAATCCCCTCCCCCTCCGCGACGAGACTTTCCGCTTTGGCGCCGCGCGCGGCCAGACGCACTTCGACTTCTCCGATCCGCGCGCAATATCCCAATTCCAATCCACGCGCGATCATCGGCCGCAATGGGCCGGCGATTTTTTCTTCAACAAACGATTCGCCGAGGCCCGTTGTTTTTAACGTGCGGCTGAAAAATTTTGTCGGTGACGGAAATTTCGCCAAAACTAATGGAACGACGGATTCCAGGAACATCGGTCGCAGTTCGCGCGGCGGGCCTGGGAGGAGGACCAGCCAGCTTGGTTTTCCGTCAGGCCGGAATGTGTTGGGATTCACCTCGATTACCAGACCAGGCGCTGTTCCGTTGGCGTTGGGCAAGACGCGAGCGCCCGCCGGGATCATCGCCTGCACCTTGGCGCTTTCCACCATTACCGTGTGGCGGCGCATAAAATACTCCTCGATGCCCGCGAGTATTGCCGGGTTCAACTCCAGCGCCCGGCCTAAAAGCTTTGCGATCAACTCACGAGTCAGGTCGTCCGAAGTCGGTCCCAGGCCGCCTGTCGTGATTACCAAATCAGAGCGTCCGAGCGCCTCGCGCACCGCCGCCGTAAGGTGCGCGCCATCGTCGGCGACGCACGATTGCCGATTGACTTCGTACCCGAGGTCGGCCAATTGGCGGCAAATCCATTGTTGATGCGTGTTGAGAATGCGGCCCAGAAGCAATTCCTGGCCGGTGTTGATGAGTTCGATGTGCATTCAAGCGCCGCGCCGCGAGATTTTATCGACATGCGCCTGCATCGGCTCCTCTTGCTGCCGGATCGAGTCCACCAATTTGAATTGCGTGCGGCAACGGTCAAGATTGTGCCCCGGCCGATGAATGCGAAAATACGTGTCGCCGGCGAGGTGATCGGTCAGGAACCGCAATCCGATGGTCAGCGTGATCAATCTTCCGGCGAAGGCGATGTAGGACTTTTCCGCCTTTGTCAGAAACTGTCCGGCGGTTTCAAGATAGCCTTCGGCCAGTTTTTTGAACATCGGCATTTGCATCCGCACTTTGGAGAGATCGAGTTCATCTTCCATGGTTGGGCTGGTCGCGGTTCGCACCATGTCGCCAAAGTCATAAAGAACGCAGCCGGGCATTACGGTGTCCAGATCGACCACGCACATGGCTTCACCGGTGACAGTATCGAGCATGACGTTGTTAAACTTGGTGTCATTGTGGGTGACTCGCTCGGGGATTTTTTTCTGTGCCAGCGCATTAAGGAGAACATCAACAACGCTTTCTTGTTTGAGGGCAAAGTCAATTTCCGCCTTTGCCGAAGCCGCGCGGTTGAAATGGTCCCGCTCAATCGCTTTTTGAAAAGCCTGGAACCTCTTACGGGTGTGATGAAAATGGGGAATCGTGTCCGCCATGCGCGGTCCCGGCAAATCGACGAGGAGATTCTGGAAAAATCCAAACGCCCTGCCCGCCTCGAGCGCTTGTTGCGGTGAACTGACGGATTCATAGGTCTGCACGCCTTCCACGAATACAAAGGTGCGCCAGTACTCGCCGGAACTGTCGCGATAGGACGATTTCCCGTCGCGGGTCGGAACAATTGTCAGGCAGCGGCGGGTGATGTCCCGCGCCTTGAGGGCTTCCAATTTGTTGCGCAGATGTTTGGTGACGCGCACGACATTTTCCATGACCGCCTCCGGGTCCTTGAAGACGGAACGGTTGATCTTTTGGTGAATGTAGCGGACGCGCGTGCCGCCCTGGTCGTAACTGGCGGAATACGTTTCGTTGATGTGGCCGATTTTGCAGGTCTCGGCGTGAAGGATTTCACCATATATCTGGAATTGTTTTGAAATTTCCTGCAACTGGGATTCTCGATACGCGGCCATATTCTCTGTATTTGGGTTCTTGTTTAAGCTAAGGCACAACACGTCACTCGGAATCTCGTTGCCTGTCAATCCCTTTTACGGTTAAAAAGCCTGCGATGACCTCCAGCATTCGTATCAAAGACCTTCCAAAAAGCGAACGCCCGCGCGAACGCCTCGTCGAAATGGGCGCGGACGCCCTCAGTCCGTCCGAATTGATCGCCATACTCCTGCGCACGGGGACGAAAGGGTTTTCCGCGATCGAAGCCGCCGAGCACTTGCTCCAAAGATTCAAAACATTGAGCGCGCTTTCCCAGGCGTCGCTCGAGCAGTTGCAGGAAACCAACGGGATTGGGCCGGACAAAGCGATTGCCCTCAAAAGCGCCTTCACTCTTGCGCGCAGGATGGCCCGCGAACTGCAAGGCGAAACCCCGGTGCTCGACAACCCATCCGCCATTGCCGATTTCCTGCGGGAGGATAACCGGTCATACGAAGTCGAACATTTTCAGATCGTGCTGTTAAACACGCGCCGCAAGCTAATCCGCGTGGAACTCGTTTCACAGGGGTTGCTGGACACGCTGTTGGTGCATCCGCGGGAAGTTTTCAAGCCGGCCATCGCCGCCAATGCGTCGGCCATTGTGCTGGTTCACAATCATCCCAGCGGCGATCCGACGCCGTCCCAGGCCGACATCACTGTTACGCGGGACCTGATTCGCGCGGGCGCGCTTTTAAAAATCGAAGTGCTCGACCACGTCATCCTTGGCCGCTGCGGGAAGGAAGGGACGAAGGATTACGCTTCTTTGCGCGAACTCGGCTATTTCGCGTAGGTCTTATTTATCCAGATATGGCGCAATGATGGATCGCCAAATGGCGTAACCTTTGGCGTTCATGTGCAGACGGTCTAAAACATAAATATTCGAGTTCGGTTTGCCATCGGAGCCGAGCATGGCCGGATAGACGTTAATGAATGCGCACTGGCTGTCCTTGTCGATGTAATCCTGAATCAGGCGGTTGGCTTCGATGACTTTTTCATGCTGCTTCCAGCGGGAAGGACTGGTGCTGATGGAAATATAACCAAGCCGCGTGCCGGGCAATTCGTCGCGGACCTTGCCCGCAAACGCTTTAAAATCCTCAAACACTTGTTCCGGCGTTTTGCCGCCGTTGATGTCGTTCGAACCCGCAAAGAAGACGATGATGCGCGGGTGATAGGGTTTAACGATGCGGTCAAAGTAATACACCGAATCGCTAATCTCCGAGCCGCCAAAACCGCGGTTGATGACCCGATGATCGGGAAAGTCGCGCGCCAAACTTGTCCACTTGCGAATGCTCGAACTTCCAACGAAAAGAATTGCATTTGTCGGCGGTGGATTCGCCTTGTCGGACGCTTCGAACGCTTCTATTTCCGACGCAAATCGAGGTCCTGCCGCCCACGCGGCCTGGACTACGAGCATCAACGCCACCAATATTCTTAACGCAACCATGCTGGAACCTTTTCTGCCGCCCAAACTTCTTCGAGTTTCTGGCGTGGCCGGACGACGGCGGTCCGGCTGCCATTCACCAAAACTTCCGCCGCCATCGGGCGCGTATTGTAATTGCCCGCCATCGCAAAGCCATAGGCGCCGGCGCTCAGCAGCGCCAGGAAATCGCCTTCGCCGAGTTTCGGCATCGGGCGGTTCTTGCAAAAATAATCGCTCGATTCGCAGATTGGCCCGACAACGTCCGAGGAGACCAACGCGCCGTTGCGTTGCGTGACAGGCACGATTTCGTGGTAGGAATCGTACAACGCGGGGCGGATTAGATCATTCATTGCGGCATCGACAATCACAAAATTCTTGCGGCCGGTCTTTTTTACATATTCGACGCGTGTAACGAGAATTCCCGCGTTGCCCGCGATAAAACGTCCAGGCTCAATCATGATTTTCAAACCCAGCGGACTGAGCAGCGGAGTCAACCGCTCCGCGTATTTGGCGGGCGTCATAATCGCCCTTCCTTCAGGCGTTTTCCACCACGACGACGAACCGCTGGCCAAGGCGGGATTGTAAACAATGCCGAGGCCGCCGCCGATGCTGAAAAATTCCAGGGCATAACGAGACGCGAGCGCCTTCACCAGCGGCAGCGCTTTTTTGACGGCGGTTTCGAACGGCGTGACATCGGTCAATTGCGAGCCGATGTGCATCTGGACCCCTCGCAGGCGAAGATTTTTGAACCGCGCCGCCCGCGCATAAATGGCCTCCACCTGCTCGAACTGGATTCCGAATTTGTATTCGTATGTGCCCGTCGTGATTTTTGCGTGAGTGTGCGCATCGACATCCGGGTTGATTCGGACGGCCACCGGGGCTGTCTTTTTCAGGCGGGCCGCGACCCGGTTGATTCGCTCCAGTTCCGGTTCGCTCTCGGCGTTGAAACAATAGATTTTCTTGCGCAGGGCAAATTCAATCTCCCGCTCCGTTTTGCCGACACCGGCGAACACGCAGCGAGAAGGATCGCCACCCGCCGCAATCACACGGCCCAACTCGCCTTCACTGACGATATCGAACCCGGCGCCAAGTCCGGCAAGGACGCCCAGAATTGCCAGATTTGAATTGGCTTTGACGGCGTAACAAATGCGATGGTCCAACGAGCCGAGGGCTGTGTCGAGTTCGCCGAAATGACGGGTGATCGTCGCTTGCGAATAGATGTACAGCGGCGTGCCATATTTTGCCGCCAGTTTCTTGACAGGCGTCTCTTCGCAAAACAACTCGCCCTTGCGGTAAAAAAATGAATGCATTGATTCTTCCCATCGCCGTCCCGGCAAAAGCCAGAATCGCGATTTAGATTAAGAGCCGGACTAATCAAGGCTCCGCAATGATCTTGGCCCGTTCCGTATGATACTCCAACGGCGTGATTTCGTCGGCCCTGTATCGGCGCAGCAAATCGGCCAAGCGTTGCTCCTTTGATGCCGCAATTCCAGTGTTTTCCGTGGGCGTGGAAGCCGGTGTGGGAGCAGGCTGGCTTTTTATTTGGCCTTGCAACTTTTCGAGGCGCTGGGCGACTTCATCCTGGGCCTTTTGACGCTGCAATGCCGCCGAAGCAGCGGCGTTATCGTTGCCCGACTGCCTGGCGGCGGCCTCCTCGGCGGTCTTATCCGCGAGGGCTTTTTCCTCGGCGGCTCGTTCCGCGTCACGGGACTGTTGCGAACGCGCCGCCTCAGCCTGGGCTTGCGCGGCTTCCGCCTGTTTTTGGGCCTGAATTGTTTGCGCGTTGTTTGGTTCCGCGGCCGGGGCGACTTGGCCTCGTTCAGCCCGGCGCAATGCTTCCAGCGCATTCGCGTTGTCGGCGGGATTCGGCGCAACGGCCTGCACGGGCGCTTGCGCCTGTTCTGGCGCCGGTGTGGGAGCCGGGGCTGGAGCAGGCGCGGGTGCCACGGGGCCATGGGCTGCATGTCCTCCTTCGGCTCGACGAAGGGCTTCCAGCGCTTGCGCATTCTCGGCATCCGTAGTGGCGGCGGTGGCGGTGGCGGGCGCAGTCGGAGCGGGCGCGGAATTGGTCGTTGCCGGCTGCCCCTTTTCAGCTTGGCGCAAAGCGTCCAGGGCCGCCTTTTGGTCGTCGGAAGTGCCGGCGGCGGGTTGCGCCTGGGTTGCGATGGCAACTCCCATACCCAGGCAACACGCCATTATGCAAAGCTTTCGGTTAATCATACCCAATGTTTTAAAAGAGACGGCGGCGGAAATCAACCCCATTTACAGCACCCTCCATCTTTGATCGACAAGAAAGGAACTTCCGGTACTAATCGCCCTCCATCGTCTTGGCAACGACGGCAAAACGTCCCGCTGGCTGGATCCTGGGATTGGCATATTGATTTGGAACGGCGGGCTTCTTGGATAGTGACTCATTGACTCGCCGATTGTCTGCGGCCAAGCTCTCGCAGGTTAAAAATGAAGCGTAAACTTGTTCCTATAATTTTAATCGCCGTCGTTGTGGCGGCCGCTCTTTATTTCATTCTTCGTTCGGGAAGGCGGGAAATCGTGCTTACCGGCATTGTGACGACCGATGAAGTAATCGTCGCGCCGGAAATCCAGGGGCGGTTGCAGGAATTATTGGTCCACGAGGGCGACACTGTGACCAATGGGCAATTGCTGGCCGTCATCCAGCCGCAGGAATGGCGCGCGGAAATGCAGTTTTACACCAACAGCGCCAGGCAATCTTCCGCCCAAGTTGAGCAAGCCACGGCGGACCTTCAGTTTCAAATGCTGCAAACGAGCAATCTGATCTGGCAAAGCGAAGCGAATCTGGCGTCCGCCAATGACCAGGTGGCCCAGGCTGAGGCGGACCTGGAAAATGCCCAGCTTACGTACAAACGCGAAGATGGGCTTTACAAACAGGGCGTCGATTCGGTCAAAGATTTTGACGACGCGCGAACGGCTTTCGACGCGGCGAAGGCGCGAGTGCAATCGCTCCGCAAACAAGCCATCGCGGCCCAGGCGGCTTTGGCGCTGTCGAAAGCGACGAGCGAGCAGACGACGGCGCGGAAGGCGGCCCTGCGGGCCAGCCGCGACCAGCAAGCCGCCGCGGACGCGCAGTCCGAAAAAGCGGGCGTGCAGTTGGGCTACACGCTCATTCACGCGCCGACGAATGGGATTGTCGATGTGCGGGCGGCGTTGCAAGGAGAAGTGGTCAATCCGGCGCAGGCTATCGTCACGCTAATTAATCCGGACAATCTGTGGGTGAGGGCGGATGTGGAGGAAACGTATATTACCGGTATCCGCATCGGAGACACATTCAAAGTGCGACTGCCTTCGGGCGTCGAGCGCCAGGGGAGGGTTTTTTTCCGCGGCGTCGATGCTGATTACGCCACGCAACGGGACGTCAGCCGAACCAAGCGCGACATCAAGACATTCGAAATCCGCCTGCGCTGCGACAACAAGGACCGCGCGCTGGCTGTGGGGATGACCGCCTACGTCGTGATTCCGCCGCCGAAACCGTGACCATGTTCGCCGTTGAAGTTCAGAATATCGTGAAGCGGTTCGGCGACTTTTGCGCCGTGGACCACTTGAATTTCAATGTGGCGCGGGGCGAGATTTTTGGATTGCTCGGCCCAAACGGCGCGGGAAAATCGACGCTCATTCGCATGTTGACCACGCTCGTGCCCCCGACCGAGGGGACCGCGCGGGTCAATGGATTTGACGTCGTTACAAACGCCAATGAAGTGCGGCAGTCGATCGGCGTCATTCCACAGGCGATGACGTCGGACCTGGATTTGAGCGCCGATGAAAACATGAGCATTTTCGCCAAGCTTTACGGCATCCCGCGCGAGAAGCGGCGCAAGACGATTCGCGAACTGCTCAAGGCTGTGGACCTGGAACAGTGGACAGACAAGCCCGTCAAAATGTTTTCCGGCGGCATGAGACGCCGGTTGGAGATCGCGCGCGGCCTGGTGCATGAGCCGAAGTTGTTTTTTCTCGACGAACCGACCACGGGCCTCGATCCGGTGTCGCGCGTGGCGGTTTGGGAAATGCTGGCGAAACTGAAGCAGGAACGCGATCTGACGATCCTTATGACGACTCACTACATGGACGAAGCGGACAAATTGTGCGATCGCATCGCCATCGTTGACCACGGAAAATTGGTCGCGCTGGATTCGCCGCTTAGATTGAAAGCATCGGTTCCCGGCAAAAACATCATCGAGGTCAGTTTTTCAAAAGCGCCGCCCGGTTGGGGCGAGACACTAAAATCACTGCCGGAGGTGGCTGGCGTCAAGGAAACCGAGGGAATTTTTCGTATTTCCACAAATAACGGGCCGCGCACTACGGTCGCATTGATGGAAGCCGCCCGGAACGCGGACCTCACTCTCTCCTCGCTGTCGGTGCAAAGCACAACGCTGGACGATGTTTTTGTGCATTACACCGGGCATCAATTGCGCGACACGCTGCAAACCTCCGCGACTTACAGCAGCGCGTTTATGTACGAGCCCAAAAACGCATGAACCGCATCCTCGCCATTATCGAACGCGATTTGCGCCGGTTCCGGCGAAGCCCCACGCTGGTTATTGTCTCAATGGTGATGCCGCTGGTGCAATTGGTGGTGCTTGGATACGCGTTCGGCGGCAAGGTGAAGCACTTGGACATTGGGGTGCTCGACCACGACCGCGGCATGCCCGCCATCAAACTGCGCGAAATGGCGCGGGCCGTGGCGGCCAATGCCCAGACCTTTGAGACCTCCTACTACAACGACCAGACTGTGGCGTTGGCTGACTTGCGCCATGGGAAAATCAACGGCTTGCTCGTCATTCCGCCGGATTTCTCGCGCAAAGTCCTGGCGGGAAACAATCCGCGAGTGGCGCTGGTGGAGGACAACACCGATCAATTCTCCGTCTCCGCGCTGGAAGGGTCGCTTGACCAGATGCTCGCCGCCTATAATCAACCGCGTGTGCCCGCCCGGCTTTCCGCAAACGCGACGTTGTCGGTGGTCGAGGTGTATCCTTACGTTCCCTACATTCAATTCCTGCTGCCGGGAACGATCGTGCTGGCGATCTTTGTCTCGGCGATGATTGGCGGCGGCATTATTTTCATCGACGACAAAGCGCGGGGATTGCACGAAGGCTATCTTGTGACCCCGATTCGAAAGCTTGAGCTTATCCTCGGTTTCAACATGGCGGGCGCGGCCAAGGCCGTTCTGACCGGCCTTGTGCTGGTCGTCTTCGGCTCCCTCATTGCCGGGATACCGGACCCGCTGAACATCGTGCGGATGGCACGGATGATGGTGCTCGTGGTGGTGACGGCGCTGGCCCTCATCAGCATGATGTTTCTGTTAATGGTCCGGGTGACTGATCCCCTGGTGCCTCGCGCGATTTTTGGCGTCTTAAATACCGTCCTCTTTTTCCCCAGCGGCGCGGTTTATCCGACGCAGGCATTCCCGGGATGGATGAAAGTCATTACAACGATTGACCCCTTCACATATGCCGTTCACGGCTTCAAACAATTGGTGCTTAAAAACACCAGCCTTGCCGTAATCTCCTTCGACTTGGCCTATTTGATCGGCTTCACGATCATCTCGATGGCGGCTGCGACGTTCTTATTCCGACGGACGTTGTAGCCGGCGTTTTTCTTTTAAATGCATACGAGCGGTATCGCTCTGGGCAGACGCACGACCACGGTGCCGGCGATTTTGTCATGCCAGCCTTGCTTCGCGCGGTCCCAGCCTATCCAGAAAAACCCGAGGAACAACGCGGCAATTGAAAGCATCGCGGCAAGGCTTCGGACAAACGCCGCCAGAAAACTTAAGGTCTTCCCATCTTCCCGCACCACTTGCAAGTTTAGAACGATCCCGCCGATGGTCGTGCCCTTCCATGCCCACATCCCGGAAAAATAGGCGATGGCCACCAGCATGCTGATCGGGCCAATCAGGGCCGACAATAAAAGGATCAGCGCCATATCCAGAAACCCGGCGCCCATCCGCTCCCAAAATCCCGCCAAGGGATGCGCCAAAGCCTGCGGAGGTGTAATGGGAGGCGCGCCCGCCCCGGGATCAATTGGCGTCGGCGGCTCCGCAAACGGCGGAGGCGCCAGGATCACAGGACTTTTTTCGCGCCGTAAAGCAACCCAGCCGGCGGTCACCGCGGCTCCCAGCGCCCAAAAACTAAAAACGATCGACGTTACCATTCCAAAAACCGGGGCCAGATAAAACAGCGTGATAAGCACCGCGCCCAAGGATAAAGCGACAAGCGGCCGATGCTCGGTTTTGAGGCCGAATGGCCCCGCGATTTTGCCTCCGAGAAACTCCAGCAGCGCCGCCTTTCCGACCAATAAAGTCAAGAACGCCCCGACCAATACAAAAGGAACAATCAATATTCCAATAATCGTAAAAGGCAAAAGAAGGCAAATGATCGGCACCAACAATTTCGTCATCACGCCTACGGCAAAGGTCGTCGCCGGTCGCGTCACAAGCTGGTTCCGGCAGCATTCCACAGGATGGGGAAACAGGGCGGCAATCAGCAGATACAAAATAAAAAAACCTCCCGCAAACCACCACACCCAACCCACCTGAAGCGAGAGCGGTCGCAACTTCCAAACGCACTGTTGAATCCAGCTTTTAAACCATCCCATCCGCAAGAACGGCTCGAAAGGCAGGCCAACGGCCACTTCCTGCGTCCTCCCTTCAACTTTCGCGCCATCGGTCATCTCGACAGCGCCGCCCACGGTCACCAAGTCGTGATGGAGCACCGCCTTTGGCCCAAGATGCACCTTGCCCATGACGACCACCACGTCGTCGCCGATGTCGCCATCGATCTCCACGTCGCCGCCGACAGCCACAACGCCCCGTTCCACGTTTCCGGCAATTTTCGCGCCGCCGCCGATGACAACAACTTCCCTTGCGGAATCGCCCGCTTTTAACTCGGCATCGTTGCCGATCGACACAATTTCCTCGCGATGAACTCCCCTTTCCTTCGGCGGATCGTTGTCGCTTGCCGCGAACATCGAGGTGGATTGGCTGCCGAGGAGCAAGCCCAGGGCTATTGTCAACGGTAAGGATATTCCTCTTCTCATAGGTGATTTTTTCTCGGGCTTGCCAGAAGGCGCACAAAAGCTGTTCCGAAACCAACACAAGCCGCATAAGCCATCGCGCCTATCCCGATACAGGACAGCACGAAACCTTTTCCGAGATGATCCAGGATCGCCGATATGGCTCCGACCGCCGCAATTAAAGCGTTCCAAAGGCATCCGGCATCCGCCGTCCAACGGGACAATCGCGCGGTAATCGTTCCGAACAGTTCGGGTCCAAGAGCGCGCGAGCCGAAAAATGCCCCGGCCAAAATCCCGGTCATCAAAAGTAAGAAAGCGACCCGAAAGCCCGCCGGCCATCCGAACCACGGCCGGGAATGCCAGGGAGACGGCGGTTGTGAGATCAGTTTCATTGTCCGCAAAATCAAGTCCCGCGGAGCCTCCAAATCCGGCTGGTCTTTCAACAACCGTTCCGTTTCCGCTTCCAATTGTTTGTCGAGTTCCGGGTTCATGGCTGGTTCGGAAAGTCGTCTTGCAATTGCGGCCCAAGTTTTTTTCGGAGGGATTCCCGTCCGCGGAAAATATCGGTTTTTACCTTTCCCAGGGAAATTCCGAGTTTGGCGGCGATTTCCTCGTATTTCAAACCTTCGAGATGAAAAAGGACCAGCGGCGCGCGTTGGGCATCCGGCAATTTGCGCAACGCTTGTTCCACCATCAAACGGCGCTCAGATCGGGCCAAATCCTCGTCCAAGTTGTCAGGCGCGGCAAATTCGATAGTCGGTTCTTCCCCGTCGTCGCCCGGGCGGAAATAATCGGAAAACAAACTCCAGCGCGAGCGATGCCGGGAGAGATGATTGAGGCTGAGATTGAGGGCGACGGTTTTGAGCCAACCCGGGGCGCGCGGATTATCGCGCAAATCGCCAAACCGCTGGAAAGCCTTGAGAAAGACCTCCTGCGAAATGTCTTCGGCCTCGGCGGGATTTCCCGTCAGACGCATCGCCGTGCTAAACACCATGTTTTGGTAATTGCGCATGAACGCTTCGAATTGCGTGGTGTCTGTCATGGGCCGTTGGCGACGCTCGCCTGACAGTTCTACGTCCGGCCACTTTTTTTAACAACGACATCACGCATTTCTTGTTGCCGGGAAAACACGGGGAAGGCGGTGATTGTTTCAGAAATCATTCCAAAAATTATCTAAAGTTTCGGTTTGTGTTTGCCGTAATTAGTAGTAGGGTAATGGGGCGGTTGACTCTCTCAGGGTCGGGCAAGGCGATAAATGGACGCGCGGTGCCGGTCGTTGAACCGGTTCCCTCTGGTTGGGAACGGCTGAGACAGGACAATCCGATGTAACGAAAGTCAGTCAATAATGAGCACTAAATTGTTTGTAGGAAACCTCTCCTTCAACCTCACCGAAAACGATCTTCAGGATGCCTTTTCCGCATTCGGCACCGTTACTGAAGTCAACCTAATGCTGGATCGGGCCACCAACAGGCCGCGGGGCTTCGCATTTGTCTCCATGTCCAGCAAGGAAGAAGCCGATAAGGCCATTGAGGGCATGAATGGCAAACAACTCGATGGGCGCGCCTTGACTGTCAATGAAGCTCGTCCTCGTGAAGACCGTCCTCCCGGAGGTGGTCATGGCGGCGGCGGAGGTGGCGGCGGACGCGACCGAGGCTCACGACGCCCCTATTCCCGATGATTGCGTTTCGCGATCACATTTTGTTTGACAGTTTTTGAGAGCGTAGCAACCCCAAACTATGAAATCACCACAATTCCCGTTATTGCGCCATCGCAATAATCGCAGAAGGACCCAAACGCCATGATGTCATTTATTTTCTGGACGGCCATCGGCTTCTGCGTGGGCGGCGCGTTTGCGTCGCTGTTTGAATGGACGTTGCACCGCTTCTTGATGCACAAGCCATCGCTGGGCTTTCGTTATCCTTACGAACGGCACCATCTTCTCCACCACCGGATTTTCAAGGCCGACCACACTTACCATCTCATTCACGAGGAGGATAAGGAAACCATCCCGATGGCGTGGTGGAATGGTCCGGTGCTCGTGTTCCTCAGTTCACTGCCGTTTCTTGGCATGGCGGTGCTGTTGCGCAAATGGGGATTGTGGTGCGGCGCGGGTTTGGCCTGCATGGCATATTACGCGACGTACGAATACCTGCATTGGTGCATGCATTTGCCCAAGAGGCGGCATGTCGAACGCTCGGGCATTTTCTTCCGCCTTAACGGCCATCATCTCCTGCACCATCGTTACATGCACCGCAATTTCAACGTCGTCTGCCCACTGGCCGATTTGTGTTTGGGCACGCTGATCTTGCGTTCCAAAGTCCAATTCAAGCAAGCCACCGGCCCGACAGTCCCGAACGTCCAGCCTAAGGCCCCTCGGCTTCCCGTTGTTTCCGCGACGTAAGTCCGCGCTAGAGGAGCTTCGGCTCCCCTTAATGCGCGCTCGAAGCTTGCAGGTAATTTGTATCGGACGAATGCAGGACGTTGTGCGGCGAAGGCAGGTTCGTGGAATTCCAACCGCCCCCCAGATCCATAACCAATTGGATAGCCGAGGTCATTTGTTGCAAGCGGATGTTCACGTCGGTTTGTTGGTTGCTCAATAGTGAAACCTGGGCGGTAATGACGTTCAGATAGCTGTCAATTCCCTGTTTGTAACGTTCGAGGGCGAGGTCGTAGTTCCGTTGGGCGGCGCGCACGGCGACTTCTTGCTGCCCATGCTCCATGTCCAGAATTCGCAACGCGGCGAGGTTGTCTTCCACCTGCTGGAATGCGGTCAGCACCGACTCCTTGTATGTGGCCGCATTGGCTCTAAAAGTGGCCCAAGCCTGCTGGTTGGCGGCTTTGCGCTTGCCGGCGTCAAAGATAACTTCAGTCGCCGCTCCGCCGGCTGTCCAAAAAAAGCTCGAGGCGGAAATCAAGTTGACCATTGTCGAGCTTTGCAATCCGACATCGCCGCTCAAGCCCACCGTCGGAAAATAGGCCGCCCGGGCGACGCCGATGTTGGCGTTGGCCTCGGCCACGGCCCGTTCCGCGGAGGCAATGTCTGGCCGCCGTTCCAGAAGCTGCGCCGGCAAACCCACCGGGATGGACGGCGGTTTGTCACGCTGCGGCTTTGGAACCAGGCAAAACGACGACGCCGGCTGGCCCACCAGCAACGCGATGGCGTGTTCATATTGCGCGCGTTGAATCCCCAGGGCGGTCGCCTGCGCCAGCGTCGTTTCGAGCAGCGAATCAGCCTCGGCGACGTCCAAATCCGAGTCGATGCCCGTCTCAAAGAGCGTTTTGGTCAAATCGAGCGATGCCCTGTAGTTGGTGATGGTGCTGTTGTACAAGGCGATCAATTCGTCCTGAAAACGAAGGTCGTAAAAATCGACGGCCAACTCCGCTTGCATTGTCAAACGCATGTTCTCGAGCTGCGCGGCGCTGGCCTGGGCGGCATAAGTGCTGGCCGCCGTGGCGTTGCGGATGCTTCCCCACAAGTCCGGTTCCCATGTCGCGTCCAGAGGCAGTTCGTAAGATGAAAAAGAGGTGGTCGTGGACGTGATTGAGTTTGAGTTCGAGTTAATCGCGAGACCGGAATTGCCGCCATTTTTGGAAATCTGGCTTCGGGTCGCGGATGGCTGCGCCGAGACAGTCGGGTATAATTGTGAATTCGCCTGTTTCGCCACATCGCGGGCGGCCAGAAAAGTTTCCAGAGCGGCGACGATGGTTTGGTTGGAAACATTCACCTGGTCTTCGAGGGCGTTGAGTTGCGGATCGCCGAACATTTCCCACCAATTGCCTTTGATGACACCGTCGGATGGCTCGGCTGTTTTCCAGCCGTTGGTTTCCTTGAATGCCATCGGTGTGGCCATGGGAGGGGCTTTATATTTGGGAGCAAAATTGCAACCCGCCGCCAGCGCGAGCGCGGTCAGCGAAATCCAAAAAAATGCCTTCAATCTTGCCTTTGACATATGGTTTTTTATGCGGGAGTCGGCGGAGGTTGGATGGATTCCGCGGCTGTTGATTTTCCACGGACGCGCCGCCACCAAATGCTCAATCGGTCGAAATACAGATAAACCACGGGAGTCGTATAGAGCGTCAGCGCCTGGCTGAACAACAAGCCGCCGACAATCGCGACTCCGAGTGGCCGGCGCAGTTCGGAGCCTGTGCCATTGCTCAAAACCAGCGGCAATGCGCCGCAAGTGGCTGCCATGGTGGTCATTAGAATGGGGCGAAACCGCAGGATCGACGCCTGGAAAATGGCGTCTTCCGGGCTCTTGCCCTGATTGCGCTCGGCTTCGATGGCGAAATCCACCATCAATATTCCGTTCTTCTTAACGATGCCGATCAGGAGAATGATGCCGATGAGGGCGATGATGCTAAGATCCATCTTGAAGATCAAAAGGAACATCACCGCGCCCACGCCGGCGGAGGGCAGTGTGGAAAGTATGGTTATCGGGTGAATGTAGCTTTCATACAGGATTCCCAACACGATATAGACGGCCAGGAGCGCGGTGACGATCAGGAACGGTTCGCCAGCGAGAGAGGACTGGAATGCTTGCGCCGTCCCGGCAAAACTTCCGTGAATGGCGGATGGCATGCCCATATTTTGCTCCATCGCCGCGATCTCATTGACTGCGTCCCCAAGTGAGACGCCAAGGGCCAGATTGAAGGAGACGGTGACAGCGGGAAACTGTCCCTGATGGTTCACTTGAATAGGCGCGGTATCCGTTCGCACGTGCGTTACAGCCGATAGCGGCACTTCTCCGCCGCTGGAGGACTGAAGGTAAATGTCGTTTAGCCCGGCCGGCGTTTGCCACCATCGGGGCGCAACCTCCATCACGACGAAATACTGATTGAGCGAAGTGTACATCGTCGAAACCAGAGATTGTCCAAAGGCTCCGTAGAGCGCGCTGTCCAAATTTGAAGCTGTCAGGCCCAGGCGCATTGCCGTCGGACGGTCATAGGTCAATTCGGATTGCAACCCGTCATTCTGTTGGTCGCTATTGACGTCCGTCAGACCGGGAAGTTTTTTCATCGCGTCCACCAATTTCGGTCCCCATGTGACCAGATCCTGAAGGGTGTCGCTTTGAATCGTGTATTGGTATTGCGCGCTGGTCAGGTGCCCGCCAATGCGCAAATCCTGGCTCGCGGCAAAAATGCAAGTGGCCCCAGGGACCCGCGCGCACGCCGCGCGCAGGCGCGCGACGACTTGATCGGCGGAGTTGGTCCGCTGGTTTAATGGTTTGAGAGTAATGAAGAATCGCCCCTGGTCCGTCGTGGTGCCGCCGCCGCCGCCCGTAAAACCAACCAAGTGCGCCACCGCCGGATCGGCTTTTACAATCTGAATGAACCGCACCATTTTTTCCGACATGGATTGGAAGGAAATGTCCTCCGTTCCCTGCGCCGTGCCGTTGAGCATTCCTGTATCCTGTTGAGGGAAAAATCCTTTGGGGATGATTTTGAACAGAAACACGTTAAGGCCCAGTGTCATCAGCAAAATACACAGCACAAAAAATTGATGGCGCAAAACCCATTTGAGGCTCACTTCGTAGTGGCGGTGAACCCAATCGAACGCTCCGCCAATCGCATCGTGAATCCTTCCGTGTTTGTGATCCTTCCCGCTCCTGAGAAGGGTCGCGCACATCATTGGTGTTGTGGTCAGCGAAACGACCAGCGACACCATAATGGCCACGGAGATCGTCACCGCAAATTCGCGAAAAAGACGTCCGACGATCCCTCCCATCAAGAGAATGGGCGCAAAAACCGTCACAAGCGAAACGCTGATCGAGAGCACCGTAAAGGTGATTTCTCCGGCTCCGCGCAAAGCCGCCTGCATGGGTGGCATCCCCTGCTCCAGGTACCGCGTGATATTCTCAATGACCACGATTGCGTCATCGACCACAAACCCCGTCGAGATCGTGAGCGCCATCAATGAAAGGTTGTCGAGGCTGTAGCCCAGCAAGTACATGACGCCAAAAGTCCCGATGAGCGACACCGGCACCGCCACGCTTGGAATAAGAGTTGTGCGAACGTCGCGCAAAAAGACGAACACCACCAGAATCACGAGCACAATGGAAATGAGCAGGGTGATTTCCACATCATGCACCGACGCGCGAATCGTCGTCGTTCGATCCAGTGTGATCGTGAAGTTGATCCCCTTGGGAGCCGACGCTTCCAACGAAGGCAATGCCAGGCGAATGCGGTCCACCGTATCCATGATATTGGCTTGAGGCTGTTTGAAAACAACAAGCACCACGGAAGGCTTTCCATCGGCAAACCCCGCGTTGCGCACATCCTGCACCGAATCTTGAACATCAGCCACGTCTTGCAGCCGAACCGCCGCGCCGTTGTGATAGCCTACGACCAGCGGCCTGTAATATTCCGCCTTGAGCAATTGGTCGTTGGCAAGAATATCAGAGGTGGTCTTGCCATCCGAAATCTGGCCTTTGGGCGAGTTGGCATTCGCTCCCTTGAGGACGGTTTGCACATTGGTCAGGCTCAATCCGCAATTCTCCAATTGCACCGGATTGACGTCCACGCGCACGGCTGGCAGGGAACTGCCGCCCACAATCACCTGGCCCACGCCATCCACTTGTGACAAGCGTTGCTGCATGATGCTCGAAGCAATGTCGTACATTTGCCCACGCGTATAAATGTCCGAAGTCAGCGCAATGATCATGACGGGAGCGTCGGCGGGATTGACTTTGCGCCAACCTGGGTTGCTCGGCAGGTTGGCCGGCAAATAACTTCGCGCCGCGTTGATGGCCGCCTGGACATCTCGCGCGGCGCCGTCGATGTTCCGGTTCAGGTCAAATTGGAGCGTAATCCCGGTGGTCCCCAAAAGGCTTGACGAGGTCATTTCCGTGACGCCCGCAATATGCCCAAATTGTTTTTCCAGCGGCGCGGCGACGGCCGACGCCATAATCTCCGGGCTGGCTCCGGGCAGGCTCGCTCCCACGGAAATAGTCGGGAAATCAACCTGCGGCAATGGCGCGACCGGCAGCAGCCGAAACGCAACACCGCCCGCCAGGGCGACCGCCATGGTCAAAAGCGTGGTGGCCACGGGCCGCCGGATAAATGTCGCGGAAATACTCATGTCGTCGCGGGAACCGCTTCCGCCGATGACGCCGGGGATTCAGCTGCGGCTGCCGGACCGGCTTGCTTGTCTTTTTTCGTAAACCGGTCCATATAAATATAAATCACCGGTGTCGTGTATAACGTGAGTATCTGGCTTAAGATCAATCCGCCGACCATCGAGATGCCCAGCGGACGCCGCAACTCCGAACCGGTGCCGGAGCCTAACGCCAACGGCAGGCCGCCCAATAACGCCGTCATTGTCGTCATCATAATCGGGCGAAAGCGCAACATGCAGGATTGATAGATGGCTTCCACCGTGCTCTTGCCCTCGTCGCGCTCGGCTTGCAGCGCGAAATCGACCATCATTATCCCGTTCTTCTTGACGATGCCGATCAGCAGGATGATGCCGATGAGTGAAACCACGCTGAGGTCCTGATGGCAGATCATCAGAGCCAAAATCGCGCCCACTCCCGCCGAAGGGAGCGTCGAAAGAATGGTGATTGGATGCACATAACTTTCGTAGAGCACACCGAGCACGATGTACACTGTGATCAGCGCCGCGAGAATCAACAGTGGTTCGTTCGACAATGAGGCCTGGAATGAGGCTGCGGTGCCCTGAAACGCCGACTGCACTGAAGCGGGCATGTTCAGTTCTTTCTGCGCGTTCTCAATCGCCTTCGTGGCCTCGCCCAGCGAGGCGTTGGCAGCGAGGTTAAACGAAATGGTCACACACGGAAATTGCCCCTGGTGATTGATCGATAGCGGGGCGGTCTTCGATTCAAAATGCGCGAACGTGCTCAACGGCACGGACCCGCCGGAGGCGGACTGAACATAGATGTCATTCAGTTTTTTCGGGTTCTTCTGAAATGACGGCGTCGCCTCCATGATCAAGTGATACTGGTTCAATTGTGTGAACAGCGTGGAAACCTGCCGCTGCCCAAAGGCATCGTAGAGTGTGGAATCGATCTGTTGCGCGGTAATTCCCAACCGCGCCGCGGTAACACGGTCGATAACCAGGTAAATCGCCCTGCCATTCATTTGCTGGTCGGTTGCCAGATCGTGAAGGATCGGAATCGTGTGAAGTTTATCCATCAACCTGCCCGTCCACAATTGGAGTTCGTTTGGGTCAGGATCTTCCAGGGTGTATTGATATTGCGTCCGGCTCACGCGGTCTTCCACCGTCAAATCCTGGACCGGCTGCATGTAAAGCGCGATGTCGTTGACACTATCCAATTGCGGTTGCAGGCGCCGGATCACGTCCGACGCGCTCAGGTCGCGGTCTTCCACCGGTTTGAGGTTGATCAGAATGCGTCCGCTATTGAGCGTCGTATTGATGCCATCAACGCCGATGAAAGAGGAAAGGCTCGCCACCGCGGGGTCTTTGAGGATTTTTTTCGCCAATTCCTGCTGTTGCGTGGACATCGCGTCAAACGACACATCCTGGGCCGACTCCGTAATGCCCTGGATGACCCCCGTGTCCTGAACCGGGAAGAATCCCTTCGGAACAATAATATACAGGACTACTGTCAATATAAGGGTGGCGATGAAGACCAGCATTGTGAGCGCCTGCCGGTCCAGCACCCAACGCAGCGTCCGGCCGTAAAACTCGATGATCCGGTCGAACGCGCGTTCCGAAACTTGCGCGACCTTCCCCTGCTTGCTTTCGTCCGACCGTTTTAGCAACCGCGAGCACATCATCGGCGTCAACGTAAGCGACACCACGGCTGAAACGAGAATGGTCACGCTCAACGTGATCGCAAATTCCCGAAAAAGCCGCCCCACGATGTCGCTCATGAACAACAAGGGAATCAGCACCGCCACAAGCGAGATGGTGAGCGACAGAATCGTGAACCCGATTTGTTGCGAGCCCTTCAACGCGGCGTCGAGCGGCTTCTCGCCCTCCTCGATATAACGGACGATGTTTTCGATCATCACGATGGCGTCGTCCACAACGAACCCGGTCGAGATGGTCAGCGCCATCAAGGAAAGATTGTCCAGGCTGAAGCCCAGCAAATACATGATCGCGAAGGTGCCGACGAGCGAAAGCGGCACGGCCACGCTCGGAATAATGGTCGCCGAGACCGTGCGCAAAAACAAAAAGATGACCAGCACCACCAGGCCTATCGTCAGCATCAACTCGAACTCCACGTCCCGCACCGACGCCCGAATCGTTGTCGTCCGGTCGGTCAAAACCTTCAGGTCCACCGATGGCGGCAAGGTGGCTTTGAGTTGCGGCAAACGCGCCGTGATGCGGTCCACCACTTGGATGATGTTCGCGCCTGGCTGGCGCTGGATATTCACGATGATCGCCGGAGTTTCGTTCATCCACGCGGCTTCCTTATTGTTCTCCGCTCCGTCCACGGCCTTGGCAACGTCGGACAGCATCACTGGAGCGCCATTGCGGTAAGCGACGACTATCTTGTTGTAATCCGCGCTCGTGACGAGTTGATCGTTGGCGTTAATCTGGTAGGAAAGTTGCGGTCCGTCGAAATTCCCCTTGGCCTGATTGACGCTCGCGGCTTGAAGCGCGGTGCGCAAATCCTCCAGGTTCAGCCCATAGGAAGAAAGCTGCGTGGGATTTGCCTGCACCCTCACGGCGGGCTTTTGCCCGCCGACAATCGTGACCAATCCAACCCCGGTCAATTGCGAAATCTTCTGCGCCAGCCGCGTGTCCGCCAAATCCTCCACCTGGGATAGCGGAAGCGATTTCGACGTCAGCGCCAGTGTCAGAATCGGCGCATCCGCTGGATTCGATTTGCTGTAGATCGGCGGCGCAGGGAGGTCGGCCGGCAAATAGGTCTGCGCCGCGTTGATGGCTGCCTGGACCTCCTGTTCGGCGACGTCAATATTCAGATAAAGCGCGAATTGCAGCGTGACAATCGAGCTGCCCCCCGAACTGATGGAAGTCATTTGGTTCAGTCCTGGCACCTCACCGAACTGCCGTTCCAGCGGCGCCGTGACGGCGGAGGCCATGACATCCGGGCTGGCGCCGGGATAGAACGTCACGATCTGGATCGTGGGAAAATCCACCTCCGGCAGCGCCGATACCGGCAATTCCTTATAAGCCACAATCCCAACCAGCAGAATCGCCGCCATCAGCAGCGAGGTCGCCACCGGGCGTAGAATGAAAATCCGCGATGGGTTCACGACTGGTCTTCCTGCGCTTTCGCCTTGTCCCGGTGGCGCTTCTTGTCGCCGGGCGCGCCCGCGCCCCCGCCACCCTTCTGCCCTTTGGCTCCTTTCTGCCTCAAGGTCACCTTCGCGCCGTCCTCCAATTTATTGAAATTATCCGTCGCAATCAGTTCACCAGGCTCCAACCCCTGAACCGAAGTCGTATCGTTATCGGTCACGCCCGTGGTAATCGTGTGCATGGCCACAAACGTGTTGGTAACCGTGCTCACGACTTGGTTTGTTGTGTTCGTTACAGTCGCCTCCCGGTTCGTGATCACATAAACAAACGCCCCTTGTGGATTGCGCTGGATGGCCGCCGTCGGAATCAAAGTCACATTGGTCAACGTTTCAACAATCAGCTTCGCGTTCACAAATTGATTCGGAAACAGCAACAAATCTTTGTTGTCGAACATCGCCTTGATTGCAATGGTTCCCGTGGAGGTGTCAATCTGCGCCCCCGTGGCGTAGAATGTTCCCTTGGCCAGAATTTGCTTTTGATCGCGGTCCCAGGCTTCGACCACCATCTGATGGCCCGCCTGCAACTGCCGCTCCATTTCCGGCAAATAATCCTCCGACGGATTGAAAACCACTGTGATCGGCTGGAGTTGCGCAATGACCACCAGCGCGTTCGTATTTGCGGAATGGACAACGTTCCCAGGATCAACCATCCGCAGCCCCGCTCGCCCGGTAAATGGCGCGCGCACAAAACAATATCCCAAATTCACCTCCGCGTTGGAGACCGTCCCCTCATCAATTTTGACCGTCCCTTCATCCTGGTGCACCAGCGCCAACTCATCATCAACCTGCTGTTTCGGCACCGCGTTCTTTTTGAAAGCCGTCTGGTAGCGGCCCAAATCAACTTTCGCCCCTTCCAAAAGCGCCTTGTCCCGCGCCAGTTGCCCCTCTCCTTGCACCACCGCCGCTTGATAAGGCGTCGGGTCGATCTCCGCCAGTAATTGATTGTTCGTAACCATTTGCCCCTCCGTGTATGCGACTTTTATGAGCTGGCCGTCCACGCGCGGAGAAACGTTCGCCGTATAAACAGGCGTCACCGTCCCAAGCGCCCATACCGTCACGTCAATGTCGCCGCGCGCGGCGTTGGTGGTGGAAACCGCCGTCGGAGGCGCCTGGCGAACCGGCGTTTTTTTGCGAAGCAAAAAAGGCAGCGCAACAAGCGCGGCGATAATCACGAGAGCCAGAATCCACAGAAGGGCATGGTGCTTCTCGGGCGGATGTTCCGACCCCTTCGGTGGCGGCAGCAGCCGTTCCGTTGGCGGCGCCGGCAATTGCCGTTCAGCCGGCGACGTCCGTGGGGGCGTCGAAACAGTGTTTCCCGAGGTTGTCACATGTTCAGCCATGTTTGGTCCTTTGTAAAAGTTGATAAAATCATCCCTGCGCGACCGGTTCCGCCAGAAGCCGTTTAATCGTATCGAGCAAAATGGGGAAATCCAGCGGCTTTTGCAATAGAGCGTTTGCTCCATTGAGGTTGTCAAGCTGCTGGCGCGAGAAGGCGCTAATAATTATCACCGGCATTTCAAGATGCGCGTCCCTCAATGCCTTGAACGTTTCCTGGCCGCTCTTTCCCGGCATTTTCAAATCCAGCATAACCAAGTTGATTTCCACTTCCTGAGCGATCGTTAACCCAGATACCCCATCCGCCGCCGCGTAAACCCCATAACCCTCGCCCAATAAAACGCGGCCGAGCATGTAGCGTATCGACGGATCATCATCGATGATCAAGACGTTCTTTTTGGCATGCTCTTTTCCGACCACGTTGGGTGACCTGCCTAGCCGATGCCGTGCCAAGCACAGGACCTTTTATTCCTGTTTGATAATCAGTCACTTATACGAGCCTTGCAACACCCTGTATCATCGCACCTGCTCACCTGCTATGCCTCGGCGCATACTCAATAGGCAACCGCCATTGTTCCAATTGAACTCGACAACTCCCCTCTTCCCTGACTCATTGGCTCAGGTGACTCCGACCTCATCCGTGCGATTGGACAAATGGCTCTGGGCCGTGCGCGTCTTCAAAACACGCACTCTCGCCGCCAACGCTTGCAAACACGGCCACGTCACGGTGGCCGGCCAAAGCGCAAAACCGTCCCGGGAAGTCAAAATCGGCGACGTCATCGTCGTGCTCAAGGACGATGTGACGCGCCGTTTTAAAGTGTTGCAGCTTCTCGGGACCCGCGTTGGCGCGCAGAAAGTCCCGGAGTTTGCCGAAGATCAAACCCTTCCCTCGGAATTGCAAAAACCGCGCCCGTCAACCGCCGGTCCATTCCTGGTCCGTCCAAAAGGATCGGGGCGTCCGACAAAAAAAGAGCGCCGTTCAATGGACGCAATCGGCATTTTTAAAAACCACTAACGTAGGCTAGAAGTAACACTTTGACATTAAATTTTATTTATTTTTCCAAACGAGGTTGCATCGGGTAAGGCCTGCCCCTACACTCTCTGCGTTAATTTAGACGTCGATATGAATTATCACCTGTTTCCCACCAGGACCCCACACCGAGAATTCCTCGCTGATGGCGCTGTGGATAAACGCGATTATTCTTACCGGTATTTGGATTATCTTGACGCTCGCGATTTCGCCTATTGCTCTGAGAGCGATTTGGCAATATGCTTTGGGGGACGGCAAAGAGGCCGACAGAACAACTAACCGACCAGATACGCCAGACTAACCCCGCACTCTTTGCCGCACCCCATGCATTTTTTAAATCAAGTTAAGGATACAAAAGATAGTTTTGCCTCCGTGCCTTGAAGGCCTCCACGTTCGTGCTCCACATCGCCTTGATTTCCGACAGCGGTTTGTCGTCCTCGATTGCTTGAAGCGTCGATTCATCTCCCAGCAACCGGCTCATGTTCGTCACCCCGAATTGATCCGGATACCAGCGGTTTAGTATCTTTGCGGCCGTCACCGCGATATCGACAACCTGGCATTTCTCCCGGTCGGTTAAAATGATATTGACGCCTCCGCACGACTCGTTCTTGAACTTGCTGTCCGTGGGCGTGAAACGCACCGGCACGAATCGAACGCCCGGCAGCCCCTCGCGATTCATCGCCTCCGCAAAACGCTCGTCTTCGATGTAAGGGGCGCCGATCACTTCAAAAGGAGTGCCCGTGCCTCGTCCAACCGAAATCTGGCAATACTCCAGCAGTCCGACACCGGGATAAAGCATCGCTTCGGTAAGGCTGCGCATATTCGGCGAGGGGTTGACCCAAGGCTGCCCCGTTTCGTCAAACCACGATTTCCGGTCCCATCCTTCCAGCGGGATAATTGTCAAATCGATGTTGTCCAGGCGCCGCTCGGCTTTGTACATTTGCGCCAATTCTCCCAGGGTCATTCCATAGCGCACCGGTTCGGGATGAAACGCGATGAAACTGGTTTTGCCGGTGAGCATCGGGCCGTCGATCATCACGCCGTTGATGGGATTAACGCGGTCGAGAACGAAAAATTTCAACCCGGCCTTGTTCGCGGCCTCCATCGCCAGCCCAAGTGTCGCTGTGTAAGTGTAAAAACGACAGCCGACATCCTGAATATCGAAGACAAGAGCGTCCAGGCCCTCCAATTGGTCCGGGGTCGGCGCGCGGCGGCTGCCATAAAGGCTGTAAATGGGCAATCCGGTGTGCTCGTCAAAAGCGTCGCTCACCGGTTCGTCGTAATTCCCGTATAGACCGTGCTCCGGGCTGAACAACATTTTCAATTCAACCCCCGGCGCGTTGCGCAGAAGGTCAATCGTCGGATAACGGTGGCAATCCTTGCCCGTTGGATTGGTAATCAGCCCAATGCGGAGGCCCTTGAGCGGCGCAAAATTCTCTTTGACAAGAACGTCGATGCCGTTAAGAACGCGCGGCGTGTAAGCGGCCTTTTCACCGCCGGCATGGTGGCGCGGTTTGCGCGGAAAGACGGCCAGGGCGTCCGGCACATAGGCAAAATCAAAATCCGTCACCGCCTCCGCCGCCAGCGTCCCCACCGTTCGGTACAGCGGAACGACGCTCCCCTGCCCGTACGGATGCACCCGGTTGGAGAGAAAAATAACAAACGTCTTCGAGTAAGGATCGATCCACAAGGAGTTGCCGGTGAAGCCTGTGTGCCCGTAGGAACCGAGCGGAAAATGCGCGCCGCGCGGCGAACTGAAACCGGTATCGATGTCCCATCCGAACCCGCGCCGACGATCCATATCCGGCGGCGTTTGCACGCTTGTCATCATCTTGACAGTCTCGGGCTTCATAATCCGGACGCCGTCCAATTCCCCCATGTTGAGCATCATGCGGGCGTAACGCGCCAAATCCGGCGCGGTCGAAAAAAGTCCCGCGTGCCCGGCCACTCCGCCCATAAAGCGCGAAGTCGGGTCGTGCACAACCCCCCGCAACATCACCCCGTCCGTCATTTGTGTCGGCGCGATCCGGGGAATTTCGGAAGCGGATGGCAAAAAACCTGTGTCCGTCATTTTAAGCGGGCCGTAAATCTCCTTCGCGCAAAATTCGTTGAGAGGCATCCCGCTGACCCGCCCGACGATTTCACCGAGCATAAAAAAATTGATGTCGCTATAGCGGAATTCCGTTCCCGGCGGCGCCCTCAGCTTCGTCGCGGAAGCCATTTGCACGGCCGTTTCCGTTCCGTGCCATTTCGACTTGGTGCTGATGTCTTCCGTCAGGCCGGAAGTGTGCGTGAGCAATTGGCGGATCGTTATGTTCTCCTTGCCGTCGCCCGTAAATTCGGGAATGTATGTGTGGGCCGGCTCATCTAATTTTACCCGCCCCCGTTCAACCAAAATCATGATCGCCGGCGCCGTCGCCAGGACCTTTGTCAACGACGCCATGTCGAAGATCGTATCCCGCGTCATCGTTTCCTGCGTCGGAATCAAAGACCGTTTTCCATACGCCTTCCAGTAAATGTTGGTGCCGTGTTCGATCCACACCACCGCCCCCGGCAACTTCCCTCCATCAATGGCCGTGTCGATGGCGTTGTCGAGTTGCTGAAGTTTGGCCTCATCGAGCGGCGCGGCCGTCGATGCCCGCGCCAGTGACAAACAAAGGAAAAACGAAAGAAAGGAATAATACGATGAAGCGAAATTTCGTGTAATCATGGCAAGCCCACGCCCGAATTCTGCCGCGCCATATCCAACCGTCAATCCGCATTTCGCGCAAATTTTGGGCCTTAAGGCGGGGAACTGCGTCGTGAAGAAAAAAGGAGAGGCAGGAATTATTCCTGCCTCTTGCAAAGTGAAATCTAAACGTGTGTTTGAGGATCGTTGCGTTACTTGCTGATCTTCCGGCGGACAGCACCCATCGCGCAGAACACACCACCGAGCAACATCATCGTCATTCCGCCATCAGGCACGGCAGGCACGGCATCAAGTGTGGCTTGGAATTGGGCGTTCTGCCCGCTAGAACTTGCATTGATGATAAACTCCTCGGTCAAGTCATAAGTACCCGTTGGAGCGGCGAGGCCTATAATAGGCTCCGAACTTACGGAGCTTAGAGTTTCAGTATACACCGGGGTAAGACCGGTAAGGGAGGCCGCAGTATCGTCCAGATTATTGCCGCTGTTGCCTTCATCAATAAACACCAAAAGCTCGCCGGTAAGTCCAGCACTGAGAGTAGCGGCCGTAAAGCCGACGTCAATGGTATTGCCTCCGGTCTCCGACACCGTGATACTGCTTGCACTGTAAATAAGAGTCAGCGTGCTTGCGGCCGAACTCGTTACGTCAACCGTGCTAAGTTGCTGGGCAACAGGAGGGGGAACGGGAAACGTACCGGTGCCTTGAAGGGAGGACCAACCGCTTATGGGACCACCTGTACCCAAAAGGACTGTACTACCCGCTTGATCGTATGTATCCTGGTTACCAGAAACGACACCAGTGCCCGTACCGCCAAGGCTTGATGTGACGGTTAATCCCACCGGATTTGCATTAGCGCGGAGCGTAGAAAGCAAGCAAGCCGTCAGAACCACGGGAGCTGCGTATTTGAGGATTTTTTTCATTTTTTTAGTTTTATTTAGATTTCACTTTGTTTCTCTATCCTGCCTATTGCAGGACAGGCATCCAACAGCGATTTCCATGCCAGCCCTTTCGCAGAGTTGTCGAAATACAACTAACATCCTTAATACAAGCAACTTAACTCCATTCCTTTCAATGGCTATTTAAGCTGCAAAATGTAACATTCCGTAAAGCTTTCCGACACCCCAGCCGCTCTCGAGTCATCGGTTCTCCCGTAACATGCTGTGTCTGGCCTAGTTGCTACTTAGAAGTCTTCTCTGTAAACCCAAGCGACGGCTTTCCGTGAGTTTGATCGGATGAAAAGAACCTCGCGCATCAACATAACTTACTTATTAACAGCAGTTTGCGATTCTCCTGCTAATCGTGTGCTGCTCCCCACAGGGGTTGCTTCGACATTTTTAGATTTTTGACTGATAATGGGATGGCGATTTCCCTTGACTGGCTCTTCTAGGTGTGATGAAATGCACACGCTACAAAGGTATGTGCGTTAGCCAAAACCGTAAGTTAGATCGCTCCAACCAATTTTGGTTGGAGTTATCCGCATAACTCCGGCCTTTTTCAGCGGCGATGCATTCATCAACCAACATAATTCCCGCATGGTATTGTGCCAGAACCAAGCCCAAGCACGAGCACATCGCGGCGGCCAATGTGGCCAAGAAACTTGGCGTGGAAGTTTTTCATCCCCGGTTGCGCCTGGAACGGGCGACTCAACGAGGAATGATCCGCGTCGTTGAACCTCTTTTTCCAGGCTATATTTTTGTGCGCTGCGTGCTCGAAAAGCGCATTGACGACCTCCGCCACGTCTCCGGCATCAGCAGTCTGGTTCATTTTGGGCAAAAAATTCCAGCGGTACCGGACGCCGCGATTGACGAACTCAAGCAATGCTTTGAGACCGAGGAAATCATGGCGATGGGAGATGGCGTAGCCGTCGGCGCGGAGGTGACAATTGTGGATGGAGCGTTCATGGGTTTTTCGGGAATGGTGGTTCGGACATTATCAGCGGGGCAAAGGGTACAAATACTGCTCGACTTCCTTGGCAGGGTAACTTTAGCAGAAGTGGAAAGAAAGTCGCTCAAAGTTGAGAATCGGGTTGTTGCCGATCTTCTCCCGCTTTTGGCGACTCCAAAGTCTTCGGACATGTCTGTGGCTGGTTGATTCCAGTAGGACAACATGCGGCAAATTTGGGAGCAAATGGTGATGCGGATTAAGTTGGCGAATTTGCAGGCGCCTACAAGTGCGGAGCTTTGCGGAAGTTTTTTTCAGAATTTCATTGCAAAGAATTGTGTTCGGTGCAATTCTTTGTCTGTTTGATACACGCAGAAATTGAGCACCGAGGCTGTGCCCGCGACGGGATGTCAGCCTTTTTCACCGATTAAGCAGAGTTATCGACGGGCGGTTCGTGGAAAAAGAACCGGGGCAGCGCGCTTATCGCGCGACGGTGGGGTTGTGTTCTTTTTCGACAACCAAAAAACCATATTTGACAACGCGCGCGTTGAGCGGACGCATTCTTTTTAATCAGATTCTCGCCACCGAATTCCATATTCCACAAATACGCTCCAATTATTCCCAATGACTAAAACAGACACACTTACCGCACAAGGCACAAAGTGCGTCAAGCAGACGGTCTGCGGTCGCGCGGAAAACCCACCTTCGTCCGCTTGTTTCCCACTTTGGAAAAGGATGCTTGACATCACCTGTGTCCTGCTGTCGCTTCCTGTTCTTATTCCAGCCGGCATTGTGATTGCGGCGTGGATCAAGATCGTTTCTCCCGGCCCGGCATTTTTCCGCCAATCACGCGTTGGGCACTTTGGAAAGCGTTTCATGTGCCTGAAATTTCGGACGATGAAAGTGGACGCCGATACGGGCGTGCACCAAACCCATTTGAAGGAATTGATGGCTTCCAACAGCCCGACCCGCAAGCTTGACTGCGCCGGAGACAAGCGACTGATTTTCGGAGCGGTGGCTTTGCGGGCGATGGGTGTCGATGAGCTGCCGCAACTGCTCAATGTGTTGCGCGGGGAGATGAGCATGGTCGGCCCGCGCCCCTGCACGCCTTTTGAATTCGATTTGTTTTCGCCGAGGCAGAAACGGCGTTGCGAAGCGCCGCCCGGCTTGACTGGTTTGTGGCAGATCAGCGGGAAGAACCGGACGACAATCGAGGAGATGATTAATCTGGATTTGTATTACGCCGAACACAAGTCATTGTGGCTGGACCTCAAAATAATCATATTGACTGTTCCGGCGATCCTGGTCCTCGTCTGGGAAATGAAGATTTCACCGAAAATACGCGCGCCGCGTCTCGATCGGGGTTCCGAGAACACCCAAGTGTTTGAGAGGAAGCTGCCTGTCCCTCCTCGCGGCACCGTTTCTGCTGGGAAATAATCATTCGCAAAAGAGAGAAACAAATCTATGTCAAACCAAATTAAAGTTGGAGTTGTCGGTTGCGGTTATTGGGGTCCAAACCTCGTCCGCAATTTCCGTTCTCTGCCAGACTGTCATTTGAAAATGATGTGCGACATCAGCCGGGAGCGTCTCAAACATTTGACTACTCTTTATCCCGACGTCCAGGGCGAGGAGAACTATGATCACATGCTCAACGGGGTCGGCGTTGACGCGGTCGTCATCGCCACATCTGTCAAGATGCATTTCCCGATGGCTAAAGCCGCGCTTCAGGCGGGCAAACACGTCATGATTGAAAAGCCGATGGCCGCCTCCTCCGAGCAATGCGCCGAGTTGGTGGATTTGGCCCGCGAAAAAGGGTTGGTGTTAATGGTTGGCCACACCTTCCTGTATTCACCAGCGGTGCGCAAGATCAAGGAGATCATTGATCGCGGCGATTTGGGAGATATTCGTTACATTTGCGCCCGCCGTCTCAACCTTGGATTGTTTCAAAAAGACATCAATGTCGCATGGGATTTGGCCCCGCACGATATTTCAATTATCCTTCACCTCCTGGAGCAATTCCCGATAAGCGTCAATTGCCGCGGCAGCGCGCATGTGACGCCCGGCATCGAGGACGTGACCTCCATGAGCCTGACGTTTTCAAAGGGACGATCGGCGATCATCCACAGCAGTTGGCTTGATCCCCGCAAGGTCCGCGAAATGACGATTGTGGGCAGCAACCGGATGATTGTGTATGATGACGTCGCGCAGCAGGAAAAAATCCGGATATTTGACGCGCGTGTGGAACGTCCGCCGCACTACGACACTTTTGCGGAGTTCCATTATGCCTATCACTATGGCGACACTTACGCCCCCTACATCAAGCAGGAGGAGCCATTGAAAGCGGAATGCCAGCACTTTCTCGAATGCATCACGCAGGGCAAACAGCCATTGACCAACGGAACCCGGGGCCACGAGCTTGTAAGAATCCTTGAAGCCTCTTCCGAATCCTTGAAGCACGGTGGAGGCGCCATCCGCCTTGAGGACGAATCCGCCGGCGGCGCCGCAATCCACAGCGCATTCAAGCGGGGCGCAAAGCAGGAAAACGGAAAATTTCACATTCCGGTGGCGGCCCCTCAGGAAGCGAGACTCGCCGTTTAAGCCGATCCCCTTATGACACGAGTAGAACCGGACGGCTTGCCGTACCGTCAAATTGCCCCGGACGTGAAGCTGGGAAAGGGAGTTCGCATTTTCAGTTTCACCAACCTTTATGGGTGCGAGATTGGCGACGATGTCAAAATCGGAACGTTTGTTGAAATCCAAAAGGGAGCCCGCATCGGTTCCCGCTGTAAAATCTCCAGCCACACGTTCATTTGCGAAGGCGTGATTTTGGAGGACGAAGTTTTTGTCGGCCACAACGTCACCTTCATCAACGATCTCTATCCGCGCTCGACAAACGAGGGCGGGCAGCTTCAAACCGAGTCGGATTGGAAATGCGTTTCCACGCATGTCCAGCGGGGAGCTTCGATTGGATCGGGGGCGATTCTTCTCTGTGGAATCACGGTCGGTCCCAAAGCGGTTATTGGGGCGGGCAGCGTCGTCACAAAGGATGTCCCCGCCGGCGCGATCGTCGCGGGAAACCCGGCGCGTTTTCTTCGAATGGTTGATCAATCCCGATAATATTCTATGAAAGTACCATTCCTGGACCTTCAGGCCCATCATCAGCCGATTCGCGAACAGCTCGACACCGCGATTCGCGATGTGATTGACAGTGGCGCTTTCGCGGGAGGTCCTTTTGTGGCCGCCTTCGAGAAGGATTTCGCAAAATATTGCGGCTCAAATTTCTGCATTGGAGTCGGCAATGGCACTGACGCGCTGTGGCTGGCTTTGCTGGCGCTGGGTGTGAGGCCTGGGGATGAAGTCATCACTGTTCCGAGCACCTTCATGGCGACAGCGGAGGCGATTAGCTATTGCGGAGCGCAGCCGGTATTTGTCGATATCGACGAAAAGACTTATACGATGGATCCCGCGTTGCTCGAGCGGGCCATTACTCCGCGCACCAAGGCGATCATACCGGTGCATCTGTTCGGCCAATGCGCGGACATGGATTCGATTCTCGAAATTGCGAAAAAACACGGAATTCCCGTGGTGGAGGACGCTTGCCAGGCGCACGGGGCGTTTTACAAGGGGCGCAAAGCAGGAACTCTAGGCGTGGCGGGTTGCTTCAGTTATTATCCCGGCAAGAACCTCGGGGCTCTTGGAGAAGCTGGCGGTGTGACCACAAACGACAAGGAATTGGCGGCCAGCATTCAGGTCTTTCGCGATCATGGCCAGCATCGCAAATACTATCATTCCAAGGTGGGATGGAACGCGAGGATGGATGGCATCCAGGGAGCCGTTCTCAGCGTCAAGTTAAAATTGTTGGAGGCTTCCAACGACCGCCGCCATGCGCACGGGTTGCTCTATAACCAGCTTTTGGGCGAGGTCGAGGAAATCATCACACCATTTGAGGCGAAGCACAACCGGCACGTTTATCATGTTTATGCCGTGCGAGTGAAAGAGCGGGATCAAATCCTGCAGGCGCTTGCGGCCAAGGGAATTTCGTGCGCCATTCACTATCCTATTCCTGTTCATTTGCAGGAAGCGTATCGTTTTCTGGGTTGCGGCGAGGGTTCGTTCCCCGTGGCTGAACGTTGCGCCAAAGAATTCCTCTCTCTGCCGATGTTCCCTGAATTGTCCAACGAGCAGATTCACGCGGTTGCTGAAGAGCTCAAGTCCTCACTGAGCCGCGGCAAGCCGGAAAGCGATCTGGTAAAATAATGCTTCTCACGGATGAGAAAGCGGGTCCTCCCGTAATTGAGGACAATGAATCTGGCGTGGAAATCATTAATCCGCTGCAGCGGGCCGATTGGGATTCCCTGGTGGACGTGTTGCCGGGCAGCACAGTATTCCACGGATCAGGATGGGCGCGAGTATTGAACGAGACGTATGGGCATAGCCCGATGTATTTTTGCCGATTTGCCGGGAACCGCCTGGCGGAAGCGCTTCCGCTTATGGAGGTTTCCAGCAAGTGGACCGGCCACCGGGGAGTTTCGCTGCCGTTTACCGATCTTTGTCCCGCCCTCTGTGACGCGGATTCCGATGGCAGGCACCTCTACCGCGCCGCTGTAACCTGTGGGAGCCGACGGCGGTGGAAGACTTTGGAGTGCCGCGGCAGCAACGACGGGTGGGAGCGCAGCACCCCTTCGTTAGTTTTCATGGGCCACGTCGTTGACCTGGGAAGCGGGGAGGCTGCGTTGCTGAAAAGTTTTGCGGAGGACATTCGAAGGGGCATCCGCAAGGCTGAGAAATCGGATGTTCAGGTACGATTTGAAACAAGCTTGGAAGCAGTGAAGATTTTTTATGGCCTGCATTGCCTTACTCGCCGCAAACACGGAGTGCCGCCACAACCATGGCGGTTTTTTGAGAATGTGCACCGTTATTTGCTGGCGCCAGAACGGGGTTTTGTCGCCACGGCGTACTATGAAGGCAAACCGACCGCCTCGGCCGTTTTCTTTCATCAGGGCAAGGGCGCGTTTTATAAATTTGGAGCTTCGGACGAAGCTTTCCTTCAATTAAGGCCGAATAACCTGATGATGTGGGAGAGCATGCGACATTACATGAATCTCGGATATAAATCTCTTCATATGGGACGCACGTCGCTCGCCAACGAGGGCCTGCGGCGTTTCAAGACCCGATTCGGCGCCCGCGAAGAGACAATTCAATATCGCTCGTATCATTTTGGCGAAGCCAGATTCGTCACGAAAGTGGACCGGGCCAAGGGCTGGTTCAATCGGGTTTTCGGCTTTATGCCGTTGCCCTTGCTGCGGCTCGCTGGTGAGATTCTGTATCCTCACTTATCTTGAGCGGGCGAGAAAAAGACATTAAATGAACCCTAAACAAGCAACACCTCCGGCGCCACTGATTACGGTGCAGGACGTCTATTATATACTTTTTCGCCACAAGTTCCTGATCGGAGTGATTGCCGGGTTGGGGGCGATTGTCGCGCTCCTTGTGTATTTGTTTTATCCCGTTGTCTATACCTCCGAAGCAAAGTTGATGATCAAATATGTCGTGGAGACCAAGCCGCTGGCGGAAGCGGGGAGTGACGCTCAAGTGACCACGCTCAGCGGTCAGCAAGATGCGATTCTCAATGCTGAAGTTGACATGCTGACCAGTTTCGATGTGGCCGAAGAGGTCGCCAAAACCATTGGGCCAGCCAAGATACTTGCCAAAACCACACAGGGAACCAATCTTTTACAAGCGGCGATGCTGGTCCAAAACAGTCTAACGACGGACCCATCCCGGCGAGGCGATGACATCCGGATTGTATTTTCCCATCGAGATCCTGAGATGGTGGAACCGATTTTGAACGGAATCATCGCAGCTTATGAAAATGAACATACGGAGGTGCGCAGGCCGAAGACCCAGGACGCTTTGCAACCAGGCGTTGACCAACTCACGGCAAAGTTGAAGGAGGCCGAGGAGAATTTGGAGACTGAGCGGACGAACATTGGGATCGTCGCGCCGGTGGAGGATAGCAAGCGAACCGCAGGCGAGAGAATTGCCAAGACAGAGGCGGAATTGGATGACGTCATCGTGAATCTTCAAGCAGAAACGGCTACGATCAAAGCGATGAAGAAGGCAATTGGCGCCCCTGCGGTTGTGGCGACAAACGCGCCTGTTGCGCCCGCCGAAGCACCGCCGTCGCGCGATGTTGTCGAGCAGTATAACAGGGTCTGCGCGCTTTTAGCCAGCTTACAATCCAAGGAGCAGGACCTTTTGAGTTGGACGACGACGAACAATCGTACGGTGCAAGAGAATCAGAAGGAGATTACCAATACCGAGACGCAACGAAAATTGCTTGAAAAACAAAACCCCGGTCTGCTGGTCATCAAAACTTTGCAAACCGCTTCTTCAGCTTCATCCGCCCCATTAGTTTTAGATCCGCTTTCGGCGTTAAATGAAGAGACAATCAAACTCGACGGCTTGCAAGCGAGGTACCAGATGCTGACCAACCTGCTGGCCAATGAAAAAGCCAGAGCGACTGTCATCGAGGCAAATGAAAGCCGTCTCGTGGATTTGGAGGATGAAAGCAAACAATACCGAGCGACGGTGAACACCTATCGACAGCGCCTGGGAGAAGCGCAGTTGAATGACGTTTTGGGGCCGGGAAGCTCTGAAATAAAGATCATAGAGAAACCGACTCCGCCGGTTGGGAACATTGGCGTAGTGAAAAAGATGTACCAGGGCGCTTTGTTTGGAGGGTTGGCTCTGGCTTTGGGCCTTCCGTTTCTGATCGAACTCTACCTGGATCAATCGCTCAAGCGTCCCGCCGATATTCAAAGCAAGCTTGGCGTCCCTTTCTTTGTTAACATGCCGAAGATCAAAACTACACCGAGCCTCAAAACGCTAAAAGGGGAAAAGAAGGTTCCTCTTCTTCCAGAGACCGCCGGCGATCTTCCACGGCCAGAGGCCACCGCGCCCAGTCCGACGCCCACCGACGGACCTCTCGCGCCCTGGGACCAACGGCATGCCTTGCGCCCATTTTTTGAGACGTTGCGCGACCGATTGATGACTTACTTCGAGGTGATCAACCTTACCCATAAGCCAAAACTCGTCGCGGTCACCAGTTGCCGCGAAGGCGCGGGAGTGACCACGACCGCCGCCGGGCTGGCTTCCGCGTTGTCGGAAACGGGGGATGGCAACGTATTATTGGTCAATATGAATGCGCGCGATGGAGAAGCCCATCATTTTTACCGGGGCAAATTAACTTGCGGCCTGGAGGAAGCGTTGGAGAAGGACAAGCGTAACGCCGCTTGTGTCCAGGATAATCTTTTTGTCGCCAAAGACTCGGAAGTAAACGCGAATCTTCCGCGGGTGCTGCCGAAACGGTTCAGCAACCTTGTGCCCAAGATGCGGGCAAGCGACTACGATTACATTATATTTGACATGCCGGCGATGAGCCAGATCAGCATTACTCCGCGACTGGCCCGCTACATGGATATGATTTTGCTGGTGATCGAATCGGAGAAAACCGATCGCGATGCCGCAAAGCGGGCAACCAATCTGCTTCTGGAATCAAAGAGCAACGTCGGCGTTGTCCTTAACAAGAGCCGCGAGTACCTGCCGCGGCGCCTTCAACAGGATATTTGAACGCGGATGGAGTTCATTGATCTCAAAGAACAGTATCGGCGATACAAAGCCGACATTGACGGGCGCATCCTTCATGTGCTCGCTCACGGACAATTTATTCTGGGGCCGGAAGTGTCTGAACTGGAAACCTCGCTGGCCAATTACGTTGGCGTCAAGCATTGCCTTGGGGTTGCCAGCGGGACGGCGAGCCTTGAAATTGCCCTTCGGGCGCTGGACGTTGGAGGGGGTGACGAGGTAATCACCGTCCCATACAGTTGGATCAGCTCGGCGGAAGTGATCGCGCTGGTCGGGGCGCGGCCCGTATTCGTGGATATAGAAGCGGACACCTACAATATTAATGTTGACCGGATCGCGGCGGCCATCACTCCCAAAACCAAGGCGATTCTTCCGGTCAGCCTTTTTGGCCAGATGCCAGATTACGACCGGATCAGCGCCATCGCGGCCTCGCACAATTTGCCGGTGATTGAAGACGGCGCGCAAAGTTTTGGGGCGGTTCAAAAAGGCCGGCACAGTTGCGGGGTGACAACCATTGGAAGCACAAGTTTTTTTCCCGCGAAGCCGCTGGGTTGCTACGGCGAAGGGGGGGGGCTTTTCACCAATGACGCCGTTCTGGCCGACAAAATGAGGGCCATTCACAATCATGGCGGTCTCCAGCGACACCATCATACGCTCCTGGGCACCAATGGAAGATTCGACACCATACAAGCGGCGGTGTTGCTGGCCAAGCTCCCGCATTTCGAGGAAGAGTTACGCGAACGAAGCCGGATTGCACAGCGTTACTCGACCGCTCTGGGGGGCGAGTGCGTGACGCCGTTCATTTTACCGGGAAACACACATACTTACGCGCAATACACCATCCGCTTGCCAGACCGAGAGGCAACGGCCGCCCGGTGCAAACAACAAGGCATTCCGACAGCGGTATATTATCCAAAGTGTCTGCATGAGCAGCCGGTCTTCACCAAACTGGGCTATAACTGGGGTGATTTTCCGGAAAGTGAAAGAATTTCCCGTGAGGTCCTCAGTCTTCCGATGCATCCTTTTTTGAGCGAAGCCGACCAGGACAAAGTGATCAGCGCGATCAAAAATCGGTAATATACATCTCATGCTTCGGAACAAGATCTATTACGGCATTAAGCCCATGATGCCGGCCCCCCTTCGGCGACTGCTGCGCCGCTGGTACGCCAGCCGCATCCGCGTATCGATAAACCATCGCTGGCCTGTTCTGGCTGGTTCAGAGCGTCCACCCGCAGGCTGGGGCGGGTGGCCGGACGGAAAGCAATTCGGGGTGCTTCTAACCCACGATGTGGAAGGCCCGGATGGTTTGGATAAGTGCCGGCAATTGATGAAACTGGAAAAAAGCCTGGGCTTTCGCGCTTCGTTCAATTTCATTCCAGAAGGGGATTATCAGGTAAGCAGGGAATTACGAGCTGAACTTACGGAAAACGGCTTCGAAGTCGGCGTGCATGACCTGCATCACAATGGCAAGCTGTATAATAGCCGGCAGGACTTCGCAAGCAAAGCAGCCCGCATCAATCGGTATCTGAAAGAATGGGGCGCGGTGGGTTTCCGCTCCGGTTTCATGCACCACAATCTGGAGTGGCTTCATGACCTGGAAATTGCCTACGACGCCTCGACGTTTGACACCGACCCCTTCGAGCCGCAACCGGATGGAGTCAATACGATCTTTCCCTTTTGGGTGCCGGCCGCGGGGGGCCGCGGATATTTTGAATTGCCTTACACGCTTGCCCAGGATTCAACTTTGTTCCTTGTTCTGCGCGAAGAAACCACCGCCATCTGGCGTTCAAAACTGGACTGGGTTATCAAGCATGGCGGCATGGTCGTGATTCCGACACATCCGGATTATATGAATTTTTCCGCGGATGGCTGCTCTCAACACGAGTACCCGGCTGCGTTTTACAGTGAGATTCTTCTATATTTGAGATCCAACTACGATGGCAAATTTTGGCATGGCACCCCGCGCGAACTGGTTGGCTTTTTGTCCCGCCAGCCCTGTCGGGAGCTTGTCCAACCGGTTGCGCCGCCTAGTTGTGGCAAAGTCTGGATTGATTTGGACAACACTCCCCATGTGCCCCTCTTCGAGCCGATCATTGAGGAATTAACCCGGCGCGGTTTTGAAATCCTTTTGACCGCCCGCGATGCGTTTCAAGTGTGCGAACTTGCGGAGAAGAAGGAAATGCAATTCCTAAAAATCGGCCGCCATCATGGAAAAAACAGGGTCCGCAAATTACTGGGTCTTTTTTTTCGGGCCGCGCAACTGGCGCCTGTCGTGATGCGTGAAAAGCCGACAATCGGTTTTTCTCACGGCTCCAGGTCCCAGATTCTAACCTGCAATTTGTTGGACATTCCCACGCTCCTGATGGCCGATTATGAGTTTGCAAAGTATCCGCCCTTGATGCGTCCCGTGTGGGAAATGGCCCCGGATGTCATCCCTGACGAGGCGCTCTGCTGTCCCAGTTCGAGAATCAGGAAATATCCCGGCCTCAAAGAGGATGTTTACGTTCCTCGATTTAGACCAAATCCGGCGTTACGCGACGAACTTGGTCTCAATGACGCGAGTGTGATTGTCGTAAGCCGGCCCCCGGCCACGGAAGCTCATTACTACGTTCCTGAATCCTCGAATCTGTTCGAACATTTCATGGATCGCGCTTCCCGGACCAGCGGAGTGAGAATAGTAATGCTTCCCCGAAACAAAAACCAAGCCCGGCACCTCCAGAATACCAAGCCGGAATGGTTCGCTGACCGCCGCACCATTATTCCTGCGAAAGCTGTCGATGGCCTGGACCTGATCTGGCATTCGGACCTTGTGGTCAGTGGCGGAGGTACAATGAATCGCGAAGCCGCGGCGTTGGGAGTGCCGGTTTACAGTGTTTTCCGCGGCAAAATCGGCGCGGTCGACCAACAACTTCACAAAGACCGCCGCATGACTCTTGTAGAAACGGAGGAGGATGCCGATCGCATTCCTTTGACGCCGCGTCATCGCGCGAAAATAAACGGTTCAACTCCTTCCGCCGCCCTTAAAACGATTGTAGATCATATCGTGGAAATTATGCAGACGCACTATCCGGTTCGATCTGTTACAAGTAACCGTTGCTCCTGATCCCGCAATGTCCAAGACTCTCAAACTTCTTTTAATCGCCGGCGCGCGCCCGAACTTTATGAAGCTGGCTCCTTTGGCAAAGGCCATCCAGAATCACAATGCAAGGCCAGGCAACGGGGACATTCTGATTGACTCGCGCATCGTTCATACGGGTCAGCATTACGACACGCAAATGTCCCAGGTCTTTTTCGAGGAACTGGGAATTCCAAAGCCGGATTTCAATCTCGAAGTGGGATCGGGTTCCCACGCGGCGCAGACGGCCGAGATTATGAAGCGCTTTGAGCCGGTTTGCCTTGAATCAACTCCGGATTGGGTGCTGGTGGTGGGAGACGTCAATTCCACCATGGCTTGCACCCTGGTTGCCGCCAAGATGGGAATTCGTGTGGCACACGTTGAAGCCGGGCTGCGAAGTAATGACCGCACGATGCCAGAAGAAATTAATCGAATCGTGACTGACGCCTTGGCAGACTTTCTTTTAACCCCTTCGCAGGACGCCAATGAAAACCTGGAGCGCGAAGGCGTGCCCGAGGAAAAAATCCGACTGGTCGGAAATATAATGATTGACTCGCTTATTGCGCATCTGAAAAAGATAGACAGCGGAGCGGCGCTCAAACGTTTTTCCCTCAAAGATCGAGGATTCGTGTATGTTACGCTGCACAGGCCATCTAATGTGGATTCCAAAGAGACTCTCGGTCCGATCGTCGAAGAGCTTTCCATGATCGCGAAACAATGGCCTGTGATTTTCCCGATTCATCCCCGCACGCGCAAACGCATGACCGATTTTGGGTTGGCGTTCGAGCCTGGAGCAAAAGTGAATCTGATCGACCCAATTAGTTACAGCGAATCCATTACTTTCACCGAACGAGCTCGTTGCGTCCTCACTGATTCCGGCGGATTGCAGGAAGAGAGCACTTATTTCGGGACGCCCTGTCTGACACTCCGGCCAAACACTGAGCGTCCAATTACCGTTACAATGGGCAGCAACTGTCTAACAACAGTTCAGAGTCTGCGATCCGATTTTCAAATAATTTTAAAAGGCCCCGCACGCTGTGGAACCGTTCCGCCCTTGTGGGATGGAAAGACTGCTGAACGAATCGTTGCCGCTTTGTTAAGCGCTTAAACCGATAGACCCTATGACAACCCACGACAGCGTTTCAGAAACCGACATGGCAAAAGTTGAATCAAAAGTGAAACCGCCGTTCATGGATCTCGTTCTACAACGCCTTTTGCGATTCGTTTGTATCAAACCAACGCCGGAATACCAAGGCGAGAATAAAGAAACTCAATTCCCCTATCGCCGCACTCAGGCGCTTATATTTCTTGAACGTTTTGGCGACAGAGTTAGTTTTAAAGACAAGAGAGTTCTGGATTTCGGCTGTGGTTACGGCTCCATGAGCGTTGTCGTGGCTGAACAGGGTGCCAAACGGGTGGTTGGAATTGACACAGATGACGAGCGTGTGAATTTTGCCAAATACAAATTACGCACCGAATTCAAACATTTTTCCGATCGAATCGAATTTGCCGTCCCAAATGAATTCAAACATGAAACTTTCGACCTCGTTATTTCGGAGGACTGCTTCGAGCACTACGAAGATCCTGTTGCAATCATGAAACAGATTTCCACAATGCTCGGGCCGAATGGAAAGGTTATTATTGGGTTTAGCTGCCTTTGGAAATCCCCAGGCGGCGGGCATATAGGTTGCATGACAAAATTGCCATGGGCTCACCTCGTATTTCCTGAGCGCGTCATTATGCGTGAAAGAAAGCGCTATCGGCCAGATGAAAACGCACGATGCTTTTCTGAGATTCGTGGCGGTCTCAACAAAATGACTTACGATAAATTCCTCAACACGATGGAAGAAAGCGGATACGAAATCGAATCTCTTGCCACCAACGTTTCCAAAAGCAAACTGGTGCCGATAGCCAATCTTATCCGGAAGATTCCATTTTGCTTCGAATATTTCACGAAGAATTTATACGCCGTCGTTGGCCGCGCCCGCTAAATCGCAAACTGACGGTAATTAATAATTAACAGATGCCCCTTGTTAAGGCCATAATCGCGGCGCTGATAATTGGCGTTTTTGCCTTCGAGATTTTCCGAAAGCACACCAATGTTCGCTATCGAGGGTTGATTGCCTTCGCGGCAGCCATTTGCGGCTACGAATTATTAAACCGACAGAATTTCGGCAGCGTCGTGTTTTTAATTGTCATCGGTTTCGCCGTCTATGCATGGGTCAATTGGTTCGTCTCCCTTTGTGCGCTCATGGTACTGATGGCGTTTCTTAATAATGCTGACACTCCACACGGTATAGCCGGCATTCAGGGCTTGAACCCGTGGAATTTGCTTATGGCAAACGTGCTGTTGTCTTGGTTGTTATACCGTCGGCGGCAAGGTTTGCAGTGGGACGCCCCGCGTTATGTAAAATTTCTAGCCTTCGGTCTCCTTTTTGTCGTGATTTGGAGCTACAGCCGAATGCTCGATGATTATCAGAAGCTAAATGTCTTCAACGATTCAGAAGATTTGAAAAAGGCAGGTTACAATTTTGCCTGGGTCACGAGTGAGTATTTGATTGATTGCCTCAAGTGGGTCCTTCCCGGGATCATATTTTACGATGCCTGCCGCGCTCGAAATCGCATTGCGATAGCCCTTTCCTTCGTGTTACTCCTGTACTTCTTAATCGGTATTCAAGTTGTAAAAGCCATGCCGTTGAGGGCGGTCACGGCTACTGCCTCGGAGTTGGGGCGCATATCAGCTCGCGACTTGCGCAACAATGTAGGTTATTTTAGAACAGAGCTGTCGATGATGTTGTCGGGCGCATCTTGGGCAATCTTGAGTTGCGTAGTTTTTGTTCGGCGGCGAAAATTCCAGGTGCTGCTCATTGTTGCCGTCGGAGTTGTAGCGCTTGGACAGGCATTGACCGGGGGTCGCAGTGGCTATGTAACATGGGGGTTGACCGGACTTATTGTTTGTATTTTGAGGTGGAGGCGGCTTCTTCCTGTGATACCCGCGGCTGTTTTAGCAATTGTGGTTTTCATGCCAGCGGTCATGGATCGCATGTTGACCGGTTTTGGCGGAGAACATGGTGGCGTCCAAACCCAGACCGACCTGATGGCGGTCTCCGCCGGGCGGGTGATTGCTTGGTCTTATGTAATTCCCAAAATCGAGCAATCTCCGATCATTGGCTACGGTCGCCAGGCGATGGTTAGGGAGAATATTTACCAACAAATCCTTGCGGATACTGACGGGGAAGAATCGTTCCCACACCCCCATAACGCTTATTTGGAAATGCTTTTAGACAACGGCGTCTTCGGATTCCTTCTCGCAATGCCTTTGTATTTTGTCCTTTTGTTCCATTCGTTTAGCCTACTTATGGATCGCTCGGACCCCCTGTTTGGCGCGGTGGGTGGCACGGCCTGCTGCCTCATTTTGGGTTTGATGATTGCCGCGTTGACAAGTGAAACATTTTATCCTCAAGACAGTGCATGTGGAATGTGGGCGGCAGCCGGAATCACGCTTCGGGTTTATATGGAAAGAAAGCGCTCACGGGAAACCGGCGAGCCTCTCTTCGGTGAATACGAAAGCGATGAGCTTATTAATATGGAAGAAGAACCGGACCTTAACTTTTCACCAGTTGGATAAATTGAATCATACAGGCGCGCGAATATTAGCGCAAAAGAGATCGCAGACAAATTAAAACACATGACTTCTGAAATTAAAGCCCCGAGAAGTAGCACCGGTTTTTCCGCGCCCGTTATGAAACCGCCTCGCATGGCTTACATCCTTTCGGCCAGCCACTCCGGTTCAACTTTGTTAGCTATGTTGCTGGGCGTGCAATCCGGCGCGTTCACAGTCGGCGAAATCCGGGCCCCCTCCATTGACGATCCCAATTCTTACTGTTGCTCTTGCGGCGAAAAGATCAAGGAGTGTGCATTTTGGCTTCGAGTGAATGAAGGAATGAAGTGCAAGGGGATTGAGAATTTCGAGATCACCCGTGCCGGAACCAGCATTTTCGACGTGCAGGAACCTTATGCCTATCGGCTTCTGTGTCCATTGCCACGCGGGCCTTTTCTCGAGACTATTCGCGAAGCGGCGCTTGCTTTTTCCCCTGCCTGGAAACGTCATTTGACCAACGTTCAACGCCGCTATTTCACGCTATTACAAATATTGCAGGAATTGGCACAAGCATCTATTATAGTAGACTCTTCTAAAGCGGGCCTCCATCTCAAATATATGATGAGAATTCCCGGCCTGGATGTTAAAATCATTCATCTAATCCGGGATGGACGTGCGATGGCTTTGAGTAGTCTGGTCAGTCACGGTCCCAAGCGGCCCACCCGGCAAGGCACTCTGGCTGCTGGCGCTCACGAATGGGTCCGGAGTAATAAGGCTGCCGAATGCTTGTTGAATACCGCGCCTAAATCGCAATGGATCAGGGTCCATTATGAAGACCTCTGCCGACAGCCGGAAGCAACCTTGCTCAAACTGTCGCAGTTTCTCGGCATGGAATGTGATAACATCTCGCTGGATTTCCGCTCCAGCCGCCTCCACGTCTTGGGCAATGAAATGAGACTGAAACAAACTTCTGGAATCCGGCTCGACGAACGTTGGCGCACGCAATTATCCGCCGAAGATTTGCAGACATTGGACCGCGTGCTCGGCAAGCTAAACCGAAAATACGGCTATTCCTAGGATGTCTGCGGCTGTTTCACCCGAAAAGATCTTGCAATTCGAGCCTCGGATCATTGGGCAGTTTGCTCAATTCTGCGCCGCGTTGGCCATTTGCAGCGATTTGGACGAAACGCCCGATGCTGATACGTACTTTGAATTGATGCGATTTCTCAACACGACAGAAAACACCTCCATGGGACCCGGAGTCGGCTTAGAAATTGGCAATTCAATTTATTTTGACATGGCGCCAGGTAGATTTTCTTATTGGAACACTTCCGAGGAAAATCGCGAAAAAATTCGTAAGCTGGTCCGCAGTGGTCATATCGATTGTCTTCACTCCTTTGGCGATCTGGCCACGACTCGCGCTCACGCCGCTCGCGCCCTCGAAGAGCTGGAACGGCATGATTGCCGCCTCAAGGTCTGGGTGGATCACTCGAAGGCGCCGACAAATTTTGGCTCGGACATCATGCATGGCCATGGCGATGACCCCAAGCATGCGGCTTATCATGCGGACCTCACCATTGCGCACGGGATTCGCTATATCTGGCGTGGACGTGTCACAAGCGTTATTGGGCAAGCCCGGCCTTTTAGTCTGGAAGGTATCGCGAATTGGCGTCGTCCCTTGGCTTCTGCACGGACTCTCGCCAAGGAAGCCGTCAAACAAGCTTTGGCCTGCTCTGGCAACGCGAAATACCGTTTGCACCGCGCCAACCAGCTCGTACAATCGGCGCGGCTTCGGAACGGATGCGATAAAACAGTGGAATTTCTGCGGTGCAATCCGCATTTTTCCGGCGTCAGTTGCGGTGATACTGGCGATGGCATTGCGGAGGTCCTGACGGAAAATTTTCTAAAACGTCTCATTGAGCGCAAGGGTGCGTGCATACTTTACACACACCTGGGCAAACTCAATGGAAAACGACAGTTTAGCGAGGCTACAGTCCAAGCGTTTCGGCGACTGGCTCAGTACCAACAATCGGGGAGAATAGCAGTCATGACCACCAGCCGTCTGCTCGGAAATCTTTTTAAAGTGGACGACATCGCTCCATTTTCGAGTTTGTCGCCATCGAGTTTCCCAAAGATTTAGCGTTTCAATGAGTTCCTCGAATCACGATCTTACAGGCCGCAAGCATTTAGTAACAAACGTGCTGATTACTTGGGTAGCTCAAGGCGTATATATCGCGGCTGGGTTTGTTTTGCCGCGGACCATTGATCATAACCTAGGAAAAGATATTCTGGGCGTCTGGGATTTTGCCTGGTCCTTAGTTGGCTATTTTGGACTAATTCAAATAGGAGTCGTTGGGTCGATAAATCGGTTTGTTGCGCGCTACCGAGCGCAAGGAGACGTCGCTGGCGTTAATCGGGCGGTCAGTTCAGTTACTTGCATGTTGGCAATTATGTCGTCTGTAGTTTTGATGGTTCTGTGGGGAGTGCATCAGTTTGTATTGCCGAGATACGGAGCAAAGTTGGGAGCCAACAGCAACCAAGCCGAATTGGTCATTCTGATTTTGGGCTCCGAAGTTGCTCTTCAAACCCTTTTTGCCGGCTACACCGGAGTGCTGACTGGCTGTCATCGCTGGAAACTCAACACAAGCTTGCAGGCGGGTGGCTATGCCGTGTCGGCGTTTGCGATGGTGGTTGCGCTGCTGCTAGGCGCGCAACTGACCGTCATTGCAGCGATCCACTTTGTCGGATTGCTCATAACAACGGTGATTATCGTTTTCTGCGCTTACAGAGCCTATCCTCAATTGCAAGTGAAACCGTCGCTTGCCAGCAAGGATGAAGCGCTGCAAATGCTGGGCTTTGGAACCAAGTCATTTGTACCTCAAATGGGTGAACTTTTTCTAAATCAGACCGTTAGCGTTCTGATACTGAGCTATCTGGGCCCCGCCGCCTTGGCCGTTTACAGCCGGCCTCGGAATCTCGTGTCAAGCATGAAATCGCTCGTCATGAAAATGGGCGGAGTCTTGCTTCCTTCCAGCGGCGCTCTCGAGGCGCAAGGAGAAATCGAGGCCATCCGATTGCTCGCGATTAAAACAACGCGTTACACAGCTTACATGACAGTTCCAATAGCGGTGCTCCTGGTGGTAATGGGCGGCCCTATTCTCGGAGTCTGGATGGGACCAACGTATCGAAATGGTTTCCTAGCGGCTATCCTCAGCATTGGCTCCCTTTTAAATATTCTGCAAATTCCTGTATTTGCGATCCTTGCCGGAATCAATCGCCACGGCCCGCCCGGATGGGCGCATTTCGCGAGCAGCGTTTTGACCGCCGGAACTGCCTGGGTAGCGCTGGCCGTTTTGAAGTGCGGTTTAGTGGGAATGGCCATTGGCGCGGTTGCTCCGATGGTGCTGCTTTACGTATTTTACATGCCCGCTTACACTGCGCGCTGTTTGAAAATTCCGGTTTGGGCTTATCTCTCCGGCGCTCTGACCGGGCCAGCCCTCACTGGGCTTCTGTTCGGAATTTGTTTGTTAGGATGTCGGCTGGCCTTTTCGAATAACACCGTGCTGGCTCTTGTCTCCGGTTGTGGAATTGGCGGGCTTTGTCTGGCGCCTCTTTACTGGCGGTACGCGCTGCCCGAGTCGTTAAAAGAGCGTTTCGCCCGCCTGCCTACTGGGAATCTAAACCGCCCACATGTACCTGTCGCTCCGCTTTGATCGGAATCTAACGATGGCCAATTACGACTATACGGTCTATTATAGACAATTCCACAGTGATACCGAGGAACACATCCAGAGGATGGTGAAGTGGCAAAGGAAGCTGATCGAACCGCATGTTCCCACTGACAGATCTCTTCCCGTAGTTGATATTGGTTGTGGCTGGGGTTTTGCCCTTCGGGCGCTCAAAGAATTAGGATTTCACGATATTGTTGGAATAGAATCCTCTTTGGAACAAGCCGAGGCCGCACGAAAGGCAGGATTTAACGTAGCCACGCCTAGCGAGACCTCGCAATGGCTGAGGGACAACCAGCAACGATTCGGCTTCGCTCTATTGATGGATGTGCTTGAACATATTCCGGTTGACGCGCAGATTGATCTTTCATCAAGCATCTATTCCTCGTTGCGTCCCGGCGGCCGGGTTTTTGTGAGCGTCCCGAATGCCAACGCGATCCTTTCTTCGCGATGGCGTTACAATGATTATACCCATTTCTCAAGTTTTACGGAACATTCATTGAATTTTGTTCTGAAAAACGGCGGATTTAATAAAATTGAAATTAATGCGGAAAAAGGCCTTGGCCTAATTCCAAAACGGCTGTGGCAAGCGCAGGAACGAAACGCCCTTAGGCGATGGATTGTCCGCTGGTGCTGGCTTCAGGTTTTCAAAGCCGAATTGCCTTGGGAACGGCTGGAAAACATAGGCTTTGAACTGAACCTAAAGGCCGTCGCATTTAAAGATGACTAAGGTTCGTTCCTACGATGTTTTTGATACATGCCTGACAAGGCGGTTCGCAAGACCAACCGACCTGTTTCATGAGCTATGGAATCGAATGGCCAAAGCAGGGCTGAATCACGGAATTTCCTTGGATGGACCGGGTTTTCAGGCGGCAAGGGTCGAAGCGGAACGGAGAGCGCGGCTTCGTTGTCCACGAGAAGAGGTTACCCTGCTAGAGGTGTGGCAGGAATTGGCGAATATGACGAGCATTTCGTTAAACGAAGAGTTCATTAACCTCGAAATGAGCCTGGAATCGGAGACTTTACTGACGGTCGAAATTCTGCGAAGAAAAATTGTATCAGCGCGAACCAAGGGGGAGCGTATTATATTTGTGTCAGATACATATTTTCCGAAGGAATTCGTCAAGTCTTCCTTGCTTCGGCACGGGCTAGCCGAATCGGAAGACGGCATTTATGTCTCGAGTGAGATTGGAAAAACGAAAAGAACCGGAAACTTATTTAAGCATGTCCTGCAGATGGAAAAGTGCTCTCCAAGAGAGATCATTCATACCGGAGACAACGAAATCAGCGACTTTGAATCTCCTAAGTCTCTCGGAATTCGCTGTGATCGGTCGGAGGCAGCAGAATTGAGTTTGTGGGAGCAAGAAACCGCGATGTTGGCAGGGGTTGACCCTCTGACAGCTTCGCGAATAGCCGGTGCAATGAAGGAATTTCGCCTTTGCGCCGAAGGAAGCAACGAAACCGGCAAGTTAGTCGCTGACTTTTTAGGTCCTGTATTGTTTGGTTTTGTGGCATGGGTTCTTGCGCAGGCGCAACGTCAAGGTATAAAGCGTCTCTATTTTTTATCACGCGATTGTCAAATGGCGTACCTTGTGGCACAGGTGTTGACCCCTCACTTTCGCGATATTGAATGCCGCTACCTTTTCGTTTCACGCCAAGCCCTCATGCTGCCAAGCACTACCGCAATATCAGAAGAGGGAATGCCATGGCTTCGACGGAAATTTGAATCCCAAGTCTTAAGCCAGTTGCTTGCAAAATTAGAATTAACTTACGATGATGTGTACAAATATTGGCGCATCAATTCCGATTTAGAAGGAAACTATGTCTTGAGAACTAAAGAAGACTGGCATTGTTTCTGGGAAACATTAAATCAAAAGCCTTTAAGCGACAAACTCCTAAATCGCATCGAATTACGAAAGAAAGCGACGTTAGCTTATCTGCTAGAGTCAGGCTTGTCAGAGCCGACCAAGTGGGCTTTGGTTGATATTGGTTGGCACTTATCAGGTCAGAAAGCAATAAAAGGTCTGCTAACTAAATGCGGTGGAACACAAGAATGCGCAGGATACTACTTGGGCCTGAAAGATACGCGGTACGGTCTCGCCGAAGCGGGGGCTGCTGCTGCCTTATTTCACGAGAATCGCGGTGGTGCCTCCCTACCGGGCGCGGGAGAGTCGCTATTTAACTACGCGACCTTATTTGAGCACGTACTCGGAATTGCGGACCATTCCGGAGTCAGTCATTATGAGATGGAAGGCACGCGAGTGAAAGTAAGATTTCAGCATCCACAAATTTCATCCCCTCAAGCGGAGGTCGCCCTACGAGTTCAACGATCCGTGACAGCTTTTGCCTCCAAAAATATCGACCTCGTGGAATTATTCGAAAACGCACACGCCACAAGATGCGTTTTGGCTAAACTGATTCAATCTTTTGTGGAACGCCCCGAACCGGAAATGGTGCATGCTCTAACCGGATTGCGCGCCGCTATCGACCAAAACAATCTGGATAGTAAACCTCTTGTCGCACCGGTGACGCTCCCCCAAACCCTGAATCTTTGTTTGCCACAACGAGCTCGAGATATACTCGGCTTGAGAGTCCCCAGCATATTCTGGCGCGGTGGTGCAGTGGCAATTACCAATGGCCTCCAAGGAAAGCTACTAAGGCTGCGTAAGATAGCCAGCCAAGTCGCCAAAAGTATCCACTAGTGTCCGAGTTATGCCATTTGGCGTCAGCGTTACTATCTGCTGCTATAACAGCGCTCGGCGCCTGGGTGCAACTTTGGCCCATTTGGCTGCGCAAGTTGTGTCGGATAGTATTCCGTGGGAGGTCCTGATTATTGACAATAATTCAAATGATGGCACCGGCGACTACGCCAAAGAGCTTTGGGCAAAGAATGGTCGAGCGCCGTTGCGCGTTATTCTGGAACCCAGGATCGGACTTGCCCATGCGCGCGAACGTGGATTTGAAGATGCAAAGCACGAAATTGTCAGTTTTGTCGATGACGATAATTGGGTTTCCGCCGAATGGGTCAGCCTCGTATCAGAAGTGATGGAGAGTGATCGGGCCATTGGCGCCTGTGGTGGTTTGTGCGAGGCGGTATTTGAAACTCCTCCACCCTTATGGTTTTCCCGCTTTCAGGGATCCTACGCTGTTGGCGGCGTGACTGCCACCGCGAGTGACGTCACGTGGACGCGAGGCTTTCTTTTCGGCGCCGGTTTATCCATCCGAAAGCAGGCGTGGATGGAGTTGCGCCAGGCCGGCTTTTTGCCGGGACTTTCTGATAGGAAAGGAAACGCACTCGCGTCCGGCGGAGATACTGAAATCTGCAGGGCATTGCGACTTGCAAATTGGAAGCTGAGATATGATCCGCGGCTTTGTCTCAAACATTTTATGCCCTCTGCCCGGTTAGATTGGAACTACTTGCGCCGGCTCCGGCGCGCGCTCGGGGCTTCGACGGTTGGCCTGGATGCCTACACGTTTGCAACGCGCCGGAATCGGTGGGGGGTCAGCAAACTGATTCTTGGAAACTGGGTCTTTCAAACCGTTATGACACTTAAAGAGCTTGCCTCTTGCGGCGCCGCGGCCATCTACCCATCCAAACGCGGCCTCGAGGGAAATGAAAAGGCTTTGCAGGCGGAATTTTTGTTAGGTCGGCTGAATGCCCTGTTGGAAAGCCGCGCAGATTACGGTCGGCGCGCCCAAAAAATCTGCCAGGCGCCTTGGAGGAAAGTACAGTGTGCCCCTTTCGCGCAGGCATCATGACTCCGCAAAAAAATTCTATTTTGCCGCCGCCTGCTGGAAAGACGGGGTGGCCGTGGATTTCGGAGCTGCCTGTCGCTGAAGCTATTCGCCAAAATTTGCCGAAAATCACGATTGTCACGCCATCTTACAACCAGGGAGAATTCATCGAGGAGACGATCCGGTCTGTCCTTCTTCAAGGGTATCCAAACCTTGAATATATTATAATGGATGGTGGCAGCAAGGATAACACCGTTGAAATCATCAAAAAGTATTCTGACCACATTGACTTTTGGTTAAGCGAGAAAGACCGCGGTCAAAGTCATGCTATTAATAAAGGAATTGCGCGTTGCACCGGCGAAATATTTAATTGGATCAATTCAGACGATTTGCTGATGCCGGGCGCGCTTCGCGCGGTCGCAAAAGCGTGGCAGCAGAACCCGGATACAATCATTTCTGGTAGCACAGAGATTTTTGATCACAGCGGTACGCTGAGTTTGGTCAAGGCCAGCGGCCAAAATTTAAGAAATTTTGTCCGGTTTTGGGAAGCGCCGGATTTTCAATGGACTCAACAAGCGACTTTTATTCCTCTCGTGGATGTAAAAGTCGTGGGAGGACTGCGGGAGGAACTGATTTATTGCATGGATTACGATTTAATGGTGAAGGTACTCATGCGCGGCCGCCCCGTAACATATACAGACCAGGTTCTCGCGCGATTTCGCTCCCACGCTCTCTCCAAAACAATTGGAGCCAAAAAAAATTTCCGACTGGAACGCGTCAATGCCTTGCGTCAAATCAAAAATCTTCCAATAAAAGTTATGCCGTGCGAATGGGACGCCGAACAGGCTCGCCGCATGGTAGATATGGCACGTCACGCGTGGAAAGGAGGAGAACACGTCCGTGCAATGAAGTGGCTCAGCAACGCATTTACGATTAACGCTAAAGGGGCTATGGGCGAAATGCGCCTCCGCACCCGTAAAAAGTTGATGCAAGCATGAAAAATCCTCTCTTTTCCATTAGCACGCCTACCTACAACCGATCGAAGTTATTGCAACGGTCGTATGATAGTTTGGCGGCACAAACCTTTCAGGATTTTGAATGGCTTGTGATTGACGATGGTTCGACGGACAATACTCAGGAAGTGGTTGCCAAAATGGCCGCTTCTGCGAAATTTCCTATCCGTTACATTCGCAAAGCCAATGGTGGTAAACATACTTGTGTAAATCTCGCTGTGCGCGAGGCGCGAGGCGCCCTTTATACTAATTTGGATTCTGACGATTGGTTTGTTCCTCACGCGTTTGAGCGGATGAAATACCATTGGGAACAGCTTTCGCCCTCTGATAAAAAGCGCCTGACCGGTGTGGTCGGACTTTACGCTTGGGAATCCGGGGAAATTCTTGGAAAGAAGTTTCCGTCCGACCCGCTTGAGACTGACGATTTGGAACTCAAATTCCGATTCGAAATTCATGATGAGAAGATCGGATTCATGCGCACAGAGGTAATGCGGGAGTTTCCCTTTCCCGAACTTCCCGATCATCGGGTCAGATTCTCAGTAATCTTTTGTCCTGAATCTATCGTTTGGAATAGGATAGGCCTCAAATATCCGACTCGGTTTATTAATGAAGTCTTCGCAATCAAGGAATACCAGAGCGATGGTATCACGCTGCGGGGCCGATTAATCGTTGCGGAGAATTCCAAATTCTTCCTTATGTATAGTCAGGATCTTTTAACCTGTAAGAGAAAGCTGCCCATCAGCGTTGCTCTTAAATGTTATTGCAACTATATTCGTCTTTCTCTGCATCAAAACGTTCCCTGGAAAACCCAGATGAGCCAAATTCCGTCAAAACACCTGTTTTTGGCCTGTGCTCCCGCAGGTGTTTTTCTATGGCGGCGCGACAGGAGAACGTTGGACTCCTACGCGCGCAAGGCTGCTCAATCCCGATCATGACCAGCCAAGATTTTCAACAAGTCCCAAACAAATACCCTTCCATTTGTTTGGTCTCTTATCTTGCTTATGGGGCGTTGACCGGTGGCCGCTCCGGTCACATAGGCGGCGTCGAATGGCAAACGACACTTTTTGCGAAATGGCTGGCCCAAAAAGGTTATCGGGTCAGTTTTCTTTGTCTGGACGAAGGCGGACCGCAAATAGAAGTGATTGATGGCGTCCGGATCATCAAAACGTGCGGGCGATTTGCCGGCATCAAGGGACTTCGTTATTTCCATCCAAAGTGGACAGGGCTTGTGCGGGCGATGCGGCAGGCCGATGCGGACATTTATTATCATAATTCCTGCGAGTGCGTTACGGGTCAAATTGCCATGTGGTGCAGGCTTCGTCGCCGCCCGTTCGTTTTCTCATCGCAGTGCGATACGGATTTTGATCCCAAACTTCCTTGTCTGGAAACCGCTTTGGACCGCTCGCTTTATCGATACGGCTTGCGCCATGCTGATGTCCGAGTCGTTCAAACCGAGGCGCAACGAGTCGCCGTCGATTCCGGCTTTGGACTGGACGCTGTCGTGATTCCAATGCCATGTCCGGAAGCGGAGAATTTTACAATGGGTGAGCTAGAGTCGCGACCCAAACGAGTATTGTGGATTGCCCGGCTTTGCAAACAAAAACGGCCTGATCGTTTGCTTGACCTGGCGGAAGCTTGTCCCGATATTCAATTCGATCTTGTCGGCCCGGTCTATCCAGATTCATATGCCAGGGAGGTTTTTGAGCGCGCCAAGAAAATCCAGAATGTTACGGTTCACGGTCCGGTACCTCGTGAGAGGGTCCCCGAGTTATACAAAAACGCCACCTGCCTTTGCTCTACTTCAGACTTTGAGGGTTTTCCCAACACTTTCCTTGAAGCTTGGAGTCACGGACTTCCCGTTGTATCCACCTTTGATCCCGACGCCTTGATCGCCACCAAAAACCTAGGGATTATCGCGAGGACAGTGCCCGAATTGCAAGCGGCCCTCCGAAGCGTCCTGCGTGACCCCAATCGTTACCGCGAATTGTCTCAGAATGGCCGGCGCTATTTCGTGGAGAATCATCGAGCCGATATGGTCCTACCAAAATTCGAGCAAGTTTTCCTCAAACTTGTTAAAGGATCCAAAGAAACCAGTTCCCTGAAAGCCTCGCCGCAGGTTCCCGTGTCATGAAGTCTCAACCCCATTCAGTGCATGCTCCTCTCGTTGCAGTTTTCGTTATTAGCGACTTGGAGTTTGGCGGATTGCAGCGCCAGATTGTAAATGTCGCCAACTACATGGATGACAATCTTTGCCAGATTTACCTGTGTTCCCTTGCGGATTGTGTGCCACTGTCCGCAGTGCTCAGGGACAAGGAAAAAAGGCTCAAATTGATCCTGCGCCGCGGCAAGTACGATTTCACTGTTGTTCCACGGCTGGCCAGATTTCTAAGAGAAGTCCAGGCCGACATCGTTTACAATAACTTGTTCGATGCCACGATCGCCGGACGGCTGTCCGGCAGATGGGCTGGAAGACCCGCAATCGTCGATTCCGAAGCAAATACAGATTATAAACTGAAATTCAGCAACGCTGTCGCGCTCCGTCTGACGCGCTGGTGCAACGATGTAACGATTGCAAACTCTCGCGCAGGCGCGGCTTATCAAAGCCGTTTGCTCGGCCAATCGCCGGAGACCTATCGCGTTGTTTACAACGGAGTCGATGTAGAGCGCTTCAAACCTGGGAATTCTTCCGCCTTGCGCGCCGAATTGGGATTGAAAGAATCCCAGCCGGTCGTCGGGATGTTCGCCAGTTTCAAGCCTCAGAAAAATCATCCCTTGTGGCTCCGTGCGGCTAAGAAGGTCGTCGAAAGGATTCCCGATGTGAAGCTGGTTTTTGTGGGCGACGAACTCTTCAAAGGCGGCAGCAACTCGTTGGAATTCAAGAAAACCATCAGCAAGACTGTTGATGACTTGGGTCTCCGACCACACTGCCTCTTCTTGGGCAACAAATCTGACGTTGAAAACTATTATAATATTTGCACTTTGACTGTCCTACCGTCTCTCTATGAGGGAATGCCGAATGTGGCTTTGGAATCAATGGCTTGCGGTGTTCCTATCGTCGCCACTAATGTGGCCGACAACGCGCATCTCATCCGAGACGGACAGACTGGTTTTGTTATCCCATTAGGCGATGATCAGATTCTGGCTGACCGCGTTTGCCAATTGCTTTTGGATCCGTCTTTGCGGCAAAGAATGTCTCAAGAAGGCCGTCGATGGATGGCCGGCGAGTTTTCCTGTCGGAAATTTGCCGACAAAACACTTGCGGTTTTCAGGGAAGCAATAGTGCTTCGAACCACCGGGCGGCTCATCCCCCAAAGGGAAGGACTCGTTTCTTTGACAAAGCAACAGGGAGAACAACCTGCTCTGCGCTGACATCCGGATCCTTTCATTAAAATGCGTTCTTTCCTTGGCTTTTTCATTGGGATCATGCTCGAAGGAATGTTGCGTTCCGCTCTGATATTACTTCGGACGCCCCCATTCTCTCGGTCCCAAAAAATTCCGCGGACGAATGCCAATGGTTCCGGCTTGCGCGTTTTGCTGACGGGGCGTGTTGACAGCAAAAACTGGTGTATGGCGCATCTGGTGCCGTTGACCAGAGCCTCGAATATTTCGGAACTCCTTCTGGTCATCGACGGAAATGTCGGCGATGCTCCGAAAATTCGTCGGTTGAAAGTGCCAAATGCAATCGGCTGGTTCAAACCGCGCGCAATAGCCCGCTCAATTTGGGCCGTTGTCGTCGCAATACGTGAAAAGCCGGATATCATCATGGCCTACAGCCTTTTCCCTCCCGGCTTGTTTTCCCTTTTGGCCGCGCGCTGGACGTCAGCCGTTGCGATTGTGCAACTCGCGGGAGGGCCGCCGGAAGTCGAATCTGGCGGCTATTTGACGGACGACCCTTTTGTTCCACAGTTTTTGGTTCGCAGACTTGCACCGTTATGCCGCCGTCTTTGCAGCCAATTTGATGCGGTCGTGGTGCGCGGCAAAAAAGGCAAAGAGTATGTCCACAAAAACGTCCAGCCGCCGCGTATCGAGATAATTTCGGCCAGCGTCGATCCTACTCGGTTTCAGGCCAATGACCAACCGCGTTCGGTTGACATCGTTTTTATCGGACGAATCGTTTCCATTAAACAGCCGGATCACGTTTGCGAAGTCGTCAAACGTGTCGCCGCCAAACGAAAGGGCCTGCGGGTTGTTATCGCCGGAAACGGACCGCTTTTGGATGACATGAAATGCCGCGCCAGCCAGATGGGATTGCAGGAAGTGATGCAATTCGCCGGACACGTTGAAGAGGTGGAAAAGCTGTTGACGCGCAGCCGGGTGTTTCTGCTGACATCCCGCTCGGAAGGACTTTCGATTGCGATGGCGGAGGCCATGATGGCCGGCGCTGTTCCTGTGGTTGCCAATGTCGGCGACCTGAGCGAATTAGTTGTCAATGGGATGACTGGATGGTTAATCCAACCCGGAGATTTTGACGCTTATGCGGCCAGAATTTCCGAATTACTGGAACATCGCGAGATCTGGTCTAAATTGTCAGCCAATGCCCGGCTAGCCGCGCTACACAATAATGGCGTAGCCGCGATTACTCGCCGATGGGAAGATTGCTTTGAAACGATTGTGAAGACGAGCAACCTTAAAAGCGCAGATCGCGCCAAATTCTCCACAACCCCTATAATCCCGTAAGTCTATGCCGTCCGATTCAACGCCAGCCACGGTTTTTTTCAGCGGAGTTGGAGAGTCCCACTCCAGTCAGTACAATAGCAAAGCTTGTTTTCGTGACAGACTGAATCTGTTTGTTCAGGGCGTTCGACGGACAACCCCTCTTCCAGCCGCTGTCCTCGATTACGGTTGCGGCCCCGGCAATATTTCCCTGGTCCTTGGCGGGCTTGGCTACAACGTAGTTGGACTGGATGGTGCGAGCGGAATGGTCAACCTTGGCCGGGAACGAGCCGCCGCGTCCGGCTGCTCGAATGTACGGTTCGAACATGTCGATGCCGCCAGCTTCGATTCTTCAATTGGCCCTTTTGACGTCATAGTTTGTTCGAGCGTGATTGAATATGTCGAAGATGATGTCTCTTTGCTGAAGAAACTGATTGCTTCGTTGCGCCCGGGAGGACATCTGCTTGTTTCCGTGCCGCACCGAGGGAACATCTTCACCCCTCTTGAACCGATCGGGCACCAAATCAAGCTACGCATGCACGGCCCGCGGAAAGGCCATCTTGCGGTCACTTGCCATCGGTACAAACGCAAAGAATTTATGCAGCAGCTTCAGGGATATGGTTTAAAGGATATTCGCTGCACATCCTTTGAATGCCCAGTTTTGGGCAATATCGGGATTGCACTCTCGCGTATGTCATTTCTGAGCCGGATGCTCTTTTTCGAAGGCCGCATGTCCTGATGCCATTCCTCATGCGTTATCTTATCCTCAGCGTCGATTATGAGATTTTCGGTAATGGCAGTGGCGATGTACGCCAGCATGTCATTGAGCCGACTGATCGCCTGGCGCGCATCTGTGAGAAACAAAATGTTCCACTGACTGTCTTTTTCGAGGTTGAGGAATATCTCGCGTTCATGCGTCATGCGGGACAACTGAAACGCGATCTCGGGTATGACCCCGCTGCGCTAATTGCAAAGCAGATCATTTCGCTCATCGGCAAGGGGCATGATGTTCAATTGCATCTTCATCCCGAGTGGCACGGTGCCTGTTATCAGGAGGGCCAATGGCTGTTGAATCCAACCAAAAAAAATGTGGATTCGCTCTTTGACTCCCAATCCGAGGTGGACGCTTATATTGAATCGCGCAAAGGAGTGATCGAAGATTTAGCCGCCAAAGCAGGTTCTTCCCAGAAAGTGAATGTTTATCGGGCCGGCGCATTCAGTGCGCAACCCGGACGGAAGCTGTTGGCAGCGTTGGCAAACAATGGATTTTGTATTGACAGTTCGGTGGTAAGGGGGTTATTCAGCGCGGACCGGGGGTATGATTACCGCCTGGCGCCGGACGCAAAAGGTCCATGGCGCGTGAGAGAGGACGTGGCGCGAGAGGAAGCCGAAGGCCCCCTGTGGGAATTCCCTATTTATTCGGTAATGGGCCGGCGTTTCAACCAACTGACTTTCAGGACATTGCGGGCAAAATTCTCGAAGAATATTCCCAAAGTCAAACAAAAAGAAATGGTTGCTCAATTGAATTTAAACCCGTCCAATCCTTTCAAAATCCTGCGCTTTTTGTGGCAACCGGTTCCCATCAAACTCGACTTTCATAACATGAATGCTCGCAAGATGTTGAGGTGGATCGATATTGCTCCGAAGCCAGAAAATGGACAGTGCGACGCGTTGGTGTTCATTGGTCATACAAAAGAGCACATTGACGACCGTCCTCTGGAACAATTACTATCGAAGCTCGCAGACAATCCCGAGGTCAAAGTGATTTCGTTTTGGGATTTGGCACACCAAATGCGTACTGGCTGGAACGATGAAGTACGCAAAACGGTGCCCAAGTCCCCCGTGTTGGGTTGAAGGCCCTGCCAAAGAGCCGACTCGACGACCGGAATGGCCAGTGAAGCGATTTTACACTTTTCTCCTGGCTTTGTTTATATTTACAAACTGCCCCTCAATTTTCGATGCCGCGGGCCAGACAGTAATCAGCACCAATACATACCTCCCTAATTCTCCGTCGCTGCTTTGGAATGCGCTTGTCAATATCCGTCCAGGAAACGGCGAAGTTGTAACAATGAATCCACCTCTGTTTAGCTGGTTTTATTCTCCTCAGCCCCCTCCCTGCGCGCCGCTTGATCTGAACGTTTATCAATTTCAGTTCCAGGCTGATTATGACGGGACGTTTGCCAACCCGGTTGTAAACGTAACCACTTGGTTTAACTTTTATAATTATCTCGCCCCGTTTACCAACAGCACAGTGTACTGGCGTGTCGGGTATTTGACTAATGCAGCGCAACAAACGCCCACGTCCGGCCCTCTTACCAACGGTTGGAGAATAACCGTTTGGATCACCAATAGCTTCACTATTGCTAGGAACGCGACGGTCTGGGACCGTAGCATGTTAGCCGACAGCAACTATATGGCTGCCCATGGAGTTCATCCTTATCTCGGATTTAACGCAAACAATAGAGCGCAGGTCGCGCAGTTTGTGCAGACCAATGATCCGAACTCGTGGGGCTACGCTTCTAACGCAGCATACCAGGCAATTACAAGTTCGTGGTGGATCAATTCCAACGAATGGGCAAATATTGCCAGCCCCAATGCGGGTGCGTGGGACATAGATATCGCCACGGTGGCTTTCGTATGGCAAATGACCCAAAATCCGATGTGGACAAACGGCCTTGTTGCCAACTTCTCCAGGGAAGTTAATTATTTTAATGCCGCTCAACAATATAAGTATGACTATAGCCTGGATCCTAATACGTCAGGAAACTGGCAGCCTTGGACGATTGGGTTCAGTTATGATTGGCTCTATTCGTTGCTTCCCGGTCAAGTGAAGAGCAATGTTTTAACAGGGCTGGACCAATTATGGACCGGTATGCGTTACGGAGGGTTCTGGGAGTCGGGAGGTTCTCAAGAGGACGTATTTCCGTTTTTGCCGCCGTTTTATGTAAACAGTAGTTCATTAGGCAAGTATAGCACTTCACATTACTACATTGCCGGAACATTTTTGTTTCTCCCCGCGCTGGCAACCTATAATGACGATCCACTTGCAAAACAAACTTTTGATCTTGTCCTGAACTATATGATGGCAATAAAGTCGCCTTGGGGGCAGCAGGCAGCTATCAATTCGGGTCGCGGATACGGTTATGAAGACACAATGAACAGTGACATCACAGCGGAAATAATTCGAGCGCAAATTGCGTTTCCGGAGTGCACGTTCAACAGTGATCCTTTTTGGTCAAATCATGCCGATTGGTGGATGAGGATCATGCCTCCAGGATACAACCAGATGCATGAACCGTGGGGCGATGGCAGTATTTACGGAATGAACAGCGCATGGACCTATCCGGCTTACTCAGATTTAGCTTCATTTTCCAGAAATGCTTCGGCAATGGTGACCTGTAGCAACGAAATTCGGTTGATAGGGCCATATAGCTATGCGAATGGGTTCTGGAATCTTGCAAACCATTATTATTTTCCCGTTCCCGTTTCGCAATCCAACGCGCCTCTTGCCGTATGTTATCCACAGGACGGATGGGCATTCGGTTCAACATACCCGCCTAATACAACCAACTGTTTTTACAATGGTGTGGGATTCGGGTTCCTGGCTCGTCCTTCAAGCGGATGGTCCCATGGCAAACACAATCAGGACATGAACTATGAGATATGGGCCTATGGCGCAAACATCACCGATTGCATTGGGGGAGCCGGCGGCGCGAATGGGGCTAATTATGCCACCGGCTGTTCCTGGGAATACAACACAATCGCGATTAACGGATTGGGAGAATGCGATTCAGATGACGGGACAGATGTTCCAAATTATGCGCGGATAGTGGCGTTTACCAACGCTCCGGACTATGTCTATGTTGCCGCTGATGGCACATATTTATATCCGCACGTACCGTGGGTTCAAGTTTATGGAGACACTGAGCCGACAGGTTGGTTTCCCCCCCAGTATCAAAGCCTTCTCGCTAACGGAACGGTTCTATCTTCAGTTACGAAAGTGCAACGACATATCTTGTTCGTTCATCACCAGTACTTTGTCATTTATGACGACCTCGCTGCCTCGACAAATGTCAATTGGGATTGGGTTTACCATGTCAAAAACGGCCCTGTAAACAATCTCACCTCTGGAGGCTCCTTTAATTACACGGCAAATGTAATGGGTCTAAACCCGTTGCAACAAATGGCGAATCAAATATCCGTCTATGTTTTCGAGGTTGTTAATCCATCACTGTTAACGACAACAAATATGTATGGCACCAATGCTTACGATAATCCCATTACTGGGGAACACTATTATTCGCTGGTCATGAGCGACTCGACCCTTTATCCAAATGACCTTACAAGCAATTCCATTTGGGTGAGCAATATCACGCCGACGAATCGCTTCCATTTCATGACGGTGATCTATCCGGTGCCGCCGGGCGGCGCCCCTCCACAAATAACAAGGCTCGATGATTACACCGTTGCCGTTACGAATGGCGGTCAAGGCGATGTTATCAGTTTTGATCCGCAAACGACGGCTCCGGTGACGATGCTCGTCAATTTGCCATTGCTATCTACAACCGACACCGTCCTTCCCACCCCCCCAGCTCCGACCTATACGACTTATGTATCAAGCAGCGGCGGTAACAGTGGAGGAGGAAATAGTGGGGGGGGAAGTAGTAGTGTCAATGCTTCGGGTCTTTCAGCGCCGACGAATCTTCGCGTGTTGACCGCGACGCGAAGCAACTCATTTACTCCTCCGGCAGGATACTTTGCGTGGTGGAATCCGGATACCATATCTCAGGACAATAACACCCCCGTTTCAACCTGGACGGATAACTCTCCGAGCGCCTTCATTGCGTCGCAGAACTTAACGAGCAAGCAGCCGCTTGTCGAAATCCAGGCGCAGCATGGGCATAATATACTTTACTTCGCCAACCTAAACGACCTGTTTGTTTGCTCGAATTTCACGTTCACCGGCTCAAGTCCTCTTGAGGTTTTCCTTGTGTTTAACGAAATTAATTCCGGCGGGCTTTCTTTCACCTACTTCCTTGGTGACAACGGATACGACCAAAACGGCTATTATTTGGTGGATGGCCAAGGGAGTTACAATGCGTATTATGGCATCAATGGTGTGACAAGCACCTCAAACCCTCATCAAGCTTGGTACGAAATGACGGGCCTTTTCAACGGCGCCAACTCCCAGGCTTGGACGAATGGAATGTCCGCGGCTGCAGGCCCGGCTCCTTCCCCCGGCGTCATCAATGGCCTCGATCTCGGCGGTCGTTGTGGCAATTCTGGTGTCAATTGTTTTTTCGGTGATGTCCTCATCTACACGAACGTGCTGAGCGACGCCACCCGCCAGGCAGTTGAAAGCGGCTTGCGCGCCAAATATGGTTTTTAGAAATCGGATTTCGGCTTCATCTGGCCGCATTGCCACCCTTTATTAATTCTACGGTTGAGGCCAAGATGCCGATTAAATGCTTTGGGCACTAAGCCTTGAACGCTACCGCCAGAAGCAGCGCTAGGAAGCCGAAAATCCTTTGAAATCGCCTCTAAATCCGTCACTTTCTCCGGTTGTGATCGGCCGGGATTCCCTTCGTGGCGAGGTTTTTCAGTCGATAGCGGCTTTCTCGAGATGGCTCGAATCCTACGGTTACGACAGCCACGACCCGTACGACATATGGGGAACCCGCATCGGTATTATGGCGCGCAGGACATATTACCGCAGTTCCTTGGTTGGTCTGCCGCTGGTTGGGCCGATTTTGCTGATGGAAATTCTGTGCCCGCGATTACGGGCGTTGTTTCTCAAAAAATGCCGGTATGCTACTGCGGATGCGCAATTGGCTCTTGCCTTTCTAAACCTGTATGAATTAACGTGCGAACGTGCCTATCTCGAAAAGGCTGAAGGAATCTGTCGCGACTTGATAAGCTATAGCGTGCCGGGCTATAAAGGCTATTGCTGGGGCTATCCTTTCGATTGGCAGAACGTCAATAACCTTACGCCGCGAAACACGCCCTTTATCACCACGACACCATACTGCTTTGAGGCATTTCTGAAATTGGCTGACTTGAGCGGCGAAACTTGCTGGCTGGACGCTGCCTTTTCCGTGGCCAAGTTCGTTCGATTTAATCTCAAAGACACCCCGGTGGGCAATGATGCGACTGCCGGAAGCTACTCCCCATACGATGAGGGCAAGGTCGTCAATGCCAGCGCGTACAGAGCGATGGTTTTGTTTGAGGCCGCTCATCGTTTCGATATTCCCGAATATGCTGAAACAGCGTGGGGCAATCTGCGGTTTATTCTCCAAAGCCAGCGGGACGATGGCGCGTGGCTCTACGCAATTGATAACCCGGGCGAAACATTTATTGATCATTTCCACACTTGTTTTGTCTTAAAAAACTTGCACAAGCTGAATCTTCGGCTGCAAAATTCATCCGTGGTTGAAGCCATCAGAAGGGGTTTTGATTATTATCGCAAACACTTGTTTGCCGCCGACGGGTTGCCCGCTTCTTTCGCGCTTGCCAAGCGTACTCGTCTTGTCCGGTGGGAACTATACGATTTTGCGGAAGCGATTACGTTGGGGTCTTTGCTAAACGCATATATTCCCGGAGCTTTGGACGTCGCCGAAAGCCTGGCCAAACTGCTCTGCCAGAGATTTCAATCGCCCGAAGGTCATTTTGCGACGCGAATCTATAAAGGTGGATTCAAACACACGTTTCCGTATCTGCGGTGGCCACAGGCTCAACTATTTTATGCGATGACCAATTTTTTGTCTGTTGTTACCGCGAAATCAGTTGGCTGAATACAAATCGATTATGAATGTCCTCTACAATCTTGGTAACCTGGGCTGGAGAGTAAAAGAAATCCTTCCTGTGGGAATGAAGAATTCTTTGCTCGACTGTTTTTTCAAATACGCTCCGATATGGCTGATTCGAGCTCTCTGGGAAGATATTGATGGCTATTTTGTTATCAAAACCCCTAGTCCGGGTGACGTTCTAGTCGATGCAGGGGCCTGGACTGGTCATGTCACTATTGTGACTTCCAGAATGGTTGGGCCCAAAGGCACCGTAGTCGCGATCGAACCCCAAAAGGAAATGTCCGAGCGCTTGCGTCAGCGTTTGGACCACTTGGGCATCAACAACGTAATTGTTGTCAACGCCGCGCTGTTCGACAAGCAGTGTAACATGGCGGTGTCAAAGAACCCTACTTCCGGCTTTACAGTTTTGGAGCAGGCGGATAGTTTCGGGGCGTCGGAAACAATTTCTCTCCGAACGCTCGATGATATCGTGGCCTCCCTTGGCCTTAAACAACTCAATTTTATTAAAATGGACATTGAAGGCGCGGAACTGGAAGCGCTCAAAGGCGCGGAGTCCACTATCAAATCCATGCGCCCCTTCTGTGCCATCGCGTCTTACCATATGCGCGAAGGCGCGGACACCAGCCGTCGTGTCGAAGAAATCCTTAAAACAAACAATTATTCCGCTCGCACCGGCCATCCCCGTCATCTTACCACCTGGGGCTGGTATGGGAACGAAACCGCATGACCCTTTCCTCCAAAACTTCTCCGATTTCCCCGTTGAACGCATTCGAGCCGTTCGACAAAGCCGGGATCCGTCAGGGGATCCATCAGCGGTTTGAGAAAATCGCGGCACAGTATCCCAAGCGTATTGCCGTACAGGACGTCGAGCGTTCTTTGACTTATGAAACGCTCAACAACGCGGCAAATAATCTGGCTGCCGCGGTGACGCGGAAAATTGGCGCTGGTTCCGGCCAGGTTGCCCTCATGGTCGACAACGACAGCCGCGCCATCACCGCCCTGCTCGGCGTTTTGAAATCCGCCCGAGCCTATGTTCCCCTCGATCCTCTTTTTCCCAAGGACCGCTTGGCTTACATGTTCAGCAATTCCGAGGCGCGCGCAGTCATTACCGACCACGCTCATCGCGATCTTGCGCGTGAAGTTTCTGGCGCCGCTCCGCTTCTGATGTGGGAGGAAATCGATTTTAAACAGCCCGCAGAGAATAGGGAGACGACCATCGACCCGATGTCGATGGCCTACATTCTTTACACTTCAGGCTCGACTGGCAGACCAAAGGGAATCGCTTTCGCCCACCGGAACCTGTTGCACACGACCATGTGTTTGATCAACAACCTCCACATCTCTTGTGAAGATCGGCTTACACAATTGCATTCGACCAGCTTTGCCGCCTCAGTCGTGGACATCTATTGCAGTCTGTTGGCTGGCGCTTCGGTCTATCCCTGGGAGGTCAAAACTTTAGGCACGGGCGGATTGGCTAAATGGTTGACCGAACAACGAGTCACAAGCGTGCAATGGATTCCCACCCCCCTCCGCCAAATGCTTGAAACGCTGGAGGAAGACAACAACAGTTATTTTACTGATGTGCGGCTTTTGGTCATGGCAAGCGAACCCCTCACCAGGCGCGAATTCGACCTCTATCGCAGTCATTTCCCGCGGCAATGCCTTCTTGTCAATCAAATGGGAACGAGCGAATCCTACAACTACTATTTATTCTTTGCCGACAAGGACACCCAATTCGACGGCAGCATCGTCCCCGCCGGCTATCCTGTTTCTGAGGATCGGCAGGTCCTCTTGCTTGACGAAAATAGGAAGCCGGTCGCCCCAGGCGAGGTCGGCGAAATCGCCATTAGAAGCCAATACATGTCTCTTGGCTACTGGCAAAACCCTGAGCAAAGCGCCAAAGTCTTTTTGCCCGATGCTGATGGCGTCACGGCAACGTATGTGACCGGCGATATCGGCCGCTTCCGTCCGGATGGCTGCCTTCTCCATCTTGGCCGCAAGGATTTCCAGGTAAAAATTCGCGGCTACCGCATAGAATTGCCGGAAGTCGAATTGGCCGTCAAAAAACTCCCCGCCATCCGTGACGTTGTTGTCATGGCGCGGCACGACGAGAAAGGCGAACTCAAACTCGTCGCCTATTATTTGACAGATCAACTCTCGGACCTGAGCGTCACGGAACTGCGAAACAGCCTTGCTGACAAGCTACCGGACTACATGATCCCCAACACTTTTGTTCGTTTGCGCGAGTTTCCAATGACGCCTTCTGGAAAGCTCGACAAAAATGCTTTGCCCGCCCCTGGGAACCAGCGGCCCGTGCTTTCCAACGACCTGGTTGCCAGCCGGACAGAATCAGAGCGCATCATAACCGAGATATGGAAGGAAATTCTCGGCCGCAAAGAAATTGGTGTCATCGATAATTTCTTTGAATTGGGCGGCGATTCATTGCAAGCGGCGCTCATCCTGCATCAAATCCATCTCCAGACCGGAACGGACCTCGGCTATTCCGCCTTGGCTCGCTCCCCGCGAATCGCCGATCTGGCGGCCTTGGTTGACAGTGCCAGGATCGAAGCGCGTCAGCAATTTGCTGCAATTGCCGGAGACGCCCCAATCCATAACAGCGAAAATCCCCTCCGCGGGCTGATCAACCGTATTCTGCAGGTGCTCGCGCTTTACGCTCCCGGGTTGACGACATGGCGAGTGCGGTTGCACCGCTGGCGTCGTGTTCACATTGGCAACAACGTCGCCATCGGCACCGCTGCCATCATCGAAACCGCCCATCCGGAACTGGTATGGATCGGAGATAACGTTGCGATTGGAATTCGCAACGTCATTATCGGCCATTTCTCCGATAGCATCGACCGCAACAGAAAACCCGGAGAACCCACTGTGCGGATTTGTGATAATGTCTATATCGGCCCAAACGTCACTATTTTGCCCAACGTTACCATCGGCGAAGGCGCGGTTGTCAGCGCGGGCAGCGTCGTCAGCAAGTCAATTCCACCGCGGACAATGGTGCGCGGAAACCCGGCCGTCCCTGTCGCAATTTGCGAGGTGCCGTTGGTCGGTTCCATGGTGACTTATGAAGAATTTTTGCGGCATCTTCGTCCGATTACTCCGGATGCTGGCCCTATTAGCGGGCAGGTGTAAATGACTGCGCTGCTTAGAATCGCGTGCGACTTCCAACCCGGGGAGTTGGAGCGCCGCGTCGCAAAAATTGCCGAATTCCTGGGAGTGCCATTTTCGTTCGTCCTGTCGGCAAGCAATGGAAACGACTCCAATTCTGTTGTCGTTGCTCATTGGAAGACGTTGGCTACGTTTCCGGACCAGGCCAAAGCGCTGTTCGTCTATGGTTGGAACGGCAGCGCCGAATCCAACGAGGCACTGAAAAGGCTTACGCATGGCGCCGTTCTTGGTTCCCGGCAAAATGAAAATGCATCACGCCACATCTCCGTTGCCGCTGATTCCTCCGAAGTCACTTCGCACTGGGCGGGTCTGGATTTCCAGCTAAACGGCGGAAATGGCAGCGGCTCATTTGAAATCAATGGCCGCGCGTCCCATTGCCAGACCTTCAGTTCCAATAACCGAGGACCCTTCTTTGCGCGACTGACAACGGACCACGCACAATTGTTTCTTTTAGCGGGAGAGGAAATCGCGGATTTGGATTCGCCCGCGCCTCGGAACGCCACAGCGCTCAACGAATTTGAAAGCCTGGTCCCCCTAATGATGTTCATTCGGCATTGTTTTCGTGAGCAATGCTGGCACGCTCCAGTAGCGCGGGCCTGTTTTATAATTGACGACCCTCTTCTCACAAAACGCTATGGCCATCTTGATTACGAAAAACTGCTGCAAAGCATGGAGCGTGAACGCTATTGCGCGAGCATAGCTTTTATTCCGTGGAACTATCGCCGCACGGATGGCCACAGCGCGGCTTTCTTCAAAGCCCATTTTGACCGCTATGGCTTGTGTGTTCACGGTTGTAATCACATACAAGGCGAATTTGGCGGCCTGGATCCCAACAGCCTGCGCAAACTCGCCTCGAAGGCCTTATGGCGCATGGAACGGCACCATTCCCTCTCCGGCCTGCCGTTCGCGCCGGTGATGGTTTTTCCACAGGGAATATTTTCCAGCCACGCCATGGCGGCCCTAAGCCAAACCGGCTATTTGTCCGCAGTCAACACCAGCCCTTTTCCCGCGGATGAGCCGGATTGTCTCGCGTTGCGGCATTTATTAGAACCGGCCATCACTCATTTCTCCAACTTCGCCCTGTTCATGCGCCGCTACCCGAGAAATATCGCCGAGTTCGCTTTGGATTTGTTCGTCGGAAAACCCCTGCTCATCGTCGAGCATCATAGTTACTTTCGCGACGATTGCAGGGCGGCGGGCCAGTTTGGCGCAAGGCTCAACTCGCTGGCGCCCCATTTGGAATGGTCGGACCTGAACACAATTTGTTCGAGAAGTTCTCTAATCCGCCGCGATTTTAAGCGGCGGCAGTGCATCCGATTTTTCACTGACCGCTTTGTGATCAAGGCCGACGCTGCCGGGCTGGATTCTGCCTTTCTCTACCGCCGGGCTTCGCACGCAGAGCCCCCCCCGGTGGTGACCATTAATAGCAAACCCGCGGAGGCCACGGTCATCGGCGGTGAACTCAAAATTCCCATTTCATTGGAGCCCTCGACGGAAGCCGAAGTTCTTGTGCAACGGAACCGAGCGGATCCAAAAATTCATTGCGAGCCGGAGAGCCTGCTGTTCAACACACGGATAACTTTGCGGCGGCGGGCGTGTGAGTTCCGCGACAATGTGGTTGACAAAAGTCCTTGGGCCAGCAGTCTGGCGGACAAATCCATTAAATGGCTTCGAAATCAGAAGTAAGCTCCTCTCAGGCGAGCGCGGCATCGGAGATTCCAGCGTCGTCCTGCAAGCGCAGGTCGGGCGGCTTCTTTCAACGAAAAGAAGTGTGGACGCTCACCGCAAAAGGATGGTTGTTATTACTCGCGGCCGCTACAGCTTTATCTTTGACCTTCTTTTTCGGCGTGCATTCGTTCCTGGCATTGAATGACCCAGCGCCTGCGGATGTCATGGTTGTTGAGGGTTGGATTCCAGATTTCGCGCTGTTGCAGGCGGCCAACGAATACCGCCTCGGCCATTATCGCCTGCTTATTACCATTGGCGGCCCCTTTCGTTCCGGCGTTAATCTCGATCCGGATGACACGTATGCGGACCTTGCCGCAAGGAAACTCAAGATGTTTCTGCACAGCAATTCGATTATTTCCGTTCCAAGCCCAAAAGTCCTGCGAGACCGTACTTACTCGGGAGCTGTGGCCGCCAGGCAATGGTTGATCGCTCACAATAAACAGTTTAAGGCGGTAAACGTTGTAACGCTCGATGTCCATGCCCGTCGAAGCCGGATGCTTTTTGAAAGGGCCTTTGGAGACGATGTCGTTGTCGGAAGCATTGCAGTAAATGATTGGGATTATGACACCCGGCATTGGTGGCGATCAAGCGAAGGCCTGAAAGAGGTTGTCAGCGAATCGGCTGCCTATCTTTACGAGCGCCTGTTCTTTCACTCCTCGGAACCACTCAAATGAATTTCCTGGTGACGGGCGGCGCGGGATTTATAGGGTCGCACCTCTGCGAGCGGCTTCTGGCATCCGGCCGCGCCGTTTGGACCGTTGATGACTTCAACGATTTTTATGATCCAGCCACAAAGCGCCGCAATATCGCCGAGATCACGGCTCACGGCGGCCAGTTCACTTTCGTCGAGGCCGATATCTCGCGACGCGCTTCCCTGGATAAACTTTTCCAAAACATCCGCTTTGATCAGATTATTCATCTCGCCGCGCGGGCTGGAGTGCGCCCCAGCCTTGAGCACCCTGCGCTCTATCAGCGCGTCAATGTCGAGGGCACGGCAAACCTCCTGGAGGCGGCCCGCCTTTCCGGTGTAAAAAAAGTTATCATCGCGTCGTCCTCCTCAGTCTATGGCGTCAATGCAAAAATTCCATTTTCAGAAAGCGATCCGATTTTTTCGCCCATCTCTCCTTATGCCGCCAGCAAAGTCGCATGCGAAGCCATGGGCCATGTTTACCATCATGTATATGGAATGGATGTCGCGATGCTTCGTTTTTTCACGGTGTACGGTCCGCGACAGAGGCCCGATTTGGCGATCCACAAATTCGCGCGCTTGATTGCCTCCGGTCAGCCGATCGAAGTCTTTGGAGACGGTTCCACCGCGCGCGACTATTCGTATATCAGCGATATTATCGACGGCGTGATGGCCTGCACCCGGCAAACTTTTGGATTCGAGATTTTCAACCTTGGCGGATCCCACCCGGTCACCCTATCCTATTTGATTGATGTGTTGGAGAAAACACTGCAAAAAAAGGCGGTTATCAAACGCCTGCCCGAACAACAAGGCGATGTGCCGCGGACCTGGGCGGATATTGCAAAATCCAGCTCTCGGCTTGGCTATTCGCCCAAGGTCGGCATTGAAGCTGGCGTCGCCCTGTTTTTGGAGTGGTTTCGGCGATCGCATTAAATGAAATGGCAAACGTCGAATGAAGAGCATTATCGGGATAAATTGGACAAACCTTTTGGCCGCGGGCCTGTTCTGTCTCTCTTTCACCGTGCTCGGTCAACCCGCGCAATCCGAACAGCCCACGGATACAAATGCGGCGCCCACGGAGGAAACATCCACCAACGCTTCGGAAAATCCTTCAACTATCACAAACAACGCTCCGGCATTTCCTTCAGCAATTACCAACGTTGCGCCAACCGGCCTTTACGGCGGCCAGCCTCAGCCTTACGCATTTGAGACGCAAAATAACACCTCGATAGTGGCAGGGCCGACTTCTCTGAACAGCACCGAGTTCGGCTCGCCCTTTATGGGCACAAGCATCCTTGGCTCTTCTCCGGGTTTTGGCGCCCCAAGCTCGGCGCCCTTATATCAGGCTGGAAAATTGGTTCTCCACGCTCAATTAAGTTACAGCGTTGAATATGCCACATCCATTGAATCTCAGCCCGGACAACGCTCCTCAGTTGTTGTTCAGACTCTCTCTCCAAGTTTCTCATTAACTCTTGGCAACCACTGGTCATTAAGTTATGGTATCTCGCTTCCCTCCTACAGCTCCGGCTCGGGGCTTAGCGATACGGTCGGGCAGAGCGTCACTCTCTCAGGAGGCACGAGTTACGAGGGCTGGAATTTGGGACTCTCACAAAGCTACTCCTTTTCCGATACCCCCTTGATCCAAACCGGCGCCCAAACAGAGGAAGAATCCTACGTTACTGGCCTTAGCGTCTCACACGCAATAGCTGGCAATCTCTCTTTTGCCCTCGGCCTAAACCAATCTATAATGCTCGCCAATCAGTTAGAAAACGATTATCAGTGGGCTGGCAACGGTTCTTTTAACTACGCATTTAACCCGCGATTATCCGCTGGCCTGAGCTTCGGCGAAACTTATGACAGCATTTCAGGGTCAAGTTCCATTACATCCCAGTCTTACCAGGGCGTCCTCATGATTAGCCCCGGATGGAAGACGTCCCTGAGTTTGAGCGGAGGGGCTCAGGTGGACGAATTTGACGCCGCCGGATCGCCCGAATTGGTTTCGCCGGTATTTTCAGCCTCTCTTGGATACCACATGCTGAAGAACACAACCATCTCTATCAGCGCGGCAAGAACAATCAGCCCCACTTTTTTCTCCAATCAGGTTTCGACAGCCACCTCCGTCAGCGTCGGACTGCAACAAACTCTCTCGCATAAATTCAGTCTCTCTGTGGGCGGCAGTTACAGCTCTGACTCCTACCAGGCTATTGTTCCGGGCCCTCAACAGTTCGTGCTTTATCCTGTTAATGAACCCCCTGTGATCACAACTACTGCGCTGGCAGAGACACGTCAGGATCGAGTTTACAGTATCAGCGCTGGCCTGTCTTACGCTTTCATGCCGCATCTAAGCACCTCCCTTTCTTACAGCTACGCCACAGATTCCAGCAGTCTGGGTGATTTTGGTTTCTCCACCAGCCAGGTCGGCCTGTCGGTGAATTATCAATATTAAACTTATCCCACTATATGTTGTTGTCACTTTCGGTAGGCAAACTACATATTGTGGATTTCCGCAATAACAGAAATACGTTGGGAATAAGAAGGGAAAATTTGGAATTTTTGGCTTACCCGTTGTCTTCATTCCCAACTCGTGTTAACCCTCTTCTTCAATATACCGATTAGAACTGGATATATAATATGAAAATTGCCATTGTCGGCCTCGGCTACGTAGGCCTGCCGTTGTCCCTTCAATTCGCCCGCTCGGACACCGAAGTCCTCGGCCTTGACATCGATAAAGCCAAAGTCAAATCGCTCAACAGCGGCCGCAGCTACATCAAACATATCGAGTCTTCGGCGATCGCCGAAGCCGTCGATGCCGGCCGGTTTTCCGCCTCGACAGATTTTTCACGGGCCAAGGAAACCGAGGCGGTCATCATCTGCGTTCCAACTCCGCTCAACAAAAATCGCGAACCCGACATTTCTTACATCATCGAGACCGGCAAATCGCTGGCGCCGCACTTGCGCAAGGGGATGCTCGTTGTGTTGGAATCGACGACTTATCCCGGGACGACGGACGAGGATTTGCGCGAGGTTCTCGAAGCCGGTTCAGGCATGGAGGCAGGAACGGATTTTCACCTCGCTTTCTCGCCGGAACGCGAAGACCCGGGCAATCCCAACAGCAAGGTGGCGATTATTCCCAAGGTCATCGGCGGCCTCACTCCAGCCTGCCTGGAACACGCCAAAGCCGTCTATGGACGGGCCATCAAAACACTCGTTCCTGTTTCCTCCTGCCGCGTCGCCGAGGCAACCAAACTCACTGAGAACATTTTTCGCAGCGTCAACATCGCGCTGGTCAACGAATTGAAGATCGTTTACAGCGCGATGGGCATTGACGTTTGGGAAGTCATTGACGCCGCCAAGACCAAGCCCTTCGGATTCATGCCGTTTTATCCCGGCCCGGGCCTTGGGGGGCACTGCATTCCCATTGATCCGTTTTATCTGACGTGGAAGGCGCGGGAATATGTTCAAAACACGCGCTTCATTGAACTTGCCGGCGAAGTCAATTCCGCCATGCCGGAGTATGTCATTCAGCAGGTTATCATCGCGTTAAACAGCCGACGCAAGGCGCTCAACGGATCAAAGGTCCTTGTCCTCGGCCTGGCCTATAAGGCGGATGTCGATGACGATCGCGAATCGCCCAGCTACGTGTTGATGGACATGCTTGCCGAGCGCGGCGCAAAAGTGGCCTACCACGATCCTTATGTTCCCGTCATCCGTCCAACGCGCGAACATCCGCATTGGGCAGGCACCAAGTCAACGGCCTGGACGGCCCGGATTGTGAAAAGTTTCGATCTTGTGCTCATTGCCACCAAGCACGCCTCCGTCGATTATCGCTCGCTTGCCAAATGGGCTTCCTGCATTGTGGACACGCGCAATGCCATGAACGGCATTCCGACGGCTAAAGGGCAGGTGCACAAAGCATAATGACTGCGTTCGAAAATCTCAAACAAACGCTCACCGCATCCCCAGCCACCTGGCTGGTCACGGGCGCGGCCGGCTTTATTGGGTCGAACCTTTTGGAGACGCTCCTGCGCCTTGGCCAAAAAGTCATCGCGCTGGACAACCTTTCAACGGGCCACCTTGATAACTTGAACCAGGTTCGTGATCTGGTGGGGCCGGCGCGATGGAAAACATGCACGTGGGTCGAAGGGGATATTCGTGAGGCCGCTCTTTGCAAGCGGGTGACCCAGGGCGTGGAGTACGTTTTGCATCAGGCGGCTCTCGGATCCGTGCCACGGTCAATCGAAGACCCTCTGTCAACTCATGACAGCAATGTGACCGGTTCGGTCAATCTCCTCTGGGCATCAAGGGGGAATAAGGTAAAACGGTTTATTTTCGCCTCGAGCAGTTCAGTTTATGGCGATGATTCTTCGCTGCCTCAGGTCGAGGATAAAATTGGCAATTGCCTTTCCCCCTACGCGGTTTCCAAACGAGTCAACGAGTTGTACGCGGATGTTTTTGGACGTTGCTATGGCTTTGAGTCCATCGGCTTGCGATACTTCAACGTTTTCGGTCCGCGTCAGGACCCCAATGGCGCATACGCGGCGGTGATCCCCAAGTGGATTTCCGCCATGATCGAAAACGAACCGGTTTTTATCAACGGGGATGGGTCCACCAGCCGCGATTTCTGTTACGTTGCCAATGTCGTCCAGGCGAACTTGTTGGCGGCGACCGCGCAAAACTTTGAAGCAGTCCACCAGAAATACAACATCGCCCTGGGCAGACAGACCAGTCTGAATCAACTTTATGAAATGATCCGGGAACGGCTCGCGACAACGCATCCTCATGTGCAAGAGAGCAAGCCCGCTTACCGCGATTTCCGGCAGGGGGACATTCGTCATTCCCAGGCGGACATTGGAAAAGCGCGACGCCTGCTTGCCTATGAACCGACCCATACCATCGCCCAAGGCTTGGATGAGGCTTTGAATTGGTACGTCCAACATTGCAAGACTGCGCGCAAAGCCGCATGAAAGGAATCATACTTGCCGGCGGCGCTGGATCGCGATTATTTCCGCTGACGCTCGTCGCCAGCAAACAACTGCAACCAGTGTACGATAAACCGATGGTTTATTATCCGCTGACGACGCTGATTGAGAACGGCGTCCGCGAGCTGTGCCTTATTTCCACTCCGCATGACCTGCCGCGGTTTCGGCACCTTTTGGGCGACGGCAAAGCGTGGGGCCTCTCGATTGATTACCGCGAACAGGCGCGTCCGGCGGGAATCGCGCAAGCCTTTCTCATCGCCGAATCGTTTATTGGGACGGACCCGGTGACGCTGATTCTTGGCGACAATATATTTTACGGCAGTGATGGTTTTAAAAAGGCGTTCGCGGAATTTGAGGGTGGCGCCTCCATTTTCGGTTATCGCGTCCAGGATCCCGAGCGCTACGGCGTGGTGGAATTCGATGATGAGGGTCGCGCTCTATCCATTGAGGAGAAGCCGTCGAAACCTCGCAGTTATCATGCCGTGCCCGGGCTGTATATCTATGACAATAAGGTCGTGGAAATTACGCGCAACCTCCGGCCTTCCGCGCGCGGCGAACTGGAAATCACCGATGTTAACGTTGAATATTTGCGTCGAAAGGAGCTTCGGGTGTATCGCTTAAGCCGCGGTTTTGCGTGGCTCGACGCCGGCACCAGCAGCAGCCTGCACGAAGCCTCCGCATACGTGCAAACAATCGAAAAGCGCCAGGGCGTCAAGATTGGCTGCCCGGAAGAAGCGGCTTTCCGGCGTGGTTTCATCAATCATTCTGAATTGGAAAAGCTGTCCAAACAAATACCCAACTGCGAGTATCGTGATTACCTCCTGCGCGTCCTGGCTGAATCAGCGACAATGCCTTTATGATTGTTCTTTTGGGAGCCACTGGTTACGTCGGTCAGCAATTTGCCGCGACACTGCGCGAGCGCGGCCTGCCGTTCGCTGCGCCCACACGCGCGGAGATGAATTACACGCGGTTCGACACTCTGCTGGAATACTTGCGGGGGAAAAAGCCGGAATTCCTGATCAACTCGGCGGGCTACACAGGCAAACCAAATGTGGATGCCTGCGAGACGAATCGCGCCGATACGCTGCAAGGCAACACATTATTTCCGACCACGGTTGCCCATGTCTGCGCGACACTCGGAATTCCCTTCGGCCATGTTTCCTCCGGCTGCATATTTTCCGGCGCCAAAGTCCTGATCGACGGTCAAACACGCGTGGAAAAGGACTTGAGCCAGCCAGCCATGCAGTTGTTGCTCAAGAAGAACCCGGGCGCTTTCCGTGGCTTTGCCGAGATCGATGAGCCAAACTTTACCTTCCGCCAGCCTCCGTGCAGTTTTTACAGCGGCACCAAGGCGATGGGCGAGGAAGCGATCAAGGATATTGGCGAGAATTATATATGGCGCCTGCGCATCCCCTTTGATCAATTCGACAACTCGCGCAATTATCTGAGCAAATTGCAAAATTACGCCAAAGTATATCAAAACGTTAATTCGCTCTCGCACCGCGCCGATTTCGTCTCGGCCTGCGTTGAATTGTGGCAGCGGCGCGCGCCTTTTGGCATCTACAACGTCACCAATCCCGGCTTCGTCACTTCAGCGCAAGTAGTCGAGATGATCCAAAAAATCCTCAAGCCAGCCCGGACCTTCGAGTTTTGGGCGGATGACACAGAGTTTTATCGCGAGGCCGCCCGGACGCCCCGATCCAATTGCATCATGGACGCTTCCAAGTTGCTGGCGGCGGGCGTTGCAATGCGGCCCGTCGAGCTTGCCTTGAGTGAATCCCTGCAACAATGGAGGAAGACAAAGTGAACCTTCTGGTAACAGGCGGCGCCGGATTCATCGGCTCCAACCTGATCCATCACATTATTAACAACCCCGAAATCCGGCTTCTGGTCAATCTCGATTGCCTGACCTACGCCGGCCATCTCGAAAATCTCGAAAGGGTTGCCACACATCCTAGATATGTTTTCGAGCGGGTGGATTTGCGCGACAAAAACGCGGCGGCGGCGGTCGTGCAAAAGCATTCCATCACTCACGTCCTGCATCTGGCCGCGGAATCGCATGTCGATCGTTCCATTACCGGGCCGGGGGATTTCATTCACACCAACATTGTCGGCACATTTCATCTTTTGGAGGCGGTGCGCAAGGCTTGGGCGGGACAATTCAATGGAAAGCGGTTCCACCACGTTTCCACAGACGAAGTATATGGGAGTCTCGGGCCTGCCGGATTCTTTACGGAGACAACGCCTTACGCGCCCAATTCCCCCTATTCGGCGAGCAAAGCCTCCAGCGATTTTCTGGTGCGCTCGTATCACCACACCTACGGGTTGCCCGTCGTCACGACCAACTGCTCGAATAATTACGGGCCGTTCCAGTTTCCCGAAAAACTCATTCCCGTTATCATAGAAAGCATCTGTCTGCGCCGTCCCATACCTGTTTACGGCGACGGGATGAACGTTCGGGACTGGCTATACGTTCGCGATCATGCCGAAGCTCTGTGGCAGGTTTTGACGCGCGGCAAGGACGGGGAGACTTACAATATTGGCGGTCATAACGAATGGGCCAATATCCGAATTGTCGAGTTAATCTGTGATACAATGGACGAATTGGCGCCCCATATGGGTGAGAATTCGCGAAGTCTGATTACTTTCGTCAAGGACCGCCTTGGTCATGACCGCCGGTATGCGATCGACGCCGGCAAGATTGAAAGAGAACTCGGCTGGACGCCCGCGCACACCTTTGAAACGGGATTGCGTGAGACAATCCAATGGTACCTGGACAACCAGGAATGGGTAAAGCGAGTTAAAAAACCGCATTAAGGCGTCGGAAAACCTGACACTTTTCCCGAGCGTAAGGGTTCCCCTGATCTATATCCCCGTAGATTATCTGATCTGTGTTTATAATCAGTTAGAGCTTGATGTAGAATAAGATGCGCACCGAGCAACTGTTATTTTTGGCTCATACGCGTAGTCAAAACCAACTGTGGCACACCTGATGCGGCACCAATTCCTAAAGCGTTAGCACGGAAGCTACGCTGTATAATTTTCCCTTTGAAAGCCCGGCAAAGCAACACGGCGGAGAGGTCATCTTGATATGATTCTCTTATTAGGCGCAAGCGGATATATTGGCAGGACTTTTGCCAGCGAGTTGCGACGGCGGGGGCATTCCTTTATCCCGCTGACAAGGCAGGCATTCGACTATACGCGGTTCGACTTTCTTTTCGATTATTTGCGCACAATGCGCCCGACGTTCGTGATCAACGCCGCCAGCTATGGCGGAAATTACAGCGGAGAGTTGGCTGAAGGGGAACGTGACAAGATGATGGCGGCCAACGCGATTCTTCCGCAAATGATCGCCCGTGTCTGCCTGATGACCAAAACCCCGTGGGCACACGTTTCATCGGGTTCCATCTATTCGGGGGCAAAAGTCCAGGAAAAGGAATCATGGGGCATTGCGCGGGACTTGGAGAAGCCGGACCTGCTTGAATTGTTTGAACGCCATCCCGAGAAATTCCGGGGTTTCACGGAATTGGACGAGCCAAATTTTTCGTTTCGCGCCACCCCCTGCAACTTCTTCAGTGGAACCAAGGCGCTGGCCGAAGAGGCCATCCGCGATCTGGGACAAAGTTACATTTGGCGGCTTCGCCTGCCATTTAACGAGCGCGACGAACCTTGCAATTGGCTCCGCCGGATGCAAAAGGAGCTTCTCTCCGACAGCATTAATTCCCTGTCCCATTTGGAGGATTGCGTCAAGGCATGCCTTGACGTTTGGGAATTGCACGCTCCTTTTGGCATCTATAATGTCGTCAACCCAGGCGCGATGACTACTCGCGGCATGGCCGCGGAATTGCAGCGATCTCTGAAACTGGAATCGCGGCCTCTTGTCGGCTCCGGCCAGCCGCAAATTCCACCGCAATCCAACTGCATACTCGACGCCGGCAAACTGCTCAAAACGGGCATCAAACTCCGTCCTGTTGAAGAGGCGTTCGAGGATTGCCTGGATCGCCTTCGTCTGGCATCCCGCGCCGCAAAACATATTGATCCTTCGTCACGAGTCTTTCTCGCGGCGACACTTTAAGCCGCCTCTCGTTTTAGTTTGGAGTGAAATGCTCCCTCCGTCATTATTTCACCATGGAATCGACGATCTACACGAACCCCCCGTCCGAAACCCGGCTTGTCCTGCGCCGGCATTTGAATTGGCTCGCCCTGGAAACAATCCTCTTGTGTGTTTGTTTTGGGCGGCCCCTCCTTGATTTGCTGCGGTTCACCCTTCATAGCGAGTTATTTTCGTACATCCCGCTGGTTCCAGCCATTGGCGCCTATTTGATTTGGACACAAAAAGAGGAAATAACGACGGAGGTTCGCCCCTTCAAAACTGGCGCCGTCATCGCGTTCATCATCGGAGCGGGAATCGCGGCGGGATGGTGGATGGGAATTCATGGCGGCTGGAAGCCCGCCCGTCAGGATTACCTGACCATGATGACGCTTTCTTTCGTTTTCTTTTTTTGGGGCGCTTGTTTTGGGCTTCTCGGTTGGAAAATCATGCGTGACGCCGCTTTCCCCTTTGCATTCCTCATTTTCGCCGTGCCGATGCCGACGGCTTTCGTGGCCGGCATTGACGCCTTTTTCCAAATCACTTCCGCCTGGACTGCCCAACTAATCTTCAGCCTGGTGGGCACGGCGACGCTTCGGCACGGGTTGCAGATTGATTTGCCCGGGGTTCCCGCCTTGCTCGTCGGTCCCGAATGCTCCGGCATCCATTCCACTCTTGTGCTATTTATGACAGCTTTGGTGGCTGGATACCTTTTTTTGCGATGGAGCTGGACCCGTGCCATTTTCGTGATTGCGGTGGTACCCTTGGCCATTCTTCGCAATGGCTTTCGCATCTGGGTCATTGGGGAGCTCTGTGTTCATATTAGCCCGGCGATGATTGATTCGCCAATCCACCGCAAAGGCGGCCCGCTCTTTTTCGCCCTGGCGTTGATACCGTTCTTTTTGTTGCTGGCGTTTCTCCGAAGGCGGGACTTTAATAAATCGGAGAAACCCGTGAAAGAATGACTTACCACTAACCATGAAAAAGTTTTTCCGGCATTTGTCCTGGTTTTTCGCGCTCGGTTGTCTTCTGGTCCTTTGCGGCGGGTGCTCGAAGGCCGCAAAAGCGAGACGTTTGCTTTCATCCGCCAACAAGGATTATCAGGCCCAGCAATTTGATTCCGCTGAAATCAAATATCGCGGGGCGCTCCGGTTGTCCTACTTGAATCCGGTGGCTATCCGTCAACTCGGCTTGCTCTATTATGCGGAAGGAAGACCGGCCGACGCCTACCCGTTTTTGGAAAAATCGACCCAACAAAACCCCGCCAACATCGAAGTCCGCGTGAGGCTGGCGCAAGCAATGACGAGCCTCGGCCAGGCGAAGAACGCGGAAACCCTGACGTTACAGGTGTTGCGGAAAGCGCCGGAAAATGAGGATGCATTGCTTTTGTTGGTGGATCTCGCTCGTTCTCCCGCGGAATTGGCCGCGGCCCGGCGGCAAATCGAACAATTGCCGGCCGCGCCCGATTCGGCGGCGCATTACGCGGCCCTGGGCTGGGCTGATCTTCGGCTCCGGAAGACAAATGACGCCGAAGTTGAAATACAACAAGCCATTAAACTCAACCCCAAACTCGCCCCCGCTTATCTTGCGATGTCCGCCATAGCCGCCGAGCGAAGCGATGCTCGCGCGGCGTCAAATTATCTTGCCACCGCCGCCCAGTTGTCCCCGGTGCGGTCCGCCACGCGCATCAAATACGCCGATTTTTTGTTTCAATCAGGCGCGCGCGCGGAAGCGCAGCAAGCGATCGAAGACATCACGCGCCAGGCGCCAGACTACGTTCCCGCGCTGATTAACCTCATGCACTTGTTCTTCGCGGAACGAGATTACACCCGATGCCTCGATGTAGCGGGGAGGATTCTGGGCCGCGATCCGCGCAATTTTGAGGCGTTGATGGAATCAGGCGATGTCTCCCTGGCCAAACGAGACGCCGCAGCGGCGGTCGAGACATTCAAGCGGGTGGATTCGAACCTCAATTCGATCCATAAGTCCCTCCCACTTGTCAAATATCGCCTCGGGGTGGCGTATTTGATGAAGGGGGAGCCGGCCAATGCCGTCACCAGTCTTAACGAGGCTTTGAGCGTGGACCACAATTTTGCCCCGGCTACACTTCTCTTGGGGGAACTGGACATCCGCAACGGAAATTCCACAGCCGCCGTCGATCTCCTGGCCCCATTGGTTAAGAAAGCGCCCCAGGAAGCGCGAGGCCATCTTCTGTTGGCGACGGCTTATCTTGCCCTCCGCCGGCCCAATGACGCTTTGGGCGTCTATCGTGAAATGGCAAAGGTCTTTCCAAAAAATCCCGAAGTGCCGAGGCTGATGGGCGTCGTTTATGAACAGGAAAGCAAAGCCACGCAAGCGCGCAAACTCTATGAACAATCCCTCGCGCTGTCTCCCTATTACATGCCCACCTTGCGGATGATCACGGGGCTTGATGTGAGCACCAAACATTATGCGGACGCGGAGAACCGACTCTCCGCCGTTATTTCCAAAAACCCCAAATCGGCCGATACATGGCTCCTTCAAGGCCAGGTGTATTGGGTTGCCGGCCAAACCAACCAAGCCGAGTCCTCGATGACCAAAGCCATCGATCTCGATCCTAATATTTCCGGCGCCTATTTGGCATTGGCGCGGCTTTACGTTCAGAGTCATCAGCTTCCGCAGGCGCTGGCGCGCTTGGAGGCTTTGGTCAGCAAGACAAACAACATCGCGGCCATGCTCGAAATCGGCGAGCTTGATGAGCAGGCCAAGCAAATGGATGAAGCCCGCGACGCCTATGAAAAGCTGCTGACCGTTCAGCCTTCGTTTGTTCCCGCTCTAAACAACCTTGCTTACCTTTATTCCGAACATTATGGAAATCTTCAGAAGGCTGTCGAATTGGCCTCGCGCGCGCACGAACTCCGTCCGGACGACCCGTTCGCGGCCGACACGTTTGGATGGATTCTTTACAAGCAAGGCCAGTATTCCCACGCGTTGAGTTTGTTGCAGGAAAGCCTGGAGAAAGAGCCGGGTTCCGCCGAAGTGCAAATGCATCTTGGCATGGTTTTTTACATGTTGGAGGAGGAAGACCTTGCCCGTTTGCATCTTCAGCAGGCGCTCTCTTCCAGGGAAGACTATCCCGGCAAAGCCGAGGCGCGCCAGTGCTTTGATTTACTGGCTATCGATCCGGCCACAGTTACTCCAGCCCAGCGTGAGCTCCTGGAAACGCGATTGCATGACAATCCCCACGATCCCGTTCCGTTGACTCGTCTTGCCGCCATTGACGAGCTTCACGGCAAAACGGACGATGCGGCGCAAGCGTACGAAAAACTCGTCGCGGAAAACCCACAGAATTGGAAGGCGATGATTAAGCTGTCCGAACTCTACTCCGGGCCGCTCCATGACATCCGCAAAGCCCTTGATCTTGCCAAGTCCGCCCACGAAATTGCCCCTGCCGATCCTCGCGTCGCCGCGACCCTGGGCGAATTGGTCTATACCAGCGGCGATTATTCATGGGCGGTGAGTTTGCTCGAGGGCGCGGCGCCGCAATTGCCCAATCAAACCACTGTTCATTACTACCTGGCTTTGGCCTACTATGCTGTTGGACGGCTGGCCGATGCGGACGCCCCTATGACGGATATTGCCAACGCCGGCCCTTCGCAGCCCGATTATGTTCAAGCCAAACAATTCCTCGCATACCGGGCCGCCGCAAAAAATCCCGCCCATAGCGCGATTTCCACCGCTGAAGTTCACACAGCCCTCGAGAAGGATCCGCATTACCTGCCGGCATTGATGCTTTCCGGTTTGCTTTCCGAGCAGCAGGGGGATTACAAGCAAGCTGGCCAAACTTATGAGCAGATACTGACGGACTATCCGAAATTCACACCCGCGATGCGCCAGTTGGCCCTCGTTTACGCCTGGCACTCAGGCGACGAAGCCCGCGCCTATGATCTTGGCGACAAGGCCAGGGTGGCTTTTCCAGACGATCCGGAATTGGCAAGGACGCTCGGCATTTTGGCTTACCGCAGGGCGGAATATCAGCGGTCGGCTCAGTTATTGAACGGCGTCTCCAGGCAATTCAACAACGACGGTGAATTGCTTTATTATCTCGGCATGGATTATTACCAGCTTAGGCGGATTGAGGACAGCAAACAAACTCTGCGTCGCGCCCTGGCCCTTAATGTCCCGTCCCCAATGGCCGGAGAGGCCAAAAAGGTGCTGGGGGAATTGAAATAGGAAAGTCGGCGGCTCATAACTTCCTTCCTTCGCTTGCTTTCCGCGAATGGTTTGGGTAAACTTTTCGTCAGATGAGTATATTTCTTGCAATCATCGTTTATTGGATCATGGCGGCAATCCTGGTCGTCGGGGTAGTCATGGCGGTCAAGGGAAGTTTTTGGCTTCTGATTCTAGGTTTAATCGCTTTCATTTTCGCCGTCACGAAAGTCGCCATCCTGCCTCACTAACGTTCAGCCCCTGAACGATGCCGACAAATTTCCGCCCCTCTCGGCGAAATGCGGCCTTCCTGCTGCTGGCCTTCAGTTTCGTTTTCTTGCCCGGCTGTCTCTGCCACCAGCCTGGCGCCCATGAACGCAGGCACGGCGATGAAATCGTCGTGGCGGGCCAGTTTTTTCACACTGGAACCCGTGTCGTGCTTTGGATGGACCCCGGCGGATACGATGCCTATCGTGTCGAGCGCCGCTTTGCTCCCTTCGACGAGTCGGATTTCGAGGATTCCCTTCCCTTTTTAAGCTCGCCCCGCACTCCCAACCGTTACGACATCAGGCGAAACAACCTCACCCCGGAGGAACTGGAACGAGTTCGCGGCGGCGGATGGGACCTTCCCACACTCCAATCCAACGTTGATCAGTTCGTGATCCATTTTGACGTCGCGGGGGTCTCGCGCGGCTGTTTCGACACCTTGCAGGACCATCGCGATTTGAGCGTCCATTTCATGTGCGATCTTGATGGAACTATCTATCAGACGCTCGATTTGAAGGAACGCGCCCGGCACGCCACCATTTCCAATAATCGCTCCGTTGGAATCGAAATCGCCAACATGGGTTCATACGGTGAAACGGAGAAAGATCCGTTGGCGCAATGGTACAAAAAAAAGCCTGATGGCCACACCGTTATCACCATACCCGCGCGATACGGCCCCGCGCCCGAGCGAACTCCCCATTTTGTTGGACGCCCGGCCCGGCGTGAAATGATTGTTGGCGAAGTCCAGGGCCATCAATTGCATCAATACGATTTTACACCGCAGCAATACAAAGCCCTCGCCAGACTGACAGCCGCCCTGTGCACTGTCTTTCCGAAGATTACGTGCGATTACCCGCGCGAAGCCGACGGAAAGTTAATGACCCACAAGATTCCGTCGGAGGAGCTTCGAAATTATCGCGGCGTGCTCGGCCATTATCACATTCAAACCAATAAAGTCGATCCCGGCCCCGCCTTCCAATGGGATTACGTCATCGGCGAAGCGCGCCGCCTGATGAAACACAAACCCCAGCTCACCGTAAACGGCCAGCCCGTCCTGAACCGGCCGAAACTGATTATTGACAACTGACCGGGATTACTCCCACTCGATGGTTGCCGGAGGTTTGCTCGAAATGTCGAAGCAAACGCGGTTGACCCCTTTGACCTCGTTGATGATCCGGCTGGACAGCTTTTCCAACAGGTCGTACGGCAGCTTGACCCAGTCGGCGGTCATCCCATCCTGGGATTCCACAGCCCGAATGGCGATGGTGAAGTCGTAGGTGCGCTCGTCCCCCATGACTCCCACGCTGCGCACGGGGAGCAGGACGGCGAAGCTTTGCCAGATTTTGTAATACCAACCGCTCGCCTTCATTTCCTCGACCACAATCGTGTCCGCCTCGCGCAAGATTTCGCAACGCCGGGGCGTCACTTCGCCAAGGATGCGCACCGCCAGGCCCGGGCCTGGAAAAGGCTGTCGCATGACAATTTCGTTTGGCAAACCCAATTCGGTTCCCAATTGCCGCACTTCATCCTTGAACAAACACTTGAGCGGTTCGATCAGTTTGAATTTCATTTTCTTGGGCAAACCGCCGACGTTGTGATGGCTCTTTATCAATGCCGCCGGATTGCCAGCAATGGGCACAGATTCGATCACATCGGGATACAGCGTTCCCTGGGCCAGAAATTTTGCGGCGCCCGCCCGCTTGGTCGCGGCCTCAAAAACTTCGATGAATGTTTTCCCGATGATTTTGCGTTTCCGCTCGGGATCTGTCACTCCTTTCAATCGGCGCAGGAATAATTTCGAGGCGTCCTCATACTGCAACTTCATTTTAAAGTGGCGCCCAAACACCTCGCGCACCACTTGCGCCTCGCGTCCCCGCAGCAAGCCATTATTGACAAAGATGCACGTCAACTGGCTGCCGATTGCCTTGTCCAGCAACGCCGCCGCCACGCTGGAGTCCACCCCCCCGCTCAGTCCCAGGATCACCCGCTCGCTTCCCACGTCCTCGCGGATTTCCGTCACGGCCTGGTCAATGTAATGCCGCATCGTCCAGTCCTTTCCGGAACCGCAGATGCCGTGGACGAAATTGGAGATGATTTCACGTCCGCGCGGCGTGTGCGCGACTTCGGGATGAAATTGCAAACCGAAGAATTTACGCTCGCGATCTTCAATGGCGGCAAATTCCGAATTGTCCGACGTTGCCGCCGTTTTGAAGCCTTTCGGCATCTTCGTCAACTTGTCGCCGTGCGAATTCCAGACCTGCAAGGAATCGGGAAGATTGGCGAAAAGCGCGGAGCTCGGATCGGTAATCAGCAGTGTGCCCTTCCCGTATTCCCGTTTTTGTCCGCGGGTCACTTTGCCGCCGAGGGAATGCGCCATCAATTGAACCCCGTAACAAATGCCAAGAATCGGAACGCCCAGGCGGAAAATTCCAGAATCGGGAACCGGCGCATCCGCCGCGTAAACGCTGGACGGACCTCCGGAAAGTATGATTCCTTTGGGTTTGACCGCCGCGATCTTGGACGCCGGCGTATCGAAAGGCACGACAGTGGAATAGACCCGGCACTCACGCACGCGACGGGCGATCACTTGTGTATATTGCGCCCCGAAATCGAGAATGAGAATTTGCTCCGTCATCAAAAAAAATAGCCATCCTTTCCCGCCCCGCGCAAGACTAATTTCCAAAAGCCGCGCGGGCTTGACTTTCCGGCGCAACGATGGCTCTTTGATGGCGTTCTATCTTCTTGTCCTATGAGCGCCAATGTTCTGATTGACTGCCCGAAGTGCGGGCGGAAAATCCGCATTCCCAGCGATTCCGGAACAATCCACGTGACTTGTCCGGCGTGCGGGGAACAGTGGGATTGGCCCACGCGCCGGATTCCAGGCAAAGGCACAACTCGCCAGGCTGCCAAAGACTTTTCTGCCGCCCTTTCTGAACGGCTCCAAGGTTGGTGGCGCGCCGCGTTGACTCGCGGCCGCTTCTCATGGGCGCAACTATTCGTCGCTGCGCTCGCCGGAATCGGGATTGGACTTTTGCTCGGCGTACGATTGCACACCCACAACAACCCCATCGACTCCGGGCCGCCCGAAACCGCATCCCTTCCGTCCGCGCCGCTGATCACCACAAACACAGGCCCAGTGGCGACGAACATTTTGAATCCGCCCGGGATAAACCAAAAAACCGAAGAGGTCATTCCCAGCGGCGTTCAGGACCTCCAACCCGCAAAATCGCGCTAATAAATATTCACCGATAGCGGCCTTCGATCTCGCTCCATGATTTGATTCCGATGATCGGAAGAGCAAACGCAAAGGCCTGTTTCCATTGCGGTGTATCGGCAACCCGGAAAACTTCATATATTGGTTTGGGGCTTAACGGCTGGGACGGCAGCGGGCTTTTCGGGTCGCGCCGCCAAAGGCCCAAATTCAATCCCCCCTCCCCGTCATAATCAACGTGCCGATGCAGGATGAACGCATCGACTCCCACAAGGTTCACGATTTTCCGCCACGCGTAACAATAGGCGGCCGCCTGCAACTTTTCCCCTTCCGGGGTCGGTTTCGAGTTAAAGCCCTGCTCCGAAAGAATGATCCGCCGCGGCGACCCGTGATAGAGCATCTCTTTGCGCCGCAAATAGCGCGGCAGCAGTTCAATATTCCGAAAAGTGATTCGGGGCGTATCGTCCCTGGGCGTGGCGGTCTTGTCCTGCCACGTCCGGCAGTCAAAAAGATTTTCGGGATAGGGGTGAAAGGCAATGTTCCAGTCAAAATCGCCGCCGTCCTTTCCGATTCGGTTGAAATAATCGACGAACGCATGTCCGCGGAAAGCTTCGGTATCGTCCCCGCCCGCGGACCGGATGTTCCAATGATGTTCGAGCGAAATAAATACCCGGTCGCTTGAGGAAAACTTTCGCACCGCCGTGACGCAGAGCCGCGCGGTCCGGGAATAATCGCGGGCAAATTCCTCCATTGAGACATGCCCCATGTTGTCCCAATACCAGTGCGAGTTGACTTCGTTGCCAACAATATAATTTGCAACTCTTCCGTGCGGAAACGCGGGTTCTGAGTAACGGTCCGCTAAAAATTCCACGCACGCCTTGAACCAGGCCGCTCCCTCCGGCGTAAGGGTGTTGAAGGCGCTCAGATTCTCGGGACAGGCCGGATCGTAATGCGGATGGCGCAAGATGGCGTCCGCCGCGGAACCGGGATGCACATAGTTGAGCAAAATGAGCGTCACGGTCGCTCCGGTGTCGGACATGGTTTTTACCTCCGCGTCGATGCCGTGAATGTAATTTCTATCAAACCAAAATTCGCGCCCGTCCATTTCCCAACGCAAATCATTGGTTTCCGGCACCGGCTTCACCATGTGTCCAAAGTCGAAGTTGAACGCCGCGTGTTTGACCCCGAGCTTGATCGCGTCATCCACCATCTGCACTTGCAACCCTTTTTTAGTCGAGGCGCGTGGATAGGCGGTGTGGTATTTCGAGATGTCGCCGGAAACCTCCACAAAGCGAATGCCGCCTAGCGACGCCCCGTTTTTCATCGCTTCAAAGCCGGAATAGAGACGGTCGCGCGCCCCCTCGAAGCGCGGGACGGAAAATTTCCTGGCGCGCGCGTCGAAAACTGACAACGCATTGGTGGTGCCGGCGCTTGCCCAAGGTTGGACCTCCGCCACTGTGCGCCCGTTGTCCTTGGCGTCGAATTTAAAAAGAAGTTCGGCTTTTGTGGCGGTGACGGAGAAGGCGGCGTGGCCTTGGACAGCAAAAAGCAGGACCAGTCCAATAAGACCACTCGCGCGGCGAAAATTCAGCGGGGCAAACACCGATATTCAGACGCGGCGCCCCGGAAAATCATTCAACCGCTATTTGCCGAGCATCTTAGCCACGATGAATATCAGAATGGCGCCTCCCAGGCCTCCTCCACAAAGAAGGTAGATCAAGGAATAACCGACTGCGGCAAACACCGGAACGACAGCCAGCATGGGTACAATAATCATGCTCCTGTATTAGCTTGCGGCGTGCCGCACTCGTTCCCGGCCAAACAGCCGGGAGGGCCTTGCGAATTGCAAGAGCGCCCCATCTATCACTTGACAAACCGCACACCAAATACGCTGCCAGCCTGCTTTTCAGGCAAATGGCATGAAACCAGCTAAAAGTCCAGGCAACACGCTGTTTCCATAAGGGTGGTGAGGACAGACGCCCCCAACGACTGCCACGGTGTGGAAACGCGTATAACAAACAAAACATGAGGTAATTATATGTCAAAGAAATCCGTATTCTGTATCGCCACCGATCGAAGCCAGGCCGAACTAATCGTCGGACGTCTTAAAGACGCTGGCTTTTCCAATAACGACGTTTCGGTGTTGTTTCCCGACAAGGAATCCACCCGCGATTTCGCCCATGAAAAGAACACCAAGGCCCCGGAGGGCATCGCGACCGGCGCCGGCACAGTCGGTGTCGTCGGCGGCGTGCTGGGCTGGCTGGCGGGCATTGGCGCGCTGGCAATTCCCGGTGTGGGACCTTTCATCGCCGCGGGTCCGATTATCGCGGCGTTAAGCGGAGCCGCTGTCGGCGCCGCTGTGGGTGGTATAGCCGGCGGGCTGATCGGCCTGGGGATTCCGGAGCTGGAAGCGAAGCGTTACGAAGGAAAAATTCGCAGCGGAAACATCCTTCTCTCCGTCCATACCGAGAACTCCGACGAAATCGACGCCGCCGAGAAAATCTTTAAAAATGCCGGTGGCCAAGACATTTGCACCACAGGCGAAACCACTCCGCCGAAAAAGCAAGGCAAGGCGCCCTACACTGTCGGCGCTTGATACTGTTTAACTAAGAACCCCGCGGTTGGGCACGCCCAAGCCGCGGGGTTTTTGTTTACGACTGCAAAACAGATTATATCCTGCCCAGCAGCACGAGAATCAGAACAATCACAAGGATTGTCCCGACCGCTCCACCCGGTGCATAGCCCCAGCCCCGGCTATAAGGCCAGGCCGGAACAGCGCCGATTAGAAGCAGAATTAGAATGATTAGTAATATTGTGCCTACGCTCATAATATTCCTTTTTTTAAGGGTTCGTCTGCCTTTCCTTAGCTTGAGCGATGCCAAACGCTTTATTCACCGCATGTCAGGGTCAACTATACAGAAGATGGGTTATTCCAGCGCGTTTTACCGGGTTGGACTCCCCATAATTGCTTTGAAATCGGAACGTGCAGACTGCAAGCGCGAACAGGCCGGTTTCGCATTTTGCATGGTTATGGATGTATGAAGATTTTTAATTGTGACAGTTGCGGGTCCCTGGTGTTTTTTGAAAACGTTAAGTGCCTCAATTGCAATCATCCCTTGGGATTTCTTCCTGGTCTCGCTGAAATTGCCGCCTGGGAACCAGGGACGGATCGGACATGCCGTATTTTGGCCGGCGGCCAAACGGATCAGTTATATCGCCTGTGCGACAACAGCCAGAAGTACGAGGTCTGCAATTGGATGGTCCCGGCCAATGACAACAACCCTTTCTGTCTCTCCTGTCGATTGAATGAACTAATTCCTGATTTATCGATTCCAGATAACTTGCCCCGCTGGCAACAGTTCGAAAAGGCGAAGCGCCGCATCCTCTATACCATTATGCGCCTCGGTCTCCCTGTGGAGGGAACAAACGATCGCCCGAGCCTCCGCTTCAAATTCGTCGCGGATATCCAAGGCCTGCCGCCGCTCCTCACAGGCCATCTCAATGGCGTGATCACATTAAATGTGGCCGAGGCCGATGACCCGGAGCGTGAACGGCGGCGGGTGAGTTTTCACGAGCCATACCGGACTTTGCTCGGTCACGTGCGCCACGAAGTCGCCCATTATTATTGGGACCGTTTGATCGCGAACAGCGACAGGATCGAAGGTTATCGCAAATTATTCGGGGATGAAACGGTCGATTACGCCGTCGCGCTGAAAAAATATTACGAGCAGGGCGCTCCGGTCGATTGGCGGGACAGGTATGTCAGCGCGTACGCCTCGGCGCATCCGTGGGAAGACTGGGCAGAAACCTGGGCGCACTATTTTCATATTATTGACATGGTGGAAACGGCCGCGAGCTTTGGCATGACGCTGAGACCGAAGCATCCCGCCGCAAAGGCGATGACCGCCAATCTTCAGAATATTTCCGGAACAAACGCGAGTTTCGATTCACTTCTGGAAAACTGGTTCCCGCTCACTTACGCGCTCAATTCGTTAAATCGCGGCATGGGACTGCTTGACGCTTATCCCTTTGCGCTCTCCGGAATAGCCATCGAGAGGCTGCGATTCATTCACGATGTTTGCCACTCGCGTCCGGCCAATACTTTGCCCAGCGCTTGAATACCCGCGTGAATCCGCTCGGGAGAGGCGTTGGCAAAACTCAGCCGAAGCGTATTCTTCCCTTCGCCGTTCAAATGAAATTCCTCGCCCGGCACGTAAGCGACGCCCTGCTCCAATGCCGCCGGCAGCAATTCCGTTGTGTTGAATTTCCCCGGCAAGGTCACCAGAAGAAACATTCCACCCTCCGGCCGGCTCCACGTTGCGGATTTTGGGAAATATTTTTCCAACGCATCGAGCATCGCGTCTCTCCGCTCGCCATAGCTTCGTTGTAATACGGGCAGAAACGTTTCCAGAAAGCCGTTCGTTGCCAATTCCAGCGCCAGGTGTTGGCTCAATGTGCTCGTGTGCAAATCCGCCGCCTGCTTGGCTTGCGTCAATTTGTCGATCACCGCCCGCGCGGCGACCACCCAGCCCACCCGCAACCCCGGCATCAACACCTTCGAAAATGTCCCGGTATGGATCACCCGGCTGTCAATATCAGATTCCCCCAGATTTCGCGCATCCAGCTCCAATAAATTTGGCAGTGCCGCGCCGCCATATCGCAATTCTCCGTAAGGATTGTCCTCAACGATCGCCATCGACTGCTCCCGGGCCAGCGCGACAAGCCGCTCCCGCCGCGACAGCGAGAGCGTCGCGCCTTGCGGGTTTTGAAAATTTGGCACGCAATAAACAACCTTCGGTTTTCGAGTCGCCGCCCGTTCCAATTCCTCCATCTTCATCCCGTCCGCGTCACACGCAATCGCCACAAACTCCGCGCCACTCGGACGCCACGCCGACAGCAGCGCCAGATACGTCGGATTTTCCACCAGCACCCGGTCGCCGCTGTCCAGCAGGACGCGGCCGGTCAAGTCCAGCGCTTGTTGCCCGCCCGCGGTGATCAATACATTCTCCCGTTGAATCCGCAATTGGGCGTTTGAAAATCGTCGCGCAATCCAATCCCTCAACTCCGGCAAACCTTCCGTCGCGGAATATTGCAGCGCATGGCCGCCGAATCTGTCCAGGACCCCCGTCAGCGCGGATTTAATCCTAGGGACCGGGAACAAATCCGCAGCCGGCAATCCGCCCGCAAACGAGATAATCGTATCTCGCGACGCCGCCTTCATCAGTTCTCGAATGGCGCTGCGCCGCATCAGCGCCGTCCGCTTCGCGAAACATTGGCCCCAGTTCATTTCCGTATTCATCCCGCAAAGATTGCCGTTTCTCTTGCGTTTCGCCCAATACTTCTTTGTTCCCGCCGCCATGCTTTGCGGGCATTATCAAATCAATGGAACTCCGTCATCTGCGCTATTTTGCCGCCGTGGCCGGTGAATTGAATTTCACCCGCGCGGCGCAAAAGCTGCACGTGGCGCAACCCGCCTTGAGCCGCCAGATTCGCCAACTCGAAGACGAGCTTCGCGTCAAGCTGCTCGAACGCACTCACCACGGAGTAAGACTCACCAAATCCGGCCGCGCCTTTCTTGTGCAAGCCCAGGCCCTTCTGCAACAAAGCGAACAAGCCATTCGCATCGCCCGCAATACCAGCGAACCTGCCAGTTCTCAGTTGAACCTCGGATATATTTGGGGATTGTTTCATTCCTTCGTGCCCCCCGTGCTGGAACGTTTTCGTCGTCGTGTTCCCGAAACGGCCGTTCATCTCTTCGATCTCCCGCCGCTCGCGCAAGCCCGCGCAATTCTCGAAGGCCGGCTTGACGCGGGATTCATCGGCTTTGCGCACGAGGCCAATTGTCCCGGCCTGACAAAACGCAAAGTTGACTCCTGCGCTTTCGTGGCCGCCTTGCCAAAAAAACATCCCGCCGCCCGCCAGTCTTGCGGACGATTTGTTTCTCGGGATTTCCGCCGAGACTTTCCCAGGAGCTTCGCGGCACGTCACCGATGCCTGTGTTCGCGCGGGATTCAGGCCCAAAATTTTGCAGAACGTCGAGCGCGGCTACACCATTCTCGGTTTGGTGGCGGGGAATTGCGGAGTGGCGCTGCTGCCGGAATCACTTAAGGCATTGCCGCACCCAGGAATCGTCTTTCGGCCGCTGGCCAACCCGCCAGTCGCGGACCTTTTTGTCGCCTGGCGCACGAAGTTAGCACAACAGCCGCTCACGGATTTTTTGGCTGGGTTGTAGAACCCGAAAGATTTTACGTCCGAAAAAGCACGGTTTCCCGGTTAAAAAGAAGGACTGCCGCTATGATCGCCAGGATGGCGTAAACCGTCATAACACCAAAAACCATAAGGATATAGTTCCAATGGATTAGGCCGGAGAGGATTTCCTTGCTGATTAGGCTGACGTTGAACACGGGAATGAATGCAAGGCGGTAGTTCATCTCCACCCCGGGAAGGCCACCGGCGGCGGCAGGCAGAATCGCCAGGAAAAGGAGCGGTTGCACATAACTATTCGCCTCTTTGGAACTTCGGGCGAATAAACCAGCCGCCACCATCAGCGCCGAGATAAAGACAGCCATCGGTATCATCATAACGGCAACGCCGGCGAGAGATGTGGGATCCAGCGCCAGCGCGGCGGCGGCGGATTTGCCCCGCGCAACCCCGGCTGTCATTCCTCTGATCATCAGCAACGCCACGCCATTGGAAAAAATCGAGAGCAAGGCCGTGATAACTGACACGGTGAGAACCACCAAGACCTTGCCAAGTACTAATTGCGTCCGGGGCACGGGACTGCAAAGCAGCGTTTCCAAGGTGCCACGTTCCTTTTCCCCGGCGGTCAAATCGACGGAAGGGTAGATCGCGCCGGTCATGCACATCAGGATCACCATGTAAGGCAAAATCATTCCAAGAAGATTGCCGGTAAGCTTTTTCGGGGAAGCGACGTTCGTTCGCGCGATGGAAAATGGTGTCAATACCGCCGTCGAAACGTTCCGTTCCCCCAGGCGCCGGCTCACGACCTCGTCTTTTCGCTGGCGGAAAAATTGTTCCAAGCTCTCGGCGGCGACGCCGGACTTCAGGTCACCCTCGTAGGTATATATGCGCACGTTCGGCGCGCTTGCGCCGCCGGCGAGGGCGGCATCGAATCCCGGCGGAATTTCCACAGCCGCGCCGATCTTTTTCTCGGAAATTTGGTTTGTGTAATCCGCCGAGACCGGGGCGAATTGAATCGTTTTCAATTTGTGCAAGGCGGCGACAGTGGCCGGGGAATCCTCGCCGCCCAATAACATCACCTTGGCGGTTTCGTGGCGCGCCTGCCCGACTACGGTGCTGGCCATCTTGCTGATCGCGACGATCAATGTGGGCATCACGATCATCGGGACCACGATCATCGAAATAATCGTGCGACGGTCGCGCAGGAGATCGCGAATCTCCTTGAAATAAACGACTCTGATGGGATTCAAGCTCATGGTTTTTCCTCGAGCGCCTTGACGAAAATGTCCTCCAGATTCTGAAGCCCGGCGCGCTGGCGCAATTCCTCCAACGAACCTTCCGCCAAAATCCGTCCGCCGTGAATGATCGCCACGGTGTCGCAAAGTTTCTCCGCTTCACTCATGACGTGGGTGGAAAAAATGACGGTCTTTCCACCGCGCCCGCAGTCGCGGATGAAGTTGAGGACGGTCCGCGCGGCCAAAACGTCGAGGCCAACGGTGGGTTCGTCAAAAATCATGACTTGCGGGTCGTGGACGAGCGTGCGGGCAATGGAAGTTTTTTGTTTCATGCCGGTGGAAAATTTGTCGCACCGGCGATCTCGAAATTCGTTCATATCGAGCGCGAGAAAAAGTTCGTCGATGCGGGGGCGCAACGCGGCGTCGTCCATCCCGTGCAAGCGCCCGAAATATTCGACAACTTCATAGGCCGTCAACCGCCCATAGAGGGCTGTGGCTGTGGATAGAAACCCGATGCTCGCCCGCACTTTTTCCGCATCCGCGACGACATCAAACCCGTTGACAGTGGCGCTGCCGCCACTGGGACGGATCAATGCCGCCAGCATCCGCAAGCAAGTGGTTTTGCCCGCGCCGTTGCAGCCCAGCAGACCAAAGATTTTGCCCGCCTCGCAATTAAAATCGACACGATCGACCGCCGCGACTTCCCCGCGCTTTTTGTCATGAAAAACCTTGGTCAATTCGCGGGCCTGAATCATTGGGAGGTGCGATAAAAGCGACTCGTTTTCATACCCGCAAAACTACGGCTGTTTTGTTACCGCATTATTACGGCGGTGTCCGTTTTTTGTCCATGAAAGATGGATGAGAAGACGCTTTGTGTTTATGTCCTTACGGTTCTTGAGTCACTGTCCCAGAACTTTTTTCCAGGCATCCATCGCGTTGTACTTGTCTTCCCAGGTTGTGTACATCACGCCCGCGATTCCCGGCACTTCCGCCGTGTTTCGGAGCCATTGCGTCATGGCCGAGCCGTCCTCGTCGCTGTCGTAATAGCCGCACAAAATTTGCCGCAAACCGAGATCGGAAAAAAATTTGCAGTTCTTCCCTTTCAACCCGCCGTTCCAATTCAATATGCCAATCCCCGGGTCCAATCCCTTCCAGGAACCGGCCAGCGTGCCGTTGACAGCGTAGTAATGGTCCACAGCGTTGTGCATCGGGTCAAACATATCGCTCCAAACCCAGATTTCGGCGTCGGGCCGGAGATCGCGGATAATCTGCGCGGTGTCATGGACATTGGCCGCCAGCAATTCGCCAGGGGTCAGATGCCGACTCTGGCAAAGCGCGCACTGATTCATCACGCGCATTTCGTCCTGGGACATTATGAAGGCGGCGGGATGGAAAAGTTCGTCAGCCTGTCGAACTTCTTTTCGCCAATCGTCCAGAATTTTCGGTTCGCTCACACAACTCGTCACGCGGTCTTCATAAACAATGATCGGATGATAATAGCTCACGCGCAATCGCGTCCCATCCTTGATACGGGTAGCGGCGGTTAGTTTGATCGTGGACGGTTCGTGCCACGCCTGCCAGGGATTAAGGAGAGGATCGACAATCGCCTCGTAATCCCGCCCTTCCTCAAACAACTGGCCGTCCGGGCCGCGCACCGTGACCGGACAACCGGGACGCCTCAGAACATTGACCAGGCCCATTTCCTCAATGCGCAAATCATCCCACCAAAGCCTCCCGCTTTTACCAGACCACGAGCCGAGATAAAGAAGACCCTCGCGATAATCAAAACTATTGAAACAAAGATCGTATCGCGTCCAATCCTGTGTGGCCGCAACATGAAAGGTCTGAAAACTGATCGCGGAATTCGCGCCCGGCGCGAGCACTTTCACCTCCGGCTCGACCGAAACCAGCCCATCCGTCTTGACCCAGCATGAAATATGGTATTGACGGTGCGGTTGAAGCTGGATCGGCTGGAAAATGCGGCAATGTTGGAACTGGTTTCGATCAAAATTCTCCATTCGCAGCGATGTTTTCCCGCCATGAGTTATCGCATGGTCCGCAAATGTGGTGACCCCCTCGTCATCCTGAAACTTCCAGCCTTTGAAGTGATTGCCCGAAACGTCCTCAAAATCCCCGTTCACCACCTCGGCGGGATTGTCAGGAACAAACACCGCCCTCCGACCATGAGCCACAAACAGCGCGTTGCTCACAAGAACGCCTTCGGCGTCATTGCGGTCGTGGGCATTCCCCATCACAATGGCAATCAAATCCAGGTGATATTGCTTTGCGGCTTCACGAAGCCTCGCCGCCTTTTCCAGAGCGACATTGTACGAGAACGCGACTCCATTAAACCCGTCCGCCGCCGCCTGAGGAAAGCGCGCAATCACCCGCTCCACCTCATTGGGATCGCTCATATTGCGCCACACAAAAAGCCACCGCTTCTCCAGCCGCGCCGCGCTGGCGTGGGTCACAAAAACCAGGCCAAAGAGGGCAAGGCCAATGACGATAACGCAAGCTCGGTGGTTATATTTCACAGGCCAATAGTATTGACTTAAAATTGAGCCGCATAAACAAAGGCTTTTTTCTATGTTAACGCAACGAAAAAACGCTCACCAAAAAAGTCCATTGCAAGGCAGCTTCGCTCCACTCTGAAGGCCAAGCTCGGTGACAAAACGCCAATGCTCCGGCGGTATATTTGTCTGTTGAGCAGGGTTAATTCAGTTTTTCTTCCCACCCTGCATATCACGGGTCGCCAAACAACTCCGGCAGCCGAATAATTCTTGAAAAAAGGCAAACTTGCGGCTTATCCTTCAACGTGATGTAACAGAGCAGGATTTTTGAAGCTGAAACGCCATGTATCGATTTCCGCAAGCACAAATTTACCGGAGTGAGCTGGATTTCCTCACTGAGTGCGCATTATATTACCAAAACACCGAAACCGGCGGCGATTTCTTTGGCTTTTGGTCACGGGATGGCAATCCAGTAATTCAGTATGTACTCGGACCCGGTGAAAGAACAACGCGAACTAGCACCTCCTTTTTTCAGGACATTGAGTACCTCAAAACGTCGGGTTCCCTGTTAAACCGGCAGTATGGCTTGGAACACATTGGTGCCTGGCACTCGCATCATACGTTAGGCCTTCTCAAACCAAGTTCAGGCGACGTGCAAACCATGCGAAATGCGTTGCGCAGCGACAATCTCACTCGTTTTCTCATCTCCATCTGTAATATTGAAAGCTCTACATCTGTTTCAATCGGAAGCTTTTTATTCACAAAAGATTGTCCGGAAGATTACGTCGCTTGCGGCGTCTCAATAGTCTCTGGAAGCAGCCCAATTCGAGACAGCTTAAGACGATCACCTTCTGGAGCACCTTTTATTTGCGAAACCAATCAAAAAATCCTGTTGAACAACCGTTTCCTTTCTCAAGAAAGTTCCGTTTCGTTTAGACTTCGCGATTTGGAAACAAATGATCCACTACACAGGCGCGACAAACCCGATAAGCCCCACTTCTCCAGTGCATCCATTTGGTCTAGGCGTGAAGGCCAACAACTCCTAAAGCGAATATATGATAAATTGCGGGATGCTCATGATCTGGCTCCAGTAGAAATTAAGCAATTGTCCGATGAACGACCTGCTATTTCGTTCAGCTACTATGGGCTAAGCTGTGAAATCGTGTTCCCGTTGGACTTTCCTGTTTCCCTACCCGATGTGATTGTTTCTAGTCAACGAAATCAACCGCACTCCACCTCATTGCGGCCATTCAGAAAACAACGACTAGACGATAGCAGTGAAACTATTCAAAAAATAATTAACTCCCTGAATCTTATTGAAGACGGTCGCAAGATCACACTGAGGCACCAATAATGAGTTGGTCATTAGAACAGCAAGAAAGGCTGAATAGGGAATGGTCAATTGTTCTGCAGTATTTTCCAGGCTTTGAGCTTAAAACTTCGGGTTCTCTAATTTATGCCGAAGGCGCTGTCCGTTCCAACAGTAAAACTCTTTATCTGCTCCGCTTGTATGTTCCGACGGACATGCCCAACAGCGTTCCTGACGTTGTCATAATATACCCAAATCCACTGACTGACTTTATCGGGAATAGCCTTACCTCTTACAACTACAGTGGGACAATGCACCTTTTGACAGCTAGGGATGGATATCCGCGAATTTGCACATACAAATCAACTTTCTGGAACCCAAACCGAACATTCTATAATGTATTAATGAAAGCGCGTATTTGGCTAGAGGCACTCGAAGGACATAAGGCGACGGGGAAACCTTTAGATTATTATCTTAAACACCAGGCATAAACTTATGGCAATCGAGAAGGATTCAAAAGCGGTTCGTGAGGAATTAGCAAAAAAAAACACAAATCAGTCAGCGAAGAAGCTAACGTTTGACCCGGCCACCGGAGAGTTGGTAATAAAAAGTGAGGATGAAACGGCTCAAAAGCCGGGGGAGGTTGTGGTTGATCAGATTTACAAAGACGGATTTTTTTTGAGACTATGAGTCCGCTCGTGTATCTGCTTGAATCACAGCTTCGATTTCTTTTGCGCAACGGTAATGTTACGAGCTGGCCGGTTCTCGGTCAAGCCTATGCTTGGGACAACCATACCGTCATCCACGGCTATACGCAACCACCTTCCGTGCATCCAGCAGGACAGCTTTCCGAGATCCAATTCCACGCTGTACCCACCGTAGCCGCTCTGCAAGGTTGCGAACTTTTAATTCCATCAATTTTGGAAAAACAGAAAATGCCGCAACCGACGCTTCTGGTATTTCTGGCCCTTGACGCGGATGAAGCTTACCAGCTGGCTTTCCTCGTATTGGATGACAGCCTGCCAGTTAGATGCACCGTAAAGCTTATCCCGACAGAATCAGATTTGTACTCCCGAAGCAAGGGACTTTTAGAAACAGATGTCTTAGCCGCAAAAACTGTGGGCATTGTAGGCTTGGGTAGTGGCGGCTCTCCGATCGCCGTTGAGTTGGCGAAAGCAGGCATTGGTCATTTTGTTTTGATCGATTTTGATCGCCTGGAATTATCAAACGTTGCTCGGCACGTTTGCGGAACTTCAGACCTGGGTAGATTTAAAACTTTTGCGGTTAGAGATGCAATTCACCAACGAAATCCACACGCTCATGTCCGGACTCTCGAAATTGACGTTAATTTAAACAGAGATGAGTGCTCCTCGGCACTAACCGATGCGGACCTTATTATATGTGCGTCTGATAATGATCGAAGCAGGTTTTTCCTAAACGAAATCGCTTTAAAATTTAGGATACCCGCTATATTTGGAAGAGCTATAACTCGTGCTGCTGGCGGCGATGTCCTTCGTGTTCGCCCGTTTAATGGCCCATGCTACAGTTGCCTGTACTCCCAGAATGTCCGACAAGAAGGCAGCGACGATGAGGAGATATCGCAAACCAGTCAGGCAAAGCTTTTACTTCCAGATTATACAAGCGAAGACGATATAAAGGCTTCGGTCCAAGTCGGTCTTTCGTCAGACATTGTGCCAATATCTAATTTTATGACAAAACTTGCGCTCGTTGAGTTGTCGAAAGGTCTCAATAGTGGTATATCCGGATTGGAAGACGACTTTGTCTCTGATTTTTATATTTGGGCGAACAGACGAGACGGCATTTATCAAACATGGAATAAATTGGGCTACCACTTTGACAAGCCGACTATTTTAAGATGGTATGGAGCAAAAGTTACCCGCGACTCTCAGTGCATGGTCTGCGGCAATTAGCCATTAATCTGTATGCAAATTTCTAAAATCAAATTAAATTCCTATCTCCATTTCGCGCCGGGCCTCGAAATCGATCTTACTTACCCTTTAGGCCACCCCAAGCAGGGGCAACCCTTAGAGAAGGTTTGTTTTTTGGGCCAAAGCGCTACGGGAAAGACCACGCTCTTAAACCTTATCAAATGTTGCGTCTGTGATCCCGGGCAAATCAACCTTTCCGCAGTCGATAAGTCTGCATTAGTCTCTGGAGGCGTGGAACTAGTATATAAATTAGACGGAAAGCATTACTCCAAAGTTTCGGCAGGCGAGTTTCAGTTTGAGCATTTTGACCGCTCTGACTATGACAATCCTAAGAAAATTGACTACGTCAAGCCTTTCGAAGAGACGCTTGATTTTTTGCGGCTAAAGCAATGTTCTCCTTTCCTAATTAACTTCCCCTTTTGCGTTGTTGTTCCCGAAACCCTAAATGAAGGGCGCGTGCTTAATCCGAACACGGGAAGCCTTGAGTCTATTCCGATGGGCGATAAACAGGTTTGGGACTTTGACCACGCCACCATCACCACCGTGTGGAATATTGTCTTCAACCAAGTCGAAAGCTATGTCAAAGAGCACCGATCCCAGCAAGCCGATTCATTTTCTCAGATAACTTCACGCCCGGAGGAAGCTGCGAGCATCATAACTAAGTTTAAAGCGTGGGAAACTGCTCATCCTAATCCTATTAAGGAACTATCGGAGCGATGCCTTTCGCGGATTTTGGCCAATTTTAACCTCGAAATTGAAACGGATTTGCAGTTTTATAACAACTCGTCTCCGCCTTCAGGACGAATGCATATAATCATAAAAAGCAAGGCTACGGGTCGGGAGATACCGTACGACTTTCTCAGCACCGGAACTAAACAAATAATGCTTACGGCTATTCCGCTTTTTTACTTACATCCGAGAAACACCATAATTTTATTCGATCAACCCGAGACGTCTCTATATCCCAACATACAATGTATGTTGCCCGATGCTTATTTAAAGACTGCCCCTAACAACAACCAATTCTTTTTTGCTACACATTCGCCAGTGATAGCGTCTTCGTTTGAGCCGTGGGAAATTGTTGAGCTTAAATTTGATAAGAACGGGTGGATTTATCGAAAACCGTATTTCTCGGGTAAGCGGCATATGGGCAACTACGAGATTAAGCCGAAATCCTTACGATGGGATTCGGCCTATAGAATTCTGTTCGATGTTCCGGATGACGGTAATGAAGAGCGTGCGACGAAACTCATGGAGTTAGCATCTTTACAGAAGCGGATCGAAGGTACTTCTGACCTTCAGAAAAAGCGAAGTTTATTTCAGCAATACGAAACTCTTGCCAATGAGCTAGACTGGCAGATTAAAGCGAATGCGTAAGATTCGAAAGTTGTGTCATCTTTCGATCAAGTACAAAACTTGGCACGATGCTATTGAAGCTGCCCAGGGGCCGCACCCAAAGTACAATTCTTCCAAGAATGAGTTTTATTGGGACGTCGTGATGAATCTTCTTCATTGTCAGGGCGGGCTGTGTGCTTATACAGAGATGCTTTTGTGCTCCGATGAAATGTTTAACCAGGGTAAATGGAGTGATGGGTGTTATGCGATTAATCCAGAATTTAAGCCTCAAACTAAAGGGCAATTGGAGCACTTTGATAGAACTTTAAAGGACAAAAAGGCATGGCTATGGAATAATTTATTTATGGTAGACACTGATATCAACACGAAGGTGAAGGGAACGCATTCTGTTGATCCGATCCTTAAACCAGACGCTGACGACTATGATGAATTTCAGAAACTAGACTACGATTTCGCGGAGCATATTTTTATTGCTAACGTCCATCTTCCTGAGGATATCCGAGCAAGAGTAACTACGATGATTATTACTCTTGGGATCAATTTCGGACCGGTTAAGGCAGCTAGACGGCGGTGTTTGGAAAGAATCGTGAAATTGATCGAATTCGGTATCGAATCTTGGTCTACAATTAGTGTGGATGAATTTCCGACTGCGTGTGAGATGCTTAGAAGACGGCTCAACAACTCAATAACGCCGTGATTTGTTAGAAAATCGCTAACGTTAGGCACCTGATTCAAAAAATATTTTTTAACTTATAATCGCGCGACCAAAAGTTCCCGCTGGAAGATCAATTCCTTGGGCAAGTCCGCGTAGAGTTTGAGCGAAAGGTCGTCGTGCGCCATTGCTTCGCGGCGCCACTCTTCCATCCCTATCTCCTGGGCCTTTCCAAGCTTTGCGCTGTTGAAATTCTCCATGCCGCCGAGATCGAAATCACGCGAGCCAGGCACCCAGCCGAGCGGTGTCTCGCATGCGTCGGCGCGGCCGTGCGTCCGCTCCACGATCCATTTGAGCACCCGCATGTTTTCTCCGAACCCGGGCCACAGAAATTTTCCATGCTCATCGCGCCGAAACCAGTTGACGGAAAAAAACCGCGGAGGAATGGTCAATTTTTTCCTCATCTGGAGCCAGTGCCGAAAATAATCGCCCATGTTGTAGCCGCAAAAAGGCAGCATCGCCATCGGATCACGCCGGATTTTTCCCACGGCTCCTGTGGCGGCGGCCGTCGTTTCCGAACTCATCGTCGCGCCGATATAAACGCCATGAATCCAATTGAAAGCCTGGTAAACCAGCGGAATCGTGCTCGCGCGGCGTCCGCCGAAAATAATCGCGCTGATTGGCACGCCCTTCGGATCATCGGCTTCCGGGGCGATCGCCGGATTGTTCTTCATCGGCGCGCAAAACCGGCTGTTTGGGTGGGCCGCCGGCTCCTTGGAATCAGGCGTCCAGCGGTTTCCCTTCCAATCGGTCAGTTCGGCCGGCGGCTCTTCAGTCTTGCCTTCCCACCAAACGTCCAAATCCGGCGTCAGCGCGACATTTGTATAAATGGTATCGCGCGAAATCGTTTCCATCGCGTTCGGATTCGTCTGTGTATTCGTGCCGGGAGCCACGCCGAAATAACCAGCTTCGGGATTGATGGCGTGCAGCCGGCCATCCTCCATCGGCTTCATCCATGCAATATCATCTCCCACAGTGCGAATCTTCCATCCCGCAAAATGCGGCGGCGGCGAAAGCATCGCGAAATTGGTTTTGCCGCAGGAACTGGGAAACGCCGCCGTGACAAATGTTTTTTCGCCGCTCGGTGATTCCGCGCTCAGAATCAGCATATGTTCGGCGAGCCAGCCTTCCTTCCGCGCAAGCCAAGAGCCGATGCGCAGCGCCAGGCATTTCTTTCCCAGGAGCACGTTCCCGCCGTAATTCGACGCCGTTGAAATAATCGCGTTGTCCTGCGGAAAATGGGCGATAAACCGGCGCTCCGGCGCGACATCCAGCATACAATGCAAGCCGCGGTTAAAATCCTCGCTGAGACCCAAATGCTCGTACGCCACCTGGCCCATGCGCGTCATGATTCTCATGCTCAGCGCGACATAGATCGAATCCGTCAATTCCACGCCGACCTTCGTCAGAAGCGACCCGGCCGGCCCCATCAAATACGGAACCACATACATCACCCGTCCGCGCATACCCCCCGCGCAGAGGCCGTAAAGCTTTCGATACATCTCAGCCGGCGCGCGCCAGTTATTGGTGGGGCCTGCGTCCTCCTCGCTATCCGTGCAAATGAACGTCCGATCCTCGCTTCGCGCCACGTCGCTGACAGAGGAACGATGATAATAGCATCCGGGAAGTTTTTCCTGATTCAACCGGATAAGCACGCCGCGCGCGACGGCTTCCTCCGTCAGGGCATCCTTTTCCGCCTCCGAACCGTCGCACCAAAAAACCCGGTCCGGCTGGCACAATTTCGCCATTTCCTCGACCCATCGGATCACGGCTGGATTCGACGTGTTCGGTTTTGTCATAAACGCAATAAACCGGCGGTCCGTTACGGCGTCAAAATAATTTTTCCGTGCGCGCCCGGTTCCATGATGAGTTGATGGGCCTTCGCCGCCTCCGCCAACGGCAATTCCTGGCCGATCACCGGTTTCAACGTCCCGTTTTCCAACGCCGCCCCCAGCGCGGAATGGATCGACGCCTTTTCCTCGGGAGTAGCGTTGGAAAGCATCATGGCGCGGACTTCCGCGTCGCGCATCATCAACTCACGCGGATCGATTTCCACCTTGCCGCGATTGCCGATGACGATGACGCGCCCATTGCGGGCAAGAACGCCAAAGTCCTTGCCCAGGTTTACATTGGCGAGCATTTCCAAAATGATATTGACGCCACGGCTCTCGGTGATCTTCATCACCTCCCCAAGATAATCCGGCGAGCGATGGTTCAAGACGTGATGCGCGCCCAATTCGCGAGCCAGTTGCTCGCCTTTCTCGGAACCGGCAGCGCCGATAATCCGCAAACCCGCCGCGCGAGCCAATTGGATCGCAGCCGTCCCAACCCCGCCGCTTGCGCCGTGAACCAGCACCGTTTCGCCGGGCAGCGCACGCGCCCGTTGAAATAAGGCGCGATACGCCGTCGCGCAAGGCGTGTTTACCGCGGCGCCCTCCGCGAAGGAAATCTTATCGGGAAGCGGATGGGCATCGGCGGCCTCGCAGACCATCATATTTGCATAAGCGCCGGTGATGGAACCGCTGGCATAAACGCGCATCCCCGGTTTCAGATTTCGAACGCCCAAGCCGATCGAGGCGATTTCCCCGGCGGCATCCGACCCGGGCGTGTAAGGCAAGGGAAGTTTGGGATTCATGCCGGCGCGGAGATAGGTTTCCACGGGATTGACGCCGATCGCGCGGGTGTGAATGAGGACTTGTCCCGGGCCGGGGTCGGGATCGGGGAGGTTTTTCAACTGCATGACCTCCGGGCCGCCGAATTGATGCACACGAATCGCCTTCATTAATCCTTCAATTCTACAACGTTCCCGAATTTTCCCCAGTTTTCCCGCTTATCTCTTGTGCACCGTCCACTCGAAAATAATTTTTACATCTTTCCCGACTTTCATCAGGCCAAGCCCAAAATTCGGAGCGGGAGGGGTCACGCCGTAATCGGTCATCTTAACCGGCGCGGTGCCACTGATCTTGAGTTTGCCGGCATCAAGGCTTTCGATGGTGACCGGGAAGGTCGTAGAATTGGTTTTGCCCGCGATGGAAAGGTCTCCCGTGACGTCGAAGTCAAAGGGTTTGCCCACGGCGTGAGGTCCCTTGAACGTCAGTTCCTTCAGGGTGAATTCGATTCTCGGGAAATCGGATGATTTCAGAGCCTCCTGCATTAGGCGATCCATGGTGTCGGGCATGTGATCGGCTTTGCTGTGAATGCCGCGGACCGGTATTATGATGTGCGCCTTGGCGGGAACTTTGTTGTCCTGAACTCCGGTGACCCCAGTCTGCGCCGGGTCCAATTGCGCGCCGGCTCCCAATTCAAAAAAACCGCCAATCAAGCTGCCTTCCATCTCCCAATCATGCAGGCTCGACGTGCCGTCAATCTTGACGTCGCTGCCGCTTGGCGAACTGCTATAACTTGTCTGGGCGCTTGCAGTGATTAAGGAAGCCGTTAAAAGCGTCCCGAAGACCAACGCGAAGTATTTCATAATTCAAACCATTCCTTTTCAAACGTAATTCTCTGATGTTTCACGGCGGCCTCGTTGCCTTTGATGGCCATCACAGTCGCCTCCAGGCCGTCCTGCCAGGTGGCGGCGGGGTCCAATTTCAACGCCGTGATTTTGTCCTGAAGGGCTTTGGGATCGGTGTCCCCGTAAAGATCAATGAAATCCTTGACCGTCTGGCTGACCTGGCCGACGTTTTTGGCGAAGGACTGCAAGGAGTAATAAAGGGGCGTATTGTCGTAGGGCTTCGTTGAAGCGGCGTCCCCGACGAGCGCGGTTTGGTGGCTGCCACCGGCGACAAGCATGATGCCCGATTCCTTGTAAAAGGTGTCCTTCCGCGCATAAACCTCCCAACCCCCGAGCGGCGAACCGGCTTCCTTGAACTGCCACGCCTTGGAATCGCGGACCATGATGGTCGAATCGGTCCCGTAATAAACCTCATAGACGTCGTCGAAGGAACTGCACAGCGTGGCGTCAAACATGTAATTAACGCCGCCGGGAAATTCATAAACCGCCTGCTCTGTGTCCGGCACATCGCGTCCATCCTTCCAAAAAACCAGCGAACTGAAACCGGTCACGGCAGTCGGCAGACCTCTTAAAAACCAAGAGGCGACATCGACCAGATGCACCCCCGCCTCGCCAATGAGACCGGTGCTGGACTTTTGGGAAAGGCGCCAATTCAAGTCCTTGGCCCGCTGGTCATTGGGCGAATCCCGGCGCCAACTGGTGAATTCGTGCCATTGCGCGCGGGCGAGCGCGTTTGTCCCGAGCGCGCCACCCCGGATGAAGGGGACCAGAAAATTTCGCTGAGGATGCGAACGCTCCTGCAATCCAGCTTGAAAAACGATCTTCACCGCGTCACGCGCCGCTGTGGCAATCGCTTTGGCGTCGTCGATGGTGTTGGCGAGCGGGGCTTCGCAATAGACATGCTTGCCCGCAGCGATGGCAGCCAGGGCGATCTCGCGGTGCGTCCCGGTCGGCGTGGCAATGACGACCGCTTGGACATTCGGATCGGCAAGTAAATCCTTATAGTCGGCGTATTGTTTGGCCTTGGGCGCATCCTCGTTGCCGGCTTTGCGAAGGGCGTGGGGGTAGTTATCGCAGATCGCGACGACCGGGGCAAAATACGTGCCGCTGACCTGCATGAGCGAAAGTTCATGAAGGATTTCACGGCCCCATTCATTGAGACCGATGACGCCGAAATTGACATTGGGAGGAGGCGGTTGCTTGGTGAGGCCGGCATCGGCGGCGGGCGCCGAATTGGTTTGCTCGTCCGCGCGCAACTCCACGCCGCCCATCAGCGTCATCAACGTCGCAAGCGACGTCGTTTTCAGAAAACCCCGGCGATTGGAGTCGGGCAAAGGATTTTGATCATTCATGCGAATATTCCCAAAGCAAGCCATGAACCCCCAAGCGATAGCAAGTCGGATTTTCATATGATGCGGTGTTTGCCCGCACGGGGCTTTACAGGTTGCCGAAAAACCGTTACTTCACTTGGCACCATGAACACCGTCACTTCTCTCAAAACTGTCAAACGCAATGTGGCATCCATCGTCAAAGGCGCGCTCGCTGAAACCGGCGGCCTGCTTCGCCTTGCGCCTTGCTGGGTTCCCCGCTCCTTTCTCCATCCGGGCAAACGCCTCAAACTCCATCCGGATGATCTTTATGCCTTTGGGCTGAATCGCGGCGGAATCGACGAGCGCTGGTTCGCCTCAACGACGCCCGCCGCCAACGAAAATCGCACGCCGGATGAAGGACTCAGCTACGTCGTCGCCGGAAAGCAGCGTTTTACGTTGCAACAAGCAGTCGCGGAATGCGGGGCCGAACTGATTGGCGAGCGCATCTGGCGCAAATATAAAAAGTGGCCGGTGTATTCCAAATTTTTCGATAACATGGGACCCATCCCGCATCACATGCACCAAAACTCCAAACAGGCGGCGCTTTTGGGATTGGAAGGAAAGCCGGAGTCCTACTATTTTCCGCCGCAGCACAACAACGTTGGGAACAATTTTCCCTATACGTTCATGGGCCTGGAGCCGGGAACAACCAAAGCGGACGTCCGCCGCTGCCTCGAAAATTGGAACAAGGGGGACAACGGCATTCTCGATCTTAGTCGCGCCTACCGTCTCAAACCGGGCACCGGATGGTTAATCCCGCCGTGCATCCTGCACGCGCCCGGTTCGCTCTGCACGTATGAGCCGCAATGGGGCAGCGACGTTTTCGGGATGTATCAATCGCTCGTCGAAGGCCGCGAAGTTCCGTGGTCGCTCCTGGTGAAAGACGTTCCGAAAAAGCGCCATCACGATCTCGATTACCTGGTCGATCAACTCGATTGGAAAGGCAACACTGACGATCATTTCAAGAAAAACCATTACCTCGAACCGCTCCCCGTCAAAGGGGTTCCGGGCGACAAATGGATTGTGTACGGCACAGTCGATGGCGAGCAACTTTTCAGCGCGAAGGAATTGACCCTCGAACCGCGCGCCAAATGCACGATCAAGGACAACGGCGCGTACGGTTTGATCACTGTTCAAGGCAGTGGCCGCATGAACCGGCTCAAGCTCGATTGCCCGAAACTGATTCGCTTCCATGAATTGACCGAGGACGAAGTCTTTTGCACTGAAAGCGCCGCCAAAGCCGGGGTTGAGTTTGAGAATACGAGCGATGTCGAGCCACTGGTGGTCCTGCGTTACTTCGGCCCCGAAGTAAATCCGGGTGCGCCAAACTTACTTCAATAAAAGGACCTCCGAAAAACACCGTTTAATACCGTCTTTGGATGCTGTCTCCAAAAGAGCACAAAATCTGGGATACACCATCCCACGACTGTGATGAGGGCTTCGCGGCGCAGGCAGGCCTGATCTTAGTCATCGAATTAACCCACGTGCGTTTTTCATGCATGCTTGGAGAGTTCATCGAATGACCTCACGAACAATCGCGCAGCCCGCAGTTCAGCTCGGACAGGAAATTGATACCCTTCTTGAATCCGAAGCGCGTTACGAGCGCATCACTTTCGTTTCCGCGTTCGTTGCCTTGCGGACAATCTTGCGCTTACGCGACAGACTTTTGACCAGATTCCAAACGGGTTGCAGGCTGCGGTTCGTAGTCGGAATTGACCTCGGTGGAACAAGCTGGGACGTGTTGGTAGAATTGATGCGATGGAATTGCGAAGTTTTTGTTTTCCACAATCCGATTCCGAGAGCGACATTTCATCCTAAGATTTACCTCTTTGAAAATGCGAATTCGACCACACTTATTGTTGGCTCAAATAATCTGACAGACGGTGGATTCTATACGAACTACGAAGCGGCGGTTCGGCATGATTTCAACTTGCCCGGGGACGCCAATCATTGCAAGCGTATTGTTGAGCCACTTCTTGCGTTCATCGAACCCGGTGGGCTTACAGTGCAGAGGCTTACAACGGAACTCATAAACACTTTAGTGGCGCGGGGTATATTGCTGACAGAAGCACAGGCGCGAGAGCGGCGGAGAAGTCAAGTTGAGCGGCAAGAAGCCAATCCTGAACAGATGCCAGCCAACCCCTTTGCGGCTGTTGCTGTTCCGCTACCACCACTTCTTCCACAGAACATTCGGGCTGAAGAGCCTGCTGTTGAACCAGCACCGCAACCGCCGGAACAAGCCTTCGCTGGCACTCCCGTAGGAGCCCTTGTTTGGAGAAAGAGACTGCCCCTGACCGATGCTTTACAGGTCAATGAAGGAAGTCATCACGTTGGAGGTGTTCGTTTAACCCAAGCTAAATTTGAAAATTCCACTGGACAGCGAATAGACCAAACAACTTATTTCCGAAATTTGTTTCGAGAGTTTCAGTGGGAAAAGGAAGGCAGAGGGCATGGCGATCAGGAATGCGCCTTTGTTCCGATGCGGATTTTTATCAGGGGAAGAGATTACGGCATTAGAAATTTTGAGATAAGTCACAAACCCTCTGGCGAAGCCGGCCAAGCGAACTACACGACCATTCTGAGATGGGGACGCGACTTTAGCCCAATTGTCCTTCAGGAGAATCTCACAAACACAACACTGTCGCTCTACGAAACGCAGGATGCTGGCGCCCCATTTTTCATCGACATTACTTGATCCTCTTCGCTTACGGGATTTCTTTGCCTGCGGTTTCGCAACCTATCCCACGCATCGTGAATAGCAGTGAGGTCGTTCGTTGAAAGCCCAGAACCTCTCAAGACAACCACGTCTTGTTCTCTCAAAATCTGGCTATCATCGGAACAAACTCGAAAACGCTCATCAAGCCCTCTCAACTCTGACTCCGGCACGCTACAAATCGGCAGAATCAATCGCTCAATCTCAGATGGCACTAACTCAAGCACGCCGCCCCCATAATGGCGGCCCTCAAGTTCAGCGCAAAGGCATGTCAAGCTGTTCAGGAACGAATAGACGAGGCTCACGGCTGTTACCTCTTTGAGCTGTATCCGGTAAGCGGTATCGGTTGTGAAAGTCTTTGCCTTGTTGAGAATCAAACGCGGGTAATGGTGTGCGCGTTTGAGCATTGCAACCGGCGAGGCATAAACTGAAGGTACACGAAACCACGGTTCGCGGACTCTACATTTATAGCGTTTTGGCAATTCTTGTTCTTCGCCGGAACGCAAATAGCGCTGCACAGATGCCGGAAATGAACTCAACGCCACATCGTCAAACCACAGAAAATTTGTCGGCAAACCGGACTTTTTGTTTGCTGCTAGGTCAAACTTGTCAAAGATGACGCCCGCGACATGCTCGCTTCTGCCGAACATTGGATGCGCCCATTGTTGCAAGCCAAACGATTCTACGATTTCGTCGGTCACGAGGAAAAATTTATTTGCCCCCGTTACAATTCCAACATCCACCTTGGCCAACTGGTCAAACGTGGCAAACCGAGTATCAGCCCTCAAAGCCTTTAGCAACGAACGCTCACGTTTCGACAGAAACACGGGCATCCATTTTCCTTCAATGGACTCACCATTTATGTAGTCACCCGCGACAAAATAAGCGGACGGGCTTTCATGTAAAATATCCTTGCTGTCCACGGGATGGACCGCGATGCCCAAACTGCGCTCGGCATGGTTGATTTTTTTCTCAGCCAGTAAAAGCACAACTCCTTGCAATGCGTTTTCGAACCAAAGCTCTTCGGGGTCAAAAATCAGAATTCGAGAACAATGAGCCGCAAGGAATCGCCGCAATGATTGTGCATGGGAAATGTGAAAAATCTCGGACGGAATTACCATCGCCAGTCGTCCGCCCGGCGAAAGCAACGAAAATGACGCGATGACGAAAGAAACCCAAGCATTGGTGTGTTTGGTAAATGGCAAGCCGAAACGAGAGAAAACTTTCTCGGCGAGAAATTGTTGTTCCGCCGGCAAATACTGGTAGCGAATGAATGGTGGATTTCCGAGGATGCCATCAAAATGTCCGGTCGCGTGAGAATGAAATAAAAACCACCTGAGAAAATCACCAGAGTGAATTTCGACCGACAGTTTGCTTGTGCTCGGCACTCGCGCTCGCGCTCGCGCAGCCTCATCTTGATCCATCTCGCACGCGAAAAGCTGGCGAAGCGAATCGCATTTCTCAGCGGTAATCGCTTCGAGAAACGCGCCGTCCCCACAACTTGGCTCTAAAAGTGATTTTGGCATTTTCTCCAGCACCCATCGAGTCAAAAAACTCGCGATGTTAGGCTCTGTGTAAAATCCACCCCTCAACTTCTGCGCACTCTCGTTTTCAATGAAGTTCATGTAAGGTCATCACTTTGGGCTGGTTTTGTAAGGTGTCGCGCGCTCCTTCAGGATATGCGCAGCGTACAACGCAGCATCCTCATTGCCGTACTCGGAAGTAACCCTGTCTGCAATAACCCGCCCTTTAAGCTCTACCTCCGGCACTTTGAAAAATCTTGCGAACCTGGAAATTTGGGCGTCAGTCGGGAAGCGATCGCCGTGCTCCAGCTTGCTCAAATGTGTTGAATCAATTCCCACTGCGGCGGCAATAACGCGAAGCGGCTCTTGGCGGTTTTGCCGCATCTTTCGAATGAATTCGCCAAAACTAGATTTCTTATCGCGCATCGTCTTGACTGATTTTGACAAGACCATATTTGCCACGAATTTCCGTTGTGCGTCAAGCTGTTTTTCTGGCGTCTGATACGAACCGATTGGATGAGCAATCAATACTCGGGCTTTTGCGCGTTGCCGATGCCTAACTTAAGCTCCCAGCCGCGCTTGTTTCGCGGCGGTCCACGCATGATAGCCGTGGACGAACATTTGCATTAGAAATGGATTTATCTCCTTTGGATCGTCCGATGTCATGCGGGCGCAATTCAACACCAAACACGCGTCCAAATGCCGCCCTTCCGCAATATAATCCGGCAGCGTCAGGAAGGCCCTTACCGCGGCTTCGATGCGATACTCTTTGCTTGACAGTAGCAAAACAAGGCGCCGCAAATGGTCCTTGATGTCCTCCTTGGGAATATTAAGGGGAGAGCCTGACTTGTCGAATGCGCGCTGGAGGTCTTCGACCGGGAATCGCAACGAGACGAAACGATCCTCCGCAAAAACCGCTTCGATGCGGTCATGATACGCGGCTTTGTCTTTGGAGAGATCGGCGAGTTCCTGCTGATGTACCTCGAGCCCCTGCGCGGCGACTTCGAGTTCCGACCGCCTGTTCACGTAGGCCCGCAAAAGCTCCGCCCGCGCCAAATACTTTTCGACTTTGGCCTTCTGCTGTTCGTCGCAGGTGGGTAGCAGTTCCCGCAAAGTGAGGACGGTCTTTTCCAAATCCTGTCCGGGAGGAGGGGATGGAAGGGCGGAGTTGGGCGCTTCGGCTGCGGTCGCGCGCCGCTCGGCCTCCTCCAAAGGCAAGTGGCATAGCTTGTATTTTTTGCCGCTGCCGCAATGGCAGGGATCGTTTCGCCCGGTTTTCACGCTTACAACGTTACTCCAAAGTGGAGCGGGAGCAATGGCCCGTCAGCCAGGAACGCTCTTTTTCCGCCGGACGGCCAGAAGAGAAGCGCCCATTGACAGCGCAAGAATCGCCAAAATCACCGCGAGCGAAGTCGTTGTCGGCAGCGGATGCCAGCGGGCAAGGAGCATTTTCAAGCCGATGAAAACCAGGATCACCGACAGGCCGATTCGGAGATACCGAAAATACTTCATTGCGCCCGCCAGCACGAAATACAACGAACGCAACCCGATGATCGCAAATATGTTTGACGTAAAGACGATAAACGCGTTTTGCGTCACTGAAAAAATCGCCGGAATCGAGTCCACCGCAAACAGCAGGTCCGTCGTCTCGACCGCCAGCAGAACGAGCGCGAGCGGAGTCAAGGCGCGGCGCGCGCCGACCCACGTCACAAAGCGATCATTGTCCGCCGCTGATACGGGAAAAACCTTGCGCGCCAGCCGCACCAAGAAGTTTTCCCCATTACCGGCGACTTGTTCCTTGGAAAAAGCCCAGCGGATGCCGGTCACGACCAGAAATCCGCCCAGGACAAAGTAAACCCAGTGGAACTTTTGAAGGGCGGCAGCTCCGAGGGCAATCATCAGCCCGCGCATCGCCAGCGCGCCGACAATTCCCCAGTGCAGAACCCGGTGGAGATGCTTTTCGGGGGTGTTGAACGCGGCAAAAATCATCGCGATGGCGAACACGTTGTCCATCGAGAGCGAGAACTCAATCAGGTAGCCGGTCAGGAATTGGAGCGATTCCTCTTCACCGCGCCAATGGGCAATGCCGCGGGCAAAAAGCAGCGCGAGTATGACCCAAATTGAGGTCCACAGGAGCGCTTCCTTGAACTTCACCGCTCGGGCGGAACGGTGAAAAACGCCCGCATCCAGCGCCAGAAACACTAGGATGACGAGGATGAACCCCGCCCAGTGCCACACCGTAATGGGGACCGGCGGTGGCATTGGCTGCCGGGGTCAGGCGCGCGCCCGGACGCTCGTGCCTTCTTCCATGACCACTTGTGACGCGCTCTTGGGCCGCTCGCCTTTGTGCCACCAAAGCACCAGCGCGCTGGCAATGTAAATGCTGGAATAGGTTCCCGTAATAATGCCGATCAAAAATGTAAACGCGAAATCGTTGATGACACCGCCGCCGAAAGCATAGAGGCAGGCGGTGGCAATGAAGACGGTGCCGGAAGTAATCAACGTGCGGCTCAACGTTTGGTTTAGCGCGACGTTCATGACTTCCTTGAACGTTCCACGAACGCCCAGCTTGAGGTCTTCTCGAATACGGTCGAAGATCACGATGGTGTCGTTGACCGAGAATCCGATGATCGTCAAAATCGCCGCGACGATCGGCGCGCTTAACTGTCGGCCGGACAAAAAGAAAATTCCCAGGGTCATCAAGACGTCGTGAATCACCGCGAGCACGGCGCCGACCGAGAACGAAAATTCATAGCGAAACGCCACGTAGATGAGAATGCCGAACAGTGAAAGGAACGAGGCGATGATCGCCGATTTCTGAATTTCAACCCCGACAGTCGCGCCGACTGTTTCGTGGCCGATCTGGTGGAAATTGGCGGCGGGGAACGTTTTCATCAACACGTTGGTCACCACGTCGCCTTTGCCGTAGGGCACGACCACGTTAAGCATTTCCTGGTCTGCGCCTCGTTGATACTGGATTTGCGAGTCGCCTACTTCTTTCAACGCCCCGCGCAGTTTGTCCACGTCCACTTTATTTTGCTGGTTGAAGGACATTTTTACCGCGTCGCCGCCGGCGAAGTCGATGCCCATGACGTTGTTTCCGCGAACAAAAATACCGTAGCACATTCCAACCAGGATGATCGTCCATGACGCAATGAAGGCGGGCTTGGCCCATTTCATGAAGTCCCAATGCTTGTTTTTGATCATGTGGAACATGCCGATTTTGTTGAGCCAGCCGCGTTCGAGGAGGAAATCAAAAATCAGCCGCGTCATCACCAAGCTGGTAAACAAGCTCAGGGCGACACCGATGGTCAGCGTTACGCCGAAACCTTTGACTGGGCCGGTGCCGAGATAAATCAGGATAATCGCCGAAATGAGCGTCGTGGTGTGCGAGTCAAAAATAACGGTGAAAGCGCGGCTGTACGCGGCCGACAACGCGCCGCGGACTGATTTGTTTTGCGCCAGTTCCTCTCGCAGTCGCTCGTAAATGAGCACGTTGGCGTCCACCGCCATGCCGACGGTCAGAACGATGCCCGCGATGCCCGGCAGCGTGAGCGTCGTGCCGATGGAGCACATCACGCCGAGCAGAATGATCAGGTTGAGAATCATCGCGATATCGGCGATGACGCCGCAGCGGTGATAATAAACCGCCATGAACAGCGCGACGAAGAAGGTGCCGAACAGCGCCGCCTCGACTCCGCTCTTAATCGAATCTTTTCCAAGGGTCGGATCGACTTCGCTCATTTCGTCGATCTTGACCGGCGTTTCGAGCGGATTTTCCAGGATGTTGGCGATGGTGATCGCTTCATTGATGTCCATGCTGCCGCCGGAGATTTCGCAATTGCCGCGGATCGGCCCGTTGATGACCGGCGCGGTGTAAAGCTCGCCATCGAGGACAATGGCCAATTGATCGCCAACGTGCTGGGAAGTTACATCGTAAAATTTGTCCGCGCCCTCGGAGTTGAATTGCAGCTCGACGACTGGGTCGTTGGAAACGGGATCACGGCTGGGGAAGGCGCGCTTGACATATTTGCCCGTCAACCCGTCGGCCAGTTTCTTCTGCACCAAATAAGACTGGATGGTGACGGTGCCGTCCGGGGCCTTTTTCTTCAATTTTAACACCTCGTAGCCAGGCTCGATGATGCCGTCGTGGAGCAATTGGGCGCTGTCATGATTGACCATGCGGAATTCGAGGTAGGCGGCCCTTTGGATGTTTTTCTTGGCTTCGTCCTGGTTGGCCTGCGTGAGGCCGGGCAATTGAATCAAAATGTGGTCCTCGCCCGCCGGTTGAATGACCGGCTCCGCCACGCCAAGGTTATCCACGCGGCGCCGGAGCACCTCGGCCGCCTGCGAAACCAGCCGCTGGCGCTCTTCGGATTGCATGGGGACGGTTTTGTTGCCATTGGTATCGACGGTCACCATGTGGTTGGTGTCGAGACTGACCAAAAATTGCGTTCCACCCTGAAGATCGATACCGAGCTTGATTTTGCCGCTGGCCTTTCTCTGCAACATATTAAGCAGCGCATAAGTCGGATGCTCTTCATTGGCGACATCAATGTAAGGGAAATAAGGCTGGATGTTGTTGGTGCCGATGGCGGCCATCAAATCCCCGAATTCGCGGTGCGGGTCGGGATTGGCGGTCTCCATTCCCTGGGCCTTCTCGACGATTTGTTTAAAGGTGGCATCGACCTTCGCCGGGTCGGCCTGGTCATTGAAGACCTTGATTAAGTTTTCGCTGGTCGGAGGATACATCGACCAAAGAGACCACGCCACCAGAAATACGATTAAGGCCCACCAAAATTTGGGTTTTTTCATGCAGGATTAACTTTTCGATTCGCTTGTTTCGCCGCTCCGGTCCGTCACTTCCGCCACGGAGGTCTTCAGAACTTCCAACTTTGTCTCCGCCGACCGGATGGAAACAGTTTTGTCTTTGATGGAAAGGACCACCCCGACAATGCCGCTGCTGGTGACGATTTTGTCGCCGGCCTTGAGGGATTTGAGAGTGGATTCCAATTCTTTGGCCTTCTTGCGTTGCGGGGCGATCATCAGGACCCAGAGGATCACCACAAAGATGACCATCGTCGCAAAAAATTTGATCTGCGCGCCAGTTTGGTCGGGTGCCGTTGCCGGTTGAACATCAGCCAGCAGAACTTTCAAGCCCTGAATCGTCATATTATTCAAATCGAGCCGCTAAATCTATGGGTACGGCTGGATTTAGCAAGCCGGAAAACTTCCTAAAAACGGGCTAATTTCCGCCGCGAGAGGCAAGAGGGAAACAAATAGGACTAAATCTACTCGGCGCCAAACAGATTTAGCGTCAGGTTCAATTCCTCTTTTTGCGGGCGAGTTAATTGGCTAATGCGGTCCTTGTACATTGTAACAAACTGATTCACAATGAGATCGCGCAGCAGCTCTGGCTTTTGTGTCGCGTCCAAACGATACAAATAGGGCTTGCGGATGCTGTTAAAAATCTCGCGCGCCGTAACAAGGCTGCCGGTCTTTTCAAAATGATCGGCCCTGTCGTCGCGTGTTCTGACCCGCTCCAAACCTAATTTGGGATCAATGTCCAACACCACGAGCAAATCCGGTTCCGGGGCGAAAACTTCATTGCGCCGCATCAATTCATCGGGGTCCAGCCCTCGCGCCCCCTGGTAAGCCATCGTGGAAAAATAATAGCGGTCCATGATCACTATGTGTCCCTGGTGCAATGCGGGAATGACCACCGTCTCGACGTGCTCTTTTCTGTCCTTGATGAACGCTTCAACCTCTTCTTCCAAAGAAAGGCGCCCCGTCAGCGCGGAATCTCGCAGCAGTTGCCCCCAGTCCCCAGTGGTGGGCTCCTTCGTTCTGATGACGCACAGTTTCCTTGCTTGCAACCGCTCCTGCACAAAATGGGCCTGCGTCGTTTTGCCCGCCCCGTCAATTCCTTCGATGACAATTAACAATCCTGAGAAATGGTGCGCACGATTCATGCAAAAACATTTTCATCTTAAATCAAAAGCGTCAAGCAGACGTTGCCCCCAACTTATTGACTGGTTATCCCCAAAGTTATTCACAACTTATTCACAATTCCGTCATATGCTCAAACACCGCGCATCGCCAAAAGTATCGCGCTTTTTTGACGTGGGCGCGCATCATAGACCCGGTCAACCGCGACACAGGGCGTTTAGTGGTATGGTCGCATCCGGCATTTGCGAACCGCCGAGTCTATGCGCGCAACGACAAAGAAATCATCTGCGTCGATCTGGCGCAGAAATAGGAGGAACCGTAGCCTCAATCGTCGTACGAATTCCGTCCCGCACTCTTGGTGCCTTGGCCCTCACGCTCCGTCGAAGGGCGTGGCTTTTTTTCGCCGCTAGATACCGCTTGCACCGCAGTATCACTCCTTTTCGATACTCTTGAAAGGGAGGTTTCTGACCTTTGATTGCATCATAGGCAATCAAAACTTCTGAGTGAAAAACACGTTCGGCTTCATCTCTGGCTTCCGAAAAAGGATCAAGCGCATGCGCGAACCTGTCGTAAAGCGCGGCGAGACTGGGAATCAGGGAATCGTCTGCCTCACCTAAAGGTGCATCTCCCGAAGTCGGTGACATTTATTCCTAAGATCAAGGATTTGGTTGTAGTACAAGTCCGCTCCGCAGACTGGATGTTCCAAATGAAGTTTCGACAACTCTTGAGCGAACCTGTCGCATGTTCCTTCCATGAATTCCCACAGCGAAGCCACCTTGTCCAGATTTTGCTCGGACCGCGCGCATAATGCCACCAGCTTATAGAGGCACACCAATTCGTCCTGCAATCGCATCGCGGCCACATTAAACGGAGAGCTAAGGTCAGGCGGGATGTTGGCGATGCGCTGCTCATATTCCGCCACCGCGGAGTCGCCTAATTCTATAAGATACTTATCCTGAACCTGAAGGCAGCTATTCATCTTGGTGAGTCTAATCCAATGGGGTGGAATTGTCCATATATTCCCATACGCGAATTCCCGCCGAACCGAACTTATAGAATGGCTGTTCGACATGGATTCGAACCATGTAAATGAGCCGTTTCGTCATTGTTCATAGTTGCCTTTCGTTGCGCTTCTGTGCGGTTAACTGCTTGTATTGATACGATATTTTCCCTAGTATAACAAGCATTTTCTTGCATCTTGGTGCAATAATTGGCAGGAAAACTTGTGCGGGATTGTGCGAAAACCAAGCCTTGTGCGGAATCTGTGCGGTAATCGTTTCTGGCCTAAAGCTGTGCGGGATTGTGCGGGATCAAGTCGAGTGAATCAGCATCCCTGCCAAACGAATCGCTGCTTAAGAGGGGTTCCCACTGGCATCGCACGGCCACTGGCGTTGTCATGCTGGTATCGAGGTGGCCGTGTCCATTCCATCGTGATTTGTCCTGCGTCGTCCTTCTCGATACACAAATCATTAACGGGACTGCCTATCAGACTACATGCCCCGTCACCAATCAACATGGGGGCCGAGTAGCGTTCCATAAGCATTCCTTCTGGCTCTCGCTTGTTGACTCGGACAACGATCTCGAACGGCGTCCATAATCCGGAATTCCAATATAAGCATCTCATGTAATCAAACACTCTTTCGGAACGCCAGCGCCAAGGCAGGATATGAGGGCGGAAACTACGTATTGGGGAATCTTCTCGATATGTTTGCCACTCAATAATCCATGCCGCTCGCTTTTTGAAGTAATTTGCGGGTCGCATAACGCAAACATTGACAATAGTGAAACACGGTGTCGAGTAACAAGAACTGGACGGCCTGCGGACGTCGCGACTTGGGCGCGGGGACACGTTGACCATGTTTTGGAACAATCGTCCGTTTGCATAGGCCATGACGCGCAGGGCGGCGTTGCGTTTGAAGTTGCCGCCACGCGCGGCGGCTGAGAGCGAGTGATGCACAGTCTAATTTTTCGCCGTCCGCGACAACGGAATACAAAAACTGACACCCTAAGAGTCGTCGTTCCTCCCGACTTCATTTTTCTGGTGGTGATGGCGGGGGATTGCTTAATAGACCAAGACCAGCACCGCCGCTGCTTGCGCCGATTGTACTACGTCGTCAAACTTCCGCTCTGCGCTGATTGGCTCCATCAGTTTGGCCGAAACGTCTGGCAAGGATTCGAGGAAACTCAATAGAAAACTGCTCTTCACCGCGTAATTGACATTCTCTGGTAACGCGCCGGTCGCGGCCAGCGCGGCCACCGCATCCAGCTTGGCCGACACCACACCTACCACATTCCCATGCTCATCCACCAGTGCGCCGCCCGAATTGCCCGGTTGCACCGGGACACTAATCTGGAAATACCGTGGATCATCCGCTGCGCCGGAAAGCGACGCGATTTCTCCCCGCGCAAACTTCGGCGCGAATCCTTGCAAACCGATGTCGGGAAAACCCACCGTCGCCACTGTGCCACCTAATTTCACGCTCCGACTGGATGTAATGGACAGCGGTGCAAAGTGACCCTCAGCTTTCAACAAAGCCAAATCATTGGCCGAATCCACCCGCACCACCTTGGCGGAAATCAATCCAGTGCTCGTAAGCAAAAGAACCTGTGCGGCATCTTTGACCACATGATAATTTGAAATTAGATACCCATCGTTAGTGATGAAAAATCCTGTGCCGGTGGCTGTCGATTTTTCTGGTAAACTGGAATTGTCAAAACTCGGACTGGTGGTTTCATTGCGTGGAACAAAAGCCGCTGCGAGTCGTTGCGCCTCGGCTACTTGTTCCGCCGTCATGCGCATTTCAACCACCGGTAAATATTTTTTGGCCAGTTCTTCTCCTTGAGATGCTGCAAGGCTCTCCCATTTATAGGCTTCAATATAGTTCTTGGGAATACCGTCGCCATTGCCATACATCGCACCGAGGTTGTATTGTGCGGGTGCGGCACCTTGGTCGGCGGCTTTGCGATACCATTTCAGGGCTTCCGCATAATCCTGCCGTACTCCGATTCCATCGCCATAATGCAGAGCGAGGTTATATTCTGCGGCTGCATTTCCTTGGTCAGCAGCCTTGCGATACCATCGGACTGCCTCCGTATGATCTTGTGGCACCCCACGACCATCGGCATACATCGCCCCGAGGTTGGATTGAGCGTCTGCGGCACCTTGGTCGGCGGCTTTGCGATACCACTTCACCGCCGCCCCATCATCCTTCGCCACACCTCGACCTTCCTCGTAGCCGAGGCCCAAATTGTACTGGGCGTCAGCGAGGTTCTGATCAGCTGCTTTGCGATACCACTTAACGGCCTCCACATCATCTTGCGCCACACCTTGGCCGGAGGCATAGGAGATGCCCAGATTAAATTGACCTTCGGCATGATTTTGCTCTGCGGCTTTGCGATACCAGTTCATTGCCTCCACCTCGTCCTTCTTCACACCTAAGCCGTGGCGGTAACAAGTGCCCAAATCATTCTGGGCGTCGGCGTCGTTCTGTTGAGCGGCTTTGCGATACCACTTCACTGCCTCGACATAATCCTGTTTCAGTCCTTCACCGTGGAAGTAGAGAAAAGCTAGATCGAATTGAGCGCGGGCGCAATTCTGCTCAGCTGCTTTGCGATTCCACTTCACCGCTTCTACGTCGTCCTTCGCCACACCCTGTCCTGTGTAGTAACACCAACCCAAGTAGCATTGGGCCAAAGCGTCGCCTTTCTCTGCGTTGGCTCGAATTCCTTCAAATTGAGTGACGCTATTGGTCGCCAGCGCGTTCGTTGCGGTTGGAGATATGGGCTGTTGAGCCTTCAACGTGCCGCCCAGCAACACAGAAAACATGAGTGCCCATGAAATCGCTTTCATGCCGGGACGTTAGGCGCTTTTCCAGCCGATGACAACGTTACAGAAGGGCCGTTCAAAGCGGCTATTAAAGGAATCGACGGAACACAGCTTTTACGGTGTCAGCTTAAGCCGTCCGCTGTCGCGGAGGGGGAAAAGTTAGACGTGGCTTTTTACTCGGCCTCAGCCGCCGCAAGTGGCGGCGTTTTTTAACCGAGGCCAGGTTTCGGGGAATGGAGACAGCGACGTTTAGTTGCGTTGCCTCAATTGGCTTCAAATGGAACCAAACGGAAAACGCCAATAAAAATGAAGCTTTTTACAACTTTTTTTGAATCGTTATTGAATCGGCGGTGTCTGATGGAGTGGAGGATAATTTTCCTCCAGTGCGGTTTGTTCTTTGATACTTGTTTGTGAGGGTCACGACCGTGACTCAAAATAATTAAACGAACAAGAGACGCCTATTACTAATGAAAAAGCGGTAATGTGATGAAAAATGAAAGCGCCCAAATTCCGAATTGAAAATTGAATATAAAAAATGGAAAAAGCTGGCGCGCAAACTGAATGAACAAAATCCCGCACCTGAATGAATTGATTTAAGTCTCGCCAAAAAAATTAACTGCTAAAGACGGTCTTCTCTCCCGCCCGGTCATTTCCATAATGGCCGGGTCGGGCATTTCTGCCAAACCAGTTTTCCTGAACTCACCACGTTGAGTTAACGCGTGTGCCGCTCCGTGCCCTGATGGATGCGGAGCGGCCACGCCAAAACCGTGGGTGAAGTGTTGAAAATTTACACCGCCGGTGAAATCGCCGGCCTATTGAAGAGTAGTTACAAGACCGTGCTGAATTTGATCAAGCACGGCCAGCTTAAGGCCCTTCCGGGCATCCGTCACAAGCGGATCACGGAAGTGGAATTGAACCGTTATCTTGGTGTCGAAAACACCGAGAATGGCGCTGCTTTCGCATCGGAACCGGCCAAGCCGATGTGCCGCTTACCGGCCACTCCGCCCGCCCGTCCGAAGGGAATGGAGACTCCAATGGACAAATCGTTGGTAGGTCCAACGGCGAAGGTCGTGGCGTTACCTGTCGCGCATTCAAGCCAAAGGAAAATAAAATGAAACAGCAACAAGCAGTCGAAAGCTTCCTGGCGGGCCGCCGCGTGGTCATCGTCAAGTTTGTAGCGCATCGCTACAAGGAAGTTCAGAACAAGGCCAAAAAGGTCGTCGGCGTTGTGAACCTTTACGAGGTTCAATGTGCCGACGGGAAGGCACCCACGGTGCAGTTGTGGTGTCCTCGCAGCGTCCAGACGGTCGAGCAGGCCGCCAAAGACTGTCCGTGCCAGTTCAAGGACGGACAGAAAATGGTTGTCGAGTTCGATTCAATGGAGCCGAACACGTTCGACGCCAAGAACGGTGTCGTCATTCGTGCCGTGTCCGTGCTGCCCTGGGAATAGTGCCGTAACGTGGTCACGCAGGGCGATCCCGTGGGATAAGGGCAGGGGCCGGGATGCACCCGCTTTAGCGGGTGCGCCCGGCCTCTGCCCCATCCTTGTCCGAGAGGTGTGTACACAGCGGGAGCAAATAAGGTCAAATATGAACAACGCAAGGAATCTTGAACCGGAAATGCGGCTGAAGGCCGCGCAGTTGAATGTTGAAATGGGTGATTGGGTTCACTCGTTAGCCCCGTGGCAGGTCATTTCGCACCTGACGTTTGCCTGGGAAGCGTCCATTTGGTCGGGGTCCCGATGTTACGAGAAATTCATGCGAAGCGAATTGCGTGGCGTTTCCTATTTTTATGCGCTGGAACGGAATCCGGGCCGTGACGGCTACCATGTCCATGCGCTGTGGGTGGATTGTAAAAACATGCGGCGGAGGGACATTTGGCGGACGTGGTTTGGGCGGTACGGTCGTGCCCGGATTGAGCCGGTGAACAGCCGGGATGATGTGGCCGATTACTGCGCGAAGTATGTTACGAAAGAAGGGTCGTGGTGGAACGTCAAGCTGCTGAGTCACCGGCACCCGGCATTTGCAACGCATTACACGCTTACGGGCGGCACACCATGAAAGACGATCAACATGAATTTCTGGCGCTGGTTGGGCAGCCCCCGGCCCGGCTCGCCGTTGAGCAAGCGCCCTGCAGAGAAAAAGCGTCGAGTCCGGCACGGCACGGAAAAATACCGGGCAGCGTAAAAATCGAAGCTGCAATTACTCCCGGCGGGGGGTGCTCGAATGGTCGCGTGAACGAGTTGACGGAAAACGCGAGTGGCGAGCGGGCTTTCATGGACGAAAAGCAATTGCTCACGAAATTACCAATCAGCCGCCGGACTTTGGGCAACTGGAAGGCAACCGGAATCCTCCCGTATATCAAGATCGGCAGGCGTTGCCTGTATGACTGGGCGAGCGTGCAAGGCGCTCTGTTGCGCCGCCAAAAAGGCGGGAGTTCCACCGCTTGATTATGGGGAATACGAGGAGATTTAAAGTTTATTTTTCTATGTGGTTCGATACGATGCCCGTATGGATACACAGCAACTTGTGTTCTTCGACGACCTGCCAAGCAATTTCAAGGAAACCTTGGTTAAAGAGTTCGGTGATTATTCGGTCGCTTTGGCCTATATGAAAGACGGAAAGGCAACTGGCTTTTATCCCACTGGAAGCGGTGTGCTCGTTCGGAGGGAAAATCGATTTGGAATCTTGACCGCTCGTCATTGCATCCACAAGCCCGGCCCTGAAATAGGTCTTGGGCCATCTGGCAAAGACACGCTTTTGTTGATACTACGAGACGGTAGAGGAATCCAAGTTAAGGCGCATGAAGTGTTTGAGCATCACCTTGCAAATCCACACTCTCTAGAGTTTGGACCGGACCTGACTTTCATTGAAATTGTGGCTGGTGATCGTCTCGACACTTTCAAGGCAATCAGCTCCTTTTGGTCTCTCAACCAAAATCCAAATGAAATCTACACAGCGTTCGGAAAAGTCGGAACCCCGATTGCCAGAATTGGTTTCCCGGGTCTCGATTACCAAACAACAATCGACGGGAATAGCATTGAACACACGGTGCGCCACATGGCCTACTTTTTCGTAATTCAAAAAGGTGATGTTTTTGAACGGGCCGGATGGGATTACATCGAAAGCACTTGCTGGTATGGAGGCGCAGAAAAACTGCCTGGCACATTTAAAGGAGTCAGCGGTGGCCCGGTTTGGGGAATGCAATTATCGAAGGACGAGGAGACAGGTCAGTTCTGCCTCGTAAAATCGGCACTGATCGGCATTAATTTCTACGAAACTGGCATACAGAACGACGAACAACGACTGCGGGGGCACTTTATCAAATCCATCTATGAAGTCGCGTGGAGGGATTTGAATTAGCCGGACGGTCATGAAAAGGACTGTGCGGAGAACTGGATTACGTTTTCGGCCTTTTCCGGTTGAACGTTGAACCATTTTTCCGCCTCGGCTTTCGTAGCCAGCCCCTTGTAGTTTTTGTGAACCATTGTCGGAGAGTTCCCCGCTTCCGCCGCCGTTAAATTCTCGTTGGCGTTCAAGGCAAAATGGAAGCTGACAAAACCGTGACGCAATCCGTTGCGCCGAGCCGGAATCTTCACAGAGTCGCGCAGCGCCCCGAATTCATCATGGAACAGGCAAAGGCTTTTCTGCCATATCAGGCCAGAACAGGTGCGGTAAGGTTCAATCCAACCGGCCAAGGCCGGGCAGATTGTGACAAGGCGGCGCGAGCGTGTCTTGCTCTTGGTCTTTGATATTTCGACATGGCCGGGGATGCGGAAAACATCTTCCCACGTCAGCCGGGTAATTTCTTGCAGCCGCACTCCCGCCAGTCCGCCTAAAGCAACGACAGGCAACAATCGTTTGAATTCAGTTTTCGTCGCTGCCGCGTCCAGCAATAGGCGCAATTCCTTCGGCGTGTAAAAACTGATTTCCTCGGTGTCCGCTTGTTCGTGTGCGAGCGCGTCAGATTCAAGCAGTCGGTGGTTCGGCGACAGGTAATCCTGCCGCACTGCCCATTTAAGGAACATCCTGACAACATTGCGGCGCTCATTGCGGGTCTTGGGCGCAACGTTTCCGTGCCCGGCCATGTATGTGCTGAGATGTTGCTTGGTCAGGTCGCAAACCGCGTGACCGGGAAACGTGGCGGCAAATTCCTTCAACCATAACGAAACGCTGTAATGATAACCTTCGGAGAGTTGCGGGCGCTTGCCATCCGGCGCGACGGTCTTGGCTTGCCGCCCTTCAATGAATTCCTCGGCAGCTTCGGAAATGTCCTTGCGCTTGACCACGGCGAGATTGCGAAGGTAGGAGTCAACGCATTCGCTCAAGGGGCGTTCGCCAAGTTTGGCATTGGCCTCGCAATACTCTGAAATCCCTGCCAGCAAGGAGATTCGTCGTCCGGTGGACTGATAGAGGCTTTGCAGCCGTTGGAGCGCGGCTAAGGCGTCCCCTGCCTGCTTGTCGGTCAAGGCCGGGACTTTGGAGCCTTCCGCGAGTTCACGGACTTTCGCGTCCGCAAAGTCCCTCGCCTCGGAATAGGCGGCAATAGACTTCATGCGACGTTTGCCGTCTGCGCGATACACAACCCGGTAAAACGGATAGCGTTTGCTTTTGCCGTATATCGTGGCTTCGCTTTTTCGATGCCGGATGACTTTTGGGAACCTCACGGCTTTGCTTTCGGATTCCGCCGAATTCTGTGCGGAATCTGTGCGGGAAGGCTCTGTTGTGGCGCTCTCCCTCGTAAAATTGGCTGTCCGACATGGATTCGAACCATGACAAAAGCCTCCAAAGGGCCTTGTGCTACCGTTACACCATCGGACACTCGCGCTTTCCAAATTACCGTTTCCAATTCCATTCGCAAATCTAAAAAAATCTTGCGTATCCCATTATTTCGTGGGACGTTGTCACCGGATGGATGTTTTTTTGACAATTAGAGCTTCGCATTTGACCACTCGCGGCGGCGAAAGCCGTCCTTCCAAAGTCATTGAATCTCCCGGCAATCACCCCTACTTTGCGGGGATGCAAAAAATCGCAGCTTTCAAGCCGCCGGTCCGTCTCCTGATGGGGCCTGGCCCAAGCAATGTTGCTCCTTCCGTTCTCCGGGCCATGTCGCAACCGCTGGTCGGACACCTCGACCCGGTTTTTATCCAATTGATGGAGGAGATCAAGTCGATGCTCCGCGCCGTGTTCCAGACAAAAAATGAAATGACCTTTCCGGTCAGCGGCACGGGGAGCGCTGGGATGGAGTTTTGCTTCGTCAATCTCATCGAACCGGGCGACGATGTGGTCATCGGCGTCAATGGCGTCTTCGGCGGCAGAATGGCGGACGTCGCGGAACGGTGCGGGGCGCGCGTCACGAAGGTTGAGGCCGAATGGGGCAAAATCATGGAGCCGGGAGCGATTGCCGCGGCGTTGAAGAATGCGCGGCCGAAAATCGTCGCGGTCGTCCATGCGGAAACGTCCACGGGCGTGCTCACACCGGTTGAGGAGATTTCCCGGCTGGCCCGCGAGGCGGGCGCGCTCTTTGTGCTTGACACTGTAACGTCCCTGGGCGGATGCCCGGTGAAATTGGACGAGTGGGGAGTCGATGCGGCCTATAGCGGAACGCAAAAATGCTTGAGCTGTCCGCCTGGACTTTCGCCCGTCTCTTTCGGAGCGCGCGCGATGGAGGCCGCCACCCATCGGAAGCGGAAAGTGCAAAGCTGGTATCTGGACGTTAATTTGCTGGCTTCTTATTGGGGGCAGGACCGCGTTTACCATCACACGGCCCCCATTTCCATGAACTACGCGCTGCACGAAGCTTTGCGGCTGGTGATGGAGGAGGGTCTGGAAAACCGCTGGCGGAGGCATGAGGAAAATCACCTCGCTTTCAAAGCCAGCCTAGCGGAGATGGGCCTTGGATTGGCGTCGCAGCCGGGGCACCAACTTTGGCCGCTCAATGCAGTGAGCGTCCCATCCGGCGCTGACGAAGCCGCCGTGCGTAAACGGTTGCTCGCTGATTTCAACCTCGAAATTGGCGCCGGCCTTGGCCCTCTCAAGGGAAAAATCTGGCGTGTTGGCCTCATGGGCGAAACTTCGCGGCCGGAACACATCGAAACATTTTTGTCCGCCCTGAAATCCATTCTCCGATAATAAAATGAAACTGCTTATAGCCTGTTTGTCTTTGTTCGCTTGCGTCGTGGTTTCCGCTGACACGGCGGTGCCCCGCTTTTCTACCAATTACATGGACCGAACCATCGATCCCACGGTGGATTTCTACCATTTTGCCTGCGGGACGTGGTTGAAAAATAATCCGGTGCCCGCGGACAAGGCGCGATGGGCTGGATTCGATCAATTGGCCCAGCGCAATTGGGAATTGCTCCACGGCCTGCTGGAATCGGCGGCGGCCGATCCCTCCGCTCCTCCGCATTCCCCGAAACGCGAAGTGGGGGATTTCTTTGCTTCGGCGATGGGCACCAACCGTATCGAGGAACTTCGCTTTGATCCGTTGCGCCAGGATTTCGCGAGCATCGACGCGCTTTCTTCGATCCCGCAAATGATGAAGCTGACGGCTGCATTTCAACTGGAAGGCATTGGCGCGCTTTTCGACACGTCCGTTTCCGATGATGAAAAAAACAGCGAGGTTTACGCGCTTTATTTCGGACAAGGCGGATTGGGGCTGCCGGACCGCGATTATTATCTATCCACCAACTTTGCCAAACAACGCGAAGCCTACGTCGTCCATGTCGCGAAAATGCTGGCGCTGTCCGGCACGCCTGACGAGGTGGCGAGGGCGGACGCGGCGAAAATTCTGGGTTTGGAAACAGAGATGGCCAAAGCCAGCAAGTCGCGCGCTGATTTGCGCGATCCTATAGCGAACTATCACAAGTTCCCGACTTCAGAAGTCGAGTCCAACTACCCAAACCTTGCCGTGGGTGAATTTCTTGAAGCTTCGGGAATATCCGCGCCTCCTGACATCGTGGTTCGCCAGCCTGAATTTTTTGCGGCGTTGAACGAGATTGTCAAAAACCATCCGCTCGAGGATTGGCGGACTTACTTGCGCTGGCATGTCATAAGGTCCTCCGCGGCGCGGCTGTATTCGGCGGCGGAGGAAGAATCATTTCACTTTTACGGCAGTGTGTTGCGCGGCCAGCCGGCGCAGGAGCCGCGCTGGCAGCGGGCGGCCCGGACCATCGACGGCGACATCGGCGAAGCGCTCGGGCAGCTTTACGTCGAAAAATATTTCACCGCCAAAGCCCGCGCGGCCATGAACGATTTGGTGAACAACCTGAAAAATGTTTTCCACGACCGATTGGAAAAGGTGGCGTGGATGTCCGAGGCCACACGCGCGAAGGCGCTTGCCAAATTTGCGCGTTTTTCGCAAAAGATCGGCTGCCCCGTGAAATTCCGGGATTATTCGAGCGTCGAAATCCGGCGCGACGATTACCTCGGCAACGTGCGCCGCGCGGAGATTTTCGAGTCGAAACGCGAATTGGCGAGGATCGGCAAGCCGGTCGATAAATCCGAGTGGGACATGACGCCACAGACGGTCAACGCCTATTTCAACCCGCCGCGAAACGAGATCGTCTTTCCGGCGGGCATATTGCAGCCGCCGTTCTTTGATCCCAAGATGGATGACGCGGTCAACTACGGGGCCATCGGCGTGGTTATCGGGCATGAAATGACGCACGGTTACGATGATGAAGGGCGCCATTACGACGGCGACGGCAATCTCAATGATTGGTGGACGCCCAAGGACTCCGCGGCCTTCGAAGCGCGGGCGCAGAAGCTTGTGGACCAATATAACAGCTACGAACCGCTGCCTGGCATGCACGTCAACGGTAAATTGACCCTTGGCGAAAACATTGCTGATCTAGGCGGCGTCAGTATCGCATATGAGGCGCTGGAGCGCGACCTTGCCAGGCACCCGAAGAAACGCAAGAAGATCGACGGATTCACCCCGGAACAACGTTTTTTCATTTCATTCGCGCAAGTCTGGCGCATCAATTGCCGCGAAGCCGAGCAGCGCCGGTTGATTACGGTCGATCCGCATTCGCCGGGGCAATTTCGCGCGATTGGGCCGGAATCGAATCGGCAGGAGTTTTTTGACGCTTTCGGCATCAAGGAAGGTTCGCCGATGTGGCGCGCGCCGGACGTTCGCGCCATCATTTGGTAATGGCGGGCGGGAAGTTGCGCGCTCTTTTGCGGTGAGCTATAGTGCGTTCCCCAGCCAAATAAGTGAGTTTATGTGTTTTAAGCAGGTTTTATTCAGGCAAATGACGGCGACCGCTTTGGCGGCGATTGCGATTGGATTCCTGGCTGGGGGTTGTTCAACTCAATCCAATCCTGGTCCTCAAAGTTCGTTCCCGGCGCAAGCCTATATTCCGCCTCGACCGCCGCTGACTGCCGACCAGATGAGCAAACTTTGCCAGGAAGCCCCGGATACATGCCATCGAGTTCAGACGGCGCAACCGTTGACCGTCGATGACGTGACGGCCATGGTCAAGGTCGGGTTCGATTCCAATACAATCATCGAGCAAATCCGAAACTCCCGAACCGTCTATCATTTGAGCGCAAAACAAATCATCAGTTTGAAAGACGCCGGCGCGAATAATGAATTGCTCGATTTTATGCTCACCACGCCGGGCGCGATCGCTGGCGCTTCACCGATTTCGGAATCGATGGCCAAGAGCAACGGCGCCCAGGCGCCGCCTCCGGCGCCGGTTCCCGAAAACGCGCCGCCGCCGCCTGGGCCGGATTATGCGTGGGTGGATGGCGATTGGATATGGAATGGCGGATGGGTTTGGGTGGGCGGACATTGGGCTTACCCTCCGTACCCTCGTGCAATTTGGGTTCACGGCGGATGGGGACGGGATATGGCCGGCTACCATTACACCCATGGACATTGGCGGTGAAATAATCCTTTTAATCTGAGGGAGTTCCAAGTATTCTTTACAGACGTAACTCCTTGATTTTAAGATACATAATTTTTATGTGCGGCTGCTTTCTGTTTGAGATGGCGGCCGGGGCGGCTTCGTTTTACCCACAACGGCTGGTGGATCCAAAGGCGGTTTATATCGAGCCATCGGACGGGGATGATACCGCGGCGCTGCAACAGGCGGTGAACCAAGTCCAGGAATCCACCGAGCTGGGGATCGTTTTCCTCGCCCCAGGAGAGTACCACATTACGAATACACTTTATATTTGGCCGTCCATCCGGTTGATCGGCTACGGGGAGGAACGGCCTGTCATTGTCCTGCCGGAAAAGACGCCGGGGTTTGGGGATGCTTCGCATGAAAAGGTGATGGTGTTTTTTGCGGGACGGCGTTCGCGCAGCCGGCGAGGGTCAAACAGCCTCGTTCCCGATGCCAACCCGGGTACTTTTTATTCCGCGCTCGCGAACATCGATGTGCAGGTGGAGGATGGAAATCCCGGAGCGGTGGGCGTGCGGGCACGGTACGCGCAACATTGTTTCCTGGCCCATATGGATTTCCGGCTTGGCTCGGCGCTGGCGGGAATTCACGAGGGCGGCAATGTTGTCGAGGATGTCCATTTTTTTGGAGGGACGCACGCCGTTTGGACTTCCAAACCTTCGCCTGGATGGCAGTTCACGTTTATCGATTGTTCCTTTGAAGGCCAGCGTTCGGCGGCGATTCTCGAACACGAGGCAGGCTTGACGCTCATCCGCCCGAGCTTCCGGCATGTGCCGACGGCGGTCGAAATTGAACCGGAGTGGGTGGACCAACTCTGGGTCAAGGACGCCCGGCTCGAAGATATTTTCGGTCCGGCCTTCATTTTTGGAATGGAGAAAAGTCCGCGCAACGAAATCAATATGGAACATGTTGATTGCCGCGAGACGCCTCTCTTTGCGGCGTTGCGCGACAGCGGCAGATTTTTTTCCGCGCCGGGACAGATTTATACGGTGACGAATTTTTCGCACGGGCTTCGTTACTCGGACATCGGCAAGGAGCCCGAAATCGAGACGCATTTCGACGCGGGGCCACAGGACGAAATGCCGCCGGCGGCATCTTCGGATTTGGCCTCGCTGCCGGACGCCAGCACGTGGGTCAATGCGCACGATTTGGGCGCCAAAGGCGACGGCGTGACTGATGACACGGACGCTTTGCAAAATGCGATTGCGACAAGCCGGACGATTTACCTTCCGTCGGGATTTTACATTGTCCACGACACTTTGGAGCTTCGGCCGGATACGGTGTTGATTGGGCTGCACCCAGGCGCGACGCAGATTATTTTGCCGGACGGCACGCCGGGCTACGCGGGAAAAGGCGGCCCGAAGGCGCTGCTTGAAGCGCCCAAAGGCGGGAGCAATATCGTCATCGGAATCGGGCTATACACGAGCGGGAACAATCCACGAGCGGTGGCGGCTCTTTGGAAGGCGGGCACGGATTCGATGATGAATGACGTGCGGTTTCTGGGCGGGCACGGCACGCCGAAGCCGGATGGTTCGCGGGAGAATCCGTACAACGGCGCGCACACGGCTGACCCGGATCCGAATCGCCATTGGGACAGCCAATATCCGAGCTTGTGGGTGACCGATGGAGGCGGCGGGACGTTTTTGGATATTTGGACGCCGTCCACTTTTGCGCGAGCGGGGATGCTGGTGTCCGACACACAAACCGAAGGGCGCGCCTACCAAATTTCGATCGAGCACCATGTCCACAACGAACTTCAGGTGAAGAACGCCGCCAATTGGGTGTTCTATGCTTTGCAGACGGAAGAGGAGCGCGGCGAGAGCGGGATGGCGGTGCCGATTGAAATCGTTTCATCGCGCGACATCACGTTCGCCAATTTTCATTCGTATCGCGTCATCAGCTCGTTTCAGCCCGCCGCTTGCGCGGTCAACGTGTCTGGTTCGCGGGGAATTCATTTTCGCAATTTTCATTGTGACAGCAACAGCAAAGCGAGTTTTGATTCGGCCGTGTGCGACCAAACGCATCATGTTGAAGTGCGCCAGCACGAGTTTTGCTGGATGGACATTTCGGGGCAGGCATCCGCCACGAAGGCGGGAATTGTTGCGCCGGTTGTGGAGCGCGGGGCGAAGGTGAAAAAACTTGCGGGGGGCTTTTTTAATATTTCCGGCGGAGCAGCCGGTCCACACGAGGATTTCTTTTTTGTGGATGCGCATCAGCAGCGGATTTACCGTTGGGACCCGCCGACGCGGGAATTGTCCACAGTGAGCGACGAGCGGATGGAACCGGTTAACCTGGCAGTGGACCAGGCGGGAAACCTGATGGTGGTTTCCTACGACGCGGATTGCCCTGTCTATGCCCTGGATACCAGCGCAAAGGTCATGCCGCTGAAGCCGCAAGGCAGCGCGGATTGGTCGGGGAAAAGGATGTATCTGCCGGTGAGCGACTGGCGTTTGAACCGCGCTTCTCTTGGGCATCCGGCGGCGTGGTTTGTTTCGCCCGATGGTACCACGGTGCTGCCGGTCGGCGAGAATTTTTTGGACGGGGCCACGAGTTGGGGCGTCAAATCGAGTCCGGAACTGCGCTCTTTTGGTTTGGACCGGGCGGTGCCCGGGAAGCCTTTTTACGTGACAAGCGAATCGGAGTTGAGGACATGGTCAGCCGATGTCGCGCCGGACGGAAGTCTGAAGAACTTCCGCCTTTTTGCCGAAGACGGCGGCGAAGCAGTGACATCGGACTGGCACGGAAACGTGTACATCGCGTCGGGCCAGATCGAGGTTTATGATGCCGATGGAACCAAGATCGGCACAATCGAAGTTCCCGAGCGGCCCTTGCAGATGGTTTTTGGAGGAGCGGACGGGAAAACAATGTTTATCCCGGCGCGAACGTCGCTTTACTCGGTGCGGATAAAGTGAGTATTTTGGATGGAAACCGGAACGAGAACTTCGCTCCATTCATGATCAAGGCATTACAAAGCCAGACAGTAAAAATTGGAGTAAATTAAATCTCCTTCCGACAAAAATCGCGTGCCCTTTCCGGCAATCGGACTGAATTTTTCAGGAGCATCCTGATACAACTAAATCAAACCTCCGAAGCGTTGATGCGCGGCAATCTCATTTTGGAGTGCAACATCTTGCCATTCCGTGGTATTGTCGCCACGCAATGACGCTCGATGAACTGATTGCCGCCCTGGGATATAAAGGCTCGCCGCATTTCTTGCAACGTGGCGACGGGCGCTTTGAGTCCCAACCCGGTTACGGTCACATCTTCCGGCGCGGCGAGGATAAGTCGGGAGATGTAAAGAGATGGATGGTTGAAGGGGTTTATGGTCTGCGCGATCCAGATTCCACGCCGGAACGGTTTGCTCCTATCGTCTATGTGTGTAAAGCGAACGATGACCGCGCCGCGCATGAACTCCATCGCTTGGTCTGGAACCAGGACGTAGTTCCGTATGTACTCGTTCACGATCCGAAAGGCGTTCGGGTCTATGCTGGCTTTCATTACAACGAAAAAGGAAAAACGGATTCACAGCGCGGGGTACTACAAGCACTCACGGATTTCGATCGGGTCCAATCCATCGTTAATTTCTTTAAAGCCAAGGCCATTGATGAAGGAACAATCTGGCAGAATGAGCACTTACAGGTTGATCCCAGCCGTCGCGTTTATCACCAACTTCTCAAGGATTTACGTGAACTAGACAAATGGCTGCGTGAGGTGGGCCGCCTGAAGAAGGAGGTTTCGCATGCGCTCATCGGAAAATATGTTTATCTGCACTATCTGCGTGATCGCGGCATTCTTTCGGATGATCGGCTCACGACCATGTGGGGCATTCACGAATCGGAAATCTTTAGAGCAACGGCGACCAAAGCAGCGTTGGAGAAATTGACCAACCATCTGGATGATTGGCTGAACGGCGAGATTTTCCCACTTTCTCTCAACGGACCCAACGCTCCGACCGGTGAACACGTAAAACGAGTTGCCGCGGTGTTTGCTGGCGACGAAATCAGCGACAAGGGCTGGCAGTCACACTTGAACTTTAAGGCTTACGATTTTTCCTACATCCCGATTGAGACGCTCTCGCTGATTTACGAACAGTTTCTTCACGCCGAGGACGATACGGACAAGAAGGCCAAAAACAAAAAAACGAAAGGACGGTCTGCTGGCGCTTACTACACGCCGCTTCCGCTCGTGAACTTCATGCTGGCGGAGTTACAGACCCGGAGTCCTTTGAAGGAGGGGATGAAGGTATGCGATCCGTCATGTGGATCGGGCGCGTTCCTCGTTCAAGCATACCGCCGACTGATTGAGACCACCTATCCAACAAGTAGTTTCTCGCGCCCGAAGCCAAGTGACCTGCGGCGACTTCTGCAAACGAGTATTTTTGGCGTCGACCTTGACGGTGACGCCTGTCAGGTCACACAATTGAGCTTACTCCTTACACTGCTCGACTACGTTAATCCGCCAGACCTCACCGGGAAAAACAGCAATTTTAAGTTGCCGTCACTTCTTAATCCAAAAGCACCAGACAAACCCAATCTTTTTGAGGGAAATTTTTTCCAAGTTGAATCGCAATTACGAGCTGTGGCGGGTGATGGATTCGATTGGATCGCGGGCAATCCGCCTTGGAAACAGCTCAAGAAAAGCAAGCACGAGGGACATGACCAGACTGTGTGGGATTGGATGGAAACCAACGCTATGAACTCACCTGTTGGCATGTATCAAATGGCGCAAGCTTTCGCATGGGAAGCGCCGCGCTATCTTGCTAAGGATGGCGAATGCGGGCTTCTCGTCCCCGCGATGGGGTTGGTTGACGAAACATCCGAAGAGTTCAGAAAGAAGTTCTTTGATCGCTTTCGAGTTCATGGCATCGCGAATTTTGCAAATCTCGCAGAAGTATTGTTTGATGGTCGTTCGCGAGTGCCAGCAGCCGCCCTGTTTTATTGCCTACCTCCTGACTCGAGGACTGCGGATTCAGATGAATCCATTATCACATATTCCCCATTCGTGGCGAATCAGGAGGCAACCAGACCGCCTGTCGGTCGAGTCAGCTTGGAAGAATTAGACGATACACAGGCTAGACGACTAAAACGTCGCAAACTCTGGAGTCTTACGGTAAACAGCAGCGAGATTCGTGAACTCGACCAGGGCGAATTCGCAGACGGTAGTGGCTTACCGTTGAAGTTCGCGATGTGGGGCACACCGTGGGACGAAAGGCTAATTCGCCGCCTGGAAAAAAAATGGGATTCATTCGGAGAATTAGAAGACAACCAACTGTTATCTATATCGGAAGGTCCGCAGTTGAGCACCAACGCCAAGCGTAACTACGAGGGACAGGAAAATGAAGAAGACGACACAGACGAAATCGTGAGCCTTGAAGAAGCAGCCGCCAAGAACTATCAGCGAATGGATGAATTAGTGGGGAAGCCAGTCTTAAACGTGAACATGCTAAAGAGACTCCGGCACATTTTCGCAATACCAAAAAATGCGTTGGAAAAAAATGCTCGCCGATATGTTTGTTTGATTCACGGTAAAGGAGGTCTTAACGTTTGTGAACCTCCACATGTTATTCTTGGCGCTTCGAGAAATTTTGCGATCTATTCAGACGCCTACATTATCGTTCCAAAAACTCAATTGGGAATTACCAGTCCTTCCTGTGACAAAATATTTCTTAAAGCGCTGGCTCTATTTCTGAGTTCAGAATTCGCTTTCTATCACCAGTTCTTTCGCTCGCCTCAGATGGGACTGAAACGACCCGTGGCAACGTTAAATGCCTTGCGACAGTTACCAATTCCACTAGGTAAGTTGCCACGAGAAGAACTCGCAGAGTGGTCCAAATTGCACGCAGAGCTTTCCAAATGCGAGCCGTCTCTGCTTCGACCCCAGGCAAGCGTCAATGTCCAAAAAGAAATGTTCGAAGACGGCCAAAATCAAATCGAGCCTCTACTAAAACAGGCAAATGACCTAGTTTACCATGCACTCGGCCTTGATGAAAGAGAGCGCGCTTTGGTTCGCGATTTCGTTCAGGTGCGATTCGCGTTAGATGATGGCCAACAGGGGATCGAAGCCGTGCGCGCTGTTAAAGAAACAGAGCTCCGTTCTTATTGTCTCCGTCTCAAACAGGAACTCGACGATTTCGTGGGCGATGACTCTGATCGCATGCATCGTGTCACCGTGGTGCATGACAACGATTCCGCGATGGTCGAAGTAAATTTCACACGTGACCGCGAAGCAGCCCGGAAAGTGGAGATCTTACGTGCTAACAGTGAAGAGGCAAAAAGACTCCGTACCAAGCGCAAAGAACTCTTGAAAGAGCGAGCGCAATGGGTCTATTTTAACCGCAATCTTCGCATTTATCGTGGCCGTCAAACCTACCTATTCAAACCGTTGCAGCGCTTCCATTGGACGGAAAGCACCGCAATGATGGATGCCATCGACCTCATTGCTGAAACGTTGGGAGATGGATAATAACGTGGCCGCCCAGCAAAACATCCATGCGCTAGACCACAGCAGCAATCGGGATGCGTATCGCGCCACATTTCTGCGCCACGTTCACCGTCTGCTGCTACTGGGTTATGAATCTTTGACTCCGTCAGCTTTCACGGATGCAGAGGAAGACGACATCACCGGCGAACTCTGCAAGCACATGAAGCTGCTTACAGAAGAACAACCGTCCGAGCGGTGGATGACCCGCTATTCGGTGCATGACCAAGACCCGGTCAATGAGGTGGTGAATCCCGAAACCGGGAAAGTTCGTCGCGGCAAGCGTCGTCTGAAACTCGATATTCGCTTGGTTAGCAAATCACGGGTGCCGAATATTCGATTCTGCGTTGAAGCCAAACGCCTTTACCGTAGCGGTTCCGTCAAGGAATACACGGATGATGAAGGTCTCGGCGCATTCATTGACGAATATTACGCTGAGCACGACGACGCGGCCGGGATGCTCGGATATGTGCAAACCGATTCAATCACAGAATGGTTGGGAAAGGTTGAAAAGACTTTGTCGCAGGAAACTAGTCTCGAAAAGGGTTCGCACGGCGAAGTGTGGAGTCTGTCTCGTATTCCAAAAGGTCCTCCGGACACGTATCTAAGCATTCATCGCCGGAGCAAATCCGGACGAAAACTGAATGTCTTTCATATATTCTTCGCTTTTTTCGGCCCCGATACTTCGCGTTGTTAAGTCAGATTGTTCCCATGACGGTGATTAATTCCAAATCTAAAACCATTAAACGCCTTTCAACTTCCGAATGGCGGGCCCGCAAGCTGGAACGCCGGGAAAAGCAGCGGCAGGCTAATGTTGGTCGCGCCTCGAAGATGCGCGCCGCGCGGCTTGCGTCGGGATTGCCTTCACCTCCTGTGGAGGAACTTCCGAAGTTTAATGTGGGCTGCTCTGGCTGGTTTTACTGGCATTGGCGGGAATTATTTTATCCGCGGGGCATTCCGACTAAAGATTGGTTCGCTTATTACCGAATGCGTTTTCCGACAGTCGAAATCAATGCGTCGTTTTATTCGTGGCCAACGGTCAACACCGTCAAAACCTGGGCGCGACAGGCGGGGAATAGAAACTTTATTTACACCGTCAAGGTGTGCGAACTCATCACGCATGTGAAACGTTTTAGTCGCACACGAGCGCTCGTCAAAGATTTCAGCTTCATTGCCGATCTGCTTGAATCACACATGGGGTGTTTCCTGTTTCAATTGCCGCCAAGCTTTCGTTACACGCCGTCACGGCTGAAACGGATTCTGGCGCAGTTGGATTCAGCGCGGCGCAATGTCGTTGAATTCCGGCACCGCAGTTGGTGGAATCCCAAGGTTTATGCGGCTTTCAAAAAAGCGCGGGTGATCTTCTGTTCCTGTAGCGCGCCAAACCTGCCGGACGAATTGATTGCCGCGTCCGACGAAGTTTACATTCGGTTTCACGGCTTGACCAAATGGTATCGGCATAATTATTCGCCGGCCGAACTTGCCGTTTGGGTGGAACGTATCAAGGCGAGCGGTTGCAAGCGCGTATGGGCTTATTTCAACAATGACCGGGACGCTTATGCCATTAAAAATGCCAAGGAATTGACCAGGCAATTAAAACGCGCTTTTGTCGGGCGATCCGCTTAAATTTGTCACCAACGTTTGGCTCCAGTCGCTTTTAAGCCGCCTTGTGGCTTCATCGGGACGTTGGCGGTTTTCACCTGGGTGCTATCCATGATCACTTTGGAAGGATGCATCATCCCTTTGAAACAATAATTATTCTTGGTAAACACGCATTGGTGGCCGAGCGTTAGCGCCCAGCAATCCACAATCACGCAATCGTCGTTCCATTGGGCCACCGGGGGGAGAGAGCCTTTGGTCGTCCCGCCGGCGCGTCCAACGATAACAAAACAGTGCTTGGCCATTCCGGCGCCTTCCCAGGAAATAAGCTCAAGGCGCGGTTTCGGGGAGGTCTTTCCCTGGCTGAGGATATAACCGCCGTAATAGGCGTAATTCGTGCATTCCCCGGCCTGCTTGGTGACGACGGACTGATACGCTTGTTGCAAGGCCAGACTGTTCCAGCTACCGTCCGTCAATATGGGCATGCCGACCTTCTCAGGTTTTGCGCTTTTGATCCGCTTCTGTTCCGGCTCAGACAACGCCCTATTGACACATTGGGGAAAAGTTCCGACATCATTGCAGGCCCATTTTTTGCAGGCCTCGAGCTTGCTTTTAACTTCATTGACGAGCGTCATGGCATTGCCGCCGCCGCGGCCAGACGGTGGGGCCACAAGAACCGCTGTTCTCTGGTAATCTCCCATCGTCCCCCAGACTGCGACCAGGGAATCGATCGCCGGCCTGTATTTGCCAAGGCGGGCGTCGTTGGGATTGGCGCAATTCTTGATGGCGTCCTGGGCGCTGCTAAAGGGCTTGTTTTGATTCGCCGGATTTCTCAGGTAAACCAGCAGGCTCCTCAAGCTGCTCCTGCTTTCGGTGAATGTGTTTGTGAGACTCTTCAGATGGGCGATAAAGGCGTCTATTTGTTCTTTTGCACTCATAACTGCTGTAAGGGCTTATGCCAAAGAACGATCCCGATGTCAAGCGGGCGCCCGCTTTCTTTTGAGACGCATTATTCAATTGACCAATGGCGGCTTGCTCCTGATTTTGGAAGCAAACTAATCTCTGAAAGAACGATGCCGTTTGTCACGTATCGCCCGGGTTGACTTGAAACATCGGCCATAACTATGAATCCGCCAAATACTCCGATACAAGTGGGATTGGATAGACTCCAACGAGCCGAGAAAATCCTTGTCGAAAAGAGACGACAAGCGGCTAATGAAGAGTCTGGACGACCGGAGGCGGACGCGGTGGGTATTGCGCTGTCCGGAGGCGGAATCCGCAGCGCGACGTTTTGCCTTGGCTTGCTTCAGGGGATCGCAAAGCACGGGTTGATTCGCAAGGTTGATTATTTGTCCACGGTTTCCGGCGGGGGCTACTTTGGGAGTTTTTTAGGGCGAATGTTTACGCGGGACTGGACAAGGGACCCGACTGTCCTAGCGCGAAAAGGCGACCATGCTTCATCCCGGATGCGCGATCATCTGGAGCCAACGAAGCAGGAGTTTCTGGAGAAGCTGACGGCGTCTTCCACGGCAAACCTGCCGGTGGATCACGTAACGAAGGCGCTGCAAGACAATGCTTCCCCGCCTATGAGATGGTTGCGGGGAGCGGGGAATTACCTGACTCCCAATCTTAGCAGCGACGGCGCGCTGGCTGTTTCGGTTTTTGTGCGGAACTGGCTGGCTGTTTTAGTTGTGATGCTGATTTCTGTGCTCGCTATCTTTCTCTCCTGGGATTTTGTGCGATATGAACTGGGGCGGGTCACCTTTATGAGGAACGCCGAGTTTTTTTTGGCGTCGATAACTGATCAGCATATTTGGTGGACCCCGGCAATTTTTCTGCCCGGCATTGTGTTTGGACTTTTCGTGCTGCCACTTGGTTGGGCGTATTGGCTGACTCAAGCGGGAGAAAAGCACCAGACCCTTCGTGTTGTTTTTGCAATCCTTCTCATCGCCCTGCTGGGTGGGTATGGGTATCATATGGGCCGGGGAGTTGTCTGGCTCGGACTGGCGTTTGAAGCACTTTTCGCATTGGCGGTGTACGGCGCGTTTCTAGGGTGGTCCAAGAGCAAAGGAATGAATGGGCGATCGGATGAGATGACGAGAAGTGAACTGTCCCGCTGGTTGAGCCACAGCCTTGTCTTTTTTGGCGCGACAATCGTATTTGCCGTGTTGGATGGCTGGAGCCAAAGCATTTATGCGCTTGTGGCTTACACCGGCAATTTCCAACTCGCGGGAATGGGCATCGCCGGCGTTACCGGCGTTGCGGTTTTTGCTCCCCTTGCAAAGCGGGTTGCGGCTCTCAGCAAGCATAAGGACAGCAAATTCCGCGCGCCGTTCCAGGCGCTGGCTCTTGTGGGCTCGCTCGGATTCGCATTTGTCTGGCTGCTGGGCATTGCGTACCTCGGTCATGGGCTTGCGTGGCGGTGGGGGTGCCCTGAGCCTGTGGCCGTATCACCGGCCGAAATAAAAAAGCCGTGGTTGCTGGTTAATCAAGGAAGCACCAACAGGTTTTTAGACTTAATGAGCGAGTGTATGAGTTCGAACGATTGGGACGAATTAATTGTAAGCGATCACGGAAGAAGACCATTTCTGCGGCGTGGGGAGGAAAGCCTGGCATCAAACATTTTCGCGGAAGCGCTCAGCTCGCAGATTCGAACCAATGATTTCTATAACCTGTGGTCTAATAAGGTCCTTTTTCCGGGACTTAATCCCTCAAGCAACAGCGAAAGCCTGCTCGTATTTAAAGAAAGAAAGGACGCTTCGCAGCGCTCCGCAACGCAATTGTTAAACCGTTCGCTGCTGGAGGATGCGTTTCCAAGGTCGCTGGCCAGGCGATTGGATGTGCCGGAACGGTTGTACACGCAGTATTTTAAGGACCAGACGGTGACGCTGACCGAGAATCGATTGGTGCAGGTTGGACAGGCCATCGAGGAAAGGCATCCGATGACGCCTCAAAGCAAGGCGGATCTGCGGATGATTTCCGCGTGCACGGCGTTGTCTTTGGCGTTATGCCTTCTCCTGGGCCGCACGATTACATTCCTGAATCTATCTTCATTTCACATGCTCTATACGGCACGGCTCATCCGTGCTTATTTGGGGGCGAGCAATCCGGCCCGGTGGAGTTCCAAGACTTCGATCAGCGACGTAATGCCCGGGGATGACATCGATTGGGATAAATATCGGCCGCATGAACAGGGAGGGCCGCTGCACCTTGTTAACGTGGCGATCAACAGCACCGTTAGTCTTGACACGGGGATGGAATCGGAAACGTGCAAGGGACTGAATCTGTGCCTTGGCCCGGCGGGCATGTCTTTTGGAGACAAGCACGCCCTAGGAAGTGAGGATCTGGAAAACCCCAAGCCGCCGTCGAAGAAGGTATTTTTGATGCGGCCGAAGGAGAACGAAGAGGGCATCGCGGGTATCATAACCGAGAGGAAGAATGTGGAAGCTCTTCCGCTTGGCGATTGGGTGGGCATTTCAGGCGCGGCGTTCACGACGGGTCTCGGCAATGTGGGCGGGGGCGGCGGGACGTCTCTGGGAACGAGTCTGCTTTGCGGGCTTTTTAATGTGCGTCTTGGCTATTGGTGGCGGAATAGCTTTGCCTGCGACGAAAAAAAATGCGGAGACTGGGCCTTTCCCGTTCAAACGTATCTTCTGGATGAGTTTACCGGGAGTTTTAAGGTGCAGGAGCGCGAACGCTGGTATCTTTCGGACGGGGGCCACTTCGAGAACACGGCGGCATACGAACTCATCCGCCGACAAGTGCCGTTCATCGTGGTCGCTGATTGTGGGGCGGACCAGATGGGAGACTTCGACGATATAGCAAACCTGATGCGGCGGGTGCGATTGGATTTTGGCGCGGAGATTGCATTTCTCTCAAACGCGGAATTAAAGAACGCGGTAAGCGCGGACAAGCTTGCTCCTTGCGTCCATTCGCGAAACAAAACCAAGGCGGAGGGACTGAATGTGGGACGCATCGGCACTCTTCAGGATCTGCGCCCAAGCTCCGCAAAAACCGACGGATATGAGCGCGTCAAGGCCCACGCAACAATCGCCCGGGTGACATATCCCGGCACGCAGAGACAGTCAACAATTCTTTTTATCAAGCCCGGAATAACAGATGATTTGCCCGCGGACCTGGTCAATTATCAACGCTCGAAAGTGGACTTTCCGCAGCAGTCAACGCTGGATCAATTCTTCGATGAGGCGCAATGGGAAAGCTATCGCAAACTTGGGGAGTGCATTGGCAGCGGCGTATTCGCTCTCTCCTCGGACGCCACAAAATGGTCTCCGGGGCAAATGCGAGCAGTCTGAAATCAGACGGGGACTTCCGCGGCGTCGAGGATGATTTCGGAAACCGCCCAGAGCGGGGAAAAAAGGATCCCTCTTGGCAGATAAATCGAAGAATAAACCTTGCTCAGGCCCGCCCGCAATTCTTGGAGATTCCAGCCATGCGTCTGTTTCAAGATGGAACTGATGTAGCGCTGATGAAACTCGGCGGCGAGCAAAACACAAGGCAGTTGGCCATGGTCCATCTCGCCGAGACCGGTGTCGTGGCTCTTGCCGAGGTCGCGGAGGTGATTGAACTCGACAATGTGATGCGATTGCGGCGTTTGGGTCATCCAGAAGAAACGCACGTTCTTTTTCCGGTCGCTGATGCGGTTTGTAGGTTGAAGCCCTGGACGAACCGGTTAGGCCAATGAACGGACTCGCATGGTGGTGAAATCACTACCGGAATTCGCGCCCGCCATCATTGTCCCGTAGCGTTTCTGCCGTTCCATATCGAATGGAGGGCGGTCAGTCTCGCAGGGGCCGAAGCGGACGCGGCAATCAGTGACAAAGTTTTGCAATGCCGGGAGGTTCGAAGGTCGGTGGCGAAGGAGGTTTGATCTTTGTACTGGCCGATCAACCAGCAGGAAGGCTCCCTGACCTTTTCGGGCGGGGTTGGTATCAGGAGCATTTCAGCGTAACGCCAGGGAGGCCGAACGAGCTTGCATCCGGGAATAGCGTTAATTTTGTTGCTCTTTCCGTTGGGGTTACACTAACAAGCTGGCAATGCGCGGACGATCAGGGATTTTTCTTTTTCGCCGAGGGGCAGAGCGAGGGCGCGGTCACGGGCGGCGGGGGTCATTTTTTGCCAGGTTTTTCGGACTGCGTTGAGGATTTTGTCTTCGCTGGTTTTGTCGGCCAAGCCCGCAAATTGATATTCAAGGAAAACAAGGCAGAGGGCGTCTTCCAAAATCCGGCTGTCGGGATCAGCGGGGAAGTTTTTCTTTAGATTCAAATCCTGGACGCGGCGGACCATCTCCTCGGAATAGCCGGATTCGCGCAGGATCTCGCCGGATTTGCGGGCGTGAAATTGTTTGAGTTCGTTGCGCCAAAGAAGATAGCCGGCGCGCGTCATTGGATGCGAATTCCGCGGAATCATCCAGCGGCAAATGTGCTGGCAACGCGCGGCCAGCCGCAACACCTCCGATGCGTCGGGCGCCAGTTTTAAGACCCAATCCGTCAGCCGCCGCGCATAAACCAATTCGCGCGGCTGGCTCGCGGCGCCGGAGGTTTCGAGGTTCGGATCGAGCGCGTTTTCGGCATCAAACCTCTCAATGGCCTTTTGGAAAGCGTCAACGTCCATCGTTGACGCATAGTGTGGGCCGCGCAAGGGGTCAAGTCGAGGCTAACCGGTGCATCCGCAAGAGTTCGCCGCCCCGCCTAAACGTTCGCCGCGCGACCTGAAAAGCCGCGTGGGATCGGCTGGGCTTCAGGGAACTTAACGAACCTTTGTACGGGACGCGGGCGCCCGTATAAAAGCTGCCGACCCAGACTGTGTTTACTTCGGGATCAAGCGGCGTCGGCGGGCCAGACATCGCGTATTGGAAGGTGCCATGATAATAGTAGGAGGCAATGTTTCCCAGCTTGTTGACTGTTTTGGTCTCGATACCAAACGTGGAGCCGAATGCCTCGCCAGAATACCCGTTGACGGAGCTGGTATGGTACTCATCATTTAAAAAAGCTTGGCGGTAGGTGGTGGTATCGGTGGGGTTGGTCACATCGGTGAAACTGTATTCCATTTGATAAACGTCGGCCACGAACTCACCGGTGGAGCGGTAAACAACGGCAATGTCTCTCTTTTCAGCGCGATAAACCAGACAAAGCTGCGGAACTATCGATGCCCAATTGTCCGGAAAATTGTCCTGGGCGACCCTTATGACAAAATCATGTCCCGTGATCGAGGTGGCGGCAAGTTTGCCGTGGGAATTGGTAGTATAGCCGGTGCCCGTCCAGGCAAGCAGGTACTGGTCGTAAGGCGCCTGGGCCAGCGCCATCAACGTTGAGCTGAAACCAATCAACAATGTTAGGGTTAGCTTTTTATTCATGTTCATAATTCCTTTTTCTCCTTCGAGCGCGTTTTCAAGCACGCTCTTTATCTTAAACCGGGCGGAACTTTAGTCATCGCGTTTGCGGCTGCCAATGGGGGAAATGCCTGCCTAAGCGCGGGATAATCACTGTGGGTTCAAGTCCCTATTTGCTTCGCGGAGATGAAATTTATGATGGGGCGAGCGTTTTTTTAAATACATGCAAGCTTCCCTAGAATTAAACTCCCTCGCCCAGGCATTTGAATGGCAAGCGGCGCAGCGCCCCGACGCTGTTGCCGTGAACCTGGAATCCGATTCTCTCACATACCGCGCGTTGAACGAGCGCGCCAATCAATTAGCTCATCGATTGCAAAAACTCGGGGTTGGCCCGGAGGTTCCTGTGGCCTTGTACCTCGAACGTTCGATTGACATGGTCGTCGCGATTCTGGGGGTGCTCAAGGCGGGGGGTTATTATATGCCGATGGACCTTGTTTATCCGAAGGACCGTCTGGCGTTCATGCTGGAGGACGCGGCGGCGCCAGTTTTGGTGACGCAACGCGCCTTGGCGCCGCAATTGCCAGAGCGCGGGGCAAAGGTGGTTTGCACGGACTCGGACACGGCTGAACCGCTTACGAATCCAAAAAGCGCCGCCACGAGGGAAAATGCGGCGTACATGATTTACACCTCTGGCTCGACCGGCAAGCCCAAGGGAGTCGTTGTGACGCACCACAACGTATTGCGCCTGCTCAACCAAACGGACCATTGGTATCAGTTTGATAGCAGCGATGTCTGGCCGTTGTTCCACTCTTATGCGTTTGATGTTTCGGTTTGGGAGTTGTGGGGATCGCTGCTTTTTGGCGGGCGACTGGTGGTTGTTCCCTATTTGGTGAGCCGTTCGCCGCGCGAGTTTCATCAATTGCTGGCGCGGGAAAAAGTCACGGTGCTTAACCAAACTCCATCCGCCTTTCGACAGTTGATTTGGGCCGAAACGACGGATGACGCGTCGGCGGAGTTGAATTTGCGCTATGTGGTTTGCGCGGGCGAGGCGCTCGAATTGCAAAGTCTCAAACCGTGGTTTGAACGCCACGGCGATCAGCGTCCGCTGGTGGTGAACATGTACGGCATTACTGAAACAACCGTGCATTCGAGTTACCGGGTGATCAGGAAGGCGGATTTGGAAAGCGGCGCCGGCAGCGTAATCGGCGTTCCGATTCCAGACCTGCAAATTTACCTGGTGGATGAAAATCTCAAGCCTGTTGCGCGCGGGGAAGCCGGGGAGATTTGCGTGGGGGGTGAGGGCGTTGCGCGGGGCTACCGCAACCGCGATGATTTGACGAAGCGCCGATTTCTAGCGGATCCTTTTTCCGACCGGCGTAGGGCGCGGATGTATCGTAGCGGCGATCTGGCGCGCTATTCGGCCAGCGGGGAGCTTGAATATCTGGGCCGCATGGATCATCAGGTCAAAATTCGCGGATTCCGCGTGGAACTGGGCGAGATTGAGTCGGCGTTGAACCGGCATCCGGCAATCCGTGAAAGCGTAGTCATCCTGCAAGATAGCGGCGGCGCGGATAAGCGACTGCTCGGATACATTGTGCCGGTTTCGGAAGCGCCGACAACGACGGAATTGCGGGAGTTTTTAGGCAAGTTCATTCCCGATTATATGATTCCGGCGGTTTTCGTGGTCCTCGCGTCTTTGCCGCTGACGACGAATGGGAAAGTGGATCGGCGGGCGCTGCCGGCTTACGACGGATCGCGGCCCATGCTGGATAAAAATTATGTCGCGCCGCGCACCGAGGCGGAGCGGACGCTGGCGGCGATTTGGAGCGAGGTTTTGGGTGTCAAACAGGTCGGGGCGCTTGATAATTTTTTTGAGCTGGGCGGCGATTCCATCCGCAGCATCAGCATTCTTTCCCGGGCGCAACAGAAGCGGTTGAACTTTTCGCTCCCGCAAATGTTCGAGCATCCAACCGTGGAGGGAATGGCCGCCTGCGCGGCGGCGGGCGAGAAGAAGGACGATGCGGCGCGGACGAGGGCGTTCGATCTCGTCTCAAACGAGGACCGGGCGCAATTGCCGGCGGACGTGGAGGACGCGTATCCAATTTCGCGGCTCCAGTTGGGAATGTTTTTTCACAACGAACTCAATCCGCTCTCGGCGGCGTATCACGATGTTTTCAGCTTCCACATCCAGTCGGCGTTCGATCTCGAAAAATTGGAAACGGCGTTGCGCCGCCTCATCCAGAGGCACCCCATCTTGCGCACGTCATTTCATATCGCGGGTTACAGCGAGCCGCTGCAATTGGCGCATCGCGAGGCTCCGCTTCACTTGACAGTAGAGGATTTGCGGGGCGCGGCTCCGGCGGTTCGGGACGAGCGCACAGTCGCGTGGATCGAAGAAGAAAAGCGGAGGGCTTTTGACCGTTCGACCGCGCCGCTGGCGCGCTTTCACGCGCAATGGCGGGATGAAAAATTGTTTCAATTCATCATCAGTTTTCACCATGTTTGCCTCGATGGCTGGAGTTTGGCGGCGGTGCTGACGGAGATTTTCCAGGACTACGCGGCGCTGCAAAATGGCAAAGACCAGGCGATTTCGCCGCCCCGGGCCGCCTACCGGGATTTTGTCGCGCTGGAAAAGAAGGCGCTGGTTGCCGAGGAGACCCGGCGTTTCTGGACCGAGTTGCTGGCGGACGCCAGCCTGCAAACATTGCCGCGCTGGCCCAAACAGCTCTGCGCGGGAGGACATGAACAGAAGCGCGGACCGGAAATCGCCCTTGACGAAAAAATAGTTGACGGCTTGAAAAAAGTTGGCCGTCTGGCGGGCGTGCCGTTGAAATCAGTCCTGCTGGCCGCGCACCAGCGCGTAATGGCGCTGCTTTACGGGCAGTCGGATGTGACGAGCGGCCTGCTGTGCAACGGACGTCCAGAGGATGTGGATGGCGAGAAGGTCATCGGCTTGTTTCTCAACACATTGCCGTTCCGCATCCAACTGCCGGGAGGAAGCTGGCTGGACCTTGTGAAGCAGACATTTTCCGCCGAACAGAAAATCGCGGCGAACCGCCGTTTTCCTCTCTCGGAAATTCATAAGTTGCACGGAGGGCGCGCGGTTTTTGAGGCGGCGTTCGATTTCGTCCACTTTCACGTTTACAACAATCTCCAGGGGAGCGAGGGTTTGGACCTTCGCGAAGGCCACTATTTTGAAGCCAACGACCTGACTTCCTTCACGACTTTCATGCTCGACGCCGCCGGCACGCGGCTGGAATTGCACATCGACTACGATCCCAATGTGATCTGCCTCCGGCAAATCGAGGAGATGAGCGGCTACTACACGAGCGCGTTGCGCGCAATGGCGCTCGATCCCAACAGCCGCTACGAGGAATTTTCGCCGCTCGGTGAAACGGAAACCGAGCGGATGCTGGTGCAATGGAACCGGACTGCTGAGGAATATCCGCGTGGTCAGTGCATTCATGAATTGTTCGAGGCGCGGGCGAAGGAAACACCTTCAGCCCCGGCACTGGTTGTGGCTGGAGAAACATGGACCTATGCGGAGTTGAATGATCGGGCCGACCGCGTGGCGCGCCGCCTAGCCGCATTGCAAGCCGGCCCGGATGCGTTAGTCGCGATTTGTGTGGATCGTTCCGCGGAAATGCTCGCGGGGCTGCTGGGAATTCTCAAAGCGGGCGCCGCGTATGTGCCGATGGACCCCGCCTATCCCAAGGACCGCCTGGCTTTCATGCTGGAAGACGCACATGTGGGAGTGATTTTAACGCAGCAAAAGCTGGCGGACACGCTTCCAGAAACCAGCGCCCGCCTCGTGTGCATTGACACGCCGGATGAGGCTCCGCCGATTGCGGGCACACGACCCCCGTGTTCGCAAGACCTCGCGTATGTCATTTACACGTCCGGCTCGACCGGAAAGCCGAAGGGCGTGGCGGTCACTCACCAAGCGGTGGTGAACCTTTTGATTTCCGCTGGAAAAACCATCGACTTTACGGCGAAGGATACTCTTCTTGGCGTGACAACGCTTTCCTTCGACATTGCGGGGTTGGAATTGTTCCTGCCTCTGATTTCCGGCGGAAAGCTCGTTCTGGCCACGCAGGAAACAACGTCCGACGGCACACGGTTGGCTCAGTTGATAGCGTCCTCCGGCGCGACGCTGATGCAGGCGACGCCAACGACGTGGCGGTTGCTGATCGAATCCGGCTGGGAGGGCAAAAAGGATTTAAGAATTTTATGCGGCGGCGAAGCGCTGTCGCGCGCGCTGGCCGATGAATTACTGCCACGCGCCGCCGCTCTTTGGAACTTCTATGGGCCAACCGAGACCACGATCTGGTCCACCGCGTGGAAAGTCACGCCGGGCGAGCCGATTTCGATTGGCCACCCGCTGGCGAACACCCAGCTTTACATCCTAGACGGCAAACTAGCGCCGGTGCCGGTTGGAACGACGGGCGAACTTCATATCGGCGGCGACGGGCTGGCGCGCGGTTACCTGGGCCGGCCGGAATTGACTTTCGAGAAGTTCATTCCCAATCCATTTCGCAAGGACCCGAAAGCCAGGCTTTATAAAACCGGGGATTGGGCAAGGTTTCTGCCGGATGGGCGAGTTGAATGTTTGGGGCGGATTGACCAGCAGGTGAAGATCCGAGGATTTCGGATAGAATTAGGTGAAATTGAATCGGTCCTTCGCCAGCATCCGGGAATTGCCAACGCGGTGGTCACGGCGCGGGAAAGCGCAACGAGCGGCAAACGTTTGGTCGGCTACCTGGTGAGCAAGAACGGGCCGCCGCCCCTCTTGGAATTGAGGGATTTTGTGCAGTCGAGACTGCCGGTTTACATGGTGCCGGCGCAGTTCGTCATCCTGCCGGAATTTCCGCTGACGCCGAATGGGAAAATCGACATCCGCCGCCTGCCCGCGCCGGAGGAATCGGCCGCGAGGGTCAATGAGCACGTCGCTCCCCGGGATGAGCACGAAAGGGCGTTGGCTGAAATATGGCAGGAAGTGCTTGCGCTTAAAGAAGTTAGCATCGAAGACGACGTGTTCGCGCTGGGGGCGGATTCGCTTTCGGCGACCCGCGCCTTCGCGCGCATTAACCGGCGCTTTGGCATCGAATTACCATTGCGAGCGGTCTTTGAAAATCGGACTGTGGCGGCGCTAGCCGTTTTGGCGCGCAATGCGAAGCCAAAGTCCGAGCGGCGGCCCGCCATTACGCAGCGGCGGTCGCGGGTCGTAAAACGGGAGACGGTGGGGTTGACTTCCGCCTAAAGGTTGGGTCATCACCTACTTATGCCCCCAGAGAGCACCAATTAATCTGATTGCGTTGTATGTTGCTCCAGCAGGAACAACCACCCGAAATAACATCTTCTCCGCCCCAAGGCATGGCAGGCGTTCTCCCACTGTCATTCGCCCAGGAAGGGCTGTGGTTTTTTGAGCAAAACACCCCTGGCACACCCACTTACAACATCCCCGAAGGATGGCGTTTGCGGGGGCCGCTGAATATCAATGCGCTCCAACGGAGTCTCGACGAAATCGTCCGCCGCCACGAAATATTGCGCACCGCCCTTGGCGCCAAAGGTGGCAAACCGTGCCAAATCGTCCTGCCGCCGAAACGATTCGCACTGGCGGTCAAAGACCTTCGCGACCATCCCAATCCTGAAGCAGAGGCGGAAAGACTGGCGCGGGAGGTTGCGCGGACCATTTTTCATTTGGCGCAGCAGCCGCTGGCGCAGGTGAGTTTGTTTCGCATTGCTGATGAGGACTGGTTGATGGTGGTCACTATGCACCACATTATTTCGGATGCGTGGTCTATGGGAGTTTTCATGCGCGAACTGGCGGCGCTTTATCCCGATCACGCTGTCCTCCCGGACCTGCCGATCCAGTACGGCAATTTCACACTGTGGCAGCGGGAATCGTTAAAAGGAGATTGCCTCGACAAGAAACTGGATTACTGGCGCAAGCAATTGCGGGGAGCGCCGCCGATGCTCGCTTTGCCGGAGGACCGCCCGCGGCCGAAAGCGGAATCGTTTTGCGGTGCGGCGGAATTCGTGACTTGGCCGGAGCCGCTGGGGGCGGCGTTGAAAGATTTGAGCCGCCGGGAGGGGGCGACGGTGTTCCGCATCCTGCTTGCGGCGTTTAACATTTTGCTCCAACGATTGACGTTACAGGATGACATCGTCGTGGGATGCCCGTTCTCCGGGCGCGAGGAAGTGGAAACGGAGGACTTGATTGGATTTTTTGTCAACGTGCAAGCCGTCCGCACCGACCTTGGCGAAGACCCGATTTTTTCCGATTTAATCCGGCAAGTTGGCGAGGTGATGCTCGCGGCCTCGCTGCACCAAGAAGCGCCGCTTGCGCAAATAATCAGGACGCTCGGAACGGACCGCAAATTGGATTCGCACTCGCTTTTCCAGGAGGTGATCGGATTGCAGGACGATTTTACGGAGAATTGGTCGCTGCCGGGAATCACGGCGACGCGGGTGGATCTGGATAGCGGGACGGCGAAGTTCGATTTGACCCTGTTGGTCACCGAGACAAGCCGGGATTTGAGGATTCGGGTGGAATACAAGACGGCGCTGTTCGACGCTGCGACCATTCAACGTTGGATGCGATGCTTCCGCGCTCTGGTTGAAGGGATCGTGGCCGACCCTCGCCGGCGCATTTCTGAATATCCATTAACGACGCCGGAGGAACGCCGCGAACTGCTGGAGTTGGGAAATCCGCCAAAGGCCATTGAAGAAAGAGATCGGTGCGTCCACCAAATTTTCGAAGAGCGGGCCGCTGGCACCCCTGAGGGAATCGCCCTGGCCTTTGAGGGTGTCGAGATGTCCTACGCTGAACTGAATACCGTGGCCGAACGGCTTGCGGCGCGGCTGAGCGAAGCAGGTGCGCGACCGGGAGAATTCGTGGGGCTTTGCCTGGATCGTTCGATTGAAATGATCGTGGGCATCCTGGCGATATTGAAGTCGGGCGCGGCGTATTTGCCTTTGGACCCCACCATGCCGGAAGCGCGGCTGGAGTTTATGCTGGACGATTCCGGGGCGACCCTGGTGCTGACCCGGCAAAGTCTTCGCGAGCGCGTCTCCGCGGGCGGGCGAAAAATTCTTTGTATTGACGAACCGCATTGGCCGTCCGGCGCGAAAACAATTCGCCAGACCGTCAACGCCGCCGATCCCGCCTACGTGATGTACACTTCGGGATCAACGGGCGCGCCCAAAGGGATGGTCGTCCCGCATCGCGCGATTCCGCGGCTTGTTTGCGATGCCGGTTACGTCCAGATAACTGCGCGGGACATTTTTCTGCAATTGGCGCCGGCTTCATTTGACGCTTCGACATTCGAGATATGGGGCGCCTTGCTGAACGGCGCGCGGCTGGTGATATTTCCGCCGGGGATGCCGTCGCTCAAAGAATTGGGCCGGGAACTGCAAGAAGCCCGGGTGACAATCCTATGGTTGACTGCGGGGTGGTTCCATCAAATGGTGGATGCCCAATTGGCGGCGTTGCAAGGCCTGCGCTATTTGCTGGCGGGTGGGGAAGCGCTCTCCGTGCCGCATGTCTTGAAAGCGATTCGGGAATTGCAAAGTTGTCAATTGGTCAATGGTTACGGACCAACGGAGGGAACAACTTTCACGTGCTGTTATCCAGTGCCGGCGTCGTGGCCCGGCGGCGCATCAGTGCCGATTGGACGTCCGGTCAATCAGACGCAGGTGTACATCCTTGATCCCGCGCGGAATCCGTCGCCTATCGGCGTTGCCGGGGAATTATATATTGGCGGGGATGGCCTGGCTTGCGGTTATTTGAACAGGCCGAAGCTGACTGCCGAAAAATTTGTGACCATTGGCGGCGAGCGCCTTTACCGCACCGGCGATTTAACCCGATGGATGCCGGACGGAAACATTGAATTCCTGGGGCGCATGGATAAGCAGGTGAAGGTTCGCGGTTTCCGTGTCGAGCCTGGAGAAATCGAGGCCGCTCTCATGGCGCATCCAGAGGTGCGCGAAGCCATTGTGATCACCCGCCCCGCTCCCGGCGGCGGCCTCCAATTAATCGCATACGCGCGATGCGACGAATCCACAAGACAGGAACTGCGCGACTTTCTCCTGCGCCGTCTTCCCAATTTCATGGTGCCTTCCCGTTTCGTCGCTGTGGCGGAATTTCCACTCACGCCCAACGGCAAAGTGGACCACCGCGCGCTTCCCGATCCCTCCGTTTCCGCGTCGCCCAGGCCGATCGCGCCGCCTCGCAATTCCACCGAGACCGTCCTTGAGGGAATATGGCGCGAGGTCCTCGAACGCGAGCAAGTGGGGATTCACGATAATTTTTTCCAACTCGGCGGCCACTCACTTCTGGCGGCGCAAATTGTCGCCCGCATTTCACAGGCCTTCGAAGTGGAGATTCCGGTGCGAATGATTTTCGAGGCGCCAACGATTGCCGAGTTGGCCGAAGCCGTCGATGAAGCGCGGTCCCGGCCCGCCGCTCACGTGGAAATTTCCCTGCGACGCCAACCTTCGCAAGCCGAAAAATTACTGGCGCGCCTGGATAATCTTTCCGACAGCGAAGTGGAAGAATTGTTGCTTGAGCTGGAAGAAAACGAGATTGAAACATGAGCGCTTTGATTGAAGAAACCCCATCGTCTTCCGCCAAAGACAAACGCGCGCGCCTGGCCGAACGCCTTCGCAATGCCGCGGCCAGCCGCAATTCCCACCGGCCGCTTTCCTTCGCCCAACAGCGGCTCTGGTTCTTGGACCAACTCGAGCCGAACACCCCGCTTTACAATATTCCCACTGTGGCGCGATTGACTGGTTCGCTTGACAGCGCCGCGTTGGAACGCGCCCTGGAAGCCATCGCCGCCCGCCACGAATCGTTGCGCACACGCTTTGAATGCCAGGGCGGAATTCCGGCGCAGATTGTTGCGCCGCGGGCGTCGCTGAAACTTCGCGCCGTTGAGGCCGCAAACCGCGCCGAGGCCGACCGCCTTGTTCTTGAGGAAGTCCGGCGTCCGTTCAATTTGGCGGAGCCGGATGGTTTGATGCGCGCCACACTCCTCCGTCTCAACGCCGGCGAGCATCTGTTGGTTTTGGTTTTGCACCATATTATCGCGGACGAATGGTCGCTGAAAGTTTTGTTCCAGGAATTGGCGGAATTTTATAAGGCAGAAGTGGAAGGACGCCTGGGGCGCCTCCCGGAATTGCCCATTCAATATGCCGATTACGCCTCGTGGCAGCGCGAGTGGCTGCAAGGCGATTCCTTGCGGCGCCAGATTGATTATTGGAAGGGACAACTGGACGGAAAACCGCCGATAACGGAATTGACCACCGACAGTCCGCGCGGCCCGACGCCCACGTGTGAAGGCCGCACTCAAATGCGCGCGCTTCCAAAAAACCTCACCGGCGCCTTGCAACGGCTGGCGAGCGAGAAAGACGCGACGCTATTCATGGTTTTGCTCGCGGCGTTCAAGGCGCTTATTTATCGCTACACGAGCATGGAGGATATTATTGTCGGGACGCCCATTGCCGGGCGCAATCGCGTGGAGACGGAGGGTCTCATCGGCTTTTTTGTCAACACACTGCTGCTGCGGACCGGTGCGGAAGGAGATCCCGGTTTCGACGAATTTCTTCAACGGGTCCGAACTTCCGCGCTCGAAGCTTATGCGAGCCAGGATTTGCCATTCGACAAATTGGTCGAGGAACTGCGGCCTGAGCGTTCATTGAACCATCTTGCTTTCACGCGCCTGATGTTCGTCGTGCGAAATCGCATGTCGGAAACCGTGCCGTTGCCCGGCCTTAAAGTGGAATTGGTCGAGCCTGATACCGGCACCTCGAAATTCGACCTCACGTTTGTGGTTCAGGACATGAAGCGCGGCCTGGTGGCGCGCGTGGAATATAATCGCGGGCTTTTCGAGGACCAGACCATTGCGCGTCTGATGGAGCATTTTGAGAATATATTATCTGGAATCGCCGCCGATCCGTCGCGCCGCCTTTCCGAGCTTCCAATGATCGGACCCGCTGAACGCCACCAGTTGCTCAAGGAATGGAACGACAATCGCACCGAGTATCCGCGCGGCAAGTCCATTCACGATTTGTTCGAACAACAGGTCATGGCCCAATCCGAAGCCGTGGCGGCTGTTTTTGCCGACGCGACGTTGACGTACGCGGAGTTAAACGCGCGAGCCAATCAATTGGCCTATTTCCTTCTCGATTGCAAAATCGCCCCGGGCACGCCCGTCGCCGTTTGTGTGGAGCGCTCCGCCACCATGGTTGTCGCCTTTCTCGCCATTCTCAAGGCCGGCGGGGTTTATATTCCGCTAGACCCGCGTTGCCCAAAGGAGCGCCTCGCATTCATGATCGAAGACACACGGACGCCGATAGTCTTGACGCAAGACCATCTGTTGGCGCATCTGCCGCGCGGAGGGGTAAAAACGGTTTGCCTCGATGCGGACAGCGAGTTGATCGCGAGTCAAAGCGTGGAAAATCCGCAAATCAAGTCCGCGCCCGAAGACCCCGCCTATATTATTTACACGTCCGGCTCCACAGGCCGGCCCAAAGGAGTCGCTGTCCCTCATCGCGGGGTGAATCGCCTGGTGCTCAACACGAATTACATCCGGCTCGATTCCACTGACCGCCTCGCCCAAGTGTCAAATATAGCTTTTGACGCCGCGACATTTGAAATCTGGGGCGCGCTTCTCAACGGGGGGCAGATCCGCGGAATTGCCGCCGACGTTGCGCTTTCGCCGCACGATTTTGCGCGGGAATTGCAGGAACAAGGCATCACCGCGATGTTTCTCACTTCCGCGCTTTTCAGCCAGCTTGCCGCCGAAGTTCCCGGCGCTTTCAAATCGATTCGGACGCTGATTGCCGGCGGCGAGGCGCTCGATCCCAAATGGGTCTGCTCCGTTTTTCAAAATCAGCCTCCGCAACGGCTGGTCAACGGTTATGGACCGACCGAAAATACAACTTTCACGTGCTGCCACCTTATTCGCGAAATGCCGGAAGGTGCCGGAAATGTTCCGATTGGCCGCCCGATTTCCAACACGCAAGTGTATATACTTGACGGCCACCGCAATCCCGTCCCGGCGGGTGTCCCGGGTGAAATATATACCGGTGGCGAAGGATTGGCGCTCGGCTATTGGAACCGGCCTGAACTCAACGGCGAAAAATTCGTTTTGCATCAGTTCGCCGAAACCGAGCCGTGCCAGTCTCTTTATCGCACGGGCGATTTGGCGCGATATTTGCCTGACGGGACAATCGAATTCCTTGGCCGGATCGACAACCAGGTCAAAATTCGCGGTTTCCGCGTCGAATTGGGCGAGATCGAAACAATCCTGAGCCATCACACCGGAGTTCGCGAATGCACCGTCATAACGCACGGCGCTGGCGCGGGACAAAACCGGTTGGTCGCTTATTTTGTCGCGGATGTAAAACGCCCTCCGACAGTCGGCCAGCTTCGCGCGTTTCTCAAAGATAAATTGCCGGATTACATGGTTCCCGGCGCGTTTGTGCAATTGGAAAATCTTCCTTTGACGCCGAACGGCAAAGTGGATCGCCGCGCCCTTCCTGAACCCGACCGCGCCCGGTCGCAATCCGAACGCAAATACGCCTCGCCGCGCGACGCCGTTGAACTCGAGTTGAGCCGGATTTGGGAAAATATCCTGGGGATCGAGCCGGTCGGAATCGAAGACCCGTTTTTTGACCTCGGAGGGCACTCGCTCCTGGCGGTCCGCATGATCGCACAAATCGAAAAGGTCTTCGGAAAAAAGCTGCGCGTCGCGACCGTCTTTTTGGCGCCGACCATCGAACAATTGGCGGCGGTCATTCGTGACGAAATCCGGGAAGGCAGCATCACCGCGGACACTTCTCTCGTGGAACTTCAATCCAAGGGAACGCGTCCGCCGTTGTTTTTTGTGCATGGCGCGGGCGGCGGGATGTTTTGGGGTTATGTCAACCTGGCCCGCCGCCTCGGCGACGACCAGCCGGTTTTTGGATTCAGCCCGCACGGTTTGGAAAGCGCCGAATCCGCCACCATCGAGGCGATGGCCGCGCGATATGTGCGCGACATGCGAGTCGTTCAAGCGTATGGCCCGTATTATCTCGGCGGTTATTGTTTCGGCGGCAATGTTGCGTACGAAATGGCCCGCCAACTCGAGGCCGCCGGGGAAAAAGTCGCGTTGCTCGCGCTGATGAACTGCGCTCCTCCGAATTCCCGTTATTTCCGGGCGACCTGGACTCCCGTCTGGTGCCTCCGCTTTGTTCGCAACCTGATCTACTGGGCGGATCATTGCCGGCGATGGACGGCCACTCAACGAAACAATTTCATTCGCTGGAAATTTGGACGCCTCAAAAACAGGATGACGCGTCTCCTCGGAGCCACTTCCGCCGGAGGGCTTCCCGCGGAGATTGACAATCTGATTGACGTGGCTTCCCTTCCGCCCGACCAACGGCAGCTTTGGGAAAAACACCTTCGCGCGCTGATGAATTTTCAGCCCGATCCTTATCGCGGACGCGTCCATCTTTTCCGAAGTCCCGGCCATCGCCTTTTGTGTTCTTTCGCCCACGATTACGGCTGGAGCGAAATCGCGGAGGGCGGCGTCGATGTCACGATCGTTCCCGGGGCGCACGAAAAAATCCTCGAAGAACCGTGGGTTGATGCCACGGCGCTGGAATTAAAAAGCGCACTGGACCGCACCATGCCATCCACCGAAGAGCGAAATCAGGTTTACTGGGCCCGGCAATTCTCCGGCGCGCCCGCGCTGCTGGAATTGCCGACCGACCATCCGCGCCCCGCGAAGCAGTCAAAAAAATTTGCGGTTGAAACCAGCGCTCTTCCCGAATCGTTCGCCCGGCAATCGGATCTGGGTTCGCTTTTTATCGCGGCATTGGGCGTTGTGTTGCATCGCTACAGCGGACGCGACGACATCATGGTTGGAACGACGGCTGCGCGAAGCGGCGGCATTCTGCCGTTGCGCATCAATATGTCCGGCGATCCGTCTTCGGGCGAATTTTTGGCGCGCGTTCGCGCAAATCTCTCCGAGGCAAAACGCCACCGGCAATTGTCATGGGAAAATTTGGCGGCGCAATTTTGCCCGGCATCGGATTCCAGCTTTCATCCGCTTGTCCAAGTTGCGTTTGACACCGCAGGCCACACGGAAAATCCCGGTTTTGATTTGCGCGTTCAATTGCCGGTTGGCCGCCTCCGCATAGAGTACGCGACCGACCTGTACGAACCAGCGACAGTCCGGCGAATGCTGGGGCATCTGGAAATGGCGGCCCAAGGATTGGCGGAAGCGCCAGGACCGCGATTGTCGGAGATTTCCATTCTGACCCGCGCCGAAACAGAGTTATTATTGACGGATTGGACGCGGACCGAAAGCGATTTTTCGGCGGACAAAACGCTCATTGAATTATTTGAGGAGCAAGCGGCGCGCACGCCCGAAGCGGAGGCGTTGGTCCGCGGGACACATCGGCTGACGTATCGGGACCTGCGGGCGCGCGCGAAAATGATCGCGAACAAGCTGCGGATTTTTGGGGTGGGGAATGAGGCGCTGGTCGGCATCTGCCTGGAGCGGTCCGAGGACATGGTGGCGGGGATCCTCGGAACGCTTCAGGCCGGCGGCGCCTACGTGCCGCTGGATCCCGCCTATCCAAAAGATCGGCTTGCTTACATCGCCAAAGACGCCGGACTGCGCGTAGTATTGACTCGCCGCGAATTGCGGGAGGTGATTTCCGATGCAACGGCTCAAATTCTCTGCGTCGAAGACATTCAGGCAATGCCTGAGTCGTCTTTCGACTCGCCGGCGCCGTCGGATTTAGCCTACGTCCTTTATACCTCCGGTTCCACTGGCCAGCCCAAAGGCGTGGCTATCGAACACCGCAGCGCTGTCGCACTGGTTTCGTGGGCGAACGAGGTTTTTACGAGGGAGGAATTGAATGGCGTGCTCTTCGCAACTTCCATTTGCTTTGATCTTTCTGTTTTCGAGATGTTCGTTCCCTTGAGTCTCGGCGGAAAAATTATTCTGGCGGACAACGCGCTTGCCTTGCCCGCGCTTCCCGCCGCCGACGAGGTACGGCTCATCAACACCGTTCCTTCCGCGATGCGCGAATTGCTTCGCATACGTGGCGTTCCGAAATCCGTTCAAGTCGTCAATCTTGCCGGCGAACCGCTTGCCACAACGCTCGTGGACCAAATCTACGCGGAGACGCACACGAAAAAAGTCTATGACCTCTACGGTCCCACCGAGACAACGACCTATTCGACTTTCACGCTTCGCCGCGCCGGAGAGGCGGCCACCATCGGACGACCGCTCTCCAATGAGCAAGTGTATCTTCTTGACTCACAATTGCGGTTGGTGCCTGTCGGCGTTCCGGGCGATCTATATATTGGCGGGGCGGGCATGGCTCGCGGCTATCTCAACCAACCGCGGATGACGGCCGAACGTTTTACCGCGCATCCGTTCAAGCCGGGCGCGCGCCTTTACAAAACCGGCGACATCGCCCGCTGGCGTGAGGACGGCAATCTCGTTTATCTCGGCCGCTCCGATCATCAGGTTAAAATTCGCGGCTTTCGCATCGAACTTGGCGAAATCGAATCTGTCCTCAAGAAGCAGGCCGCCGTCGCGGATGCCGTCGTCGTCGCCCGCGAAGACAGGCCGGGAGAAAAACGCCTTGCCGCGTACGTCGCCACGCGTCCGCAAATGCAGGTCACGCCCGCTGACTTGCGAAGCGCCATCCGCGAAAAACTGCCGGAATACATGGCTCCCTCGGCATTTGTATTCCTCGATGCCTTGCCAATGACGCCCAACGGAAAGATGGATCGCAAAGCCCTTCCTGTTCCTGAGCACAGCCGCGAATCGGACCGCGAATTTGTCACGGCCGGAACTCCATTGGAAGTCCAGCTTGCCGCCATCTGGGCCGAAGTTCTGCAATTGGACAGCGTCGGCGCGACCGATAATTTTTTTGAGCTGGGTGGTCATTCGCTGCTCGCAATCCAGGTCATTGCGCGCATTGGCGATGCTCTCAAAATCCAGTTGCCGCTTTCATGTCTCTTCGAAGCGCCGACGATTTCCGTTCTTGCCGCCGGAATCGCCTCGGGACAATGGAAGCCCGGCGAGAATCGTGTCCCGCCACTTGGGCGGGCTCCGCTCGAAGCCGATTTGCCCGCCGCATTTATACAGGAGCAATTGTGGTTCTTAAACCGTTTGGATCCGGACAGCGACGCCTACAATGTGCCCGCCGCCATTCGGCTTGCAGGCCCGCTCGAACTGGACGCGCTCGAACGCGCCGTCCAACATATTGTGCTGCGTCACGAGGCCCTTCGCGCCACCTTTTACAATGTTGATGGCCGACTCTGTCAAAAAATCGACCCGTCCCCGGCGGTTAAAATCCCTGTTGCCAACGTCGCATCCGAAGCGCAATTGCGCGAATTTCTCGACACCGAGGCGCGCCGGCCATTCGATTTGGAACATGGCCCCCTGTTAAGAGCGAGCGTCGCGCGAATCTCCGCAAAGGAGCACGTCTTCCTCGTCGTGATGCACCACGCGGTTACGGACGGCTGGTCGTTGAGCATTTTCTTTCAGGAATTGGAACAACTCTATCGCGCCTTCGCCGCCGGACAAAACGCGCCGGAATTGCCCGCGCTGCCAATTCAGTATGGTGACTTCGCCCGCTGGCAGCGTTTGTGGTTGAACGGCCCCGGTCTGGATGAGGAATTGCGCTACTGGAAGGACAAGCTCGCGGGAGCGCCCCACTGCGTTGATTTGGCCGCCGACCATTCGGAAACCGCCCGGACCACTGCCATCGCCGCGCGCCGCACAATCCAGTTTTCCAAAGAGCGCGCCAGGGAAATTTCCCAAATCGCCCAGCGGGAAGGCGGCACCCCCTTCATGGTTCTCATGGCGGCGCTTGCCATTACGCTCCACAAATGGACGGGCCAATCCGAAATGATTTTGGGCACCGTTGTGGCGGGACGGACTCGCCGCGAATTTGAAAATTTGATCGGTTGCTTTATAAATTTTCTTCCGTTGTCCGCGAAAATCGCGGGCGAGCAGGCAGTCCGCGAAATTTTGCGCGAGGTCAGGGCCTCGGTGATCGAGGGGCAGACGCACCAGGACTGCCCCTTCGAGAAAATCGTCCAATCGATAAACGTCGAGCGCAGGCCCAACCGCAACCCGCTCTATAACGTCGCCCTGCTTTTCCAAAATTCTCCCCCGGCGCAATTCCGCAACGAGCTGTTGAGCGCGGTTCCCGTTTCTGTAAATGTCCAGGCTGCGTTGCTCGATTTGCGCTTCGAGGCGAATGAAAACGAGGGCGGCCTTTCGCTGATGTGCGAGTTCAAGGCCGATCTGTTTGAAGGCGCGACCATTGATTTCTTGTTGGAACAATTCGCCGCCGTCGTTGAAATTCTCGTTCAGGCTCCGGATAAAAAAGTTCGCGACATCGCGCTCAACCCGGGTCTTGAAGCGCAATCCAGGACCGCCCGCGCTCGCGCGGAGTCCCAAACGATTGCGATTGCCGGCACTTTCACTGTCGAGCCTTTGGAGGAGGCTTTGCGGTATTGGATGACCGAACTGGAAATTCCGGCCGCGATCACTTTTGCGCCCTACAATCAAGTCTTTCAACAATTGTTGGACCCGGCGAGCGACCTGTCCCGCAACGAGCGCGGCCTGAATGTTCTCCTCATTCGCCTCGAAGATTGGCAAGTCGAGAACGGTCTTGATCGCAACGCCCGCGAGTTCGTTCTCGCTTCCAAAACCGCGGCACAACGAGGCGGCGCGCCCTATTTGATTTGCTTTTGCCCGGATTCAAAAGTCGTTGCCCAGGACGCGTCCCAGGCGCAGATTCTCGCGCAAACCGAGTCGTCGCTCGCTCGTGAACTCGCGGGTCTCCCCGGCGTTTATGTCATAACATCGCGGCAAATCGCCCAGTGGTACCCAGTCGCCGATTACGATGATCGCGTTGCCCAGGAACTCGGCCACATTCCTTATACTCCGCTTTTCTTCACGGCGTTGGCCACGACTATAGCGCGAAAATTCCACGCCCTTCGCCGTCTCCCCGTGAAAGTCATTGCGCTGGACTGCGACAATACTTTGTGGTCGGGAATCTGCGGCGAAGACGGGCCGGGCGGCGTTGTTATTGATGCCCCGAGGCGGGCGCTGCAACAATTCATGCTCCAACAGCGCGAAGCCGGAATGTTGCTCGTCCTCTGCAGCAAAAATAATGAAGACGACGTTCGCGCCGTCTTTGCCCAACACCTGGACATGCCGTTGCGTCCGGAACATTTCTCCGCCTGGCGTGTCAATTGGCGTCCCAAGTCCGAGAACCTGCATTCGCTGGCTCGTGAATTGAATGTCGGCCCCGAAAGCATCGTTCTCATTGACGACAATCCGATGGAGTGCGCCGAAGCAGCAGCCGGTTGTCCTCAAGCCCAGACGTTGCAACTGCCGGAGGACATCGCGCTCATACCGAGCTTTCTGGAACATTGCTGGATATTTGACAAATTGCAGGTCACCGAGGAAGATTGCCGCCGCGCCGAAATGTACCGCCAAAATCAGCGCCGCGAAGAGTTTCGTTCGCAAGCTTTGAGCTTCGCCGATTTTCTGGCCGGCCTGGACCTCAAAATCCAGGTCGAGCCAATGTCCTCGGCCCAATTGCCCCGCGTCGCGCAATTGACCCAGCGCACCAATCAATTCAATTCCACAGGCCGCCGGCGCACCGAGGCCCAATTGCAACAGCTCGACGGGCGCGCCGAGGTCCTTACCGTTTCCGTCAGCGACCGCTTCGGCGATCACGGTTTGGTGGGTGCGATGATTTATGAGCCTGTGGACCACACCCTTGTTGTTGACTCGATTCTCCTGAGCTGCCGCGCGCTCGGACGCGGTGTCGAACAGCGAATGCTCGCGGAATTGGGCGCGGTAGCCCGCAAACGCGGCGCCCAGTGGGTTGATGTCCGTTACGAAACCCTCGCGCGCAACAAGCCCGCCCTCGATTTTCTCGAAAGCGTCGGCGCTCCATTCAAACACGCCGGCAATGGCGCCAAAGGATTTCTCTTTCCGGCCCACACCGCCGAGAACGTTTCCTTCCAGCCTCAGTCCGCCGCGCCTCACGAAGAAAAGGAGAAAGAGAAATCTTCTCCAGCGGCCCCATCGGCACCCGCCGGCAAATTTACGCAATGCCGGGCTATCGCGCTTGAATCGCCAGACCTTGCGCGTCTTCATGAAAAAATCGGGATCTCTCGTGCGCCGCGTCCCGCCGCCAAAACCGGCTTCGCCGCCCCGAGAACTCCGATGGAAAAGCAATTGTGCCGGACCTGGGAAAAATGGCTCCGCGTCGATCGGGTTGGGATTCGCGACGATTTCTTTGAGTTGGGAGGCCATTCGCTGCTGGCGGTCCGCCTTTTCGCGGACATCGAAAAAATCACCGGCCAAAAACTTCCGCTGGTCACGCTTTTCCAGGCGCCGACGGTCGAGCAACTGGCGGCGGTTCTTTCCAAAGACAGCGGCGCGTCCAAATCCTTGCTGGTGCCGATACAGCCTCGCGGAAACAAGCCGCCTCTTTTCCTCGTCCATGGCGCGGGCGGCGACGTTCTCTGGGGCTACGCGAATCTTGTCACGCACATGGAGCGGGACCAGCCGGTTTACGCCATTAAATCACGCGGCCAGACGGGCCTCGACGAATTCGAGCAATTGGAGCAAATGGCCGAGTGTTACGTGAAGGAAGTCCGCGCTCTCCAGCCCAGCGGCCCTTATTATTTGGGCGGCTATTGCTTCGGCGGCAATGTCGCCTACGAAATGGCCCGGCAACTCCACGCCGCCGGCGAAAAAGTCGCCTTAGTGGCTTTGATGGACTGCGCCCCCGTCAACGCGGGTTACGAAAAAGTCACTTGGTGGCGCCCCGGCTTCCCCTTCCGTTTTGCCCGCAACCTTTATTACTGGATGGACGATTTCGTGAACATCGACTCTCATGATCGCCGCCGCTTCGTCATCCGCAAATTGCGCACGATCGCAAGAAAGCTTGGGCGCGCGTTCCGCTCCAATGGGAAACCGTCAGTCGATATCGAAGAAGTCATCGACCCCGCGAAGTTTCCGGAAAGCGAGCTAAAATTATGGCAGACGCATTTAAACGCGCTCCAGGCGCACCGGCAGCAAAATTATCCAGGCGCGGTCACGCTTTTCCGCACCCGTGGGCATCCGGTCTTCTCGTCGCTTGCGCCTGATTTCTGCTGGGGCGGCCTCGCGAGCGGCGTTGTCGTCCGCCAGATTCCCGGCTCGCACGAACAAATCTTCATGGAACCTCACGTAAAGGCGCTGGCCTTATCGTTGACAGAATCGCTAAAATCATGACACTCCTTAAATTCATTCTCAGGACCTGCCGGACCCTTGTCATTGCCACAATTGCAATGGCCCTGCTCAGCGGGGCGTGCAACTGCGGCTTGATGGCGCTCGTCACCAGCGCCGTGACCGCGACCAGTCCCGCAACCCATTGGCTGATCTGGGCTTTCGTCGCGCTTGGTCTGGGCAAGGTAATCACCCTCTTCTTCTCGCAAGTCATTTTGGCCGGCTATTCGCAAAAAGCCGTCGCCGAATTGCGGCGCGATCTCATCCGCAAAATCCTCGCCGTCCCGTTGCGCGATTTGGAGGAATTGGGCGCCCCGCGCGTTCTGGCGGCATTGACCGACGACGTTTTTAACATCACCCAGGCGTTGCTCGCGGTTCCGGTCGTCACCGGCAACGTCGCGATCCTGCTCGGCGGCGCGGTTTATCTCGGCTACCTCTCAATGCAAATGCTGGCCGCCATCTTTGTCGTCATCGCCGCCGGCGCTCTCGGTTATTTGGTGGTCGTGCACAGCGCCCTTCGTTTTTGCCGCCTGGCTCGCGAGGAAGAGGACAGATTGTTCGGCTATTTTCGCGCCGTCACCGATGGCATCAAGGAATTAAAACTCCATCGCCGACGCCGCCTCGATTTCTTTAGCAAAAACATCGAAAAAGTCACCGCGACTTACCAGCATCACAACGTTTCCGCTGAACTCCGGTTTACCGCCGCCCAAAGTTGGAGCCATCTCCTTTATTTCGCGCTGATCGGGTTGATTCTGTTCCTGGCCCCGCATCTCGGCACGTTCAGCCACCGCACTTTGACCGGTTACGTCGTCACATGCCTTTTTCTGATGGGTCCCCTTGCCGGCGTCCTGAGCAGCATTTCCCTTTTTGGCCGCGCCAAGGTGGCGCTGCAAAAGGTTAATGAACTCGGCCTTTCACTCGCCCGCCATTCCACCGAAGAATGTCCCCTCGACGACACCGGCGACGGCCAGAATTTCCAGCGCCTGGACCTTTGCGGAGTCATCCATTCCTATCATCGAGAGCAGGAAGACAGCAGCTTCGTCCTTGGGCCTATCGATCTCACATTCCGCCGCGGCGAGATGACATTCCTTGTCGGCGGCAACGGCAGCGGGAAATCGACCCTTGCCAAGATCATCACCGGTTTGTACTTGCCGGAAGCCGGCGAAATCCGCCTTGACGGCGAACCGGTCACCAACAAGAACCGCGACGCCTACCGCCAGCTTTTCTCCGCCGTCTTCGCCGATTTCTTTGTATTTGACAACTTACTTGGCCTCAACGGCGCCGACTTGGACGTCCGTGCCGGTGGCTATCTTGAGCAACTGCATCTGAAGCACAAAGTCCGAGTTACAAACGGCGAGCTTTCGACCACCGCTGTCTCCACCGGCCAGCGCAAGCGTCTGGCGCTCCTGACTGCGTATTTGGAAGACAGGCCCTTTTATCTGTTCGACGAATGGGCCTCCGACCAGGACCCGCACTTCAAAAATATATTTTACACTCAACTCCTGCCCGATTTGAAGGCGCGAGGCAAGACCGTGCTGGTGATCACGCATGACGACCGTTACTTCGGCGTCGCAGATCGTCTCATCAAGCTAGACTACGGCAAAATCGCCATCTCCGAGCCAGAGCCGGAGCCCGTCGCAGCCACGTTCGCGGCAACCTTCTGAACGGAAATCCCAAGTCTGACGGGGGTTTTCATCCACCCGGGGGCGGTTGCATAAAAGACTCGACAAATCCTTTGAATGCCTCCTTATTCGGGAGGACCGTGCTCACCGGAAGGCGGAAAATCTCATTCCGTTGGTTCTCAATCCTCTCCAGATAATTCTGCCATAGTGGAACCGCGCACTCGACCGGCATTTCCAAAGCCGCTTCGAAATACGAATCGTATCCATCCTTTTGCCGGGTTTTAATCAGGTTGAGAAACCGTTTGAACTTGCCCTGTTCCCACAAAAACACCGCCACCAACCGCCGATCCGACTCGCTATAACTGCCCGGCGAAACCGTTGTGGAGAGAATGCTCTTGAGATCCAGCCGCGCCAGATTTGTTCCCAGCGCGTCAATCCGCCACGGGTTTTGGTATCCCCAATGGAGGATCAGATCTTCACCCTGCCAGCAACCATAAAACTTCTCAAAAAACGTCGGAATCCCTTCGATGGCCCAGATGGGCCGGTCTTTCAGATTTCGCTCGACCAGCGGGTGCATGATTTCATGGGCAAAAGTGCCGAGACCCGAATCCTCGTAAGTGGCGAAGAGATTAAACCGATACAAAAAAATCCCAAAACGCGGCGGGTCAGTAATGCCAAATTCCTGTCGCAGACAATTCTGAAAAGACGCGCGATCCTCCAGCACCAGGACGCGGATCGGATACTCAAAATCGGCCTTGAAAAAATCACGATTGACGACCTCGATAAAGCCGTCCGCAAACCGCGCAATTTCCTTGATACTCTCGGGATTCCGCTTGAAACGAAAATCGAAATACTTGGTTTGTTGTCGCAACGGGAACTGGTCCAAATAATCCTGGCCAACCGCAACAAGTGGCGCCAGCGCCAACCAGACGCACACAACCGTTTTCAAGCGAAAAATATTCATCAGAGGGTTCAAAACGCCGTCCGCATGGTAGGCGCAATTCACATTCCGCACAACGGGCCATTTTGATCTATGTCAAAGAACCGGCCCGTTTCCAGTTTGCTCGAAGCCTCCCGTTTGTGTTATAATTCAGGTGGTGTAAAGTACGTTCGCGAGCGAAGTTCCTATGACCCAACCCGACCAAGACGAGCAGTTTTATCGCGATACGGAGAGCCTGGCTCACCCGGAGCTTGATGATCGGCAACTTGCCATGCTCGAACCGTTGGCTGCGCGGCGTATCTTGCGACCAGGCGAAATGGTCTATCATGCCGGCCAGCGCAATGTCGGACTGATCGTGGTCCTGCGCGGCGCAGTGGAAGCTTTTGAGGCGCGTGACGGGCGCCAGCAAAACCTTGCGAACATCGGCCCGCGGAATTTTGCCGGAGACGTTGCAGCGCTGATGGGCACGGCCTCAGTGGCCAGCCTTCGGGGTGGGGCGGAAGAGAGCGAGATTCTGGAAGTGCCCGCCGACCGGTTGCGGCAGGCCCTGGCGGAATTGCCCGGCGTGAGCGAGACAATCGTGCGCGCGTTTATCCTGCGACGACAACGGCTCCAACGCGACCGCGAGTTTGCCGGGCTGCGCATCATTGCGGAAGAGGGATCCCAGGACGGACGCGAGTTGGATGATTTTCTCGATAAGAATCATATTCCGCATAGGTTGATCGGCGCTCAAAGCGAAGCAGGCCGGGGCTTATCCGCGCAACTGCGCCTCTTCAGCCGCGATTTGCCCGCGCTTATTACGGCCGATGGCATCCCTTTGCGGCATCCCTCATTGCGCGAGGTCGCAAGGGTGGCGGGCCTGCTCCGCTCGGTGGAGGCGGATAATGAGGGCGATGTGACCTGTGACTTGGGTATTATTGGCGCAGGACCGGCCGGGTTGGCGGCCGCCGTTTATGCGGCTTCGGAAGGACTTAAAACTGTCGTTCTGGAGAGTTTCGCGCCGGGCGGTCAGGCCGGGTCCTCCTCTTTCATCGAGAACTTCTTTGGCTTCCCCACCGGTGTTAGTGGCGGGGATTTGACCTACAGCGCACAGCTTCAGGCGTATCGGTTCGGCGCGAAGTTCGCCACGCCCGCCCAGGCGCTGTCATTGGCATTTACAGACGGAGATTACCGCGCGACTGTGCGAGCCGAAGGCTTTAACTCGACCCTCCGCGCCAAGTGCCTCATCATCGCGACTGGTGCTAATTACCGCCGGTTGGAGGCCGAAGGCCGCGAGAGGTTTGAGGGAACCGGGGTTTATTACGCGGCCACGGGCCGTGAAGCCCAACTTTGCCGCAACGCAACGGTGATTGTTGCGGGTGGCGGCAATTCGGCGGGCCAGGCGGCGATGTTTCTCTCCGAGCACGCGGAGAAAGTGCTGTTGGTCATCCGTGGCGAAGGTTTGACCAAAAGCATGTCCAGCTATCTGTCGCGGCGGGTTGAGGCAAAAGAGAACATCGAGATTCTGGCGAACACAGAAATCCAAAGGATGCTGGGGAACAAAACGCTTGAAGCTGTCGAGTTGGAGAACGCCATCACACATGAGCGGCGCACCGTCCAGACGTCGGCCATTTTTTCCATGATCGGCGCCTCACCCTGCACCGCCTGGTTGCCCCCCGATATCGAGTGCGACCAAAGGGGTTTCATTAAGACAGGCTCCGCGATCGCCGACACACCCGCCTGGAAAGGAGCGCGTCGTCCTCCAAGTCCACTGGAGACCAGCCGTCCGGGGATTTTTGCCGCCGGCGACGTGCGCTCCGGTTCAGTCAAACGCTGCGCCGCGGCTGTCGGCGAGGGAGGCACAGCAGTGGAAGGAGTGCATGAAGTGCTTGGGACCTACGCTTAAGCGTTTCAACACGTGCGAATAGGAAATGGCAGACCACTAATTCCAACGGTAACTCCAGCCGCGCGCATCCACGTGTACCGGATGTCCATTCAATGTCACGTCAACCGCTGAGTCGTTAAAATTTTCCACCACCCAGCCTCCATGAGTGAACAAGTAAAGGGCGACCCCGTTTGGCGCCCGGAACTTCGCACGGAAGGGATTTAGCAAAGGCGCCCGGATTTCGTCCAACCTCTGTTGCGGCAACGCGAGCAGCGATTTCGGATCTCCATTCACTGTCAAAACATAAACGTTAGTCGCCCTGAGATTGATTCGGTTTTCAAGCCTGCGCACCAAGCCGTCCGTTAATATTATCGGTCGTCCTGTCTTGATGAAACCTTCTAGTTCCTGCGTCAAATTCGTGTCCGCCAGGGCGTGAGCGGAAAGAAAGGCAGCCGGAGCATTCGTTGGAAATTCGTGGCATGGGACGAGCGGCAGGCCAATCATCCCCACAAAATCGAAGACCCGCGCTTCATCCCGAGGACTGCTATTGGCCGGCTTGTAAGCCGCAATCCCCAAAGGTTTACGGCGCTGGACTTCACGGGCAACAGTGAGCAATTCGGGAATGTTTTTTCGCAGCGCTTCGATGTCAGGCAGCCCCGTGTCATAATGAAGGCCGCCGAAGTGGAACAGCATGGATTCGCGCGCCCCCGCCAGAATGGTTTGCCGGGCTTGTTCCACATAAGTGCGCTCCGTTGTGCCCAGCCAGTCGTACCAACCGCCGCCGCACTTTTCGCCGCCGATTCCACCAAGCCAGCGCATCAGGAAGTAGCCCTCGTATTGCGGCGTGTGTCCCCATTCAGCGTTCGTGTAGTCGCGAGTTTCTGTCCCGACCCAAATGCGATCGAACGCGGCGGTCTCCCGAGTCACATCGTATCCTCGGTCCTGGAATTTGTCGTACCATTGAGGGTATTTGATAATCAGGCGGACTTTTGGGTTGATGCTTTTGGCGGCAGCCAGCAGGCGGTCCTCCGAAACGCGCAGCATCAGTTCGCGCCGATAGTCCGACCACGTATCGCCAACGATGGGATAGGAATGCGAACCAACGATAACGGCTTGGGCGCGTCGCGCGGCGTCGCAATTGGAACATGTGCAATCGGTAAACCAAAAGTCGTCGATCATAATCTCGTCGAACAATCCGGCGGCGTACTTGAAAATCGATTCGAGATGGTCCTGGGTTGCGGCATCGGTATAACACGAGATCTCGCTGGACCAATGATCCGATGGCTTGCCCACGCGAGTCGTCGTCACGCAACCGGAAACCAGAAAACCCTTCGCGCGGAAGCGGTCCCGCGCCCGTGCCAATGTCGCCCGGTCAGTCTGGTAACCGTCGCGAAATTCCTCCAAATAAACTTTGGTCACGCCGGATTCCTTGCACCATTGGATTGCCCCGTCAATGGCGGCGTCAGACGACAACGAATCGCGAACGTCCTGCGCCGTGAAAAGCGTGGAGAACCGATGATCATCCCCGAACCGTTGGGCCAGGTTCCACAAATCCGGGGTCGAGTCAGAAGCCGTGGCCGCGTTCAAACAATGCAGTCCGGCAAGTAGGAGAACGATACACCATCGAATCATAATCGTTCATTCTATCGCTGGTTCGCGAGCGGGATCAACTCCGTGAGGTTCACTTGACGCGAGCGCTGAAGAATGTCGCCGGAATACCGCCCCTGCATCGAGCGGCCGTTTTCGAGCATCGTGGAAAACACATCCTTCAACCGGCTCGCGTTCAAGGTTCGGCCGCTGGCGTAGTATTTTCTGGCGACTTGCCCAATGGCGTAAGTCGATGCAAACGCGAAGGCCGAGCCGGAGGCTTCCCCAACCAAACCGCCCAACAAACCGCCTCCCAGTCTGCGCGCGAACCCGCCGATCAATTGCCGCGTAAACCCTTCGAAAACCTGGGAAGTCAGGCCAACGCCCACCGTTGCAAGAAAATCTTTGATGTGGCCGCGGTCGAGTTCGTATCCGTAAGCATGGCCTATCTGATACACCAGGCGCATTTGCAGCGGGACGATCGCCATCGTGGCAAGGGTGTGCGGCATAATTTCCAGAGCGCCGTTCAGGATGGCGGCATTCATGATCATCTGCTCCAGCTCGGATTCGCGATTGGCGTCCGGCATTGGCGGAGCGGAAATAATGGGCGGCTGCGCAGCCATGGATTGGGCCTTTTGCTGGTGGGTGTTCGTGGCGGACGCTTCAAGATGAAGCGCGCCGTGCAAGTCCGAGAGAAATTTGTTTTCGGAATCGTTTGCCACTCCGTCGGCATTGCAAACGCAGACAGCCATCTCATACGCAAGCGCGCGCGCGGACGGGCTTTGAAGCTGGCCTGCCGCGGTCGCAAGCGAGAATTTTCCTCCAAGAACGTCCTGGTAAACCGAAGCGACGTCCAGGCCCTCGCCGGAGAAGCCGCTGACGATTTGTTGAATGCGGGCGCGTTCGCCTTCGCTTTGATTGCCATCCGCGAATGCGGCAAGCACACAAATGCCGGCGATGGCGCGGTGTTCCTGTTGATCGAGCGCAGAAGGTTCAATTGCCATAGTGGAATTATGACGCCGCCCAAGCCAAAATCCCATTCCAATCGAGCGGCGATTTTGCAACCTGAAATCAGCCCAATCCGTGGCAAGAGACCTGCTCAAAGAGGTCTTGCTATGCTGCTGGCTGCGTTACCGCCTATCGCATCTCATACAAGATTCGATTATTTTGACATTGTCGCTCTGGACTGGCTCATCCTTGGACTGTTTCAGGGGCGGAGGAGGGGCGTGTCACGGGAGTTGCTGCCGCTGTTGCAATGGATCGCCATCGTGATCGCGGCTGGGACACTCTACTCGGATTTAAGCCCGCTCATTCACCAAAACACTTACCTTTCAGTCCTTTGGTCCAACATCTCGGCTTACCTGCTGATTGCCGCCGTCGTGCATCTGGTTTACCTGTGGTTCAGCCGCATGTTCGCCGTGAAATTGGTGGAAATGAATTTGTTCGGTCGGAGGGAATATTACTTTGGAATGATCGCGGGAACGGCTCGTTTTACCTGCATATTGTTGTTTGGCCTGGCGCTGATGAACTCATGCTTCGCGCCCGCAATGCCGGTCGCCAAATTGGCCAAACCAAAAAAATCCCTTTCCGGCCTTCACTTTCCGACCTACGCCGAGTTAGAGCAGGACGTTCTGTCCAATTCCTTTTCCGGCAACTGGGTTCAATCCAACCTTAAGCCCGTTCTTATTGCCTCGGCGAAGCCGCCACAGCCGAAAATCGTCCCGAAGAAAAACGAAAAGGCGCCCACAACGGATCTCGCCAGTCAGACAAAAATTGGCGCGGTGGTAAAAAATTCCCGGTAAGGTCGGGGCCCGGGTTATTCTTCGGTCTCTTTGCCGTTGAGATGATCCTGGACAATCGCGGCCGGACTCATTGGTTGCCTGCTGGTTTTTTCGTTGATTGCCTATACCGCGGGTTTTTATTTTTCACGGCGCTATTTCATTATGATGTTGCCGGTCGTCTCCCCATTTATAGCATCGGCATCGGCCCGGCGGCTACATTTATATGTATGATTTGATGCAGCCGCAAGAGCGCGCGCCGGCGATGCAAACGAAAGCGACACAGCAGATCGAAGCAGCCAAGCCGGGCTTTCTTTCTAAATGGCTATCTGGAAACGGAAACCAGGGGTTTGAACGGTTTCACTTTCCCCGAAATTAGTTCGTGCCTTCGCCGGATGTTGGCCCCAACTCGAACCCGCCTCGATTGGTCGTGTTCACGAAGTAACCTGCCGCGGTTTGTGAATTTTGCAGAAACGCGCCGTAGGCCGTCTTTGTTGTCTTCCGGAGTCCATCTTCAAAGGTCAGGTGTATCAAGCCGGTTTTCGGATTGATGACGCCGGTCAATGTGTTGGTGGGCGCGTCACCTGATTTGATGACGGTGTTATTGGATTCCGCCGTCACCGTGAAGTTCAAGGGCGCTTCCAAGCCGCCGTCCACGAAGGTCAATGCCGCGTTGGTCAGATCTACCGCTGCGGTTTTGCGCGACGGAGCATCCCAAACCGATCCGAGGACCGCGACTGTGTTGGTAAATCCGCCGTTGTAATCGACGGCCCTAGCCGAACCATTTTTGATCCACACGATTTCTCCCCCGGGCGTTTGGCTATAGAGATTGGTGACCCATCCCACCAGAAGTTCGCTTTGGCCAATCGCCACATAAAGTGGAATTGCGCCATCCGCCGAAACCGGCACCGACTGGCTGAAGCTCGTGGCATCGGCCAGGGCGCCGGCCACATGTGCCGTTCCCGCGTGGTTGGTGATCGAAGCGTATCCGTAGCCGGGCGGCGAATTTGCCGGCGCAGTCGCCGCGGGAGGAATGAGCAGGGTGTATTCGTAAGATTTGGCGCTGACCGCCGCGGCGTCCGCGACCAAATTCGCCGTCCATGGTTCGCCATTGGTGCCGGAAACGGAACCGGTGATTTGCACCAGGCCATTATTCCAGGCCAGTGCCATTTCCAACGTCAGCGCGCCGCCTAACCTCGGCCCGCGCGCAACTCTCTGGGTGGCCTGTCCGGCAGCGTTAAATTCTCCGGTGAAAGGCAATGAGCTTCCGTTCAGGATGAGTCTGCCACTATATTTCCCGTTCGTTTTAACAATCAGGCTCCTGAGCATTCCGGAAGTGGCTTCTGTAACCGCATCGGCGGGATAGAATAATCCGTTGTACGTGGCTTTCGCCTCGACAAAGCTCGGCGTCCCATTGTTTGTCGTCACAGGAGTAGTTGGTGAATTGGTGATATACGCCGCAAGAATTGTGTTCGTTTGATTGGCGGAAATGGAAACCGTTTGGTTACTCGGCGTTATCCAAGCACTAACCGTGCTGAAGCTTACCGTGTGCGCCCCCACCGACAGACCGGAAACGGTTATTCCGCTGTTCTGCAATGAGCCGTTATCCACAGCCCATTGGGCCGCGGCAGGCGTAAGTGTCACTTGCAGCGAGCCGGTTTGAGGAACTGCGCTGTAGGTTGCGGCGATTAAGACTGTCTGGTTGGCGGCGATTGAAACCGTCTGGCCCGCGGGTGTCGTCCAACCACTGACCGCACTGAAACTCATCGTATGTGTGCCGACCGACAGACCGGAGACTGTCACACCGCTGTTCTGCATCGCGCCGTTGTCCACTGCCCATTGAGCGCCAGGCGCGTTGAGTGTCACTTCCAACGAACCAGTTTGAGGAACGGCCACGTAGGTTCCGTTTGCCGAAGTGGTTTGATTGGCGGCGATTGAAACTGTCTGGCTCGCTGGTGTCGTCCATCCGCTGACCGTGCTGAAACTTACCGTATGTGTCCCCACGGACAGACCGGAAACTGTCGCACCGCTGTTCTGCATTGCTCCATTATCAACCGCCCATTGAGCACCAGGGGCGTTTAGCGTTACTTTCAACGAACCAGTTTGAGGGATGGCCACATAAGTTCCGCTTGCCGAAGTGGTTTGAGCGTCTGCAATTGAAACTGTCTGGCTCGCGGGTGTTGTCCAACCGCTGACTGCGCTGAAACTTATCGTATGTGCGCCCACCGATAGACCGGAATTTGTCGCGCCGCTGCTCTGCATCGCTCCGTTATCTACCGTCCATTGAGCGTCCGGAGCATTGAGCGTTACTTCCAATGAACCAGTTTGAGGAATGGCCACGTAGGTTCCGCTTGCCGAAGTAGTCTGATCGTTTGCGATTGAAACTGTCTGGCTCGCGGGTGTCGTCCAGCCGCTGACGACGCTGAAACTCACTGTGTGCGTGCCCACCGACAGGCCGGAGACCGTCGCGCCGCTGTTTTGCATCGTTCCGTTATCCACAGCCCATTGAGCGCCAGGCGCGTTAAGCGTTACTTCCAATGAACCGGTTTGCGCGCCAGTGGAATCGCTCGGCACGAAATAGGCAAGCGGGCTGGACAGCGCGCTTTCATTCCCCTGAGAGTCATACGACGCTATGGCAAAGTAATTTGTCTGCCCTTCCGCCAGGCCGGTAATTTCGAGGGCCGTGTTAGTTCCCGCATCAAGCTGGTTGCTATAATTCGCGGAGTTGGTGCCGTAGTAGATCGTATAGCCGGCAACAGAGGAATCCTGGCTCGGATTCCATGCGAGCGTAACTGACGACTGCGCGTCGGCACGAAAACAAAAAGCCAGGAAAAGGACAAGGACAGCCAACAGCTTAACGACCGCGTTGCCTCCCATTCTGCTACTTTCAGACATGCCTCCTTAGCAGGCGTGTTGCCAAGAGAATCGGGCCGGAATTCGCAAATTCGCGCAATGGCGTTCGCGGTTCTGAGAAGACAGAGCCGTCCCGATTATTCGAGTGCGGCGCTCTTTAAGCTCCGCGGAACAAATGAGCACGTGCGCAACATTGCGAATCTCCCCCAAAATCCGGTGTCCATTCAACACAGGCTCCCGCAATCAGCCTGACCATTTACGAGACAATGAAAATAAGCTTGAATCCAGGCGTCAGTCGTCTTTCACTTAAGGCGTTTGAAGCGAAACCATGTGATTGGCGCCCGTGACGGCGCTTGGAAGGAACAAAGAATGTCAAACAACTTATTTCGGTGGATGATGAGCGTGACCATGGCCCTCGCCGCAACCGCGTTTTTCGCGGGTTGCGCGAGCCATCCTGAAATCACCAATTTCGATCAACAAGCGTTCAACAAGGACAGGGCGGCTTCGCTTGAACTCCACGATGGTGATAGCGTGCGAATTGACTTTCCCGGTGCTGCCAAGTTTAGCGGCACCCAGACCATTCGGCGCGACGGCAAAATCACCATGCCATCGGTGGGAGAAATTCAGGCCGCGGGCCTGACTCCCCATGAACTGGAAAAAGACCTGCTCAAGGATTACGACACGCTGGTGGTGGACAAGGAGGTTACAGTTTCCGTGGTTTCTTCAATTTTTATGATATACGTGACAGGCGCTGTTGGCCATAGCGGTAAACTGACTTCCGACCGTCCTTTGACTCCGTTGGAGGCATTGCTCGAAGCGGGCGTTGATGTCCAGAACGCCGACCTCAAGCACGTCACCGTCATTCGCACAAGCGAAAACGGGGACACGCAACGGTTCAAACTGAATGTCAATAAAGTTTTAAAACACGGGGAACGTCCGGACCCCTTCGCCCTAAAGCCATTGGATATCATCTACGTGCCGCAAAAATTCCAGTGGCTCTAAATTGGGCTGGCAGGGTCCGACCCAGCCGCGGTGCGAAAGCAATGACCACGGCAAACAAAATCACAATCGGACGAATTTTGCTCGTGCCGGTATTCGTTCTGGCGCTGATTTATTATACCGACACCGGCAACGAACTTTTCCGGATGTTTGCCGTCCTTGCGTTTGGCCTGGCCGCCGGCGCCGACGCATTAGACGGGTACATTGCCCGCCGGTATCATCAACGCAGCGAGTTAGGCGCCGTTCTCGACCCTTTGGCGGACAAGCTCCTTTTGGTTTCGGCCGTTATTCTCCTAAGCTTTAGGAGAACTTTTCTCGTCCGTCTGCCGGAATGGCTGGTGATAATTATTCTGAGCCGCGACGCCCTCCTCGTTCTCGGCCTTGGCCTGTTCCATTACATCGCGGGCGCGATCAAGGTGCGTCCCCGCATTATTGGCAAGGCCGCGACTGTGCTGCAAATGGCCGCCGTGCTTTGGGTTCTGTTGAAATGGCCTGTTCGGGGATTGCCCTGGCTGGCCGCCGGCGCCGGGGTGCTGACGGGAATTTCGGGATTGCTTTATGTCTTTGACGGCGTGCGGCAGCTAAGCGCCCATCCTTCCAGTTCCGCGACTTCGGAGCAGAACCCACGCTCCTAGTTTAACTTAAAGGACTAAACGAAGTCCGTGGTCGCAGGAAATTGGCGAGCGCGAACAATTCCCACGAAAACGGAATGTATCCCAAATATCCCGGCAGCGGCATTTCGAAGAGATGGAACGCATTGACCCCCGGCGTATGATAGGTCCACTTCGGAAACGAGTAATAATTCCACATCTCCCAGAAAAATCCGCACAGCAACGCGCCCAACGCCAATGAAATTACCGTCCGCCAATCGCCATCCATGACGCGCCTGAGCAAACTTGCCCGGCCAAGCGACTCGTTAATTGGGTCCAGGACCAGGAAAACTCCTCCCCAAACCAAGGGGTAAAAAAAACGCGGCCAGAGTATCGTCAGTAAGATCATTACCAGGCCCGCCGCAACACAACCCCATCGTGCCGTCCTGTTGTCTGGAAGGCGCGGACCGCGTTTCAAATTCCTCAGCCAGTGCGCGGCGCTTATCCATTCCGCGCTCTCGAACACCGCCGGCATGACCGTCGAAAAACAGATCGATGACAGTAAAAAATATGAAATGTCATCGAATCGGTTCCTTCCCAGATATTCCCAATTGTGTGTCCGCTCATTAAACCCTTCAAAAAGCCACCACGCCGGAATGGAGATTAAAAAGAGCGCCGCAAATTCCTTCCGCGAACGCGTCAAGAGGGACGTCCCGGATCGCCGTGCCACTAACGCGTCAACAGCAAGGATGTAACCAAGCCAGAGCGGGAAGAAAAGATACGATGTTCGCACGCCTGGAAGAACCCAGTCCAATGGCCAGCAAACGGCCACCAGAAACAAGCCGATCCATCCGTGACGGGCAAATCTTTTCACTTCCAAATATTAAAAAAAGCATTGCGAATGGCGAGTGGTGAATCGATTCGCTTTTTGAGTTTCCGTGGCTATCTTTATTGCATGAATTTATTGCCGTTCGATCATTTGCCTGCGTATAGGCGCCGGAGTTTTGTGCCGCGGACAATCGATCTGGGCGACTGGCGGCGGATCGCCCCGTTGTTCGATCAGTTGGAAAAGAAGGCGCACGGGTGCCGCACTGTGGGGGACTTCGAGCAATGGCTATTGGACTCCGGTGAATTAAGCGCGGCGCTGGACGAAGAGGGGTCCCGGCGTTACATCGCGATGACCTGCCACACAGACAACCCGCCTGCCGAAGCGGCCTATCTCCATTTTGTCGAAAATATCGAGCCTAAACTCAAGCCGCGCCAATTCAACCTCGCCAAACTTTTCCTGGAACACCCGTTGCGCTCGAAACTTCCCAAGGAGCGATATTTTGTGTTTGACAGAAACACCCAATTGCAGGTCGAACTGTTCCGCCCCGAGAATGTCCCGTTGGAAACCGAGGAGGCCAAACTTTCCCAGCAATATCAAAAACTTATCGGTTCGCTGACGGTCCAGTTCCGCGGCCAGGAGCGGACGCTGGTTCAAATGGGCCGTTATCTCGAGGAACCGGATCGCTCGTTGCGGCGGGAAGCCTGGGAATTGATGGCGAATCGACGTTTGCAGGAGGCCGAGCAGATCGAAAGTATTTTTGAGCGATTGCTCAAGCTGCGCGAGCAAATCGCCGCCAATGCCGGCTTTTCGGATTATTTGAGCTACGCATTTCGAGCGCGCGGCCGGTTTGACTACACGCCCGAGGATTGCCTCAAATTTCACAAGGCCATTGAAGATGTCCTGATGCCTGTCTTGCGCCGGTTGCAGGCGGAACGCCGGAAAAAATTGGGCCTGGAGCAATTGCGGCCTTGGGACCTCGCCGTCGATCCCACGAACAAGCCGCCGCTGCGCCCGTTCGACAAAGTGGAAACGCTCGTCGCAAATACGCAGGACATTTTCGCTAATCTGGACACGAAAATGGGGCGCGATTTCCAATTGATGCGCGACAATCGCCTCCTTGATCTGGACAACCGCAAGGGCAAAGCTCCCGGCGGCTATCAATCCACGCTCGCCGAATCCCGCCTGCCTTTTATTTTTATGAATGCCGTTGGCATTCAGCGCGATGTCGAGACAATCCTTCACGAGGCCGGCCATGCATTCCACGCCCTGGCCACCCGCGATGAGGATTTGCACTCTTACCGCAGCGCGCCGATTGAATTCTGCGAGGTCGCCTCAATGAGCATGGAATTGCTCGGCAACGAATTCATCGAAAAATTTTACGCGCCTGATAACGCCCGTCGCGCCCGCCAGGAACATTTGGAGGGAATCGTGGAAATTTTCCCGTGGATCGCAACGGTCGATGCTTTTCAGCACTGGATTTATTCCCATCCCGGTCATGCCCGCGCCGAACGTCAAAAAGCGTGGCTGGATTTAATGGACCGTTTCGGTGGCGACGTCGATTGGAGCGGCTACACGAATGCGCGTGTCAATTTGTGGCACCGGCAGCTCCATATTTTCATCCATCCGTTCTATTACGTCGAATATGGAATTGCGCAATTAGGGGCGCTGCAAGTCTGGGCCAACTCGAAGCGCGACAAAGCGAAAGCATTGGAAGATTATCATCGCGCGCTCGCGCTGGGCGGATCACGTCCCCTGCCCGAACTATTTCAAGCCGCCGGCTGTCGCTTCGACTTCAGCGGCCAAACCGTCGAGCCGCTCATGAAATTGGTGAGCGACGAATTGAAAAAGCTCGACTGACAGCGAGCCTGCTTAGAAGCATTTTCCCGGCGTCTTTGCCCCTTGGCCTCTTTGCGCCAAACTCCTCTCAATTCCCTTTTTTCCCAATTCCAATCCCCCATTTTCTTCTGTTTTCTCCGCGCGAGGCTTTTCGTATGTCAACTGCCTCGCTACGGTTTAGCCGCCTTCTCATGAAACGGTTTGTGGCTGCGATAAAGTTCCAGTAATTCGAGATTTCGCGCCGCGAGGGCTTGTTCGGCACGGGCCGCGGCCGGCTCGTTGGCTTTTTCCGCGGCCGACGCCCGGGCCGACGCAACGTCATGCGCTTGTTGCGCGGTTGCGACGGCGTCGTCAAATCGCCCGGCTTCGGCGTACGCCGCCGCAAGCGTCCCAAGCAAAACGGGTTGAGTGCTGTGCGTCAGCCCGCAGCCCTGCCCGGCCAATTTCACGGCTTCAACGCCATTGCGCAGATCCGCGTTCGGGTTGGTCGCAAGCATCCACGCCAGATCATTCAACAATTCCGGTTGCTTGGGCTGCAAAGCCAGGGAAGCGCGAAATTCCTCAATGGCAGCGCTGGTTTTTCCCAAAACCATGTACGTTTTGCCCAGAAGATTATGCGCTTCGAAATTCTTCGGGTCGGCGTTGATCACTGTTTTAAATTCCGAAGTGGCGGCGTCCACGCGTTTTTCGGCCAGCAACGCGCGGCCCCACAGCAAATGAATCCCCACCAGCCGAGGGTCCAATTTCTGCGTCAGCCGAAATTGCTCGATCGCGTCGTCGTATTTGTGTTCAAGAAAGAAAATATCGCCCAACAACGCCTTGAATGGCGCATAATCGGGAAGGATGCCGGCTGCCGTTTCGGCTTCAACCTGCGCCTCGGTTAATTGATTGTGAGCCATCAGGTAGGACGCGTAATTGGCGTGGCCGAAGTAATTAAGCCGCGGCTCCGCGATTCGGGAAAGCAGGGCGCCCTCATTTTTCCAATACTGAAGCTGAAACGAACTTGCGACGCAGCATCCAGCCAAAGCCAGGCCGCACAAGATTCCAAGAACGATACGGCCCGCTGGCCATTGGCTCGCCAAATCGGCGGCCTCCCAACAAATGAGAATGAACAGGCCGATTGAAGAAAGATACATGTATCGATCCGCCATAGGTTGAGCGTTGGTGTGGAATAAATTCAACGTGGGGACCAGCATCGCAAGAAACCACAGCCATCCTGTCAGCCAATAAGGCCGCGACTTCCGAAGGCGAAGAGCCAACGCGGTAACCCCCAGCAAAAATAGCGCAATCGCAGCCAATTCGACTTTTGGCAGATGAAATACTATCGGATAAAGCGATCCCAGGTCCGAAGGCCAGACGATCTTTTCGAGATAACGAAAATAGGAAAGGCCCACCGTAACCAGGCGATGGTTGAACGACATACGCCCCATCAGGGACGGAACCACTTCATGACCGCCTGCCCTCACGGCAACGATGCACGACGCGATGGACAACAGAACAAAGGGTATTTTTTCAATCAAAACAAATGCGATTCCGGGTGCGGCAGGCGCCGTTTTTTCCTCCGCCGGGGCGGCGCTAAAACGAAGGCGCCCCAACGGCCACCAATCGATGAGAAGCAAAATGCACGGCAACATGACGAGCATGGGTCTGACCATCAAACCCAGCGCAAAAAACACCACAGCCAAAGCGTAGAAGAGCTTGAAATTCGTTTTAGATTTGAAGTTTTGCGCGTAATGGACGTATGAGCCAAGCGCGAGCAGCCAAAAAAGGCCGCTCAAAACCTCTTTTCTTTCCGCGATCCACGCAACTGATTCAACCTGCAACGGATGCCACGCAAAAAACGCCGCGACCGCCGCGCTCCGCCAAAAGCCCCCCGTCATTCGCGACAACGCCAGAAATAAAATCACCGCGCTGAGCGCATGCAGCGCGACATTGGTGGCATGATGGCCGCCCGCCTTGGGCCCGTATATCTGGCAATCAACCATGTGCGACAGCCACGTCAGCGGCTGCCAATTGCCCGTATAAAACGTCTGAAAGGCCCATCGCAAACCCTCCGCATGCAAGCCATGATTGACGTGCGGATTGGCGGTGACATAAACCTGATCTTCATAATTGACAAAATGAAACGCAAACGCCGGAGAATAGAGCGCAATGGTGCCAAGTCCGAGGACAAGGCAAACCACTATTGCGCGCCAGCAATCTTTTCGAGCCATGCCGCCCACTCTAACAAACCACAGTCCAAACGAAAGGCTTTTGAAAAGTCGGGGGCGAGGGCCGGCGCTTTTTACGCTCCTTTGATTGCGCCAAAAGTGGCAAAACAACTATTCTTGTGCAATATTTCGACGTTCGAGAACCCGACCGACCGCAACAAGTCCAATTGAAACATCAATGGGCGAGGGGTGTCTTCTTGAGCAATATAGGCAAAAACTTCGTCTCGATAGGCTTCGTCCTTTAGTTGCGTCAAATAGGCGCCCCATCGTTCCCACATAAGCTCCTGCACCCGTTTACCTGAATGTTCAACCAAATCCGAAATCCAAACCGAACCCCCTGGCTTGAGAGAGAAGTGCAATTTGGAAAAAACACGCCGCCATTCGACTGCGTCCCGAAGGTGATGTAAAACCGCGCCCGCGGAGATAATATCGAAGCTCGATTCGCCAACGGGTAAATCTCGAATATCGCATTGCAATGCCGTTACTTTGCCGGTTGTTGCTCCGCTGATTCTCTCAACGGCGCGATCCAACATCAACCGGCTGAGGTCAATCAGCGTTACATCCAGATTGGGAAGCTGCTCCAAAATCTTGAGTGTATAGTTGCCCGCGCCGCAGCCGATATCCAGAAGAGACGATGCCCCTGGAGTCACGCGCGAGGCAGCCTCGGCGATCAAAGAGAGGGACAACGGCGCGTCAATCGTTGCCTGCTGCCCGGTTTGTAAATTGCTGAATCTTTCCACCTCCCGATCAAACCGAATGCGGATTTCCTCGACCGTGGATTTGGCGGTAAATGGCGGCGTCATGTTCTTTTTGTCCGTTTTCATGTTTAACATTTAGCAGGGTCAAGTGTTATATGGAATTGCTATGGCCACAACACCATGATACTATTAGGGTATGAACAGAGTTGCCGTCCGTGAACTGGAATGTTTTGTTGCCGTTGCGGATCGTCTTAATTTTTCCAAAGCCGCCAGGCAGTTAAATCTTTCCCAGCCTCCGCTCACTCGGCACATTCAGTCATTGGAAGAAAAGCTGGGCGTCAAACTGTTCAAGCGCAATACCCATGCAGTCTCTTTAACCGAGGCCGGGGCCCTTTTCCTCGAAGACGCCCGCTCCATACTTAGTCATCTGGATAGGGCGGGTGAAAGTATCCGACGAATGCTTCACGGAGAAACCTCCCGCCTGCGTCTCGCGTTTATTGGAGCGTTGCTCGATGAAAAAATGGTTCGCCTCATTCAACAATTTCGTGAAAGGCATCCGACGTGCCAGGTGCAAATTACAGACCTTGCGCCCTCGGCTCAATTGGCGGGCATAAAATCTGGAGATTTGGAAGGCGGATTCATTGGCGCAATGCCCGCAAAAAAAGTGAAGGGATTTGAGTTTTTCGTTTGGGCGACAGAACCTCTCTTGCTCGCTTTGCCTGAAAAACACGCATTGTCCAGGAATCGTGGTCTGGCCTGGGGTGACCTGAAAAATCTGAATTGGGTGATGGTTTCGGGTCAAGCAGCCCCTGCATTTCGCTTTCAGTTCGCGATTCTTGAAAAGACTCACGGTCTGTCAGCGCGTATTATTGAGGAATCAGATCGGGTTCCAGCCATTTTGACGATGGTTGCCGCGGGAAATGGTGTAAGCATGGTCCCCAACTCGCTCAGGCGCCTGATTTCGAGAGGCGTGGTGTTTAAGAAGTTACCTTTTCCTGAACCGTTGTTAAATCACGCTTTTGCTTATCAACCGAAAAACATTTCGGGAGCACTGGAAGCATTTCTAAAGGTGTTAAAAAACACAGTCTGATCCCTTTGAGCCGATCGACCCATTGGCCGATTTCAAGGCTGTGCCAGGCGGAAAAACAGGTTTCCCGACGGAGGACTGACGTTGATGAAGTTGTTCGTGCCGTCGTTGTTAATCGTTTCAGGTGGAGTGACCCAGTTCGCGGTTCGGAGGTCGCTGTTCTGTTGCAAATTCCAGCCGGCCGACGGATAGGGCCAGGATATCAGCACGGTGTGGGTAGGGGTGAGTGAAATCTTGAGCGAGGCGGCCGAGGCATTTTGCAAAAGTCGCGCGACACCGAACAAGCCGCCCGCGTCTCCGGCCACCACGCCGCGGCGGGAGGAGTCCACCGCCACTGCGTAAGGGTATTCATTGGTGCCGCTCCAAAAATTAACAATTCGCACGCCGTTGTCGCCATAGGTCGAGTCGAGCGAACCGTTGGAATTGTAACGCTGGACGAACCATTCATAGTTTCCGTTCTGGGTTGCGCCTGACACGATGATTTTGCCGTCGGATTGGAGCGCCAAAGAGAGGGCGTAATCGCTATAATTGCCGACTTCGGTCAGAATCGATCCGTTGTTGCCGAAAGTCGGGTCGGGTGCGCCGTTGGGGGTGAGACGCATGAGGACTACGAAGGAGTTGACCACCTCGTTGCCGACAAGGGGTCCTGGAAAGCTGTTTCCGAGTGCGGCGGCGCCGGCCAGCAGGATTCTCCCATCCGGCTGAAGCGCCATCGCGTAAGCGCCATCTATCGTGGCGCCGCCAGCGTTATTGGTTTCCCGGCCCAGCGAGCCAAACGTTAAATCGAGCGCGCCATTGGCGTTGTAGCGCGCCACCGCAACGTCCCCCGTTACGGTTGTGTCGGTTTCAGTAATGGCGATGCCGCCGCCGACAATTTTCCCGTCCGGCTGAATTCCCTCCCCGTACGCTATGCTTGCGCTTTCGATGGCCGTGAGGACTGCGCCTGCGTTGCCGAACGAGGTATCCAGTGTGCCATTGGTATTGAACCGGGCGGTCGCAACCATCGCCGGCCCACTCGTGCGGCCGTCGCCAGAGACGATAATTTTTCCGTCCGATTGAAATCCGACGGCTTGGGCCATGTCCGCGGTGCCAATGAGCGCCTCGGCTATTCCGTTGCTGCCGAAAGAAGTGTCCAGCGAACCATTGGTATTGTAACGGGCCAGTTGAAATTCGGCGGATCCGCCCGCCGCGACAATTTTTCCGTCCGGTTGAATGGCCACGGCGCTGGCGTTTTCCATGCTGGCGTTGGTGATCTTGCCGTTCACGCCAAAGGAAAGGTCGAGAGCGCCATCGGTGTTCAACCGCGCCAGCGCAAGGCTGGAGACCTCGTCATTACCATTGGTCAAATAGTCGTTTGCTCCCGCCACGACAATTCCGCCATCCGGCTGGATCGCGAGCGCATAGGCGACCGCGGCAACACCGCCAAAGCTGATTAAGGTTTTGCCGCCGAGGCCAAAGCTGGCGTCCAGCCCGGGTGCGGTGGGGCCTGGTTCTATTTGGATTTGAAACCCATCAAGATCGCCTTCGTCACTGCCGTCTCCAGTCCAGGTAATCACAAGGCCGCCTGAACTATCCGACAAGGCAGACGTGAATTGGACATAATCCACACCGGCGATCAATGTGTTGCTGGAGCCGTTCCATGTGCTGCTCTGAGTGTTGCTATTGACGGTAAAATAGGTTGTGCGACCCGCCGCGTTAACATCCGCCGCGTTATACAGGACCAGGTCATACATCGATTTTGGCACCAGACCCGAGAGCGTGACGGTTTGGGAAACCCCATCATTATAGAGATAATCCTCCATCAGAGCGTCGTAGGGAGTGCCGCCAAACGGAGTAGAGCCACTATAACTGTTCACATCGTATCCGCCCCCGGATGTGAAGGTCATCGTCACCGGCGAGTTGCTTCCATTGGCATAGATTAACGGAATTGCCGTGCCGCTGCTGAAGTCTATCCCATTCCATTGGTCGTCGGCAGCCCCAAGGACTGCCGCGCCCGACATGGTTGGGCCGACAGCGGGGCCGCCGCCGCTGAGGGTGGCGTTATTCGTATTAAAATCGACATCAATCAATTGGGCGTGAACCATGCCGGCCAACTGAAGGCTGAGAACCGCGGACAACAGCAAACGTTGAGATCGACTGCTCATTTCGATATACCTTGACGAATTTCGGGTTGATCGGCTGACACCTCTCCCAGAACACAGACCATAGCCGAGAATTGGCGTCAGCCATTGCTAATGAAGTGCTTATCAGATAAATCAACGGAATTGTCAAGGTGATCCATGCGCCACCGTTTGATCAGGGTGGATAACCCGACACCGCGACGGATGGCAAAGAGGTTATCACAAGGTCGCCTAATTCGCCAGTTGGCCAGCCATCACTTATTGCAGATTTTATAGATTTATTGTTTTTCAAATAGAGTTAATAGGAGCTTCATTTCGATGTAGCGGCGCGGATGTCGTATCGGCGCCCCAAGAGTGGAATGAATTTTATTAAAAATCGATGGTCATCCAATCCACTATCAGAACCATTTCCAACCCGGTAAAACCGAGCGGGCCTCTCCGGACAATCGATACCTGGTTTGGAGTGGAAAGCGTGATCTCGGTTACTGTCTTGCCGATCTCTTTTCCAAAATCGCCGAACAGTTTGCTTTTCATCAACAACCCCTCCTCCGTGCCCGTCGCTGTCGCCGGCGAGTTATGCCAGAGTATTCCGCTCAACAACCGCCATTGCTGAAGTCGCGGTCCGGTCATTTCCCAATCGTAATAGACGAGGTTGGAGTGCTCCATGAGCTCGCCCCATAGATGGTCCGGCGCCTGTCTGGCAAACGGCACTCGAGGAAAGAGCGAGAGCAGCAAAAAATCCCCATGATCCTGCGCAGGCTCGATGGCGGGCGCCACGACACGCAAATCCGACAATACCAATCTCGCTTTGCCCGGTTGCGAAAGTATCTGCGTTCGATTGAACTTTTGTAAAATCGGGTCAAGGACCGACGGCAATTCGGTCGAAAGCTCGGCTACCGCGTTGGTCCCATTGGAGACGGGCCAGGCCAGGTACGATTGCAGTGGCATTTGGCTCATCGCCCATGCGCAAAACTGATTGGTCAGCGGATTGGCGTCAAATTTTGAAAATTCCGGGCTGATCCGAAGAAACGCACCCAAGTCTAGGCCCGCGGTAAAACTAACCAATGGCTCTTGCACCAATTGCTTAGGCAGTTTCCACGGTTTCAAATTCCACGGTATGGCGGAAGGGTAATCGGCCTTCGCATTGATCTCCAACACGTCCGGCCCTGGCGCAACGCTGATGTGGACTTTCGCCGGCTTCAATAGTTTAGTCCAATCGGGGACGAAGGCGCCGCTGGCGGTCAAATCCAAATCGCTTTCCAGCCAATTTCCAGCAAGCGGCGGCACGGGCCGCCCATGCTCGCTGATTTCCCTCAAATACCGTGCTTGCACCGATCCAAGGTTTTCGCCGCGCCCAAACAAAAACCATCCTTGCGCGGGAATCATCCAAAAGACGCCCGGCGTGGCTTTAACCCAGCGTCGGCCGATGAATTGCCCAGTCGTGAATTGTTCACCCGCGCCTCCGAAGGCCTTGGCCAGCGTTTCCCGCCAGATTTGTGAACGCTGCCCATCGAGGTGAACTGCCAGGATGAATTCCTCTGTTTTGGAATCCGGCCCTCCGACTACGGCGCACGATTCCTTTTCCAGGCAATCGGCCAGCAAAGGGGCAATGAGAGACGAATTAGTCTCAAGACCCCACGACTGCGACAGAAGACCAGCTATTCGGCCAAGCGCGAACTCGCGAAATGTAACGCTATTCGGCGAGGCGAGGATTTTGTTCAGGGTCTTGAGATTGGTCTCGGTCTTTAATTCGGCCGTTCCGGCGCAATGATAACTGGCCGCGACTGGTCCCGCCTGGGCCGCCATTGTCGAGATTGCGGCAGACAGAAAAACACTTAACCAAAGAATCATGCGCATGAAGTTAAGGTTAAGATTAGGACAGGGGAATCGCTATAGAAAAATGCGCGGATGCGCTTTGTTCTTAAGGTCTTTCCACTGGTGGCCGATAGAAAAACGGAACCATGCAATTTCCATTGTGCCACACGCCCAAGCCCGGCTGTCTGGCGGCTGGGTTTGTCGCCCTTTCGCTGGCTTGTTCCTTGCAAGGTCAAGGTCGAGTCCTGGCCAACGCCGGCCAAGTCCACGGACTCGGCCCCGCCGAGGCCGCGAAGGGCCGTCCCGTGACGCTTCGCGGAACGGTCACCTACTACGATCCGGACTGGGGCGGCCTCTACGTCCAGGATGATACCGGTGCCGTCTATGTGGCCCACAAAACGGCTCCCGACGCCCCCAAACTTGATCTCACCGCCGGGGACATTATCGAAGTAAAAGGAAAAACACAGGCCGGGGTCATTCACCCTGATGTCGTGGATGATTCGATACAAATTCTCGGCCACGGCCCATTGCCCGACCCGCTTGATCTCTCCGCCCCAAATGCTCTATCCACCAATAATGAAATCCTACGAGTTCACGCCACAGGTCAAATTACCGACATCGGCTCCGTCGCCGGGCGTGTCGTGCTGGATTTCAGCGATCCGAGGGGGCTTTTTTTTAGAATCATTGCCAAGATTGGCCAGCGCGAAGAGGCACTGACATTGCGTGGCGCTTCCGTGGAATTCACGGGTGTTCTTGCGCTGGATTTGACGCGCTCACAAAAATACTCCGGCGGATTTGACGTGTTTGTATCCAATTTGAGCGAAATTCATCGAATTAAGTCACTTTCAATCACACCTATTGGAGAACTCCTGGCCGCTCAAAATCTTCCGCCTGGGCAACCCGCGCGCATTCGCGGCAGCGTCGAAAACATTCGTCCCACCTCGCTTTCAGTGCGTGATCCTTCCGGCCTCATTACTGTCGAAGTCACCAACAAAGGCGAATTTCATCTCGGCTCGGCGGTCGAAGTTTTTGCCTGGCCGGTTCTCCGCCAAAACATTCCTTTTTTAACTCGAGCCATTGTCACCACCCCCGTAACAGCGGACCCGATGTTGACAACCCTCAAAAAAATCGCGCAAATCCGGGATTTGTCCGTTCCACAAGCTGCGTTGGGCTATCCCGTCCATGTTCGCGGCGTTGTTACGTACCACGCAGATGATGCGGGACTGCATTTTGTGCAGGACGATTCCGCCGGAATTTACGTCAATATCGACGCGCGGCAATTCGACTCATTCCCTCCTGCGGGAACCCGAATCGAGCTTTGGGGAATCAGCGGCCCGGGCGATTTTGCTCCGGTTATTGTAGCCGAACAAATTCGCGTTCTAGGCACCGGCCAATTTCCCAGTCCGGCGCCCGTGACCTATCAAATGTTGATGACCGGCGCGGCGGACAGCCAGTGGGTCGCCTTAAAAGGCGTCGTCCGCTCCCAAACCACAAACAACTCCGGCGCCGTTCTCGGAATATCCATCGGAGACGCCGTGATCCAGGCCAAGGTAACGGACCTCTCCAACGCTCCACCCACAAATCTTGTGGGCGCGGCCATCGAAGCCAAAGGTGTTTGCCAGACCCTCTATGACGAACGCCGCCGGTTCAAGGGCCTGGGCTTTTGCGTCCCTGGATGGAACGAAGTCGATATCAAGGAGGCCGGCCTCAGCAACCCGTACCAACTGCCGCTGCGCTCGATCAACCAGCTTTTCGAATTCAATGCCGAAGGATACGGCCTTCATCGCTCGCACGTGAAGGGCCGTGTGATTTTGCGGCAGAGCGGCGGCGCGCTTTTTGTGCAGGACAGATCCGGCGGCGTTCGCATTGAAGCCGGCAGCAGCACCCCGGTTGATGCATGGGTTGAGGTCGTTGGATTTCCGGCGTTAAAGGACCAATTGCCTATTTTGGAAGACGCTATTGTGCGGCGATTGCCAGATGAGGGGTCGCCCGTTATGGGAGCGGAGTTGAAGCCGGACCATGCGCTCAGCGAAGATCTCAACGCGACTCTGGTGACCTTGGAAGCCCGCGTGATCGGCACTGTTTCCCGGCCGACGGAAGATATTTTGACGGTGGAGTTTGGCCAGCGGTTGATCGACGCCAGCCTGGAGAAAACGGCCGGGGCTTCATTGCCGCGAATGGCTCCCGAAAGCACCGTGCGTTTGACCGGCGTTTACATCGCCCGCCTCGATAACAGGCATCAGATTCAATCCTTTCAAATCCTGTTGCGCTCACCCGCCGATGCGATGGTTACTTCCGTGCCGCCCTGGTGGTCGTCGGATCATACATTTTGGACCTTTGGCGGCCTGGCGGGGATTTTATTATTGGCGCTCGCATGGTGCATCGCCCTGCGCAAGCAAGTGCAACGCCGCACCGCCCAGCTTCACGCCGAAATCGACGAGCGCAAACATACCGAAAAACTTCTCAAAGAGGAAATCGTCGAACGCAAACGCGCGGAGCAGCAAATTGAAAAAGCGAACAAGGAACTCGTCGCCATTTCCCACCAGGCCGGAATGGCCGAAGTCGCCACAAGTGTCCTGCACAACGTCGGCAATGTTCTCAACAGCGTCAACGTTTCCAGTTCGCTCGTGACCGAAAAACTTCAAAACTCCGGCTCCGTCAACCTCGGACGCGCCGTGGCGCTTCTCAACGCCCATTCCGGCAACCTCGGAGACTTTTTGGCCAAGGATCCAAAAGGCCGCCAGCTCCCCATTTATCTGGGCCAGCTTGCCACTCATCTCGTCAGCGAACGGGAGGACATGCTCCACGAGCTTTCCCTTCTTAGCGGCAACATCAACCACATTAAGGAAATTGTGGCGATGCAACAAAACTACGCCCGCATCTCCGGCGTCCGCGAAACCCTGGTTATCGCCGAAATTATCGAAGAAGCCGTCCGGCTCAACGTCGAGTCTCTTGAACGGCATCAGATCAAAATCCGGCGCGAATACAGCATCGTGCCACCAGCGGAAATCGAGAAACACAAAGTCCTGCAAATCCTGGTCAACCTTATCCAGAACGCCAAGAATGCCATGAGTGAGAGCGCGCAGGCGGAAAAGCAATTGACCTTGCGCGTGGAAGCCGCTGGCGCCGACCGTGCGCGCATTATCGTGATTGATAACGGGTTGGGTATTCCGCCGGAAAACCTGACGAAGATTTTTGCCCACGGTTTCACCACACGGAAGGACGGACACGGCTTCGGCCTGCACAGTGGCGCCTTGACTGCCCGCCAACTGGGAGGCTCACTAATAGCCCGCAGCGAAGGCCCAGGCAAGGGAGCGGTTTTCGTCCTGGAAATCCCAACTCCCCCCGGCGTCACGTCCGAAAATGGCCAGCCTCACACAAACCACACCGAACCCATTGCGGCCTAAAGTCTCAAGCCTTTTCTGCCGATACAATGATGTCCCATGATGGGATTCATTTGTAAGGACGCGGTCAAAGACTCAAGCATGAACACGCCAGGTCATACCCGAAACAATCACGTTTTGGTCATTGATGATAATCCCTCGATCCACGAGGACATCCGAAAAATCCTTTGCCCAAGTCGGCGAAACGCGGCAATGGATGACGCCGAGGCAATGCTTTTTGGAACACCGGCGCCGGAATCGCCCGAGACGCCTTTCACAGTGGATTCGGCCCTGCAAGGGGAGGAAGGGCTGCGTAAAATTCAAACGGCCGCGGCCGTCGGTCAGCCTTACGCTTTGGCGTTTGTCGATGTTCGAATGCCCCCGGGCTGGGATGGCATCGAAACCGTCGCGCGCATCTGGAAGGAATACCCGGAGTTGCAGGTGGTCATTTGCACCGCTCATTCGGATTATGCGTGGGAAGACATGGTCAGGAAGCTCGGAAAATCCGACAACCTTCTCATGCTCAAAAAACCGTTCGATACCGCGGAAGTCCTCCAAATGGCCCACGCGTTGACGCGCAAATGGACTTTCACTCAGGAAATCAAATACTGCCTGAATGAACTGGGCGGCTTGGTGTCGCGGCAAATCATGGAACTTCAGTCGGCAAATAGTCAGATTAAAAAAGAGATCGCCCAACGCATGAAAATGGAGCACGCCCTTCGCCTGTCCGAGGAACGTTTCTCACAGGCCTTCACCGCCAACCCGGTCCCCCTCGCCATTCAATCGCTCCTCACAGAAGAATACGTGGATGTTAATCCCGGATTTCAGCGCGTCACCGGATACGCTCGGCAAGAATTGATCGGCAAGACTCCCAAGCAGCTTGGAATTTGGAATGAGCCGGATGCCGAAAGCGCCATGCTCCAAGCCTTGCGAAGCGAAATGTCCGCCCGCAATCGCCAATGCCGGTTCCGCGGAAAATCCGGCCAGATCCTGGACATCCTTTTGTCCGTGGAAGTTGTGGAATTGGATGGAAAACCATACCTGCTGATCATTGCGCAGGATATAACGGAACAGACCAAGCTCGAAAATCAATTGCGCCAGGCGCAAAAAATGGAGGCAGTGGGCCAATTGGCGGCCGGCGTCGCCCATGATTTCAATAACATCCTCGCTGTTGTCCAGGGCAATGCCAGCCTGCTTCTTTCCTCACAACCGCCCGGAGCCTCCGAGATTAAGCCGCTTGAAAGCATCTGCGCCGCCGCCGAGCGCGCCGGAAAACTTGTCCGCCAACTTTTGACCTTCAGCCGCAAGCAATTGCCCGAACTACACCCAATGAACTTGCGCGATACCCTGGCCGCTGTCTCCGAAATGTTGCCGCGCGTTTTGACTCCGATGATCGATGTCGAAGTCGAGGCGCCGGAAAACCTGCCCAACGTCTGCGCTGACGCCGGAATGCTCGAAAGCGTCGTCATGAACCTCGCCGTCAATGCTCGCGATGCCATGCCGGACGGCGGGCATATAAAAGTCTCCGCCGACACAGTCTATATCGGAGCCGAAGCCGCCCGTTCAACACCGGAAATGCGCGAGGGCCAGTTCGTTCGATTGAGCGTCGCCGATACCGGATGCGGCATCTCTCCCGAAGTCCTGCCGCGCATCTTCGAGCCATTTTTCACAACCAAGCCGGTTGGCAGGGGGACTGGCCTTGGCTTGGCCACCGTTTACGGAATCACCCGCCAGCATCATGGCTGGGTGGAAGTTGAAAGCAAAATCAACGAAGGAACGACTTTCCATGTGTTGCTGCCCGCGATTGCCACCGCCGAACCGGTGCGCAAACCGGCGCCCCCAAAACCGCGCGGTTCCGAAGGCGGCGGGGAAACAATTTTGGTCGTGGAGGACGAACCGGATTTGCGCGATTTGGTCTCGCAAGTCCTGGAGTCTCGCGGTTACAAAGTCGTCTCGGCCGGTTCCGGCGCCGAGGCCCTGGAAACCTGGGCCAAACGCTCGGGCCACATCGATTTGCTGCTCACCGATATGGTCATGCCAGACGGGTTGACCGGACGCAAACTGGCGGAACGCCTGACCAACGAAGAGCCGGGTTTGCGAGTTGTTTTCACCAGCGGCTACAGCGCAGGAATGCCGGGAACCGAACTGGCAAATATCGAGGAAAGCCATTTCCTGGCCAAGCCCTACCGCCCATCAGCGCTTTTGGAAGTCGTCCGCCGCTGCCTCGACCAACCCGCCACCGAACTGGCCGCCTAGCCGTGTCAATGAAGTATGAGATTTCTTGCCAACCGGCCTTTTTGACATGAGATTGCAGCCGTTTGTGGCATAGTGCCAGAAACGCGATGCAATTTGGAAAATCCGAACAAGGCGCGGAATCCGCCGGACAACCCGGGCGGTTCGGGCGCTTTTACCTCCAGGAATTGATCAACCGCGGAGGTGTCGCCGAAGTCTGGGGCGCGACGGATTCCAACGGCCAGAGCTACGCATTGCGCCGGATGTTGAACAACTCCCTCTTCAACTTCACGGAGCGAAAGCGTTTTTTCCACGGCTGCGAGGTCCTATCCAAAATTCATCACAACGAATACGTAGTCAATTATGTTGAGCACGGCAAAATCGAGGGCACGCCTTATTTGCTCATGGATTTCGTCGCCGGTTCCAACCTCAAATTGCTGATCGGAAAGGCTGACCCCGTGCTCGCGGAAAACGTCGCCCAAATCGTCCTCGATATGTCCCTTGGCCTTGAGCAGGTCCATGACAGCGGATTCATCCATTTGGATTTCAAGCCCGAAAATATCATTGTCACACCCAACGCCAACGTGCGATTGATCGATTTCGACCTCGCCCAACCCAAGCCCGACGAGCCAAAAAAAATGTCCGGCAATCCCGGGACCCCCGCCTACATGTCGCCCGAACATTTGCAGCATCAGCCCATCGACCAGCGCGCCGACGTTTTTGCCTTCGGCGCGACCGCCTACGAGGTGCTCACCGGCGCAAAACCCTTCCCTGGCGAAACCCCCGATGAAATCCTGCGCAAGCAACTCAACGACGAGCTAATCGCCCCCCGCGAATTAAACGCCGACATCCCCCTTACGCTGGAAAAGATACTGCTCAAGTGCCTAGAGCGAGACATGGGCGAACGTTACCCCTACATGAGCGTCGTCGTCCGAGACTTGCAAGCCGCCCTATACGTGTGACTGCCGTCAAACCGCCGGGCGGCACAGGACTGACCTAAAGGACTGCCGCCCGCCCAGCACCCTGCAAATGCGACTTTTTCGATTTATCCAAGTACCCATTCACACCAGTGAATTTGCTGTTTGACACGTAAGGCCAAAGTATCGTTTGCAAAATCTCAGAGGCACAAAATTTTGCCTTCTTTCGAGGTAATCGCGCGTAAAGCGATTCTCGTGCCTCATTAACGCCCAGCCCAACGCAAACGCTCGCACAGGGCACGCACACGTTGCTTGCGCCTTTCCAAGACTTCTGAGACCGTAAAGCCGTTGCCGGAGTGGCGAAATGGCAGACGCACAGGACTTAAAAATGAAAAAATGGCTGTTTTTTCTCGTTTTTTCTGATTGCTTATCAAGCGATGTTCTTCCCGTATTTACAGGCGGAAACTCATTTTTTCCTTGTTTTGTCAATATGCCACTTCCCAAGGCCAAAAGTGGCACAAAAAGTGGCACACACGCATAGGACTTTCTTGCGATCAGAGACTTCCTGGCCACTATGAAATGACACAGTGGCACAGAGATTTTTGGGGATTATCTACGCTTTACGTGATGGAGTTTTGTGAGGCTGGGAGAATTCTCCCGCCGTAGCGCGGCGCTGAAATTCGCCGATGGCTTCTTGGGTAAGAT
>DATAUD010000003.1:0-19476 GCA_036268455.1 Verrucomicrobiia bacterium
GCTTCAAGCGCACCGGGCAGTTTTGGAGCCAAACCGGAGACGAAGCGTTGATGTGCCTGGAAACATTCCGCCGCAACGGGCGCTGGCACGTCCTATTCCCTCATTCCAAAACAGACCCCTCCAAAAACTGATTTGCGCCCCTTTCGTTCTTTCGTTGGGGGTGTAGTTTCTTGTTTGACAATTGCTTGAAAGGCAGCTATACAGGTTTTCCGATGAAACATTCCCGTTCAACAGACTGATTCAATCGAAGGAGCCTGCAATGAGATCACTTAAGTCCGCCGTGCGAGGGCTTGCGCTAAAAGCTCCGATGGTATTTTGTTTGGCGTCGTTTCTCGCCATTTCTCTGCGGGCGGAAACATTTGTCATTTCCAACTCGAGCGATACCACCAATGCAACAAGTTTAAGAGGGGCGATTATTGCTGCCAACGCGCTTGGAGGCGGCAACGTTATCCTGCTTCCCAGCCCTGTTTACAATTTGACAATCTCCGGCTCAAACGAAGATGGTTCTTTGACAGGGGATTTAGATGTGACGAATGGCAAATTGACCATTATGGGCGAGATGGCATCTCGCTCGATTATTAACGCAACGGGTTTGGGAGACCGAGTTTTTGAGGTCTTCTCAAACGCGCAATTAACCATGTCGAACATCGTCATCACCGGAGGCGCTGTGCCGGCTGACACGAGCTTTACTCCGCTAATTGCAAATGGTGGCGGCGTTTACAATTTCGGAACGTTGGTCCTCGTAAATTGCGTCATTTCGAACAACGCAAGTGGCTCAGACATCAACTTGGGGGGATGCGGTGGCGGAGTCTTCAACATCGGTCAATGCAGAATGACAAATTGCATGATAATCAGCAACTCCTCTGGGGCTGTTTTGGGTGGAACAGGTGGCAACGGTGGCGGCCTCTGCAATGAGGGAGATGCCTCGTTAATCGAATGTACGGTGAGCAGTAACATTTGTGGTCAGGGGAACTCTGGATTAAACTCCGAGGACGCGTTAGGCCCCACCGATGGTGGACACGGTGGAAATGGTGGCGGTATTTACAACAGTAATACGTTGCAGCTCATTTCCTGCACGATCGCCGACAACTACGGCGGAACGGGAGGAACCGGAGGAACCGGCTCATTTGTCTATGGCGGTGGGAGCGGAGGAGGAGGAGGGTCTGGAGGCGGTCTCTATAATGCGGGATCTGTTGAACTAATTGCCTGCACTGTAACTTACAATACGACCGGTGCTGGCGGCACGGGCGGATCTGCGCAGTATGCGATGCCCGGCACATATATCGCTGGAGGTGGGAACGGAGGAAATGGGGGCGGCATCTACAATGCATCCAACGCCACGGTCACCCTTTTGAATACGCTCATTGCATTAAACGCAGCAGAGAATGGCGGGGCTGGGGGGGTAAATAACTACACAGTAAACGGGCCCGCTGGAAATCCTGGTTCCGGACCTGATGACTCGGGTGCGCTCACTTCTGATGGTTTTAACTTGATCGGACAAGGCGATGGCTTTTCAGGGCCTACGAATGGAGTAGCGGACGATCTTGTTGGAACCGCTGTCGATCCTATCAATCCAAATCTCGGCCCGTTGCAAAATAATGGTGGTAATACACTTACCGTCGCTCTGCTTGCGGGCAGCCCGGCAATTGACGCTGGCTACGACGGTCTGCTTAGCCCGCCATACAATCTCACCGTAGATCAACGAGGGTATCCCCGAAAATCCGGCGCACACGTTGACATTGGAGCTTTCGAGTACAACGGCACACTTAATGGCGTTGTTTTGTCACCAATTCTGACAGACACCATACAAGTAGCGGATGGATTGCAATTCTGGTTTAACGCGGCACCAGGATTGACCTACTCGGTTTGGGCCTCTACGAATTTGACAACGTGGATAAAAATTGGTTCGGCGAAAGAGCAATCTGCGGGGTGGTTTTATTACAATGATTCAACCGAAGCGAGCTATACTCAGCGTTTTTACCAGATTCGCTACCCATAAGATCTAAGTCGGGACCGCAATCTAATAACGCTAGGCGGTCTTGCGGCAAAGGATTGGGGGCGTCGATGGGATAAGGGATAGATCCATTATCGCTCGCTACACCGACGAAAGAGAAGGCGTCGAATCAGACGGGGTGAGTCTATCGTTCCCATCTTGAATTATCGGCATGACCTTTGCCCCGAGAAGCTCAATCGCGTGCAGGAGCTTTCTTTGTGGCAGCGTGGCAACCGTCATTTGAAAGCTCACCCGCGAAATGCCGCCCAAAGTTTCATTCACATACAAAATTTTTTCCGCGACAGTTTTGGCGTCGCCAATGAACAGGGCGCCTGTGCGGCCCCGCAACGCGTCAAAATGGGCTCGGTTGACCGGAGGCCAGCCGCGCTCCCGTCCGATTTCTGTGAACGTGTGCGCATATCCGGGATAAAAATCGGCGGCGGCCAGGCTGTCAGTATCACCGATGAACCCAATCACATGCAGGCCAACCTTCATTTTTTCCGGCGCATGTCCGGCTTTGACAGCCGCCTCACGATAAAGGTCGATCAATGGACGAAAGCGGCGCGGTTCGCCGCCGATGATCGCCACCATCAGCGGAAGGCCAAGCGTTCCTGCTCGCACAAATGACTCCGGCGTACCGCCCACACCAACCCAAATCGGCAAAGGGTTTTGAATTGGACGCGGATAGACCCCTTGTCCGGTAAGCGGCGGACGATGCTTTCCCTCCCAATGGACGTTCGTTCCGGACCGAATGTTGAGCAGCAGTTCGAGCTTTTCGGCATACAGTTCGTCGTAGTCCTCAAGCCTCAATCCGAAGAGCGGAAATGCCTCGATAAAGGAGCCTCGACCCGCGATAATCTCGGCGCGCCCGTGCGACAGGAGGTCGAGCGTGGCGAACTCCTGGAACACACGAACCGGATCGGCCGCGCTAAGGACGGTGACTGCACTGGTGAGGCGAATTCTTTTGGTGAGGGCCGCCGCCGCTCCGAGAATCACCGCCGGGGCGGAATCCAGGAACTCGCGCCGGTGATGCTCGCCCACGCCGAAAACGTCAATTCCAACCTGATCCGCAAGCTCAATCTGGCTAAGCAAGTTGCCGAGCAGGTGGTCAGGCTGAACATCCACGCCGCTGGACGGCGGCGCAATCGCAGTCGCGAAACTGTCTATTCCAATTTCCATCATGGTCTGCTCCTCATTTAGCTTTGAGTAATCCGGCAAAAGGAGCGCGGTAATGCCAGAGCACGATGAGGGCAAGCACAGCAACGACGATTGCAATCGGCAGCCCAGTATGATCGAGCAAACTGTGAAAGAGCAAAATGTTGACAATAACCGGGCCGAGCAGCATCAAGCCGAGCGGGACAAATCGGCCCGTCAGCAGGATCGCTCCCCCGACGACTTGCAGAGCTCCCACCGCATAAACGTAGTGACTGACGAAGAGCGCCTTGAGAAAATCCCCAGCCGGGCCGCTCGGCAAAGGTGGCTGGGGAAGGAATTGAAAGAAAGCGTTCAAACCGAAAACGACGAATACCAGACCCAATAAAACCCGCGCAATTATAACGATGATTTTCATATTTCTGCTTTATTTCATTTCTATATGGTTTATATCTGCATTATTTCTCCAAAAAAATTACTGAATGGCGTCCAGGGCGCGTTTCAACGCGGCCTGATCAACCGCGGAAAGCTGCTTTCTGACTTCCTTGTGGACCTTATTGACCACCTTCGTCCCTGCCGCGTGACGCTCGCGGCCCAGTTTCGTCACCTCGGCTTTCACACCACGGCGATCTGACGGGTCATCAATTCGTTTGGCCAGGCCATCAGTCTCCAGGCGGTCAACCAACTGGGTGACATTGGACCGCACGCAGGTAAGTTTCTCAGCCAACTCGCTCAAGCTCAATGGTTGGTCCCGCGAAACCAGGACAGAGAGCGCGGCAAACTTAGGCCCGGACAAATTCACCGTCGCCAACGCTTCCTCAAGCCGGCTCTCAATGGTGTGAGCGGCGTGAATCAAAGAGAATGCGACCGGTTCGTTCATGTATGGACAATACAGTAGTGACGCAGTGTCGTCAAGGTTTTCGGGAGTTTGTCAGTGGCATGGCTTTTGGAGAGGCAAGGCTCGCGGGAACAGGGGAGAGTTTTCGCGCGGCGAGGTAAACGATAAACGCCACTCCAAATCCCACAAACCACGCGTAGTTGTAGATTGAGACAAAAATGGGTGCGACGGTTTGCTTGTTTAAAACGTTCGTCGCCACTAAAAATCCCGGCAAGCAGGGCAGCACAGCCACGACCAGCGCGCCCAATCCAGCGATGCTCCAACCGCCGGTGTAACGATATTCGCCGTCGCCATGATAGAGAGCGGGCAGATCAAGCTTGCGGCGGCGATAGACGAAATAATCCGCGATGAGGATTCCGCCTATCGGGCCGAGCAAGGCGCTGTAGCCGACGAGCCATCCAATGTAGCGCCCGGCGTTGGCGAGAAGTTTCCACGGCATGATGACGATGCCCAGTACACCAGTGATGAAGCCGCCTGTCCGAAAAGAAATGAGTTTCGGCGCAAGATGGGCGAAGTCGTTGGCCGGGCTGACGACGTTTGCGGCGATGTTGGTGGCGAGTGTCGCAATGCAGAGCGCCAACATCGCGACGATCAGGACGGCGGGGCTGGTGAAGCGGGTGAGGACATCGGTGGGGTCCCAAATAGTGGTGCCGTAGATGATGGTGGTTGCGGAGGTGACGGCGACGCCGATGAAGGAGTAAAGGGCCATTGTCGCGGGAAGGCCGAGGGCCTGGCCGATAATCTGGTCTTTTTGCGAACAGGAATAGCGCGAGAAATCGGGGATGTTCAACGAGAGCGTCGCCCAAAACCCAACCATGCCTGTCAGCGCGGGCACGAAGAAATTCCAAAATTGGCCGGCCTTGGGCTGTCCGGGATCGAAGGCGGAGGGCTGGGATAAAATTGGGCCGAATCCGCCGGCCTTTCGATAGGCCCAGGCAAGCAAGAGGAGTCCAAGCGCGATCAACAGGGGGGCTTTGATGTTCAAAAGAATGCGGATGGAATCGATGCCTTTATATATGACAACCATGTTGATGCCCCAAAAGAAGAGGAAGCAAACGAATTGGGCGAGCGTGATGCCGAAGGGATTGTGGGCCTCGCCGCCGAGCGCGGGGAAAAAGACGGCAAGGATTTTGTGGATCGCCTCGCCGCCGATCCATGTCTGGATGCCGAACCATCCGCAGGCAACGAGGGCGCGCAAGATGGCGGGGACGTTTGCGCCTTTGATGCCGAAGGAGGCGCGACAATAAACAGGAAAGGGAATGCCGTAACGGGTGCCGGCATGGGCGTTGAGGATCATGGGGACGAGGACGATCAGGTTGCCGAGGAAAATGGTGAGGATGGCCTGGGACCAATTCATGCCGCCGCCAATGAGGGAGGAGGCGAGCATGTAGGTGGGGATGCAGGCCGACATGGAAACCCAGAGGGCGGCGAAGTTCCACCAACGCCAGGTGCGCCTTTTCGGCGGGGTGGGCGCAAGGTCTTCGTTGAACAGCGGGCTTGCGGCCATTGTTTGGCGCTGTTCGGCAGTGAGATCAACGTTCACCACAACGGAGAAGAGATTAGCAGACGAAGCAAGGCATTGAGAATCGCAAATTGAAAATTTGTCATTTGTTTTTTTGAGTTGGCGCGTTGGACGAATTACTGTTGGTGTATGAACCTTCCCGGCTCGAATGTGTGGCCTGTGGCACAACGGGAATTGCGCGAAGGGGCGCGGCGACCTGTCAATCATCGGCTTCGGCTTTTCAGCGCGGGGGTCGGAACGTTGCTAATGTGGGTGATCGTCGGCCACCTGAATGGACCGACCGACGAGGCCGGCTCCTGGCTTCTGATCGGTCTTCATTTGGCGCTGATCGGACTTATCCTTGTGGTCGCCCCTGCTTTGACGTCCGATTGCATTTCGCGGGAAAGACGCGAGGGAACGCTGGGACTTTTGTTTCTAACTCCATTAAACGCCGAGAGTATCGTCGCCGGAAAGATTGTGGCGCATGGGTTGCGGGCGTTCACGCTTTGGCTGGCGGTTCTGCCGATCCTGACCATTCCATTTATTACCGGCGGTGTGATGGCACCCGAGTTTTCCCTGTACAACCGGCCTCCGAACCTGGGCTCAATGCTCTTCGTCATTGCGTTCACGTACGGCGCCATGGCGCTGCTGGCTTATTTTATGTTACGGCAGAGGTTGTCGCGGCGAATTTACTCGTTTTAGACCGCTTACAATTTTCCCGGATTAATTTATTGCGTCGGATTCGCTTACACAGTCGCTATTGCTGACTGTCAAAACAAGGGAAACTTGGGGATTAGCCTGCCTTACAAACGATTGCAAATATTTATCGTGAGTAAAAGGGTGGGTTGTGAAACGAAAATGCTTTTCCGGGCGTCGGCTTTTTTATCACTGCCCACCGAGGGAGGGCATGAGCAAAATACTAACCGGCTGCAAGATAACTAATTACAAACATGGCTTGCAAGGGTCGGCGCGTGGCACGGAACTTTCTGCTTTCCATTGAACCGTAGATTGTAATGAGAATTTACAGATATATTCTTGTGAGCGCCGCATTCGCAGTTGCAGGATTTACCCAAACAACCCCAACGCCGATTGTCATGATGATTACTCTACTGATCCTGACTTTTGTCGGCACTGGGTCATTACGCCGTTCCCAAACGCGGCCTTGTACCGTCAAGCGACGGCAAGGCTGACGGCGACGGGTACCACCCGGCGGGGTGTAACCCTCCCTTGTAAAACCATTGGACGCCCGGAAACGGGCGTCTTTTTTTGAATAATTGTCCTGATTCCGTTCCCAGGATCGTCGTATTGTGAATCAACGAAGGAAATTAGATGAGCAAAGTAAGAGTTTTGGTTGGCACAAAAAAGGGCGCGTTTCTTCTGTCAGCGGATGGGAAACGGGAGAATTGGGACGTTAGCGGGCCGCATTTTGCCGGGTGGGAAATGTATCATCTCAAAGGGTCGCCGGCGGACCCAAACCGAATCTATGCCTCCCAATCCAGCGGATGGTTTGGGCAGATCATTCAGCGCTCGCATGATGGGGGGAAAACCTGGGACACTCCCGGCGGCGGGGCTGCGCCAAGTCCGGAAGGGATGCCCAAGGGCGAGAGCAACAAGTTCGTTTACGAAGGGGAAATCGGAAAGCATCTGTGGTATGACGGCACGCAGCATCCCTGGGAATTCAAGCGGGTCTGGCATCTCGAACCTTCGCTGACTGATCCGGACTGCGTGTATGCCGGCGTGGAGGACGCGGCGCTTTTCAAAACCTTGGACGGCGGCAAAACGTGGAACGAACTTCCGACGTTGCGCGCGGCAAAGGGACATCTTTGGCAGCCCGGGGCAGGCGGCATGGCTGTACATACGATTATTCTGGATCCGAAGAACGCCAACCGGATTTTCACCGCCATTTCCGCCGCGGGCGTTTTTCGAACTGAAGACGCCGGCAAAACATGGGTCCCGGCGAATCAGGGGCTAAAATCGCCGTACGTGCTTCCCGATCCCGATGCTGAGGTGGGACACTGTGTTCATCGCATCGCGATGCACCCGTCCCGCCCGGATGTTTTGTTCATGCAGAAGCATTGGGACGTGATGCGCAGCGACAACGCCGGGGGATCATGGAGAGAAGTCAGCGGGAACCTGCCGTCGGATTTTGGCTTTCCGATTGACGTTCATGCGCACGAGCCGGAGACCATTTACGTTGTGCCGATCAAGAGCGATTCGGAGCATTTCCCGCCGGACGGGAAATTACGAGTCTATCGCAGCCGGACGGGCGGCAATGATTGGGAACCGCTCACGAAGGGCCTGCCGCAAAGGGATTGTTACGTCAACGTGCTGCGCGACGCGATGGCGGTGGACACGATGGATTCGTGCGGAGTGTACTTCGGAACCACGGGCGGACAGGTTTACGTTTCGGCGGACAGCGGGGATAGTTGGAATCCGATCGTCCGGGACCTGCCTGCGGTCCTCTCTGTTGAGGTTCAGACCCTGCCATGATACGCGTTGTGCTGCCGTATCACCTGCGCACACTGGCGCGCGTTGAAGGCGAAGCGCAACTTGCGATTGAAGGATCCATGACTTTAGGTTCGGTTCTCGATGCCCTCGAAGCGCGTTATCCGATGCTGCGCGGGACAATTCGCGATCACGTGACGAAACAACGGCGCCCGTTTGTCCGTTTTTTCGCCTGCAAGGAAGACCTGTCGAACGAATCGCTTGAGACGAAACTGCCTGAAGCGGTAATCAGCGGCGCTGAACCGTTGCTGATCATCGGAGCGCTAGCCGGGGGTTGACCCACAAGGTCTGACGTAAAATCTCAATTTCCTGCCGCAAAGATTCAATGACTTTGACGCGCTTGTGTGCGCAGATTGTCACTCCCTATAGCACATGAAAGCTGAAACTCTAAGAGCGGGTCTTGCCCTTCTTATGCTGGCCGCGCAGATGGTGGTCGCGGAAAATTCGCGCCGACTCGATGACGGCTGGGAATATCACCAGGGCGCCCTGGGGGGGATTTGGGAAGTCTGGCGCGGAAACAAGGCGAGCGACAATGTGGCGTGGACGCCCGTTCGTCTGCCGCACTGTTTCAATGCTTTCGATGCGGTGGACCCGGATGCGCATTACTACCAAGGGCCGGGGTGGTATCGGACGAGGCTTGCGGTGACAAATCCTTTTCCGGAAGGGCGCACACTTCTGCGCTTCGAGGGCGCGGGCCAGAAGGCGCAGGTATTTGTCGATATGGAAAAAGCCGGGGCGCAGCATGTCGGCGGCTATGATGAGTTTACGGTGGATATCACGGAGGCCGCGGTCAACGCGCTGAAACGCGATGGCGATGTTCCGGTGGCGGTGCTGTGCGACAATTCGCGCGATCTCGAAATGATTCCGTCCAACTTGAGCGATTTCACTTTATACGGCGGGATTTATCGCCATGTCAGCCTTGTCTATGTTCCGGCGATTTCGCTCGAACGAGTTCATGTTGAACCGGCGGTTGATCATGCTTCGGTCAAAGTGCGCGCGCGGCTTTATAACCCCGGCGCACTGACGGATGAGGTGGAGGTCTCGGTTGAAATTCGTGACCCGGACGGCAAGGTGATTCACACTTCCAGCCAAAAGCTGCCGCCGTGGCCGGGTGAAAAGGAAATTTCCTCGGGTGCCATTACCAATGGGCAATTGTGGTCGCCGTCGCACCCGGTTTTGTATCGTTGCACGGTTACGTTGAAGTCCAGCCACGGCGAACAGGTGGACGAGGAACGTTTCGGGCTGCGCTCGTTTGAGTTTGTCGAGCATGGACCGTTCAAGCTCAACGGCGAGCGGTTGCTTCTTCGCGGCACGCAATATCACCAGGACCACGCCGGCGTGGGGGCGGCGGTCAGCGATGACGACATGCGGCGGGCATTGCGAATGATCAAGGAAATGGGCGCGAACTTTGTCCGGTTAAGCCATTACCAGCAATCGCCGCTGGTTCTCAACTTGTGCGACGAGTTGGGACTGCTGGTGTGGGAGGAAATCCCGTGGTGCCGCGGGGGCCTCGGCGGGGAGCGTTATAAGAAACAAGCGCACGAGATGCTCGGGGCAATGATCGATCAACATTACAACCATCCAGCCGTCATTCTGTGGGGATTGGGCAACGAAAACGATTGGCCAGGCGACTTCCCAAAAATCAGCAAAGACGCGATTCGCAAATTCATGTCCGAGTTGAATGACCAAGCACACCAATTGGACCCGTCGCGGCTGACGTGCATCCGCCGGTGCGAATTCTGCAAGGACATTCCGGATGTTTACTCGCCGAGCATTTGGGCGGGATGGTATTCGGGGCGCTACACCGAATACCGGGCGGCGACGGAGAAGGAAATGAAATCGGTCAAGCGCTTTTTCCACGCCGAATGGGGCGGCGACAGCCACGCCGGACGCCATTCCGAAGACCCGGAAAAGATACTGGGCAAAGTGGCGACCGGCAAAGGGACCGCCGAAACCGGCCTCGCCTACAAGCGGGGCGGCGGCGCGGTGCGGGTTTCCAGCGATGGCGATTGGTCCGAAACTTACATTTGCAATCTTTTCGATTGGTATCTCAAGGAACAGGAAACGATGCCGGACTTGAGCGGCAGCGCCCAATGGATTTTCGAGGATTTTGCCACGCCGTTGCGGTCCGATAACCCCATTCCGCGCGTCAACGAGAAAGGTCTCACCGAGCGCGATCTGACGCCGAAGGAAGGCTACTACGTTTTCCAATCTTTTTGGGCGGACGCGCCGATGGTGCATATTTATGGTCACACGTGGCCAGTGCGGTGGGGCGATGCGGGCGAAAAGAAATGGGTCCGGGTCTATTCCAATTGCGGCGATGTCGAATTGTTTCTCAATGGCGAATCGGTCGGCGTCAAACACCGCGACAGCCAGGATTTCCCAGGGGCGGGATTGCGTTGGGAAGTTCCGTTCCGCGAAGGCGCAAACACGCTTCGAGCCGTCGGACATAAGGGAGATGTCGAAGCCGCGGACGAAGTCACGTTTGACTATCAAACGGCAAAATGGCGGGCGCCGGAACAATTGATCCTTCGCGAAGTTGCGCGTGACGGAGATGTTGTCACGCTTGAGGCCCGCGCTTACGACGAGTCGAATATCTGGTGTCTCGACGCGACCAACGTGGTGCGTTTTGGTTTGACTGGCGACGGGCGGCTGCTCGACGACTTGGGGACGGATCGCGGTTCGCGCGTTGTGCAATTGGCCAACGGGCGCGCGTGGATTTCCGCCAAATTGGACGGAACGGCAATGGCGAGCGTCGCGTCGGACGGGATGCAACCGGTTTTCTTGAAGGAGACTTCACCCGTGAAAGTGGATGTGGGAGCAATCGATCGCGACCGCATTCTCAAAGCAGCCGAGACCGCCCTGGAGGAGAAGCCTGTGACCATAACGTCGTCGCGAGCAAAACTGAGCGAGGGTGGGCTTCACGATTTTTATTCCAACGGCGATTATTGGTGGCCCGACCCGTCGAAGGCGGACGGACTGCCTTACATTCAGCGGGACGGGCAATCCAATCCGGGGAACTTCAACGATCATCGCGCGGCGATACGCAAATTGCAGGACGCGGCCGCCGCGCTCGGAGCGGCTTACAAAATCACGGGTGACGATCGGTATGCGGCAAAAGCCGTGCAATTGCTGCGTGTGTTTTTCCTCGATCCGCAAACCCGGATGAATCCGAATTTTCAATTCGCCCAGGCTGTCCCCGGAGTCAGTTCGGGCCGGGGAACGGGTATTATTGATGGTTTGCATTTGATCGAGATTCCGAAAGCGGTCGAGGCCATCGAAAACTCCGCCGCGTTTCCGCCCGAGGTTTTGCACGGCTTGAAAGATTGGTTCGGCGCGCTTGTTCAATGGATGGCCACCAGCAAAAACGGACAGCAAGAAGCGGCGGCGAAGAACAATCACTCCGTCGCGTTTTACCTGCAAATGGCCGTCTTCTCGGAATTCGCGGGCGACGAGGTCCATCTGGCGGAGTGCCGCCGGCAATTCAAGGACGTCTTCGTGCCAAATCAAATGGCGGCGGATGGAAGTTTTCCACAAGAATTGCGCCGCACAAAACCGTACGGTTATTCCATTTTCCAGTTGGATAACATGGTCACGCTTTGCCAGGTGTTATCGCAGCCGGATGATAATTTGTGGACGTTCCAACTTCCCGACGGCCGGGGAATTCAAAAGGCCGTTGAATTTTTGTATCCGTTCCTTGAGGACAAATCCAAGTGGCCGCGAAAGCCGGATGTTCAAGCGTGGGAAGGCTGGCCCGCGCGTCAGCCGGGTTTGCTCTTCGCCGCCCTTGCGCTCGGCAAACCGGCGTATGCAAACCTTTGGCGCAAGCTTCCGGCTGATCCCGCCAACGAAGAGGTGCGGCGCAACATCGCCATCACCCAACCGATACTTTGGCTTAAAAATGAAAATGAAAATTAACTTCCGCCATTTCCTTGTCATCGCGCTGGCCGCTTTTGTTGCAACGGCGAACGCGGATGAACAACCCGTTACGCTCACGCCGAAACCTCCTCCCACGCCGCGCATCAACGGTCCGTCCATTTTCGGAGTGCGGCCCGGCTCGCCGTTTCTTTATCACATTCCTGCGACAGGTGAGCGTCCGATGGAATTTTCCGTCCACGGCCTGCCGGAGGGTTTGCGGGTCGATCCCTCGATAGGCGAGATTACCGGAGCTTTACAGAAAGCGGGCGAATACAAAGTCGTGCTGCGCGCGAAGAACGCCCTTGGCAAAAGTGAAAAAAAATTCCGCATCGTCGTTGGCGATGACATCTCCCTGACGCCGGCGATGGGATGGAATAGCTGGAATTGCTGGGGCAGCCGCGTGACGGCGGAGAAAGTCCTGCAAAGCGCGCATGGAATGGCCGCCTCCGGGCTGATCGAGCACGGGTGGACTTATATGAACATTGACGACGCCTGGCAAGGCAAGCGCGGCGGAACGTTCAACGGCATCCAGGGCAATTCCAGTTTTCCCGACATGAAGGGCCTTTGCGATGAAATCCACGGGCTCGGCTTGAAGGTAGGGATTTACTCGACGCCCTGGACGACTTCGTATGCGGACCACATCGGCGGCAGTTCCGAAAATCCCAACGGCGACTGGACCAAACCCACCGTTTCAAAGAAGGGCAAAGTCAATAAGAAGATACTGCCCTGGGCGATCGGCAAATATCACTTTGCCACCAATGACGCGCAGCAGTGGGCGGCATGGGGCATTGATTATTTGAAATATGACTGGAATCCGAACGAAGTCCCGGAAACCAAGGAAATGGCGGACGCGTTGCGGGCGAGCAGACGCGATGTGGTTTTCAGTTTGTCCAACTCCTCGCCGTTCAAGAATATGCCCGGCCTCTCAAAATATGCCAATTCCTGGCGCACCACCGGGGATATTCGCGACACCTGGGCCTCGATGAGCGCCAAGGGATTTTCGCAGGATAAATGGGTCGGTTTTTCCGGCCACGGGCATTGGAACGACCCGGACATGCTCGTCGTTGGCCACGTTGGTTGGGGTTCGCCGCATTTGACGCATTTGACACCGGACGAGCAATACACGCACATCAGCCTTTGGTGTTTGTTGTCCGCGCCGTTGCTCATCGGCTGCGATCTTGGAAACGTTGACGATTTCACGGTGGGCGTGCTTTCCAATGACGAGGTGCTCGCGCTGGATCAGGACGCGCTCGGCAAACAAGCGACGTGCGTTGCCACCAATGGCTTCGTGCGAATCTACGCAAAAGACCTTGAGGACGGCTCCAAGGCGGTGGGGCTGTTTAATCTCGATACCAACAGCGTCAACGCCACTTTGCAATGGTCCGATCTAAACCTGCAAGGCAAACGCATGGTGCGGGATTTGTGGCGGGAAAGAGACATTGGCCGGTTTGACGGTCATTTCGAGGCAACGGTGCCGCCCCACGGGGTGGTGTTGGTGCGATTGGATAAACGATCAAAATAAAATAATATGCGGCTTTACCTCACGCTGTTTTTCGCGATGGCTTTGTCCGTCGGCGCGGCGCCTATTGTTGTCACCATTGACCCCAAATCTTCGGGCGCGGAAATTTCGCCCGATTTCATCGGGTTAAGCTACGAGATGTCCACTGTGCTGCCGGGCAGGGATGGCAGATATTTTTTCCGCTCGGACAACAAGCCGTTGATTGAGCTCTTTCACACGTTAGGCGTCAAAAGCCTTCGCGTCGGGGGCAATACCGCCGATCGCGAATCCGTAAGAGTGCCTGGCAAGCCGGACATCGACAGCCTATTCGCCTTCGCAAAGGCGGCCGATGTGAAAGTCCTTTACACCCTGCGATTAAATGAGGGGGAAACCAAAACCGTCGTTCCCGGGCCGTCCAAAGCCGGAAGCAAGGAAAGCTTTCATCCCTACGATCCGAAGGCTGACGCTGAAATCGCCAAATACATCCAGGACCACTATAGCGCGCAACTGTCGTGCTTCATCATTGGCAATGAGCCTGACCATTATTGCACCGATTTTCCGATGTACAAGGCCGATTGGGAGCGATTCGCCGACGCTGTTTCCGCGGCTGTCCCGGACGCGCGTTTTTGCGGGCCGAGCACCACACCAGGCCGTGTCGTTTGGGCCGGCGATTTCGCAAGTGAATTGGGCAAGGAGCAGCGCATCGCGTTCATCACGCAGCACAATTACGCGGCGGGATCGGGAAGGACGACCAATATTTCCGTCGCGCGCGAAAGGTTGCTGTCACCGAATATCGAACACGCCTACGAGAAGGTCTATGATGCGTTCGTTCCGGCTGTGCTGAACGCCGGCCAGCATTATCGTCTTGAGGAGTGCAATAGCCTTTCCAACGGCGGCGGACCGGGTGTCAGCGACGCTCTCGCCTCCGCACTTTGGGGGGTCGATTACATGTATTGGTGGGCGTTGCACAGCGCATCCGGATTGAACTTCCATACCGGCCCCCGTTCCATGAAGTACGCCGTATTCGTGATTGGGAATGGGGGCTACGATGTCCATCCGTTGGGATACGCCTTAAAGGCGTTTGAGCTTGGAAGTCATGGCCATTTTGTGCCAGTCAAAGAGAGTCCCGGGCATGACAATTTGCGAACCTACGCGGTGCTGGGAGACGATGGCTATCTCTACGTCACATTCATCAATAGGGAACACAGTGCGGAGGCCCATCCCCTTGACATAACGTTGGATGCCGGAACCAAAATCGCTAGCAGCCAGATCATGTTCCTTGAGGCGCCGGGCGATAATATTAAAGCGACAAGCGGGATAACGCTTGGCGGGGCGTCGATTAATTCCGGCGGCGATTGGACGGGCGCATGGTCGCCTTTGAATTCCTCTCAATTCCACCTCGCGCCAGCTACAGTTGCTGTGGTGAAGTTCAGCGTAAGCGGGTCATTTGAACGCCTCCAATAGTCCGGACTGGAAATAGGCGCTCATATCCATTGCCGCGACGGCGCGGGCCTCGTCTCCGGCAAGAGCCTCGCGGCGCACCGCATCGACGTCCGGCGAACCGAGCTTGACCCAACTGCCGACCCGAATGTCATTCAAAACCTGCAGGAGCCATTCCAACTGTTCGGCGGTAAGGTGAAGATAAACATCGTCCTCGACTTCCTGAAAAAAAGGCGCTTCGGAGCGCAGGAATTTGTTTATTCGCGCCTTGTGTTCGGCTTTCTGCCGCGCCATCGCTTCCTCCAGCAAATGCTGTTCGGCGGGCGGGGCGTCTTGTGGGTCTTTGGTGAGCCGATGATACCCAGCCGGCAGCACGGGGAAAAGCTGGACCGTCGCCAGCAGCAGCGCCTTTTCCAACTTGCTGAGACGGAACCGCAAAAGCCGCGGGCCGGTCGTGCGTGGGCCAGGGGAGAATTTCATTCTTCACGCTCCATCGTGGCGTGCAGGCCATATCCCTGCAACTGATGCACATAGTGCTCCGCCTTTTCAAAAGTCTCCCGCACCAAAAGGCTTTTGCCGGCGTTGTGGACTTCCAGCATGTGGCGTTCGGCGCGGGCCTTTCCCCAGCCAAAGACCATCTGGAAGACGTGCGTTACGTAATCCATCAAATTCACCGGGTCGTTCCAGCAGATGACCAGATAGCCGCGGTCCAGGTGCTCCTTCGCCTTGGTATGAGGAGCTTCCCGGGTCTTTGGGTTCGTGATTGGCGCTGCTGTGTCCGGCATTGGGCGATGATACTGAGTTTTGTGCGTAAAAAGCCTAGAAAATTTTCGGAGTTTCCCTGATTTATTTTCTGGTCAAAAGCGGGTTTATTGTTATTGTCGATATGCAGAGCGTGCAACACGAAGTGAAATGCAGTCGCGCTGAAAAGGTTGAGTTGGCGGTGGCGTTAGTGTTGGTGAGTCTTTGGATCTGGTTGACAATCACGTAGCCGCCCTCGGTTTCAGCGTTGATTATTACGGGCGTTTCCGGCAAGCGAAATCGCACCCGCGGGAACGTCAGGGGCCTGTCTCACTATCCGCTTGGCGAACACCATGTCATTCCCCGACACCACGATGTGTTCCGTTTGGTCGCCTTGAATATCCAAATAAGTATAGGCTTTGGTCGCGGGAGGCGCGCTACAGCCGCGAATGACAACTTCCTTGGACTGGATGAGTTTCACAACAGGCTGCGCTCCGACAACGGGCGTCGTACGCAGACCTTCGATAGCAACGTCCCTCGCATCGTCAAGAACCATCGCGGGTCGTTCTTCTTTTGGCGAAAACTTAAACTCCAGATTCCGCGCGCGCAATCCCCGCACGTGCCGGCAATAAAGACCGGCGGCCGGAAGCCTGCCGAACATGCGGGCTTCGGGATATTTTTTGGGGGACTCCGGAACGGTCGCGCCCGCCCATTCCGCCTTCCCGCCTTCGTCGCTATCAATGCGAATATTTGAAAGGCTCACGTCTTCCGCCTCGAAACCGGGCAAGCCGGTTATCGAACTGGTCAGAATGGAACCGGTCGCGTAGAGATTGTCGATCATGATGCCGCGCAGCGTCCCTGGGGATCCATCAGCGCGCTCGCGCCTGGCGCCACGCCGGATGAAAATGGGCGTCCGCACCCGTTGCATACGAACGTTGGAAATCACCACTCCCTCCACCCATCCGCCGTCCACCATTTCGACTGCAATGCCGGAAATCGTCCTGGCCGCGAGGCCGACGTCTTCATTGAAAATGACGCAATTGCTGAAAGTGATGTTTTCGAATCCTCCCCGGGTTGACGTGCCGAATTTCAATCCGTTGCAGCACGAGCTTAACACACAGTTGGTGATCGTGATGTTCTTGGAAACGGGAATTTCGTCGCCGTAGGGATTTTCGCTCTTGAGGCAAATGGCGTCGTCTCCGGTGTCAATCATGCAATCGGACACAAAGACATTCTGGCTGCACGTCAGGTCCAGTCCGTCGGTATTTGGCCCGATGACCGGATTTTTAATGCTGATGCCGCGGATGAACACGTTGTTGCACAGGAGGGGACGCAAGGTCCAGCCGGGGGCGTTTTCGATTCGCACGTCCTCGATGCGCAAGTTGCGGCAATTATAGAATTCCAGCAGTGGCGATGGGCGAGGCAGCGGTTTCCAATCGTAAGTCGCGACATCGCGCCAGGCGTCTTCGGGAGGGAGAGGCGTCCGGCCACTGGGGACCCAGAATTTCGGCCCCTGGCCATCGATCCGGCCGGGTCCGGCCAGCCCCACATTTTCGGCGTCGCGCGCGGAAATCAGGTGTTTTCCAGAGTAATCTGACAGTTTGGCGCTTCCAAGGAGAGTGGCGCCAGCCTCGAGGTAAAGCGTGACGTTGCTTTTGAGGACCACTGTGCCGCAGAGATACGTTCCAGGCGGCACATAAGCGACGCCTCCGCCGGCTCGGTGGCAGGCGTCGATCGCGTCGTTGAGGGCGGCAGTGTCAACCGTTTTGCCGTCGCCACGAGCGCCGTGATCACGGACCTCGAACAGGCGGGGATGATCGGCGGCGGTTTCCTTTGCGGAGGCGCCGACGGATCCCACGGCCAGGAGACCGGTCATTTGAAGAAGTTCTCTTCGGTTCATGCGGCATCCCAAAATTATCTGCGCGCTCCCATTGTTGCGAGCAGTTTTTCATGAATGCCGCCGAAGCCGCCGTTGCTGAAAACGCAAATCACGTCGCCACCCGCCACTTCCCTCCTCAGATGCGCGACGATCAGATCGGCGTCAGCCAGATAGGCGGCTGTCTTGCCTGCGGCCTGGAGGTCGTCCATCAATTTCTTCGGGTCGAGGCGTTCCTCAGCTTTGAGCAATTCCAGGCGGGCGATTTGTGAAACGATGACGGCGTCCGCCTCGCGAAAAGATTCGGCAAGTTCCGTCTGGAAGACGTTGCGGCGGGTCGTATTGGTGCGAGGCTCGAACACAGCCCAGATCCGCTGGCGCCCGTAGCGCAACCGCAATGCCCGCAAGGTTTCGCGGATGGCGGTGGGATGATGCCCAAAATCGTCCACGACCGTGACCCCTCCGGCGATGCCGCGCACTTCCATGCGCCGTTTCACCCCTTTGAAAGTGTCAAACCCGGACTGAATTTGCTTGTTGGACAAGCCGCAATGTTTGGCGCAGGCGACAACCGCGAGCGCGTTGCGGACGTTGAGTTCGCCGACGAGGTTGAGATGAAACTTGAAACTGGGGATTTCAAATTCACTGGCCGTCGGGCCATAGCGGAGATTGAACCCGTGGACGCTGTTGCCCTCGCCGAGACCGAAACGTTTGACGGGGCAATGCGTCACGTTGAGCAACGGCGCGAGGTTTGGATCGTCGCCATTCGCCAGCAACTGGCCGTTTCGCGGGACGAGGTTGATGAGGCGTTTGAAGGTGGTTTGGATGGCACCCAGACTGTCAAATATATCCGCGTGATCGAATTCCAGGTTGTTGATCACGACGACTTCCGGCAGGTAATGGACAAACTTGCTGCGTTTGTCAAAAAAGGCGGTGTCGTATTCGTCGCCTTCGATGATGAACCAGGGACTGTCGGTGAAACGGGCGCCTTCGCCGAAATTGTTCGGGACGCCGCCGATGAGGAAACTCGGGTTAAGCCCATTATGCTCGAACACCCACGCCAGCAGCGAGGTGGTGGTGGTTTTGCCGTGAGTGCCCGAGACCACCAACGAACGTTTGCCGCGAATGAAGAATTCGCGCAGCAATTCGGGCAGCGAACAATACCGCATTTTCTGCTCCAAAACATACTCGGCCTCCGCGTTCCCGCGGGAAATGGCGTTGCCGATCACGACCAGGTCAGGCTTGGCGGCGAGATTGGATTCCGAGTAAGCCGGCATGACCTCGATTTTTTTGGCCGCCAGGAAAGTGGACATTGGCGGGTAAACGTTGTGGTCCGAACCGGTCACGGCGAAGCCCTTGTCCCGCATGGCCGCCGCGACCGCCGCCATGGCGGTGCCGCCAATGCCGGTAAAATGAATCGATTTAATCTCTGGAAACATCGCATCCATGATGGCGCAACCAGCAAAGCAGGAAAGAAGGAAATGGCCCCGTTGCGATTATCGCACACATCTCGTCAGCAAACGGTAGGCTTGCCGGATTCGGGCAAAGGCGTGGATTGATTGTCTTGTTTGAACTTAACATCCTCTATGATAGCGGATTCGGTGGGTTTAGCGTGGGAAGCGGGTTTTTTGCGTGAACCTTTAGTAGGGGAATTATATACGTGATCACCCCAAATTGACTTTGACGGCTTGTTAATGAAATCTGAAATTAGGTTTTTGGGGTCGCATCCGGCGGGCATTTTATCCAATCTGGCTTCTCGTCTAAGAAAAGAATATGCAGGGGAACCTTCCAGCCATTCGCCAACGCGACAAGGTTACTTAGAGCGTGTTTGAAAAGTCATTATTTCTCAGGCGAGACGTTTGAGCATAAGGCGAATCATAGCCAGATAGACCATGGTTTCGCCGGTTTTGGCTTGTCGTTCGTAGTCGCGATTGAGCCGGCGGTAGCGTCCCAACCA
>DATAUD010000004.1:0-9170 GCA_036268455.1 Verrucomicrobiia bacterium
GCTTCAAGCGCACCGGGCAGTTTTGGAGCCAAACCGGAGACGAAGCGTTGATGTGCCTGGAAACATTCCGCCGCAACGGGCGCTGGCACGTCCTATTCCCTCATTCCAAAACAGACCCCTCCAAAAACTGATTTGCGCCCCCGATGGCTCAGGTCCAGGCGGAATCGTCGCGTTTCGGGTAATATTTTTCCAGCCCGTACCACCAATCTTGTTCTTCCGGAGGCATCGACTTGCGTATATCGATGTCGCTGGCGATGAACGGAAACTTTTTTTCGAATTCTGAAATGCTTTCGTCGTAAACGTCGCGGACGATTTTCCGAACGTCGTCGAACGCTTCTTCCCGATCCTGGCCGCTGAGGTCCGCGATTTTGGCGGCCGCATACGTGTGGATGGCGCGAATTTGCGCTTCCTGCCAATGCACACGCTGGCGCAAATGACGCAGTTCCCGGCACAAAAGGTTAACCATCTCAAGAAGGTCTTCTATGGCTCTTGCTGACATAACGTTTTTCTGTTGACTCAATAGTGCGTGAAAGTGTCCGCCATTCAACGTCCTTGCCAGGGTTGGCGCGGACGAGGAATGGCGATTGGCTGTTTGCGCAACGGGCGTTGGAACTTGCGTGCCGCGCCAACCACCGCAATGACCGGAAGCAGGAGAAGCCAGGTGCTGGAGGAATCCGGCGCCGCCGCTGAGGGTTCCGCCTGCCAATACCCGAAATCCACCGGAACTTGGCCCGCGCTAATGACGCCGTCAGTGACAAAAAGATCGATGTTTCCCGTATCGTCCTGCCAGATCGTGCTCATGTTCGTGATCGAAGTGGAGTTCCAATCCACAGCGCCTGAACCGAAGGTCCCTTCGAAGTCGCTTAGAGCAGTGGTGTAATAGGTGGTCGAGATTCCATCGTAAAATGTGAAATCGACGCCAACGATGTCCGAGGGGCTGCCGTTGGGATTCGCGGAGCTGTCAAGATCAATTGTGCCGGAGAAGGAAGTTCCGAAATAGCTGGAGGTGGTCACCCAATCGTACATGGAATCGGCGGCCTGGGATTGAAGGACGGCAAGCTGGGCCAAAAGGAGCACTGCGCCAACTCTAAAAAACTTCATACTTTCTTCGCGCTGACTTACTCAAAAAGCCGGCCTCAATTTCAAAAAGCTAAAAACCTGCCAGTCGAGGAACTTTCAGCGGTGCGAGGTATAGTGTGTTATCAAGCAAAGAGTTATAGTCAAAGCAGCCGTTTTGAGCATCACCGGTTTTTCCGGAAAAGTGTAAGTGAATCCGACTGCGTTTTACGCTTGCAAGCTTTGGCGCGGCAACGTTTTCTTGACGCCGGTGAAGGAACTGATTTCCAAAGCCGATGTATTGCTCGAAGCGTTGCCTTACTTGCAGCGCTATCGCGGCAAAACCTTTGTCATTAAATACGGTGGCAGCTTTATGGATTCGCCCGACGCGGTGGCGCGCGAAGGAGTGGCTCGCGACATCGTTTTTCTTGCGGCGGCGGGGATTCGTCCCATCGTTGTTCACGGCGGAGGAAAGGCGATCACGCGCGCCATGGAAGAGGCGGGTCTCAAGGCCACTTTCGTTCAGGGCATGCGTGTCACTGACGAAGCGACCGCCAGTGTTGTCGAACGGGTGCTGTCCCACGAAATCAATCCGGAAATTGTCGCTACAATCAACCGTCTCGCTGGGAAGGCGGCGGGATTTTCCGGGACGGCCATATTTAAATCGCGAAAACTGTGGATCGAGACGGGGGGCGAAAAATTCGACGCCGGGTTTCTGGGCGAGGTCGCGTCGGTCCGCGTTGAAAAAATGCTCGAATGCCTCAGCGCCGGAACCACTCCGGTGTGCAGCCCGACCGCCCTTGGCGATGACGGGCGGATTTATAATTGCAACGCCGATGTCGCCGCCGCGCAAATGGCGATTGCGTTGAAGGCCGGCCGGCTGATTTTCATGAGCGACGTCCCCGGAGTGCTGCGCGATCCGACGGACCCTTCCAGCGTCATTCCTTATCTCCGCGTGGCGGAAGTCGAGCCGTTAAAGAAATCCGGAATTATTGACAAAGGGATGATTCCCAAGGCCGACAGCGCGGTAAAAGCGTTGCGGGCCGGGGTGGACAAGGTGTCGTTCGTGGATGGCCGCGTTCCTCACTCGATTCTTCTGGAGATTTTCACCAAAGAAGGGCTTGGGACCGAATTAATGCCGTGACCGCGCAAGCCGCAGCGCATTGCCAATCACAACAAGGTCCGAAAAAGCCATCGCACCCGCGCAGAGGATCGGACTCAAAAAGCCGAGGGCCGCCAACGGAATGGCGGCGGCGTTGTAGAAGAACGCCCAGAAGAGATTCTGACGAATCGTCCGCAGGGTTTTGTGCGCCATCTCCAAAGCTTCCGGGATCGCCGCGATGTCCGAATTCAGCAGGATGATATCCGCGGCCTCGTGCGCAATGTCACTGGCATGGCTCACGGCGATTCCCAAATCCGCCTGTTCCAGGGCCGGCGCATCGTTGATTCCATCGCCAACGAACGCGACGCGCTCGCCTTTATTTTGGAATTCCTTGACCAGCTCCGCTTTTTGCTCGGGCTTAATTTCGGCAAAGACATTTGCGGCGGGAATGCCGGCCTGCCGCGCAATCGCCTCGGCGGTGCGGCGATTGTCGCCCGTCACGAGAAAGACTTTTAATCCGCTCCGCACCAGTTCGCCAACAACCCGGGCGGAATCGGGCTTGATCGCATCTTGCAACGCAATGAGCGCCTTCAATTCGCGATCGACGTCAAGCCCGAGAATCGTCGCGCCGGCGGTTGTCCACTTTTCGACGAAATCGCCGGGATTTGATTGTCCAAGCCACGATAGGGAACCAAGCCTAGCTGAGCCGGCCTCAACTCCCGCTCCGCGAATTTCGCGCCAGTTCTTCAGCGGAACTCGTTCGGTTGTCAGCCTGGCGACAGCCTGGCTCAGGGGATGATTGGAGGCGGCGGCCAGCGATGCTGCCAAATTTAAGTCCCCCCCCTCGGTCGCGACGACGGTGGGTTTGCCGAAGGTGAGAGTTCCGGTTTTGTCGGCAAGGATGACGGTAATTTGACCGGCTTTTTCCAAAGCGATTCCGTCTCGAATCAAAATGCCCCGTTTCGCGGCGGCGTTTGTGCCCGCCATGATGGCAACAGGTGTCGCCAAACCCATCGCGCAGGGGCAGGCCACTATCAACACCGCGACCGCGCTGAGAATAGCCCCTGCCAGCGGAGTCGCCGGCTCGCTCGGATGCCACAGATAACGGCCAAGAAGCGCGGCGACTCGGTGCGCTTCGCCAGGCGCCAATCCCCACCAAAGTCCTGCCGCAATCGCCACGAGCAACACGATGGGAACAAACACGTTGCTGACTCTGTCCGCCAAACGCTGGATGTCCGCGCGGCTGTTTTGCGCCCGCTCGACGGCGGCGATGATCCGCGCCATCGCAGTCGCTTCACCAACGGCGGTAACGTTCATAACGACGTGGCCGTTCAGATTCAGCGTGCCGGCGTAGAGCAGGCTGCCTGTTTGCTTTTCCACCGGACCCGATTCGCCGGTGAGCATCGCCTCATCGACGCTGCACTCGCCTTCGATCACCTTGCCATCCGTCGGAACGCCGTCGCCTGGGCGCAGAATTACGGAATCGCCAAGCTCCAAATCCGCGACGGCGACTTCGATGTCGGAACCATCGGGATTGCGGCGGCGCGCTTGCTGTGGGGCCAATCGAAACAATGCGCGCAACGATTTTTCGGCAAGCGCGGAAGCCCGCCCTTCAAGCCAGTGCCCAATGCTGATCAACGTGATGATCACGGCGGCTTCCATGAAATAGAGATGGCCCTCCGCGCCGCCCAGGAACGCCCAAACGCTGTAGCCGAAGGCCGCCGTCGAACCGAGCGCAACCAGCGTGTCCATGTTGGACGCGCCGGTTTTGAGTTGTTGCCAGGCGCCGCGATAAAATCGCGCCCCACAGACAACCTGGACAATCAAAGCCAGCCCGAAGGAAACCCATTGAAACCATCGCGCCATTTCCCAATGAAAAATCCATTCGCCGGCCATAAGCGGAATCGTGCCGGCAAGCCCCACCGTGACGTTTACAAACCAGCCCGTCGGGGGAGCTTTTGACTCTTTGGCGATCGGTTTGGCGTCATATCCCGCGGCGCGGACGGCTGTGGACAAAGCCGGCAAGTCGGGAGTCGCTTCGAATCGCCATCGAACGCGAGCGCGCGATTCGTCCAAAGAAACTTCCGCGCGATCCACGCCGGCAACACCCTGGAGAGCCTCGGTGACGTGCCTCGCGCAATTGGCACAATTCATGCCGGTGATCACCAGCTCGGTTTGAGGCGCGACTTGAATAGCGGACGCCATACGCTCAAGCTAAGAGTGTGTTTGAAAAACACAAGGGTTCTGCGTGACGAACAAATTTTACCAAAGCGGAGAGCAACGGGCCGCCCGCGTGGCGGACCTCTTTGGCGCCATCGCGCCGCGCTACGATTTGATCAACGACCTGCAAAGCCTGGGTCTGCACCGTCATTGGAAAAAGCTGCTGGTGCGGATGGCGGGCGTCAAATCCGGAGAAAAAGCGCTGGACCTTTGCTGCGGCACCGGAGACATCGCTTTTGCGCTGAACGGAGCCGGAGCGGAGGTCATTGGGTTGGATTTCAGTCCCGCGATGCTGGAAGTGGCGCGCGCGCGCGGACGGCAAGGCGGGCGAACCGTCCAATTCATCGTTGGTGACGCAATGCAGATTCCGTTTGAAGACAATAGGTTTGACATCGTGAGCATTGGTTACGGCCTGAGAAACCTTTCCAGTTGGGCGCGAGGTTTGGAGGAAATGGTTCGCGTGTTGCGACCCGGAGGGAGGCTTCTGGCCCTTGATTTCGGGAAGCCGGAATCCGGGTTGTGGCGGCGAATTTATTTCGCGTATTTGAGGATGGTCGTTCCGCTCTTTGGGAAAGTTTTCTGCAATGACTCCGAGACCTACGCTTACATTCTCGAATCGCTAAAAGTCTATCCAGGCCAGCGGGCGGTGGCCGAAAAACTGAAGTCGCTCCACTGCTGCGAGGTTGTCACACGCGATTTGCTCGGCGGCGCCATGAGCATTCACTTCGCTCGAAAATCCAAATGAATTGCCGCGCATTTTTCTCCGGGTGCGTGGCGGTTGCGGTTAGCGCGACGAGGCACGCGTACGCAGCGGACACGTTAGCTGTGCCGGCTTCGGCGTTTCTCAATAGCATCGGCGCGCAATCGGCCATTTCACGCCGGGGTGAGGATTTCCAGAAAACGACGGAATGTGTAAAATATCTCGGAGTCCGCTGGCTCAGGTCGGGCATCGAGGGGGATGTTCCGATCAAACAATTAATCGCGCTGCATCAGCAAGCGGGTCTGCGTTTTAGCTGGGGTTTGGGTAGCGGCGGCGCGGATTTGGCGAAACTTCTTGCAACGGGCAAGGAACTGGCGGAGTCGGGCGCGCTCTTGGCGTTTGAAGGCCCCAACGAGCCAAATAACTGGGGCATCACGTACAAAGGCCACTCCGGCGGGCGGGACAAAAGCTGGGTGGCAGTCGCCGAATTGCAGAGAGATTTATATGCGGGCGTTAAGGCCGATCCCGCCCTGACGCGTTATCCGGTGTGGACGATTAGCGAAGGAGGAGCGTTATGCAAAGGTGGAAGTTATGGGCAGTTCTGCATTGGATTGAGCAAAAAGAATGAGGTGACCGTGGCGCGAATCGCCTCGTTCATTTTACGGCTCGTCTGCGCCTGTCAAGGTAGTCCGCACCAGAGATGGGCGCTTCGCGCGGGTTTTCTGGTTTGCGGCTCCACCGTTGACAGTGCTCGCCGAGCCGGGGAGTTTGCCTCTAGGATTTCGCGCCGGGATTGGTGGCCAGATCAGGACACAGCGGGAGAACTTGACATAATTACAGGTTCTCAAGAAAGCGGAGAAGTGCTTCATCGGGCTGGAATGAACTTTTTTTGCTTTTCGGCGGAGATATTTTCTCCAATGCCTTTTTCTTCATCGTCAAACTTGCTTCCATGTAAAGGTGAGTGGTTTTGGGAGTTTCGTGACCCAGAAACAGGGCGATGACTTCCGTGGCGATCCCGGCTTCCAATAGCCCCATCGCCATCGAGTGACGAAAGGTATGAGGAGAGATGTGGCGATCCTTGAGCACAGCCATTTTGACGGATGCGCGTTGGACGAGTTGTTGGAGTTGATAGGCGGCACCAGCGCGAGTCAAACATTGTCCAAAGCGGTTCGGCAGCAATGGAGATTCCGGGCTGAAACGATTCTCTCGAATCCACTGACGCAATCGCCTTTGCGTCTGATGCCAGAGAGGCAGAGCACGCTGCTTGCGTCCCTTGCCCAGCACCTGAACTTGCTTGCCACCCGCTCTGATGTCCATCACGCGCAAGGCCAAAACTTCAGAGATTCGCGCGCCTGTATTATATAGGAGCAAAAACAGGAGGTAATCTCGGCGGCCAGTCCAGGTGTCGGTGGTCGCACTTAAGATCGCTTCCACTTCCTGTCGGTTGAGAAAACCGCTGATCACCTGCACATATCGTTTGAACGGAATGGCAAGGATTCGCGCCACGCCGACCGGCAGTTCCGGCCCCAGCCAGTCGCTCAAGTAATGCACGAAGGAACGAATGGCCGCCAGCCGTGCATTTCGGGTTCGGATCGAGTTGCCACGTTGCTGTTCCAAGTCGTCCAAAAAGCGAAGGATCGTGTCAGACGTAAGGATCTCCAATGATAGCGTATGGCTGCAGCGACGGTGGGTCTTGCGCAGATGCTTCAGTAGGAGGCGAAACGTATCGCGGTAGGCCGTGATCGTGGCGTGGCTCACGTTGCGTTGAGCCGACAGATACTCGGTAAAATACCGTTGCAGCCAAGGTGCTAATTCAGGAGTCGTCATGGTCTGGCGATTCAAAATGACGGAGCGCTTCCGTCAGTAATTGTGGAAACGCACTAAAATACCAATAGGTGTCCCGGATCTGAGTATGTCCAAGAAAACGGGACAAAATAGCAAGCCGATGGACGGCTCCCTTTTTGCTGGCCTGCCAACGTTGTAATACGCGGCAGGCAAATGCGTGACGCAGATCATGCACTCGCGGCGGACGCCGACTATAGGGAATGCCAGACCTTAATTGACGGAACGTGCTCCTCACGGTTGTGTAGGTCAAACCAACACCGCGTTCGGAGAGGAAAAACTGCTCCGCGAGGGGAAAGAGCTTATGCCGGCGGCGCACATAAGCCCGCAAGGGTGGAAGCGCCGTCGGGTGCAGTGGCACCAATCGGCTCTTGCCCCATTTGCTTTGTCGAACGACCACCACCAACTGCTCCAAGTCCACATCGCTGGTCTTCAAATTCAGTGCTTCCGAGATTCGCAGTCCGGTGCAGACCAACAAGCCAATCAAGGTCTGGAAGGTGTGCGGTCGCAATCGGCCTTTCAGTTGACTGGCTCGCCGAAGCAGTTGTTGGATTTCACTTGGGCTGTAAAGGTGCGGGGGATTGCGACGATACGCCGGGCCGAACAGATGGCGTGGCGGCACCTGTGTTTTGGGTTCGCTCAACAGGAGGTGCCTGGCAAAACGGCGGATGTTCTCCAGGCGCGAAGCCCAGTAGCGACGATCTGCTTTTTGCGGCAAGCTTGCCCAGCGGATCGCCAGTTCGGTGGTCAGGGGGCCGAGGTGTCTCGTTGCATCGGCGTAGCGGGCAAAATTCAGGAGTTGGATTCCTTCGCTTTGGAGTTCAAATCCCAAAGCTCGCCGATAAGCCAAGTAGGCTTGCGCCCGAGAAAGCATCGTCGGTTTCATTTCGTTATTCTGGGCCAAGGCAAAGCCGCTTGACGGAGTTCTTCCAGATTGACATGCGCGTAACGCAACGTGGTTTGCAAGGAACTGTGGCCAAGGATATCGGCGATCAACTTCAGACTGGCGCCACGCCGATGGGCGTAGGTGGCCCACGTGTGCCGGAGGATGTGAGTCCCACTGGCAGCGATCCCGCATCGCTCAAAGCCACGACGAATCACGTCGCGCACGCAGCCCGTGCTGATCGAGCGACCGATAAAAAGCTGATGATGCACGAAGAGCGCGCGACTTTCGGTGTGCGGACGCGCGTGTTTGAGGTAAATCGCCAGCGCCCTGACCAGTGGGTTGGGCATGGGCAAAAGCCGCTCCCGTCGCTGCTTGGTGCGGCGCAACCGCAGTGTCCTCGCCTGCCAATTGATGTCATCTAGAGTCAAAGCGGTCACTTCGTGGGATCGCAACGCCAGTTTGGACAGGCAAAGGGCGATGGCGTAGTCCCGCTTGCCAACGGCAGTGGTCCGGGGAAAACCGCTTAAGAATCTCCGCCATTCTTCAAGCTTCAGTGTTTTTGGCGGTTGAGCCGATGGCGGGGTGGGCACACGCGGCAAGGCCCCGGAAAGTCCGATCCGGATGCGCCCGGAAAATTCCAAGAAGCGGCAGAAACTGCGCAAACTGACGATGAACACATGAAGGGATCCCGGTGACAAGTCCGGTGCCTTGGTTCTCACAAACTCTGTCAGATCTTTGGCGCTTAACTGCGGCAGATGGATCGGCCTCGTGCCATATCGGCATCTCAACAGTTGACGACAGCAGTATCTGCGAAGGCGCCGCGTCGAAACGGAAAAACCACACACCTGATCCATGTGCCGGTCATAGTCGGAAATCAACTGCTCAACCGTTGGGCTGGATCGAGATCGCGGAGTTATGGAAAGATGGCTGGCCGCGATTCGGCGGACCGGAATAGTCCCGGAGGATTTCTTGACCGCGTCGCTCGGCAATTGCCGCTGAGTTTGCATAGCGCCGCTACCCTTCCTTTTAGCCCCAGCCTAATCCAGTCGCAACGCTTATTTTTGAAATTTATTTCAGCCCTCTCCTGCGTCATGCAAATGCTGGCAAAAGAGGTATTCAGCCTCTGGCCACAGGTCCCGGCGCGAAATCCTAATCGCAAGTCCCCTGGCTCGGCGAGCACTGTCAACGGTGGAGCCGCCAACACAAAAAAACCCGCGCGCAGCGCCCGTCTCCGCCACGGACAACCTTGACAGGCGCAGACGAGCCATACAATGGACAGTGCGATTCGCGCCATGACGGCAGCCATCATCCGGCTTCGCTCACCAGCGAACTGCCCATAACTTCCACCTTTGCATAACGTTCCT
>DATAUD010000005.1:0-15350 GCA_036268455.1 Verrucomicrobiia bacterium
TCCGCCGATAGTCCCAGTTCTGAAAAGAGTTTCATTTCAATATCTCCACAAGCAAAGCTATCATGGCGTTGTCGCGAAGGGAAAAGAGAGTTAATTCTGTGCCCTGGGGCCAAAATGAGCCGCCCGACTCCAGGGGCGCCATTCAGACAGAATATCCTCCGAGAATGCCCGAGCAAAATCCCAGTGTGGCGGCCGACCGCAACTGGACGGGTCATGATTCGGAAATCATCTTTTGTGTTGCGGAATTTCGTTTTGTGGCCAAAATGCGCGACACTCCGTTTCGAGCGGAAGTTAGCCAAAACCTCACTTTCGCTTGATACGTGAACGCTTGTTGATAGGCGGTCGATCAGCAGCAAATGGAGAGGTGACTGAGTGGCCGAAAGTGACGGTTTGCTAAACCGTTGTACGAGTAAAATCGTACCGGGGGTTCGAATCCCCCCCTCTCCGCCATTCCGTCTTGCGGCCATTTCGAGCACGCCAGCAACACCGCGACCTCCTTTTTGCGCAGCAACTTCTCTTTTATCATTTCAATTACATCGCGCATTTCAAATTTCCTTTATCAACCTTTCCCCGTTTAACTGGCGCTCTTCCGCCTCAGCTTGATCGGGGGACAGGTGTTTCGTGTAAACGCGATAAATTGCGTTATGGTCAGCGTGAACGTTGCGCTCCGCGAGCCATTCCGCGACTTCGCGGAACGTCAGCCCCTTTTCACGCAGCTTGGCAATTACCTGCCAATATTCGTCCAAGTCCAGATGATTCGGCTCTTGCTCCGCTTCCTCCAAAAGATCATCCGAGAATGGACGGAGGTTTGAGTTTGCATTCGCCTTGGCGGTTGCCGCTCCTGGCCGAGCGATTCGTTGCGCTTCCGACGTAGCCGGGCCAGCAGCCCGCCGGTTCGTTTTTGTTTTGTTTATTTTCATCATGCGAAGAAACGAAACGAACAGAACGAACAATACAAGCACATTTTGCAAGAATTTTTGGCGTAGCTTCGGCTTGCCTGCCATTTATTCGCCATTGATTGCTGCGGGTATTGAGCGTATTACGCGACTTGGTTTGAGACGGCTTTAATCGGCGTCCGTGTGAACAACCATCGAAAAATCACGCAAAAAGCGGTGAACCTCGCTTGGTCATGGTTGACGATTTGGTGTTGCGTTGTTTGGTCCCCCAAAGTGTTCGGTCAATACTCGCTGGAATACTCCGTTAACGGAAGCGTCGTCACCTTAATTGGATACCTTGGCACGCCCGTCAATGTCACTATCCCCAGCGGCGTCACCATCATCGGGGGTAGCGCGTTTGGTAACTGCACCAACCTGACCAGCATCACCATTCCCGATACTGTAACCAGCATTGACGCCAATGCGTTCTATTGGTGCACTAACCTGATCAGCGTCACCGTTCCCGACTCGGTCACAAGCATCGGAGACGAGGCGTTCGACGGCTGCTTCAGCCTGACCAACGCCACAATTGGCAGTGGCCTTACGAGCATCGGGCAAGACGTGTTCGCCAATTGCACTAGCCTGACGAGTATTAACGTGAGTTCGTCCAATTCCGCGTACAGCAGCGTAAACGGAGTCTTATTTGACGAAAGCCAGACTATTCTTATACGCTGTCCGAGTGGACTAAGTGGAAGCTATGCCATTCCGGACTCGGTTATCAGCATCGGAGACGAGGCGTTCTTTCAGTGCATGGAATTGACGAGCGTCAGCATTGGCAACAGCGTCACGAGCATCGGGGAGACTGCATTCGTGGGTTGCGCCAGCCTGACCGGTGTGGCGATTCCCAACAGCGTAATCAGCATCGGGTTTGAGGCATTCTACAAATGTGGCAGCCTCACGAATGTCGCCATCGGAAATGGCATTAGCACCATCGAGGACTTTGCGTTCGAAGATTGTACCAACCTGACTGCGGTGTACTTTCTTGGAAATGCTCCGACCGCTTACTCTCCGTTCAGTGGAGACCATGCTACCATATACTATTTTTCCGGTACCACCGGCTGGACGTCTCCGTTCGACGGGTTGCCAGCAGTCGAAATCATACCGGTTTCTCCAACCAACCCTTGTAGGAACGATAAACAACCAGCAACTGAATCTGCAATTTACCGGAAGCCCCAATTTCCCATATATCCTCGAATCAGCCACCGACCTCTCGCCCCCCATTAACTGGCAGCCGGTCATTACGAATGCAGCCGACCCAAACGGGAATTGGAGCTTTATCGTCACGAACGTTTCCGCGTTACCGCAATGCTTTTACCAAATTCTCGGGCAATAAAAATCAGCCGCCAACGGACAACTAAATGATGGTCCCATTAGGGGCACCGGCAATCTTCGAGAATGCCATTTGTCAACCACAAATGTTTCGGTTTGTCGCTTTCAAAATACAAAAATGCGCCCAACCTATATCCGTATGTGAACCCATCTCGGTGGTTAAGCGTCAGGGCCTTTAATTTCGCCAGATCGAACGGACATACAACCGATTTCTTTACTTCGATCGCGATCAAATTGTAACAATCACATCCCCGCCGGTGAACAACAACGTCTGGTCTAAACTGTCTCTCGTCTCCCTCCTTGCTTGACGCAACAGGAGGCGTCTTACGCATTTCTTTGCATACATTGCACGGACAACACCTCTGCGCACCCTTCGCGTACTTCGCCTGAAACTCCCCAAAATAGGAGATCACGCCATCCAGCTTTTTACCGTCATCCAGATGCTTGTTATATTCACAGTCAACGCGCAAATATCCCATAACCCGTTCGCATAGAACAGGCTTCAACTCCTGCTGGACGATTCGTTCCAAATAAACTGCGATTCTGTGGCTATAGGCTTGCTCATGGAGGTCTAATTTGGAACATAAAAGTTCATTGTCCATTTCGGTGAACTTTTTTACAGCAGCTTCGACGCACTTCTTCAAAATCCCGACATCCACGTATTCGCTATTCATGTCTATGGGCTTTTGAATCTCGTTCACGGCACTAGGGTCACCACTCTAATCGACGCATACGACAGGCGGCAAGGCATATCGCAATAACCCTTTCCCAACTCGGTCCACCATCCGTCGGGAACGTTTGTTTCATCCCTGTAATTGATTTGGCTCCCTTCAACTGCCATCAAAGGCCAACTCCGAAAACTTCCGCATCAAATCCGATTGCGCGGTAAGCATTTTCTTTTTCCCAGCCTCGTCTAAATAAGGGTAAGGGTCTGCCGCATATTCGCTCAGCAACCGTGCCGCAAGCCCACTTTCAAAGTCGCCCTTGGCGAACCTTAGAGGCATCGGAATTGCGGCAATAATGTCGCTCAAGTAACAGTGCCAACGTGCCCCCAAATAATCCTCAAAATCATCGTACCCGTCAAAATGCAGCATCGACGCCGCAATTTTGAGCCGCGTCCGGTAAATCAAATTCCCCAACGTGTTAGGAGAAAAGCGCATCGTAATATTCCCGCTCAAGCTCCGCGACAAACGCACCAATCGAGACTTGCGCCCTGACGGCACCCGCGCCCAAGACTTTGCCAGATACCCGGCCACATACCGCGCCAACGCTTCCCCGTTCTTTTTGATCGGCATCAGCTCAGCCCGACCAAACCGATACTTGCAGCAGACGCCCCGTAAATGGCTCCATTCCGTCGCCAACGCTTCATTACGGAAGCGGACGCCCCGCCGCATTTTGTAAGGCAGGCTATAATTCGTGAGAGTCTCAATGTCCGTGCCGGTCCGAATATCGGCTTCCACTGACACCACGACGTGAAAATGCCACACGCCGTCAGAGTGCATTTCCAGCACGCAGACCCAATCCCCGTACCGGTTGGCAATCACATTCGAGAGAAGCGAATGCCATCGCTTTTGGACGAATTCCAACTCCTTTGCCTTTTCCCGCAATTCCCGTGTTTCCTACGATCCTCTCCCGCTTCCGGGAACTCCAAACGTCAGCGTCAGCAGTCCGACATGGTTCAAGCCGTGTTTCCGCACCATCCATTCAATCGCCATAATCAGACGGAGGCGACTTTTCTTGCGGTAAGGCGATAGCGGTTCGTATCTCTTTTTCTCCTTATCAATGCAGCTCTTGCTATTATGACAAGGAAGGGCCGAGGCGGGCGGCCCTGGCGGGCCGCACCGCCCCGGCCCCATGCCATCATCATTTACGGCAGCCGCTGATGCAGCAGGGGTGGAAACGGTGGTTGATTCGCTTTGCGCTTCTCCGCGTCGCGCGTTGTCGCCGGCTATTCTTTGCCGTCCATTCCCATTTAAGTCAGCGTTTTCCGGCTCGCTCCGCTCGTCCCCACCGGAAAACGGAATCTCGGAACCCATCTCACAAATTGGGAACGGGTGCGTTGCCAAGGATTTGGGGATGCCGCAAGGCGCGAGGAGGGAGAATATCCGCAGCGATCTTCGACCGACGAGCAACGCGGCGGCAGCCCCAAAGACTGGCAACCCTTCGGGCTGGCATCGGGCGAGCTTCTGGCCGCGTTGCTCCTCGGTCACAGAGCCAAGTGTGGCTATGCTCCCTCGTCGCGCCTTGCCACAAGCCCGCCCGAAGCCAGCGCACCCATTCCCAATTTATGAGATGGGTTCTCAAACCCCACCTCCTTGGCTTACGTTTCTTATCGGGTTTCCCCATGTTGGAGGAAGATTACCGTCCGCGCTCATTGCCGACTCCATGGCCGCGAACTGTCCGCACAATGGCGAGGACAGCCGCTTTTAATGAGTCAGCCAACAAGGGCCATGCCGACGCGATCTCCTCGATCTCGGCAATTTTTTGTGAGTCTATTTGTGAGTGTGAAGAAGGCTTCCGAGGGAAAATTGCTGATTTCGTGGGGTTCGAATCCCGCCCTTTCCGCCATCTGACTGTCAGATTGGTGTCAAATTCCCCTCGCAAAGCGTGGAAATCCAATCGCCGTTCTTGATCATCCTTAAAGGGAACGGCCGCGGCCGCCAGATGTTCCCGCATTGCTCATCGTCGGCAGCCATGCCAACATTGAGAACATGGAGGCGCGATATTCATTCAGCGTCTTGATGGAAAGCTCGCCCGCCTTTTTCCGCCGCCAGAATTCAAATGATTTCGCGGTAACGTCCGAAAGATAACGCCAGCCGCAATCCGCGATAAGATTGCGCACACGCGTTCCGACATGGCTAATGTGGCTCGCGCTTCGGTTCAATCCTTCCATGCAGGCCACAAACCCGGTTAAATGTTCTGTCAAGAATCGGTTTGCCGCGTCGCGCTGGGAACGTGGAGCGCTGATGCGACTTAATTCCCGTTCCTTCTCGCAGATGAACAACACGCCCATTTTCGCGGCGTCGCGCATTTCCAAAAAATGTCCTTTCGTCATGCACCACATGGAAGCACAACGCCGTCAGGCGACCTTCTTTCATGCGCTTATGAACCGCCGACCGGCTAACGGAAGGAACGAACATGCAAACACCGCCCGGAGAAACAAACTGGTCATTAAAAACGTAATCCATCGCAACGCGCCACTCACCAGATTCCTTGCGCCCTTACCCGAGTGGAAAATGGGAGACGCACAGGACTTAAAAATCCACTTTGGGCCATTTCACGGTATCACGCCTCAACACTCGCCACACGCATAAAAACATTACTTTTATTGGGTATCAGAGCGAGTTTGTGGAACTGGCCAGGTCTTGTTCGAGTTGGGGGCGGATTGCGGCGAAGACGTTTTCGGCCAATTGCCGGCGCCCCTCTTGGGTGAAGTGAACGACGTCGATGAACTTGTGATGGTCGCTGTTGAGGTTCGGATGGGTGTCAATGAAAGTTACGCCGGGGTTGGCTTCCGCGAGTCGCCGAACGATCTCGCTGTGGACGGAGTTAACTCCGGACCGAGTATAGAGCGCGCTGGAGCCGCAATAGTTGTAAAAATTGATCAACTTCTGATCGCTGTGCTCGTCGATGGCCATGCAAAAGTTGGCGAGAGCAAGTCGAATGTGGTTGGTTCGGGCGAAGCCAATTAATTGTCGATATCCATCCGCGTAGAGAGTTTGCAGTGGCGGACGGGAAGGGCGCGGGGCGCCAGATGGTCGAGATTCACGCGCAAAAGCCCGCAGATCCATTCGGTATTCAATCTCTGCCGCCAACCGAAGTGGTCGCTTGGGGTAAGGGGGCGGGGCAGCGCCCCACACTGGAGGCAACGAGTCGTCGATCATGGCAAAGCCATTGTAACCGTGATAGGAGATGATCAGATCGGGCTGTAGCGGCAAAACATCCGAACGCAACCGCTTGATATTAGACGATAAACTCCAACCGGGCACCCCGGCGTTGATTACCTCGACTGGGCGCGGCGGTTTGAGACGGTCATTAATCATTCGCTCGAGCAGCTCGGGCCAAGGCTTATCGTCCTTGCGGATCGTCATACCAAACACGGTTGATTCTCCCAGGCAAACAATCCGATAGACATTGCCCTTGGGGACGGCAATTTCACGCCCCCGGAACCCGCGGCTGTTGATGAAAATCGAGGAATCGAAGAATGCTCCCCGACCGTTTGGGCGTAAGCGGTAGGGCGGACTGTTTCCACGCCATGTTTCGAAGCAGCCGGGAGCGAGACGCCTGGTAAGTTCGTCTTGGAATCGGCTCCACCAAATGGCAAAAGCGTTCGGATCACCCCTGGCATCCTCATAGGAATAGAAAAACCGCCCGTTTTCGGCGTTGACCCCGCCCGGTTCACCAGAGGCTTGCCGGACTGTCGGGTCAGCTTCGTATCCATGAATCGGACTGGATAAATGGAGCCGCGCAAAGAGATCGGTGACCGGCAGAGTTATCAACAAAAGAATCACCGTGTTGACCGCTTGAACGCCGAGAAATTCGTAACTGAAACAGCGCTTGGAAAGAATTAACGTCAAGAAGAGGAGTGTCAGCGTCCCCCAGAAAAGTCCCTTCTGGTCTTGAACGTAGCCGACAGTTATCCAAAGCGCCTCGGCTAGGACCAACCAAAACAAAGACAAGGCTTTCCACTTGGGGTTGCTGCGAGGTTCCGCGGGCGAGAAATTGACCAGCCAAATCGCAAAGGCAATCACTCCGGGCGTCGCCAGCAATTGGAGGCCATTGACGTCCGGGAACAGCGCGGCATGCATACAGGGCGCAAATAGGTTGATTACGATGGCGGCGCTGTTCAACCAAGCCGGGTTGGCGGCTCTGGTCCTCCAATCCCGGCGCCTCATAGAAAGCATCCCGACCCCAAGGCAAACGTTCAGCCCGACCACGGACGCGATTGCCGCCAGTGAAAGCTTCCTAAAGGCGATGATGAAAACACACCACGCGGCCAGAAGTGCCAGACCTGCACCCTGGATTCGCTTATTTATATGGGACGGTGGCCAATTGATGGTCGAAAGTTTGGCTTCATTGAAAGAGACTGGCAAGAAACGAAGAACGCGAAGTGGGTTTCTGTTTGTACAGAGTTGATCTTCAAGCGAGCCACCACACCCGCCGCGCTCCGCGCGGCTGGGTCTGGTGGCGCCACGTTGCATCAGTTTCACAGGTGGCAGATATGCCGCAGCCTTGGCGCGCGCTATGGCCCTTCCCTTGCAAATTTGACCGCAGAACCGACGATCTCTTGGCTCGAAGCATCGGTTCTGCTCGCTTAACTTCGCTTCCGAGCCGGGAAGTTATCATCGGGAGTTCTCCTGTCCCAGAACAGAATCGACAATGGCCAGAATTGCGGCCTTGATAAGAAGAGGAAGTTTACCCCATGCAGTGACTACGCGTGACAGGTCGTGACCCAACACGACGGAAATTCCAGTGTCTTTTCTGGTGTGCTCACCGGTTCAAACTGCTGCCATGAGTAACAAGCAAATCGAGTCCCTATGCGGCTTGGGCTGAGGGGATGTCCTCAATGCTGGTGATATGCAGGATGGCGCACTCGAAGTATTTTTGCGCCCACGAATTTGCGTCCAAATTTGTTCCCACTTCAATAGTGTTTTTCTTTACCAGCGCCACGTCGTGATTCGGCGCTTCAAAGGTTCGTCCGTCTGACATGGTAAGTCAAAACGGTCGAAATGGCTGTTCGTTCATTCGCTGCCGAAGGCGTTCTGCTGTCATCACGCGGTAATTTTATCCTTTTCTGTTTTATGCTTCAACTCTCCGCGCATCGATGCGTCAGAGCTGGACGCGTGAGCTTTCAATTTGCTCGCCTCATCGGCGTTACGCATTTAAATTGCGGCCGTTCTTGTTCAACGACTTATGCAAAAATTCTTAAAGAGATTGAATTGCGGCGTGTTTATTTGGCGAAACGGCCAACTTCTGGTGGCAGTTGTCCTGGCTTTCCTTTGCGGTTGCCACTCCCCGGGAGAATCGGGAGAGCTTGCCGTGCGTTCACCGGACGGGACCATCGCCGCCCGGGTTCAGGTGCAGAGGGCACTCGCTTACTCGGTTGAGATTGACGGGCAGCGGGTGGTGAATGATTCGCGTCTGGGCTTGAGCCTGTCCCAACCCGCCGGCGAGAAGCTGGGAGCGGACGCGAAATTGACCCATGTCGAACGCCGCTCCCACGATCAAACTTGGGAAAACCGCTTCGGCAAACGGCGGCAGGTTCGCGATCACTACAATGAAATGCGCCTGCGGTTCAGCGAAAAATCGGGCCGGATATTCGAAGTGATTTTTCGCGCCTACGACGATGGGGTGGCATTTCGTTATGTCGTGCCCGCGGAGTCCGGATTGACGACGTTTACCGTTGATCGTGAGCTGACGGAATTTGCGTTTGCCGGGGATTACCCTTGTTTCGCGGGCGAGGATGATAAGGGAAGACAGTTCAGGGGACCGCAAGAGTGGCAATTCAAGCCGCGGCATTTGTCGGAGATTACAACGAACGTGGCGGGCCTGCCCTTGCTGGTGCAAACGCCCGCGGCATGGATCGCGCTGACGGAGGCGGACTTGGTGGATTGGGCGGGGATGTGGATGGGCGATGCAGAAGCGGTTGGCGCCGGAGTTACGCTTAAGGCGAAATTGGCGCCGCGACGCGACGGGGATGGCTTGGTGAAAGCCCGCGCTCCGCATGATTCTCCCTGGCGCGTCTTGATGATTGGCCGGCAGCCCGGGCGGTTGATCGAGAGCGATCTCGTGTTCAATCTGGCCACGCCGTGTGAATTGGCGGATATTTCCTGGGTTCAACCCGGCAAATCGGCATGGGACCATTGGTGGTCGGGCGATACGAAAATGGATACCGCCACGATCGAGGAATACATTCAATTGGCGGCGGACATGGGCTGGCCGTATCAACAGATTGACTGGATGTGGTACGGAAAGCCCGGTACGCCGAAGTCGGACATCACCAAAGTGAGTCCTGCGCTGGATATGCCCGCCGTGTTGCGTTTTGCGGCGGAGAGGCATGTGCGTCTTTGGCTTTATCTGAGTTGGCGCGACGTGGAGCGGAACGACGCATACAAGAAGGCCTTTGCGCTTTACGAGCAATGGGGCATCGCCGGGGTCAAGATTGATGGGATGGAGAGCGACGACCAATACATCATCAACTGGTGTGAAAAAGTGTCGCGCGAAGCCGCCGCGCATCATCTCATGGTGAATTTTCACGGGAACAGCAAACCGACGGGCCAGAATCGCACTTTGCCCAACGAGATCACCTGTGAAGGGGTGATGGGCAACGAATGGAACAAATGGAGCGCGCTGGTGACGCCGGAGCACAAGCTGACCCTGCCGTTCACTCGTTTTCTGGCCGGGCCGGGGGATTTTACGCCGGGCGGGTTTCTGAATCGCCAGCCGGCGGATTTCAAGATTATTCCGACCGCGACCGAGGTGCAGGGCACGCGTTGCGAGCAATTGGCGCTAACGGTGTTATTTGACAGCCCCATCGAATGTCTTTGCGATTCGCCGGCAAACTATCGTGGCCAGCCGGGCGCGGACTTTTTGAAAATCGTCCCGACCGTTTGGGATGAGACGCGCGTGCTGGACGGTGTGGTGGCCCAGCACCTGGTCATGGCGCGGCGCTTCGGGAACGAATGGTATCTGGGCGCGGCTACTGACCACAAAGAGAGGCAAATACCGATCCGGCTGGATTTTCTCGGCCCGGGCAAATGGACGATGAGTCTCTGGTCAGATGCGCCCGACAGCCGCGTCAACGCCGAACATTTACAAACGGAAACTCGAACAGTCACCGCCGGGGACACCTTGGATTTGCGCCTGGCACCGAACGGCGGAGCGGTGGCGCGATTCGTGCGTTAAATTAAAGGCCTATGAAACGAAAATTATGGATGGTATGCGCGCTGCTCGTGGCAGCGATTCAAATGCGCGCGGTGGCAGCAGAAGATGCCGGCTTGGCAAACTGGGTTAATATTTCTGATCCGGTGATCGCAGCCGTGACCAATGCGGGAACAAAGATTCCCTGGCCGGGAGGAACCGCGGGAGTGGCCGTTGATCGAACCACGGGCGCCGTTTATATGGATTTGCCCAACCTGGGGCTGTGGAAAAGCACGGATCACGGGGCGAACTTTGTGCGCGTCGCGGAAGGCGCGGTGAGCGGGCGCAGCGTGTCGGGTTACTCGATGAATTGCGATCCCGCGAGTTCGCGCATGGCCTGCCTGCTGCTGGAAGGCAAGAGCGGCATGACCTTGGATGGCACTCACTGGCAATCTTTTGCCAGCGTGGGCCGGAACTGGGAATACGGCGCCGTGGACTGGTCCGATCCCCAGGCCCGGGCCATTTTTGCCGACCGCCATGAAAGCGACGGCGAAAAGTATGTGTCCAGCGACGCGGGCGTCTCGTGGAAATTGCTCGGCAAGCATCCCGATTGGTCCTCCCTGGGGATCTTCGATGCCCGCACCCTCGTGGTTGGCAAGGAGAATGGCATTGCGCGGAGCACCGACGGCGGAGAAACGTGGACAAAAATCTCGGACCTTCATCCGGTCGGGCGGGTCGCGGTTTATTTCAACGGGCTTACCTATTGGCTGGCAAAAGAAGGGCTTATCACGAACACCGACAAGGGAGCGACCTGGCAGGTGATGGGGACCCCTGTGGACGCTGAATGGGGCCCGTTGTTTGGGAAGGATGAAAAGCACATCGTAGTCGCTAACTATCACAGTTTTCTAAAAACCACGAATGGGGGCAAAACATGGGAGACCATCGCGCCCATGATTGGTTTCGCGGGGAAATGGGTGCCCAAACTGCCCGGCCAGTATTTGAACATTGGGTGGGATCCCAATGCCAATATTCTTTACGCCTCCCAATTGGGATGTCCCACCTACCGTCTTCAACTGACCGCGCCTTGAACAGAGGCCGTACCGATGTGATCTCCTTAACGCCGGTGCAGTTCGACAAGGCAAAATTCCTGGGCCTATTTGTGTGCGCCATCAGCAATTGGTGAGGGCCACGAGCAAAACTTGATAAAATCTGTTTGGCGGCGCAAACTATCGTCGTGAGTAACAAGCAAATTGTAGAGGATCTGCTTCAGCGAATTCCCGAAAACGCTTCTCTCCGCGATATTGCGCGCGAGATCGAGTTCGTTGACGCGGTGCGCAAAGGGTTTGCTGAGTTGGACCGTGGCGAGCGAATTCCAATTGAAGAGATCGAACGCGAATCGCCTTCATGGATTATCAAGCAGCGCTCTCGCGGTCGGCACGAACTGATCTCCGCGATATAGTCCGCTATATTTTTCTGGATGCACCAGACCGGGCGCTTCGCTTCGGCCAATTTCTTGTCTCACGTACGAAGACGCTCGCACAATTCCCGGAGCTTGGCGGCCTCGTGCGCGCTGGTTGAAGATTCTCAGGCTTTCGTCAAAGGAATTGGTTGTGTTGCGCGCGGGCGGAAATGGACTTGGTCGTTGTGAGGGCCGACATTGGAATCGATTCGCCCTCATTGTAAACGAACCGTCGAAGTGTCCAGAATTTCGAGTGGCCACTTCCAAGTGTAGCGTCTAAATGGGAAGGGCCGCTTTTACGCGGCTTTTCGGTTTTTTAAACTTTTCTGACTGTCAAACCTAAGTCACTTCGCGACAAAGAACAGGGCTTGGATGCGGATATAGGTCTGAAAATGGGTCTGTGCAGTGGCGCTGCACGGCATGTGCAAAGGCTTGCATGGGCGCTTTAAATGGTGTTTTGGCGCGACTTGTCACGGCGTTGGAGGGTTTGACTCCTTTTCCAACCAACGGCGCAATTCCTTCTCCAAGGCCGCATCTGATTTGGTCAATTTTAAAACCTCGCAAAATTCGGCATACCATTTTCCGAACGGGACCACGCGAACGGTCGGGAATTCGTCACGCCAGACTAACTCGGCAGTGTCATGCCAGGCGACGCTGGCGGCGTCGGCAAGTTGAAAGTCTTTCAGGAGTTGCACGACCGTCTTGAGCGCGGGTGAGACGCGGTCCACTTGCACAAGACACCATAATGCCTGTCCGCAGCATAAGAAGGCGGCTTTGCCGGATTTACTCCTTATTTTGACTCCATTCCGTTTTAACGCCTGCTCAATCGCGTCTATGAGCGCCAACGCGCCGTGAGCGGTCCACTCGCTGTCATCTACGGTTGACACACAGGTTCCCACAAAAAGGGGGTGCTGCCTGAATTTTGAAAATAGATTCATGGTTAATACATCCGGGAATTGTTGGATTGAGATTGAAGGTCATGCAGCATGGTTTCAAGTCCGTTCACCTTGCCCGCAAGGGCGTTGTGCATGGCTGGCGTGACTGATCCGTTTTCGAGGTATCCAAGCATTAGATCGAGAAGACGGTTCATTTCCCCCATGTGTTGCGTCTGATCGGAACGTGGCATTCCGCGAAGGGTGGATTCCAGCAATTCGGTTTTTGTGAGCGTTTGGGAGGCGTCGATGTTGGCTTGCGGGCCGCGCTCGCGGGCGGTGGCGTTGATGGCGTCTTGTTCGGCCCGGGCGCGTTGCTCTGCGGGGGTGCCGTGGCCGGATTGGACGCGCTGGCGTTGCTCTATGGCTTCGGTCTGCGCGTTTGTATTGGCGGTTGCCTGGTGTTGCGCCTGGACGGCGGCGTTTGTTTTCGCCTGTCTTTCATATTTCGATTGCAAGGCGTCGATTTCGTCCGTCCCAGTGCGGTTAATTTCCCTGTCGCGCCGGAACTGATCGTTTGCCTGCTCAGTCCGAGCCTGCGCTTCCGTAAGTTTCGATTTGCGGATGTCCGCGTCTCTATTCAGATTTTCGACGTAGGCGTCGTGCGCTTTCAGGGCGTCTTGATACGTCTGCAATTGCTCGCGGAATGGTTTTAACGCCTCTTCCGGCTGGCCAAGTTCCTCGTTGCCTTCGATGGTGTCTTTCACCTTGCCGATGGAAGCCTGCAACCCTTCGCGGTTTTGGTAGTGTTCGTTCTGTCCGCCGTAATAGACATCTATCGCGCCTTTTTCCGCCTGGCTGGCAGCCTCTTTGGATCGTGCTGAGTCGGCGGCAAGCGGTTCTTCTTTGGCGTGGGCTGTCCGTATGGCGGCTTGATCCGCCCCTTCAAGGTTTCGTTGCGCCTGTGCAAGCTGCTTTTGGCGTTCCTGAATTTCCTCGGCTAACTTGGCCTGATCGTTTGCGCCTTGTTGTGCTTCCAATTGCAATTTGGCTTGGGAAATTACCGCGTCTCCGCGCTCCTTGCTGATTTGACCGAGGGTAACTTGCCGGTGAATCTCTGCCTCGAAAGCCTGCTCTTTCGCCTCTTCGACTTTAAGCAATGCGTCCTTTTCCTCGCCGTATTGCTTGATACGGTTTTGCATGGCGGCATCGCCGCTGGCGTATGTGGCGTTCAGCTTGGTTTGCTCTATATCGAGGGATTGCATCGCTTCGGCGGCTGATCGGGATGCATCGGCAAACGCTTTTATCCCGGCGTTGTTAATGGCATTTGTCGTTTCGGCAAGGCGCTCGGAAGCTTCGTTGGCTTGATTGATCACCTCTTTAAATCTTTCCACAGCCGCAAGCACGATAGCGAGGGCGGCCGTCATTGGACTGAGCCACAATCCGACATCGGCAAGCCCCCCAAACTGCGCGGCAACCGCCGAAACGGATTCGCGCAATTCACGGTGGTCAAGTTCGGATTTGTGAGCGCCTTCGTGAATTTTTTCGTGGGCTTCCTCGCCGCGTTTGCCGGTTTTGTCGAGTTCGGTGCCGAGTTCGGCGACGGCGGTGTTGCTGGATTTTACCGTCTCGTTGAGTTTGGAAAATTCGGCATCGGTCATTTTGATGCCTTGGGCTTCCAGGGCGGTGCGGATGTTTATGAGAAAGTCTGTGGACGGGTTTGGCATAGGTTACGCGGGTTGGTTTGTTAGCGGTCTGATTTCTCGCGCCGGCGCGGCTCCGGAGACGGGCGTTATTTCTCGCTCCGGCCGCATTTCGGGCGCGGGTGAATTTGTGAGGCGTCCGCTTACGGTCTGGCGTGTGCGTCCGCTTCGCGTTGGGACCGTCGCTGCGGGGGCGGCGCCGGCGGGAATGACTTCGGAAACGGCGGTTTCAAGATCGGCCTGGCTGATTGCGCGGCTGCCATCGCGCCTGGCAAGATGGCGGGCGCGGCAACAGACAGCCTCGAATGCTTTTACGAGAGAATCTTTTTTGCCGTTGATGAGGACCGCTGACAGCAAGAACGGTTGGAGCTTTTGAGGGATGCCCGCGCCGTGGGTTCTCAGGATTTCCGCCAGGTCGTCTTTTTCGAGGGTATCTGGAAGATTGACGTTGAGGTCTATGCGGCCAAGGACTTGATCGAAGTTGTAGCCGCGTTTGTCGCGGAGATCGCGGACGAAATGGTTGAAGGTTTGCGGGGTGCAAACAAGGACGCAAGGAAGCTTCCTATCAATCACGTTGCAGCGAATCCAATCCAACCGGGCCGGGGTGTGGACATGCGAGCCGGGCGAGGGAAGCAGGAATTGAGCTTCGTCAAAGATGATGCCGAGGCGTCCGTGTCGGACGATGTATTGGACGGTCTCACCAATTCTCGCGAGCGCATTGACGGCAGTGAGCGGGATTCCGAAGGCTTCGCCAATGGCCATAAAAAGATCGCGTTTGGAGTTGCCGGGCGGGGTGGAAACGAGGCGGACTCGACCGGGGTAGGCTTTCGCGAAGGCTTCACAGGCTTCTGTTTTGCCGGTCCTTGCCTGGCCGACGATTTTGACAAGGCGTTTTTCGGTGACGCTGTAATCGATGCGATCAAAAATAATTTTAAAAATCTCGGTGTGCGCCCATTGCTGCTCGACGCGTCGGGCATGGAGTTCCATTGCGTCAATGAGGACGGACAGGAGATCGGGGCAATACCACGGTGATGGGTTGCGCCAGGGGTTGGATTCGCAAAAGAGATCGCGTATCAAGTCTGGCAGGTTGTCCATGGCCGCTTCGATCACAATGGAGCGCATCTCGCCGTCTGAAATCTTTGAAAGCAGGGATTGGAATTTCTGCTTTTCAGCCGGGGATTGCGGCAACGGG
>DATAUD010000006.1:0-25319 GCA_036268455.1 Verrucomicrobiia bacterium
TCATTTTTATCTCGTCTTGACTAAGCCGGGCCCGGCTGCTTTTTTTATCTTTCATCCCCACTCTATTTAGGGAAATGGCTAAATTTGTACATTTTATTCCGCGAAAATCTTTCCTCCCCTCACCCGTTTTTAATCACACCCTACACCAACTGTCTTTGGAAATTTCGCTTTGAATGATCGCGCGGCGATCTATCATCGTCAGGTGTCCAATCTGTTGAGCCAACCAAAAGCGCAAATAGTGGGGACTGACACTCGGGATGACACTGTAATCGCGGTCCTATGAACGCTAAACGTGTTTTGACAATTAACTGGGGGCTTTGGGCATGTTTTAGTCTTCCACCGATTATCTACTTTCTTTTCCATAGAGAACAGGATAAGGCTGGCGACCGTTATTCTGGCTGGGCCATTTTGGCAATGTACGCAAATAGCAATGATTGGCTTTATTCTTGGGAGGTACTACTTCCTCGAATTGTTTTCCCTATCGTAATCGGATGGGTTGCGCAATATTTGCTTGTGATTGCCTGGAATTATTGGAGGCGGAAAGAGTGAACTTGACGACTGCTCCGGTGGCTCCCGTGTCGGTTCTCACTATTTGCACTTGTTTATTGATGGTGACTGGCGGTGATGGAAGTCTTGTGCGATGCTCACGGATGAACAGCCAGATCGAGGCGGAAGTTCGCAACATTTTCTCCCGTGCCGGAATGACTGGGTCGCGCACCTGGATTTGGAAAATGAATGGCGGCGAATGACTGCATAACTCAGCCGAACCTTCCGCACCGTCCCGCAAAAAAACCGGCCGCCCAAAAAATATCCAAAAAAACGCTTGCCTCGGGGGGCGCAAAAGTGTTATACAGGGGGTGATAGGAAAAAACTAAAAAACCTCCCCATCTAAGTTGGTCTTGTCAAAAAGAGGAACTGTTGCATGGATGCAACTAAGTCCAACAGGGTTTTTAAAGCCTTGCTCGTGGCGGCGATGCCGTTGCTGGCCAGTTCTGTCCACGGCCAGGTGACGGGCAAAATACTCTCCTTCGGGGTCACCAATTATAGCGGGTACATCATTGCCGGGGACACCAACAGCGGAGGACGCCAGGCCATCCAGACTTCGACGGGCATGTTTTTCACCAATACCAGCTCAACCTCAGAGACTTACGATTTTGAACTGGCATACCAATTGATTGATCAGACCACCGGCCAGGCGGTGCCCATCCTGGACCAGAATGGACTGTCCAACATATTTTATTACGACTATCAGACAAACACGCTGCCTTATACCTACTTTATTGGATTCCCAATCCTTCATGAAGTCACGGTCACCTCGCTTGATGTGACAAATGCGGCCCCGTTGCAACCGCTGGCGCGGCTGAATCCGTATCACGATTATGAAACCACGTTGACGGTTTATTCCCGCACAAACGGCCCGGGCATTTATTTTTATACGGGCCAATCCGACGACGAGGCAGGTTTCACTTTTTATGATTTTACAAACACCGCCAGTCCGGATCCATCGCCGAATTTTTTGATAACGGCATACGCGTCGCTGGAGAGCACATTTGCGATCAGCAATTCGCCGGCCGAAGGAGGTTACCCGGTATTCGCGGAGGCGGTCGTGCAGCGTTACGATGATTTTACGCTGCCGCCATATCCGACGAATACCACAGTGGCCCTGAATTTCCAGTTGGTGAACTCCGCCACTGGCGTCCCGGTGCCGCTGCTCTCAACGCAGGCGGTCTTCAACGTGTCGCTTGAGAGCCACACAACCAATACTCCGCCGGACCCGACATTCGCCATTGTCGATACAAACTTTTCACTTGTGCCGCTGACGGCGCTGGATTCGGTGGACAACCAGTACACGGTAATCATGACGCAGACCCACACGGAGGGGACAAATGTCATCACGGATAACACCAATATCATCGGACCGCAGCAATTGCTTTATTTCAACGGCGAACTGTATTTCGGCCCGCTGCTGACGTATTTCACCAATGTCAACACCACGCCGGTCATCACCAACACGGTGGCGGGCAGTCACCTCGATGTTTTGCTCACCATCACCACAAATGCGGGGTATTTCCCCGGCGCGCCCAATCATTTCTATGGAAACGGGTCGAACATCGCGGTTTCGTTGTCCACCAACGGCACGGCGACGCTGCTGGGCGGACAGACGGTGACGGTGCAAGGCCCGCCGACCGATATTGCTTCGATATCGAATGTTTATTTCCAGCGAACCGGCATAACCATGACATCGAACGGCCCGGTGGGAACATTTACGGTGGGTTATCCGGTGGGATTCACGACCTCCTTTCCGACGAATTCGTATCGATGGAGCGTTTCGGCGTTTGTCGTGGCAAATCTGCCGCTGAACCAAAACCTGACGCCGGCGAGCAATGTCATCACGTATCCCTTTGCGGTGTATGGGATTCAGGAGAATTTGCCGATTTGGTTTGCGGTGCCGGCCGTACAATGGGTGGTCAATAGCGGCGAGTTCGTGATGAACCCGACCAGCGCGCTTTTCGTGCGGGAACTGGAGGACAACCTTCTGACGGCCAACACATCCTTATTGGCCAATACGAACGCCGCGCGGCGCGTCTCCAACGACGCTTTTTATCGCAACGTGACGGTTGAACCGGGAAGCCAGCTCATTGTGGCGGCGGACTCCAACGGGATTGCGCGGGTGACGTGTCAACTGGCGCTGAACCCGCCGGAATTGCGGCCGCACTTTCCTTACTCCGGCGACGCGAACGGCGCACAAATCCAGACGGCCAGCGGCGGAATGCTGATCATCTCAAACGGGGTCATCACCTCGAAGAGTTTTCTGCCCGTCAACGCCCCGGTGCCAATTGAATACGAACGAAGTTGCGGGGACACCAATTGCAGTCCTCAACTTGGTTCGCCGGCAACCCTGGCGTTTACGCCGAGCAACAACCAGCTTGGCTTCACGGCGGACGGCGGGCTGCTGGCTTATGGCAGCGTGCCGCCGACCAACCTGACGTGGGGCTACGATGGAGGGACGCATTACGCCCAGGAGGCCTACACCATCCAGGATGGGGCGTATGAAATGGCCGGGACGTTTCTGCTGGGGGGGCAATCGACTGTGGACCCGACGGAACTGTCAGCGGCGCTCCTGTTCAGCGGTTTCAGCGATGGGACGAACGCGTCGTACGTGGAGCGGCCCGGAGACACGAACTATGATTCCGGCTTCGCCAATTATCCGGGCCTGAACATTCGCGCTCCGACAACCGGCAACAGCTACATCGCTGAACAATCCACCGGCCCCTACCCGTTGGACGGACGGTCGAAGTATTACGCCCGGTACGCGGGAGTGAGCGGCATCCACGAATCGGCGTCGTTTCCGTCTTCTCTGATGCTTTATGGGTACGACTTCACGTTTACGACGTACCGGCTCTCGTTCCTGGACAGCGACGTGGATGAGTCGCGCACGGACGGATCGATTGCGTTTCCGACGCAGCCGGCGGGATTCCTGCAAGAGTTTCAAGACATGAAATTTTCATGCACGGGCGACCTGGAATCGGCGGAGGTTCCGCCGGACAGCGGCGTCAAACACATGAATTACTGGAACGTGAACATCACGCCGTTAAGCATCCAATTTCAACCAAGTACCAACGACTTGTGCGGAACGGGCAACCGCTGGCTCGTGCTGGGAGTCAAAACGACGCTGCCTTTCATACCTCAGGAATTGGACGCGTCGCTTGGGTTCCAGCCGAGCGGCAACCTTGTGACGCCCGCCGACGGAGTGGAGGGGACGGATTCAAGATTCCCGGTGCCAGGGCAATTGTCATTGCAAGGACCGGGCGGGGACATTTATCCACTCTCGACCTGCGCGGAAGGATATTTCAACAATTATACGACCTCCGGAGCGCCGCCCAACGGGTTCTACAATCTGGCGGGGCGGCTGCGTGTGCCGTTCTTCGATGATATCAAAGTCCACCTTCACGTCATGCCGTTGGGCAGCAACACGGCGCAAATTTCGATCATGGGTGGATGGCCGTTTGCGGGGACTTCGGCGCCGGACCTAGGGTGGACCATTAACAACAGCAATTATTTTAACGAGGAGGTGTTTGACCAGACTTCCGACGGCTTTCCGACATCGGCGGGAATCACCGACTACGAAAATTCGAAAAACACGATGTACCGGCCCGTTGCGCAACGAAATTGGATCGAAGTGGCGATCTTCGATTATCCGCTGCAATGGAATTCCGTGACGCGCGAATTCTCCGGGTTCCAGGACGCGCCGGTGGACCTGCCGATTATCGACGTGAACAGCCGCTTAAAAGAAATTTCACCCGGCAAGGTGGATTTCGACTTTGACCAAGATGTGACGCTGCAATTGCCGGTGATCAAGTCGCTGGATTTTCTGAACGACGCGACCAGCGAGATAGACGGCGCGCTGGGAAGCGTCTCCAACGCGGTCAAGAGCGCCCTGGGGACGGCATTCACAACGGCCGGTTTCAACGAGTTGCAGTCCGTGCTGCGCGAGGACCCGACGGCATTTTTCCAGCCGGTCCTGAACAACGCGTTGAGCGGGCCGGTGAATGAAATATTTGCGAACCTTGCGGCGTTTCCCGAAACAAACAAGCAAGCGTTCCTCAGCAACGCGGTTTACGAGGTAAACCACAGCACACTGACATCGGCGCTTATCAACATCAACGGCGCGGCGGGACAGGCCAATACCGTAATCGGGCAGGTGGACAAAACGTTGACCGACGCGCAAAACGACGTGAACGTGGTTGTGAAAGTCCTGGGCAGCTCAAACGCAATAGGCGCAATCATTTCACAATTGACGGCGAACCAGGGGCCCGCGCTTGGCTTTGTGGCGGACATTGCCGGAAGCGAATTGAACTCGCTCGTGAGCGGCATCCAGCCGACGCTGAACGACCTCCAGAGCGATTTCGAGAGTCTGAGCAACCAACTTCAAGAGGCGCACAACAGTCTGACCTCCGCGTCCGGTGATTTCAACCGGGCGTTGGGGCAGGCATTGGGTGACACCACGGGCGCGCAGCAGTTTGTGCAGATGGCGGCGACCGATTTAAGCAACCGTCTCGCGAGCGCGATTACGCCGGCGGGCGACTATTTTTCGGCCGATCCGAACGCGGCGAAAATGGCGATCCAGCAGGAAATACAAAATGCGTTCCTAAGCTCGCAACTGCCGACGGATTACCAGCAGACGTTGAGGCAATTTCTTTTTGACAATAACGCGGCGCTGGACACGCTGCTGGACACGTTTTTTGACCAGATTGACGGTGCGATTCGGGATGGTCTCTCCGACCTGATCACCGACTCGCTGGACAGCACGCTCCAAGATGTCAAAGGATTGGCCAGCGGATCATTTTTGACGGCGAAGATTCGCGGCGAGCCGACCTTTAACGGGGATTCGATGACGAAGATCCATCTGGATGCGGCGGTGCAGGTCAACGTGCCGCAGTCGATGAACTTCACCGCCTACATGGAAATCCTGGAATTGGATTCCATGACCACGCCGATGGATTGCATCCCGGCCGGGCCGCCGGCCGCGGAAGTGACAGTTGGCGCGAACAATGTGAAATTGGATTGGCCGGGGCTGAATCCAACCGGCACGCCGCTGACGCTGACCGTTCAGGCGAAATGGACTCTGCAGGACGGCAACGTGATCGGCTTGGGAGGATTGTTCGATATCAAGGGCGAAGTCGGTTTCCAAGGGTGTAGTGTCAACGAGATTGGCGCGGACCTGGCGTTTGGCGAGGAGGAGAATTATTTCGCGGCGAAGGTGGCGGGGACGATCAACATTCTTGGTGTGCCGGTGGACGTGCAAGGCGGAGTATTCGTTGGGAAGGCGTGTTCGTTGCAGCCGATACTCTTCATTGATCCGGAGGCGACCAACGTGCTTTCGCTCAACCCGAACGAATTCGCGGGCATCTACCTGGAATTCGGGGCATCGCTTTCGCTTTCGCAAATCCTCTTCGGTGAATCGAGTTGTTTTCTGGACATAGGAGTCAACGAATCGTCCGCGGTGTATTACGACGGCGGGCCTAGCACGGAACAAATCGGAATGAGGCAGACGATGGGAATTGACGCGTCGCTCTTATGTCTGTTGAGCGCGAACGCGAGCCTGACGATGTTCGGCACGACCACGCATAGCCCGTCCGGCTACTCGCTGGAAATCGGCGGGGAGGCGCAAATTTGCGGGTCGATAGGCCCGTGTCCATTCTGCATTTCCGGATGCAAAGGAATCACAGTGACAGGAGAAGTGGGTACGGGAGGGATCTCGTACGACGTTGACTATTAATCGAGATGAAACACGGTCTCATAACCAGGATAGCGGTATTGGCGGGCTGCGTTGCTCTTTCGGCGGCGGTGGCTCAGGCCCAGGCGCCGATCAGCAATCTCATCGTCACTGTCGGGACAACGATACAGGATTCCAGCGGAAACAATTGGTCCTATATCCTTCTCGGTTCTCCGCAACCGCAGCTTCTGGAGGGCAAGCAATTCGCCATTTACGCCAAACCCGGTCCCGCGACGAACACAGGAACTTACACATTTAGGGGGAATATCTTCCAACAGACCGACCCGAACGCGATCAACGCGCTTTTGAACCAATCAGTGGCGCTGGGAGAGAACCTCACGACGTTGAGCGAGACGTTGAACACATTGTTGCACGGAATTCCGGGCATCACCAACGAGACGCTGGCCCAGAAGGTCCTGTCCGCGTTCCAGGCGGCGGGCACCAACGCCAACACGGGCGAGGTCATGGGATTGGTAGCGCACGTAAACCCCGGATTGACGCTATGCTCGGGCCAGGCGTTCTCGGAAGAAATCACGACAACGACGACTTACGAAGTGCGCGAAATCAATCTGGGCACCAGCGTTGCGGGGGAAGTGGTGGGGCAGGTCACAATCATTCCGGGGAATCCGATAACGATGCCCGCTCCGGGGTATCCTTTCCAGGTCATCACAAATGCGCCGAGCGATAATTTGCGCATCCGGCTGCGTTGGGGGACATCCGTGGCCTACCGGCGGGTGGCTCTGCTGGGCTATGGGTTCAACGTTTGGCGGATAGCGTCGAGCAACGCGGTCTCGGAGGGTTACAACACTACCCCGCCTACTACAAACCAGCTTTACACGGACCCGAACATCACGATGGCTAATTATGCGCCGGTAATGGCAACCAAGGACTTTACCACCGGAACCGGCACGGGGGCGGCGAACGACCCGGCGGATGGGACGACTTATTTCTTCTCGGACACCAACCAGGTGCAGGTGGCGCTGGGGAATCCGCCGTTCACGGACGGCGAGGAATTTTATTATTTTATCACCGCGCGCGATGTGTTGGGGCGGGACGGGGCGGTGTCGCCGGGAGGAACGGGCATGGCATGCCGGAAGATTCCGCCCGCAACACCGACGGGCGTGGCGGTGAAAAATGTCTATCATGTCGTGTCACCCACCAACCAGCAGGCGCTAATGGTGACGTGGCAGCAAGACCTCAACCCGACCGACATGGTCAACCAATACTGGATTTACCGATGGCAGAACCCCGCCCAAATCCTGACGAACGGCGCAACGCCATCGAACGGGCTTATTGGAATCGTGACGCAATTTCCGGGAAGCCCGACGAATTCGTACACAGACAACGGCCCCACTGCTCCGTTGACGCCCGGGTTGTCGAATTACTGGTACACGGTGCGGGCGGAAAGTACGACGGCGTGCGGGCCGCTGTTATCGCCGGACAGCATGCAGGCGTGGGGAGTGTTGCGGGAACGGTTTGGGCCGCCGGGGACGACGGGTGAGGTCATCGGAAGCTGCGGCACGCCGACGGTTGTCTTTCAGGAATTCGCGGATGCGACCAACAACGGAAACACGCCGGATTATAATAATTGGAACTACAACTTCATTTGCCAGCGTAGCGATCCCGGCACTGCGTGGGTGGAGTTTTTGGTGACGAACGAATCCGGCCTGGGCCAGGTGTTCGGGCCTGTTTATTTTCCGCCGTCTGGCGACACGGTGCTGGTGAGTTATTCCGCGCCGAGCAGCACGTCGAGTTACCTCACTTCGATCTCATGCGTCGCGGGAACTTATTACGGTCTGGACTCATTGCCATCGATGGTGACGTTGACGTCGGCGCCGCCGGCGGACGTGACGCTGGACACGGTTTTCCTTGCCGGAGAAGTGATGCTGACGTCGCTCAGTTCAAGCGACCCGCTTGCGGCGGGGGTTTTCAGCCAGGGGAATTGCCTTCCGGCGGTTGGCGCGACAGCTTACCCCGATGGGACGGTGAGGATGAGATTCGACACCCGGATCGCGGAGCCGCTGTTTATCCAGGCACTGTCCGGCGCCGTCACATATTACGCTCCGCCGACGGACATCGGAGTGGCATATCCCGACGCGGAGGGATATTACACTGTCTATTACCCCGAATGCCTCCTCGGCCCGTTGCCGGAATTTCAAGGCTGCCCGATCAACTTGCGAACGGACGGGACTTGCACACAGCACGTGAGTGGCGGCGCGCCCGGCAGCCCGGTGAACCCGATAAAGATCAGCTTCGCGCTCACGCCTCGAACGTACGAGTACCGGCTTTACCGGAGCGTCAATAACGGGCCGCTGACCATGATTGCACAGGACGCAGCTATGTATGATCCGTCGGACCCCTATAAATCAATCCTCATAACCGACGACACGATGCCTCCGAGCGTTGCGCGACTTTGTTATTATGTCGAACTGCTCGATGAGCACGGCAACGGCGGCCCGATGACGCTGCTAGGCTGCAAGGATGTGAAGCCGCCAACGCTGCCGCGCCCTGTGCTGGCCGCGCCGCTGGCGGTGGGTGATCTTTCCAATCCGCAGGTGGCGCTGAATTGGTTCTGCCCGACCAGCGGAGTGTATCGCTTTCAAGTGATGATACAACGGGACGATCATCCAGGCGGCGGTGTCCCGCTGGGATTCACAAGCACCCAACTAAGCCCGCTCGTGAGTTACAACACGTCATCCAGTTTCGTGGGGTTGATCGGCAGCGCTCCGTTTGCATTGGAACGGTTTGACGGCGCGATGATTTCGCCGCCCACGGAATCGGGGTTCGGCCCCGGCCCGCAATTTATGCTGACGGCCAGCGTGCTGACCAATGTGCCGTACGATATTGCCGTGGCGGCGGTGGACGACGAAGGGAACGCGGGTGAACCCTCACAAGTATGGACGTTCACCTGGAAGCCGACCAACGCCCTGCCAACGGTGCCTTGGCCGTCGCGGCCGCTGCCGCCGGTGAATCCCTTCGACGACGCGCCCGTCCCTGGATTGGCGGCGGTTTACCAGCCGCGGGTTGAGGCGGTATTGATGAATGGCGACCAGACGTATCCGGCAGGAGTCCGCATCGGCAACATGAGCACGGTCTTCACGCTGGTTCCGAACATCGGAAACACAAATTTTGTTACGTACGAAGTGCAGCAGCCAGTCGGGATCGCGTATATCCCGCCGTCACCGAATCTGAATCCGAATAACTTTCTCTTCAAACGATTTTCGCCCAACCCGGGCCGAAACGGGAACCCGATTTTGCCAATCTGCCTTTACCGGCAGCAGGTGGCCAACGCGTCTTACCCGAGGGTTACGGGCGCGCTGGTCCAGGTAAGTCCATTGCTGGAGCAATTGGCCTACGGGGATTCGCCGGCCACAAACGGCGAAGTAACCGTAACGATTTATGACCGGCTCATCGCCGCGGGACTGGAAGGGAAAAACCGCGGGATGTTTCTCTATTTGCGAGATCAGCAACCAATGCTGCAAGGAGCCGCGTATCAATATTTCGTCGCCCGTTTCAATGACCAGCACGAAATTGCGGAACTCATACCGGCCGGGACGTTAACGATCCCGGTTTATTTGCCATGAACGCCATAGCCAAATATTCCGCGTTGCCGCGTTACGCCGCGCTGTTGGCGGCGGCGTGGCTGTGCTTCGCGCTTGATCCTCGAGCGGCGGCGCAATCGTTCGTCTATGAAACGACGAACGAATTCCTGGCGTCGGGCGATTTCAATGGGGACGGCGTTTCGGATGTGCTGGTGCTCGATAAACTCACGGGCAACGCGCGGGTTGGCTATGGGAATGTCAGCGGAACTTTGACGTGGTCCGCGCCGCTAGTCACCGGGGTGGGCAATGCGACGGGTTGCGCGGTGGGACGTTTGCTGCAAACCAGCCGGGACGGGGTGGCGGTGACAGCGCCGGCTTTTAACGAAGTCGATCTTGTGGATTTATCGGCGACGAACACGGCTGGAATACCGAGCGTGGTGACGCCCGAAGGGTTGGGGCCGCACACGGTCGTGGCGCTGGCGGACCCGTCGGGAGGAATGACGCCGCTTTACAATGATTTGCTGGCGGCCAGCTCGGACAACAGCGATTCGGCGGAGAAGCTTGACCTGATAAACATCGTCGCGGGGGTGGGGACCGAGGCGGCGGAGTACGGTGAAAGTGGACCGTTCGACCGTGGCAACGCGCTGCAATTGAGCGTGACGGCAGCCACGTTTGCGGCGGGGTTGGTGCGCGGTTCCAATGATACGCTGGACATCTGGCAATTCACCAATACGCCGGGGGTCATCCTTTCCTACAGCAACCTGCCGTCCGGCAGCGACTACACCTTTGGAATTTTCAATGGCGAGACGCTGCCACGATTCCTGTTTTATCAGCCGGGCGGATCGAATGTGACAGTGGTTTCGCTGACGCGGACCGGTGGCGTATTGGGATTTGGAACATCACTGGCCGCGCCGGTTTCGGAGGCCATTCAAGGGGTTTATTACCAAAGCCTTGGGGGGGCGAATGGGAGCGCGCTGATTTTATACAGCGATGGCGCGCAGAGTTTGAACCTGACAGGAGGTTCGCCGGCGCTGGGGGCGACTTATCGCGCCGGACTGGGGAGCGCCGGGAATGTTTTTACGGGGGCTGTGCCGCTGGGAAATGAGCAATTGGCGTTGCTGGACGCGCCGCCGGGCGGAACATCGTCGGTTCACGGGCAGGTGGTGCGATTCGACGGGACCAATTTCACGCAGTTGAGTTCGACAAACCTGCCTGCAACGACGGCGCGCAATACGCGGGCCAATGTGTGGCTTTTTGAAACTGAACCTTTCGTGAACCGGCAGGCGGGATTTGTGGCTTCGTTCAATACGCCGGATTGGAGCGACGGCGTGAGCGGGTTGCCGACGGCGCTCAATGTGATCGTGCAGGGTGACAGCGGCGCCTCGACGGGATTGGGAACGCTTGGCACGAATATTTTGGGCGCGCCGCCGAGCGGGTCGGCATACGGATTGCCGAATCAATATAACGCGGCGATTTCGCTGTTCAGTTACGCAACCCCGCAAGCGGCGCAACCCGTGACGGTGACGATCTCGCCGGCACCGGGAACTTATGACGGGCCGATCTCGATTTCGTTTTCAACGCTCAACGCGAGCGACAAGGTTTTCTATCGGGCGGGGGCGGAGGATTCATGGCATAATTACGGGGCGGCGTTTCAACTCACCAACGATAACACGATTGAATATTACGGAACCAATGCGGCTTACAAGACGCGGTCGCAGTTGCAAACGGCGGCTTACACATTGGGAATCCCCGCCGGGCCTACGCCGACTGTCAATTTGAACACCGGCGGCAGCACGACGAATCCACCGCCGGTCTTTGTGGGCCCGACGAATGTTGTGGTGCTTTCGCCGGTGGGGACAATTTTCTACGGCAGGCGCTCGACTGCGAATGCGGGGACGGTGTGGGCCATCAATTACGATGGGAGCGACGATACTTACGTGACAACGGGAGTCCGTCCACGGGTGTCGAGGGACGGGCAGTGGCTTGCGGTGATGCGCGGAGCGGGGGCGTTCTCGAGCGCGGGGAATATCTGGTTGCACAATATCCAAAGCGGGGCGGAGTATGAGGTGTTTAACAACACCGGACGGGTGGTTTGTTATGATTGGGCGCTCGATAACTCGGGGCTGATCCTGGATTATAATTGCGGGATATACATGCTCGACACCAACGGCGTGTTTACGGAATTGCTGGCGACGGATTGCTACAAGGAATCGCCAGTGTTCAATCCCGCGACCGGACAAATCGCGTTTGACGATATCACCGCGCAAGGGTCGGCGCCGGGAATTTACGTGGCGGCGCCGGGCGCGAGCAATGTGGAACAAATTGTAAGCTCGATCCGGGGAGCGTCGTGGCCGGAGTGGTCGCCGGATGGGAAGGATTTGTCGTTTGTCGATGATAACACTTATGCCTCGCTGGACATGGGGACGAATCTTTGGGTTGTCGCGCCGGATGGGTCGAGCTTGAACCAGATTTGCGATTTTACGGGGACATCGAATCGTTTTCCGCACGGGGCGTTGTGGTCGCCGGACAGTTCGGCGCTGGTCGGGGCGGCGGACATTTACGGGACGAATGGGTTGTGGATTATTCCGCTGAATTCGGACCGAACGGATTGCACGGGAGGGCCGATTTTGCTGCCGACGACGCCGGGGGATGCGATTGATTTCGCGGGGTCGATTGTCGTTGCTCCGCCCGCGTCGAGTGCGCCGAGTTTGTTCCTCGAAAGCGGGACGAATTCGATGGTGGTGGTGTGGAGCACGAATTTTGCGAATTACACGCTGGAATATACGCTGAACTTTTCGCGGCCGATTGTGTGGCATGCAATCCCCGGGCCCTATACGCCGGCGGGGCTTAACTACCAATATGCGGAGGCATTTGACAAGGGGGTGCCGGAGAAGATTTTCCGGCTGGCGCCGAATGTGCCGCAGGTTTTCATCGGAGTGGGGATGAATTCACTGATGATTTATTGGCCGACGAATTATGCGCGGTTCACGCTCGAGTACAGCACGACCTTGGCGGGGAAGATGATTTGGCAGCCGATCCTTGGGCCTTACGATTTGAACGGAGCTTACTTCGAATATAGCGAGCCGTTGGGGGGGACGGGGCCGGCGAAGTTTTTCAGGATATTGGGGCCGTGACGGTTGGCTGGGCGAAAAAGCCAGAATCTTTGTAATCCGGGCGTTGGGGTTCTTCTTATACAGGTGGGAAATGATGAAAAAAGTGTTCGATTTACAGATTTTCCTTGCGCTGTAGCATGAAATTCTTCAAGAATCCTGAAAAACCGGAAACCGTTTCGTCAGCGACTGATACAAAGCCATTTCCCGGTAAAAACTGCAATTGAGCCTTTAGCGTTAACGTTAACGTTAAGTCCGGGAAAGAATAAAACCGTTATGAAAAAACTGAGTTTAATGAAAGCCTTGTTTGCCGTATTTCCCCTGGTCCTCGGCTTGACAAACACCGCGTCGGCGCAAAATTTTAATTTTACCCTCCAGCCGGATACGCTGACGCTGAATCCCGACCAAAGTTCGTCGTTTTTGATTTCGGTAAGCCCGACGGGAGGGTTTACGAATCCGGTGACGTTTTCGGTATCGAATTTGCCGTCGGGGATCACGGCGTCATTTTCGCCAAATCCTGTGAACCCGCCTGGGACGACGTTGCTTACGTTAGACGCGAGCAGCGATGCGGCGACGGGGAGCTCCACTTTGTATATTACAGGTGAAGGCGGGGGGATCACGAATATGACTACAGGGACCGTGACGGTAAATTTCGGACTTTTGCCGACGTGCTATGGGGCCATTCAAGGGCAGATCACAGACACTACAACGGGAAAACCAGTGCCTTACGCCACAATAACCGCATCTTACGAGTACTATTATTACGCCATGGCTGATAGCAACGGATATTTTATCATTACCAACATGATGCTGGGCGGCACGGACAATCAGCCGGTAAATTACGGCCTTACAGTGACGCGGAGCAATTATTGGGTGACTTACACCAACGCGTACGCCGTTTGCGACGCGACGAATGTCATCAATGCGCAGATACTGTTGCAACAGCCGGGAAGCTTAACTGGCACTCTAACCTCATCAACCACAGGACAGCCTTTGACCAATGTGTATGTCAACGCGGATTACCAGAATTACTATGAGGTGGCGACGACGAATGGCGGAGCATTTAGCTTTCCATCTCTTGCGCTGGGCAATGACAATGCCACGGTTAATTATAGCGTCAGCGCGCAGCCAACCGGATATTGGCAGGCTTACACCAATGTATATATCCAGGCGAACAGCAACGCGGTCGTGGACCTGGTAGCGATACCAATCTGTTACGACACAGTGTCAGGGAAAGTCATCTACGCCAATAGCGGGATGCCGGCGACAAACGTATCCGTGCAGCTTAACACGAGCGCCACCTATTACGCGACGACGGATGTGAATGGGGATTACACAATTACCAACGTGCAATTAGGCACCGACAACAACTCGACTTACGCAACGGTTTATTCATCCGTGACAGGTTACAATTATGGCGCCACGAATCTGTATTTGACTAACTGCGGCGAAAGCGTCATCGAGCCGACGCTGGCCCTTACGCCCGTAGCCGTCGTCACATACAATTACGGGGCGCTTACGGGTCAGGTATTTGACATCACGTCCGGACAGCCGATCCCGTACGCCGGCATTTATGATTACTCATACGGAGGCGCGCAGGCGGATAGCAACGGCTTTTACATGATCACCAATATTGAGGTCGGCACGGGCACGACCACCAACGCTGGTAATTATGTCATCGCATCGGCGACTGGTTATTTTACCGTCGGCAGCAATATTGAGGTTTATGCCAACGAGGCAACGACATTGGATTTTTATCTTCTGCGCACAGGCTATGGTTACATACAGGGGACGGTGGTGGACTCGGTGAGCGGGTTGCCGGTACCGGGGGTAAGCATGGGGATCCCGAACTATCCGGTCACTGATAGCAACGGCTTTTATGCCAGCGCGCCTCTCGTGCTCAGCACCGGTAATTCGCCGACTTATGAATCTTTTTATGCGTACAAAACGGGCTATTGGGAAACCTACACCAATACAACGATCACCAATGGACTCACCAATATCGTAAATATCGAACTGCTGAAGGTTTGCACTGGAGCGTCGATTATTGGGAAAGTGGTCGATGCGTTAAATCAAGAGCCGATCACCGACGCAACAGTCTATGCCTCGGGCATCACTTCCGGGACCGATAGCAACGGCCTATTCGTTATAACGAACATAACCGTTGGCAACGACAACTCGCCATCTTCGGTAACTGTGACCGCCCAGGCACCGGGGTTCATTACGCAATCCAAGAACGTTGAGATATTCTGCGGAGCGACGATCAGCACCGTGTTTGGGGTTCCGGCGACGAATTTTGGGGCGATCGAGGGGTATGTGACCAATGTTTTAACGGGAGCGCCGATAACCAACGTGTTTATCGGCAGTTCTTTTGGAGCGTCCACTTACACGGACACCAATGGTTATTATTTCCTGGGCACTGTGCCGATTTTTGCTTCCAACCAAACGTGGAGCGTGACAGCGCAGCCCGGTAATTACAATTACTCCCTCAGCAAAACAACTCCTGTGGCGACGAACGAGACGAATGTAGTGGATTTTGGATTTGGCGCGCCGCCGACGGCATTGGTTGTCTCGAACACTGGGACGCCAAACCCTGTGTATGTCACGAGCAATCTGGTTTACACCGTTACACTGACCAACAGTGTGAATCCGGCCGCGAATGTTGTTTTACTGGATACCCTTCCGCCAGGAGTGACTGTTGTATCGGCCTACCTTACGAACGACCCGGAGGGGGATTTCAGCCCGCCGGTGATGACCAACGGGGCGGTGTCAACGACGGCCACCAATTTCGACTCCAACTCGGTGGTGTACCTGTTTATTACGGTGACAGCCAATTCGGCTGGCGCGATCACCAATGTCGCCACAGTGACGAGCGATACACCGGACGTGGATACGACGGACAGCAACCATATCGCGACGGCCATTACGACGGTGATTGCGCCGACGGTGACGAATTATGCCGACCTTGCCATTTCGATCACCGGCGCCCCGAACCCGGTGCTGGTGGATAATCAGCTCGTTTACATGCTGTATGTCACTAATTATGGTCCCGCGGACGCGCCAAATGTCTATGTGACGAACTATTTCCCACCTGACGTGGTCTTTAGCAGCGCAACTCCGAGCCAGGGAACATACACCACAAGCGGCAACACTTTGGTATGGAATGTAGGCAACGTGCCTGACGTGAACGGCCCCGGCTCGGCTTCCGCGATGATCGTTGTCGAGCCGACACTGGCTGGAACAATCATCGACGAAGCGACGGTCGGCGTTGGACCTGCATTAGTTGGGGGAGTGACAGTGATCGACACCAATCTCGCGAACAATACAGCGTATGCAACCAATCTAGTTACCGGACAGACAATCACAAATGAGTCCGTGCAGTACGGAGACATTGTGTTCGATCCGCAGACGGGGTTGTACGAACAGACCGTTCAATACAACAATCTTAATGAAGTGACGGTATCGGCGATCCGGGTTTCGATAACGGGGCTGCCGAACTATGTCACGGTTTACAATGCTTCGGGAGTGAGCAACAAAGTGCCGTATGTGGAATATGACCAGCCTGTTCCCGGAGGGAGCAACGCTGTGTTCCTGGTGGAATATTATGACGCGAGCCGGAAGCCGTTTACCTCGACGAACTTTACCGCAACGGTGGTTGTCGCGGTAACGGTTCCGCCGCCGGTGGGAACGCAGTTGCAACTGGACAACAACGGGCAATTTATAGACAAGCTGGGGCAAGTGACCATCGAGTTTGCGACTGTTCCGGGGCATGCGTATGTGGTGGAATACAGCGGCAGCATTTCGGGGCCGTGGGTTGCGGCGACACCTCCAATTGTGGCCGTCAATACGCGCACGCAATGGACCGACGCCGGGCCGCCGGTGACGAGCAGTCCGCCCAGCGGCACTGGCAACCGGTTTTATCAAGTTGTGGAAACAAAATAACAACACCCAAAAGACACTATGCAATCATCCATTTTTCTCACACGCATGATCGGTTTGGGCGCGGTTTTGGCCACTGTTCCGCTGTCTGTCCACGCGCAGAACACCGGAGGCGATGACTGGAACCATTTTGGCCTGAATTTTCGTTCGGGCTTTAACATTAAGGCGAAGTTTTCAGAACCTTCCAGCGGGGTCGCGCTTCCGCCGGGGCCCGGGGCCGGAGGCGCTCTAAACCACCAATATAATGACGGGTTTGTCAATGTGGACAGCAGCGGCAACCGGGGCGGCCAGACGTGGAATTGGGGCTACAAGAACGCCTCGCAAGTGGTTGACAGTGACGGAGGCAATTATGTGCAGTTTCACGCGACGGGCGCGGAGGGCGGCAACAGCGGAAACATGACCGATGATCCGAACCTTGGGTTTGACTTCAATTATGTGCGCGACCTTGTGCATGCCAGTTGGGGGCAATTCGGCATCAAGATCGCGTTTGGCTACACGCATGTGCAGATCAATGACAATGATCCGATCAGCGGCGGCGCGGAGACGATCACGGATGATTATGCGTTGAATGGGGTGGTTCCACCGCAGGCGCCTTATACGGGGAGTTTTAAGGGTCCCGGGCCTGTCCTTAGCAGCGAACCGTTCTCGCGCAGCACGTCAATGTCATCAGGAGGAGTGATCACCGGCAACCATGACGTGGATGCGGCGCTTTACGATTTGCGGTTGGGGCCGTCGTTTAATATTCCGCTGTTCAAACGGTTTTCGTTGCAGGCCGGCGGAGGACTGGCGCTGGGATTGGTGGACAGCGATTTTACTTTCGTGGAGTCGAGCGGGAGCACCGCCACGGCTGGCGGGAACACGCACACGGGCTTTTTGCCGGGGGCTTACGCGGAGGTGGGTTTTGCGTACCAGGTTTGCAAATCGGTTTCGGTGTTTACGGGAGGGCAGTACGAATACCTGGGGAATTTTCGGCAAACCGCGGAGGGACGGACGGCGGAACTGAATTTCGGCGCGACGCTCTTTTACGAACTGGGGCTGCAGTGGAACTTTTGAACAAAGGCGCCATCTGAAAAAGGGCCTTTAAGGCCCTTCCCACACGATTTTCACGGGGTTATGCATTCGATGCGTGACACTGGAGCGGATTTACCTTGCCAATGGGCCTTTTGGGCGATTACGGTGTCAAACGAATAAATGTTTAGCGTCGCGGCGCCCCCCTGCCGCGGCTGCGGCATGAATTCGGTGATGATCATATCGAGCGCTGGCGTCCGGGCGGCAGGGCGCGGTTTCATTGTTCTCATGGCGTGTTTGACAGCGGGGATCGCAACGAACCTGCGGGCGCAAACGACAGCGACCAATCTTCAGCCTCCCACCGCCCAAAACGAAGGGCCGGCAACGTACAAAAAAATGAGCCTCCAGGAACTCATGGCGCTGGACGTAACGTCGGTCTCCAAATCGGCGGAACCTTACGCGGACGCGCCGGCGGCGATTCAGGTGATCACCGGGGACGATATTCGGAGGTCCGGTGCGACGCTCATTCCCGAGGCGCTGCGACTGGCGGATAATCTGGAGGTGGCACAGTTGACTTCATCGAGTTGGGACATCAGCGCGCGCGGATTCAACTCGTCGGTGGGGGACAAGCTTCTGGTGTTGATTGATGGGCGGAGCGTTTATACGCCGCTTTTTTCAGGGGTGATCTGGAACATGCAGGATTATTTGCTGGAGGACATTGACCGCATCGAAGTCATCAGCGGTCCGGGTGGGACGCTTTGGGGGGCGAACGCGGTGAACGGGGTGATCAACATCCTTTCCAAGAACGCGAAGGACACCCAGGGGCTTTATCTTGAAGCGGGGGGAGGAACGCAGACGCAGGATTTCACGGGAGTCCGTTACGGGGGGCAAATTGCGTCGAATGTCTATTACCGGGTTTACGGAAAATACTTTGACGAGGGAGCGGAAGTTTTTTCGGATGGAAAATCCGCGGATGACCCGTGGAACCGGGCCCAAGGGGGATTTCGAGTTGACGCGGATCGTTCGCCACAGGACCAGCTTACCTTGCAGGGGGACCTATATGTGGGAGACACCGATACCGTGCCCGGGGGCGAGGGAACTCAGCAGGCTGAAGGGACAACCAGCGGCGCAAACATGCTGGGAAGGTGGACGCACACGTTTTCGGACACATCGGATCTGAGCCTGCAAGTGTATTACGATTACACGCACATCGCCGCGCCGTTTCAAGCCGACGCGGCGCTGGACGAACCGGAGGGGCTGCTGCGGGACGATTTGGACACGTATGATGTGGATTTTCAGGATCGATTCGAGCTGGGGGAGCGGAACCGGATCATTTGGGGATTGGGATACCGGTTCACGCATGACGTGGTATCGAACGCGCCGGTGGTGGGATTTACGCCCGGAACGCTGGACCAGAATTTGTTCAGCGGATTCGCGCAAGACCAGATCAAACTGATCGACAAAGTATATTTGACCCTTGGGAGCAAGCTGGAACACAACGATTTCACGGGATTTGAGTATGAACCGAGCGGCCGGCTGCAGTGGAATATGACGGACCACCAAATGGTGTGGGCGGCGATCTCCCGGGCTGTTCGCACGCCGTCCCGGTATGATCGCGATTTGGAGGAACCGGCGCCTCCGGCGGCGCCGTTTTTAGGGAGCAACTCAACATTTGAATCGGAAACGGTGCTGGCCTACGAGTTGGGATATCGGGCGCAGGTGAGCCAAAAGGTTTCGGGGTCGCTGTCACTTTTTTATAACGACTACGACCACCTGCGAAGCCTGGATTACACGCCAAAGACACTCGTCCCGTTTTATTTTCAAAATGACCTTGAGGGGAACACGTATGGGTTTGAGTTCAGCGCGAATTACCAGGTGTTGGATTGGTGGCGGCTTCACGGCGGCTACGACTTGCTCAAGGAAGATATTCACGTTCGACCGGGCGGAGTTGACCTTGACGACGCTTTGAACGAAACGGCCGATCCGCAGCAGCAGGTGTTTTTGCGGTCTTCGATGGATTTACCTTACCGGTTGGAGCTAGACATCTCGTCGCGCTGGGTGGACAGGGTACACAATAGTGACGGCCCCACGCCCGGAGAAGTGCCCGCGTACGCCGACATGGATGTCCGGATAGGGTGGCGCGCCACGAGCCATCTGGAATTTTCCATTGTCGGAGAGAACCTCCTGCATAACTATCATGCGGAGGCGGGTTTTCCCGGCGCCGCCCAGGAAGAAATCGCCCGGGCAGTGTATGGAAAAGTGAGTTTTTTGTGGTAGGGAACGCAATGAAGAGACAACCCGCGGGGTTGAGCATCGTCATATGGTGCTTTTTTTCCCTGCTGGCCCTGGACGGCATGACTTGCAGGGCGACGGGGGAATCGCGGGAATATCAAATCAAGGCGGCCTTTTTGTTGAACTTCGCGCAATTTATCCAATGGCCGGCGAATGCTTTTGCCACGCCTGACGCGCCTTTTGTGATCGGGGTTCTGGGGGATGATCCATTTCGAGCGGCGCTGGACCAAACGGTTGAGGGGGAGACTGTGCGCTCGCGCAAGATTGTATTGCGACGCGGGCGCACCGCCGATGAACTGAAGGACTGCCAAATGATTTTCCTTGGGAAATCGGAGGAAGCGCACGTGAGGGAGATACTGCTCCGGCTTGGAAAATCGCCGGTTTTGACAGTCAGTGAAATTCGCGGTTTTGCCCGGCGAGGAGGGATCATTGATTTTTATCCCGAAGGGGGGAAAGTCCGGTTTGAAATCAATCCCGGGGCGGCGGAAGAGCGGGGTTTGAAGATCAATTCTCAGTTGCTAAGTCTGGGGAGAATTGTAAAAACGGAAAAGGAGGAGAACTAAGTGAAGTGGCTGAATAATCTTCCTCTGAAACGAAAGTTGACGCTGATTATCCTGATTGCCTGTTCGGGGGCGCTCTTTCTGGCGTGTGGTGTGCTGGCGGGTTACCAGATGTTCGATTTCCGGCGCACTCTGGTGCGAGACACGACGGTGCTGGCCGATGTTGTGGGGGAAAACAGCAGGGCCGCGCTGGCTTTTGACGACGAAGATTCCGCGGAAGAGATTCTGCTCGCGCTAAAAGCCGAACCCGACGTGCTGGCCGCGGCGCTGTTTCGGCCCGATGGGACGCAGCTTGCGAAATACTTCCGGCCTGGGGCGCAAAGTGAGATTCCCGCCAAACCAGGGGAGGATGGGCGCCGATTTGCGGATGGACGCCTTCAGGTATTCCGCCCGGTGCAGTTGAACAACAAGCGGGTTGGAATGCTGTTCATGGATCTGGACATGCACGGGATGTATGACCAGTTGCGGTTGTTCGCGTTCTTGAGCGTTGGAGTGTTGTTGGGATCGTTCCTTGTGGCGCTGGGGCTGGCGGCGCCGTTGCAGCGGTCCGTTTCGCGTCCGATTCTGGCGCTTGCGGAGACGGCGCGGCAGATTGCCGAACACAGGGATTACACGGCGCGAGCGGCGGTGGAGGACCGTCACGAAATAGGCGCGCTGACCCGGGCGTTCAACAACATGCTGACACAAATCCAGGAACAAAATACAGCGCTGATGGAGAGCGAGGAACGTTTCCGGCTCATGGTCAATAGCGTCGGGGACTACGCGATTTTTGGGATGGACAAAGAGGGGCGTGTCTCGACATGGAACGCCGGGGCGGAGCAAACCCTCGGTTATAAAGCGTCGGAAATAATAGGCAATTACGGGTCGACGTTTCATACGGAGGAGGACATTGCGGCGGGAAAACTTGCGACGGGACTGGCGACCGCGACCACCACCGGCTTCTTTCGGGACGAGGGATGGCGCGTCCGAAAAGGGGGGTCGCGGATTTGGGCGACGATTACGCTGACGTCGGTGCGGAGTGAGGACGGGAAATTGCGGGGTTTTGTCAACGTGATGCGGGACATTACCGCGCGGCGGCAGGCGGAAGTGGCTGTGGCGTACGAGCGGGATTTGCTGACAACCTTGCTGGATAACCTGCCGGACTCCATTTATTTCAAGGACAGGGCGTCGCGGTATGTGCGGTTGAGCAAATCGAAAGTGCAAAAGGGATTGGCGTTCTGCGTAAACCGGCACCAGACGGAAAATCCGGGGGTTGCGCTGCCCGAACATCTGACCAGCCTGGAAAATTTCGGCAGGCACCTGCTGGGCAAATCCGACGACGAATTTTTTGCGCCGGAGGACGCCCGAACCGTGAGGGAAGAGGAAGAGACGATCGTCAGCACCGGGAATCCGATTTTAGGAAAGGTGGAGAGGACGACGCTGCTTGACGGCAAGAATGCCTGGACGATGAGCACCAAGATGCCGTGGAGAGACAAGGAAGGACATATCATAGGGACATTCGGAACTTCGCAGGATGTCACGGCGATCAAGGAAACCGAACATCGTCTGCAGAGCCAGTTGGAGCGGTTGGGCCTGCTTGATAAGATCACGCGCGCGATAGGGGAGCGGCAGGATTTGAACAGCATTTTCCAGGTCGTCATCCGCCGGCTGGAAGATCAACTGCCAATCGACTTTGGGTGCATCTGCCTTTACGACACGGCGGACAACGAATTGACGGTGGCTGTGGTGGGAACGCGCAATGAATCGCTGGCGCAATCGATCCGAATAATCGAACGGGGGAAGATTGAGGTGGATGAAAACGGGCTGGCGCGATGTCTGCGTGGCCATTTGGTTTATGAACCGGACCTTGCCGGCGCATCGCTGGCTTTTGCGCAACGCCTTGCGGGCGGCGGGCTTCGCTCCGTGGTGTTCGCGCCGATGCAGGTGGAAAGCCAGGTTTTTGGGATTCTCATCGCGGGCCGGCGGGCGGCCCATAGTTTTAGCAGCGGGGAATGCGAATTCCTCAAGCAATTGAGCGAGCATGTGGCGCTGGCGGCGCACCAAACTAGGATTCTCACGGCGCTGCAACAGGCGTACGATGATTTGCGCCAGACCCAGCAGGCGGTGATGCAACAGGAACGGTTGCGGGCGCTTGGCCAGATGGCCAGCGGGATCGCGCACGACATCAATAACGCGATTTCGCCTGTGGCCCTTTACGTTGAATCGATGCTGGACAGCGAGCCGAACTTGAGTGCGCGAGCGCGGGATTACCTTGGAACCATTCAACACGCGATTGATGACGTTGCGCAGACGGTCGCGCGTATGAGGGAATTCTACCGGCAGCGGGAGCCGCAACTTGCGCTGACGCCGGTCAAGTTGAATCACATTTGCCGGCAGGTGCTGGAACTCACGCGGGCGCGGTGGAATGACATGGCGCAACAACGCGGGATTGTGGTCAAGGTGGAGACGGATTTGGCGCAGGACCCGCCGACGATCCTGGGCATCGAAAGTGAAATCCGGGAGGCGCTGGTGAATATTGTGTTTAACGCGGTGGACGCCATGCCCGAAGGGGGAACGCTGACTTTGAAGACAGGGATCGCAGGCGACGTGTCGAAGGCGCGGCATGTTTCTGTCGAAGTGATTGACACGGGTTCGGGAATGGATGAGGACACGCGGCGGCGCTGTCTGGAGCCGTTTTTTACGACAAAAGGCGAGCGCGGGACGGGATTGGGGCTGGCGATGGTTTATGGAATTGTCCGACGGCACAACGCGGACATCGAGATTGAAAGCGCGCCCGGCAAGGGAACGACGATGCGACTTGTGTTCCCGGAGGCGGTCGTTTCGAGTTCACCGCAGACTGTGACGCCAGTGGGGCCGCTGGCTACGCGTTTGAGGATATTGATTGTGGATGACGACCCGTTGTTGATAAAATCCCTGCGCGACATATTGGAAATGGACGGCCATATTGTCATAGCGGCCAATGGAGGGCAGGAAGGGATTGAGGCATTTCGCAACAGCCTCCAGCGGCGGGAAGTGATATCGGTTGTGATAACTGATCTTGGGATGCCCTACGTCGATGGGCGACAGGTCGCGGCGGCGATAAAGGCGAATTCGCCATCCACACCGGTCATTCTTCTGACTGGGTGGGGTTCGCGATTGATCGCGGAAAATGACATTCCGCCGCACGTGGATCGCGTGCTCAATAAGCCGCCGAAATTGCGACAACTGCGGGAGGCGCTGGCGGAATGCGTCTCGCAAACACCTCCAACCCAGGGACCCACATGAACGAACCATCATCACGCCCGAAATTGATCATCGTCGATGACGAAGCGGCCCAGATGAAAGCTTTGTGCGACACGCTTGGCGACCGCTACGAAGCCACCGGCTTCGTCTCGGCCAACGCGGGTTTGCAGGCCATCCGGCAAAAGAAATTCGATCTTCTGCTGTCGGATTTGATGATGCCGGAAATGGACGGCATTTCACTTTTGCAGGCGGGATTGAAGGCGGACCCGAATTTGGTGGCCATCATCATGACCGGCGAGGGAACGATTGCGACGGCCGTCGAGGCGATGAAATCGGGCGCGCTCGATTATATTTTGAAACCGTTCCGTTTAAGCGCGGTCCTTCCGGTGTTGGAACGGGCGCTGGCCGTGCAAAGGCTGCGCGTGGAAAATGCGGCCCTGGAGAAAAAAGTCCAGGAAAGAACGGAGCAACTGGAACGCGCCAACAAGGAGTTGGAAGCGTTCTCGTATTCAGTGTCGCACGATTTGCGCGCGCCAGTGCGGCATGTCGATGGATTTGCCCAGATGCTCAACCGCGCCGAACCGGGACTTTCCGAAAAAGGGAAATATTATCTGACACAAATCACCGGCGCGGCCAAGCAAATGGGCCAGTTGATCGATGATCTGCTGGAATTTTCCCGGATGGGGCGGGGCGAAATGCACCGCAACGAAGTAAACCTCGAGACGTTGCTGGATGAAGTGATTAACGCGGTCCAGCCGGAAATCGGCAGCCGACAAGTCGTCTGGAAACGGCATTCGCTGCCGACTGTGCAAGCCGATGGGCCGATGCTTCGGCAGGTGTTTCACAATCTGATTTATAACGCCGTCAAGTACAGCCGGCCCCGGAACCCGGCGGAGATTGAAATTGGGACCATGCCAGAGACCGCGGAGGAAATCGTTGTCTTCGTTCGGGACAACGGCGTGGGTTTTGATATGGCGCACGCGCAAAATTTATTTGGAGTATTCCAACGACTGCACAGCCAGGAGGAATTCGAGGGCACGGGCGTTGGCCTTGCCAACGTGCGGCGAATTGTTTCCCGGCACGGCGGCCGCACCTGGGCGGAGAGCAAACCTGACGAGGGAGCAACATTTTACTTCTCACTCCCGAAAAATCCGTGAACGGCCGGGTTCCCGGCGCGGCCTCTTGCTTTTCTCATTTTGCCTTCCATCTTATGACGATGCGGGGGCTTAGAGCGTGTCTGAAAAATACGAGGGGTTCCGCGGCAAGGGATTTTGGCCGCAGACGAGGCGGGGAGGCCCGAAAATCCCCGCGGCGGGCTTTGAGGGCCGAGCCAACGAAGGCTGCGGCCAAAAGAACTGCCGCCCGGAGG
>DATAUD010000007.1:0-4191 GCA_036268455.1 Verrucomicrobiia bacterium
CTGCGCCCACTTACGGATTTGCCGACTGAGGTTCGCTCTCGGATTCGCGGCATGGTCCAGGTGCGCGACGCGGTTCGGGATTGTCTGCGGTCTCAAATGGACAGCAGCGCCGATGATCATGTTCTCGAAACCCGGCAACAACTCAATCTGGCTTATGATCGGTTTGTGTCGCGCTTTGGTCCTGTGAATCTTCGGGCCAACCAGCGCGCCTTTGACGGCGACCCCGATTTGCCATTGCTCCTCTCGCTGGAGAACTACAACGACGAAACTAAACGGGCGACTAAGGCCACTATTTTCACCGAGCGCACTATTCATCGTCGGCAACCGGTTGAATCCGCAGGCACAGCGAAGGAGGCACTGCTTGTCACGCTAAACGAGGATGGCTGCGTTGATCTCGATCACATGGCCGATTTGCTCAATAAGCCCGTGGCGGAGTTTTTGCCCGACTTGAAGGGACTCATATTTTTGAATCCACAATCAAATCAATGGGAAACCGACGATCAGTATCTCTCCGGCAATGTGCGGGAAAAACTGGCCGTCGCGGACGCGGCGGCAGTGACCGACCCGCGCTTTGCCGGGAATGTCGAGGCACTGAAATCTATTCAGCCCCCCGACCTGTCCGCGACAGAAATAGATGTTCGCCTCGGCGCAGCTTGGTTGCCCCCGGAAGACGTGCAGGAGTTTACGAATAAATTGCTCAACGTCCCCTCCGGCGTGGACATTGGCCACATTCATGCGCTTGGCGCGTGGCACCTAAACGCGAATTGGGAAGCGAAAGGTGCGACTGCCAACACCACCGATTGGGGCACTGACCGCTACACGGCACTCGAACTCATTGAGGACGCGCTGAATCTCAAAACACCCACCGTGTATGACACCGTGTATAAAAAGCCCGTCGTCAACGCGCAGGCGACCGAAGCCGCCCGTGAAAAACAGGAGCGCATCAAGGAACGGTTCAAAGAGTGGGTCTGGTCGGAGGATTTCCGGCGCGAGCGGTTGTGCCGTCTGTACAATGACACGTTCAACCATACGCGAGTCCGCACGTTCAATGGAGACCACCTGACGTTGCCTGGAGCAAGCGGAGCGATTCAACTTCACCCGCATCAAAAGGCGGGCATCTGGCGCATTTTACAAACCCCGAATACATTGCTGGCCCATGTCGTTGGCGCGGGCAAAACCTACACAATGGTTGCCGCCGCAATGGAGTCGAGGCGGTTGGGCATTTCTGACAAGCCGATGTTTGTCGTCCCGAATCACATGCTCGGCCAGTTCTCCACCGAATTGTTGACGTTGTATCCGGGGGCAAACATCCTGGCCGCTGGCAAGGATGATTTCGAGTCGCAGAATCGCAAGAAGCTTTTCAGCCGCATCGCCACCGGCAATTGGGATGCGGTTATTGTTACTCATTCCGGCTTTGAACGCATTCCGCTTTCACGCGAGACACAAGAACTGTTTTTTAAGGAACAGTTGCACGAGTTGGAAATGATCCGAAGACAGCACACGGACAGTTCTAATCGTCGCTTGGTGAAAGAACTGGAAAAAGCCAAAAAGCGGCTCGAAACCAAACTTCAAGCGCTGGCTGCCGAACATAAAAAGGACAATACGTTGACCTTCGAGGAACTCGGCGTGGATCGATTGCTCGTGGATGAAGCGCACTATTTTAAGAATTTATTTTACATCACGAAAATGACGCGCGTTGCAGGATTGCCGCAGACTGCGAGTGAACGGGCGTTCGATATGTTTCTGAAGGTGCGTCACGTTCAGTCGCTCAACGGCGGGGGAGGCGTGGTGTTCGCCACCGGCACACCCATCGCCAACAGCATGGCCGAAATGTTCACGATGCAGCGGTATCTCCAGCATGACGAGTTAAAGAAGCACAACCTCCATCACTTCGATTCGTGGGCGGCCACGTTCGGTGAACCGGTGACGGCGATGGAGCTTTCGCCGGACGGCGCCGGCTATCGGTTGAACACGCGCTTCGCGCGTTTCATCAACGTGCCGGAATTGATGCAGATGTTCCGCCAGTCTGCCGACGTGCAAACCGCCGCGATGGTCAATCTACCGCGCCCGAAGCTGGACGGCGAAAAGCCGACCATCCGCAACGCGCCAGCCACCGAGGAATTGAAGGCGTTCGTGCAATCACTTGCCGCCCGCGCTGAGAGATTGAAAACCGGTCGCGTTGACCCCAGCGAAGATAACATGCTCAAAATCACGTCCGAGGGACGGAAGGCGGCTTTGGATCTGCGCTTGATGAAGCCAACAGCACCGGATGAACCGCAGGGAAAAGTGAATCTGGCGGTCGAAAAGATTTTTCACATCTGGCAGGAATCCAAGCCCGAGCGTTCGGCGCAACTTGTCTTTTGCGATCTCTCCACGCCGAAAGACAAGGGTTTTTCCGTCTATAATGATATGGCGCAGAAATTGAATCGTCTTGGCATCCCCAGCCCTGAAATCGCCTTCATTCAGGATTACGATTCCGACGCTTCTAAGTTGACGCTGTTCCGCGATGTGCGAGCAGGAAAAGTCCGGGTGTTGTTTGGAAGCACGCAGAAAATGGGTTCGGGCACGAATGTCCAGGAACGATTGATTGCCCTCCATCATCTCGACGCGCCGTGGCGGCCTGCGGACGTGGAACAGCGGGAAGGGCAGATACTACGGCAAGGGAATAAGAATTCTGTCGTGCAGATTTTCCGCTATGTCACGGAAGGCAGCTTCGATGCTTATATGTGGCAGACGTTGGAAACGAAAGCGAAGTTCATCGCCCAAGTGATGAGCGGCGACATAACCATTCGCCGACTTGAGGATTTAGATTCAGCGGCGCTGACTTACGCTGAGGTCAAGGCCATCGCGTCAGGAAACCCGTTGGTGATCGAAAAGGCCCAGGTGGACGCGGAGTTGATCCGGCTCACACGATTGCGTTCAGCCCATGCCGAGGAACAATATCGCATCCGCTCCAATCTCCGCCGCTCTCACGAGGATGGGGAAATATTTGCCACGCGCCTGACAAATCTGCGGCAGGATTTGGGAGTTCGCCAAGACACGTCGGGCGATAAATTTCGCATCGAACTTGATGGGCAGGAATCCAACAACCGGGGGATTGCGGGCGAATTGATTCTGCGCCGGGCGGAAAAACTCAAGGCGCGGTTCGGAGAGGATGTTCGTTTCGGTCGCTTCGCCGGTTTTGATTTGTTCCTGCGCCCGAGCTACAACGACACCACCGAAATGGTTGTGCGCGGCAAAAACAGTTACAGCACGCGGGTCACCGACACGGCCCTTGGCACCATCCGTTCACTGGAGGTGACGATTCAGGGGTTTGAAGAACGCGCTGAAAGATTGGAGATGGACATCACCGACGCCAACAAGCGCGTCAAAGAACTCAGCGAGAAAGTTGGCGCGAAGTTTGAGCGGGAGGAACGGTTTCAAGAATTAACCCGCCGTCAAAGTGAGATTGAGGAAAAACTCGACCTCACGAAAAACCAGGCTCCCAGCCAAGTGGATGCAACAGCCGACGAAATTCAGGAAAAGACCGTCGAAACGGAATCGAAAACCATGCGCCCTGCGAAGCGAGCGGCCATCCGCGTGTGAACAAAAGGTCAGCGCCGCGACCAACGTGTGCTTCGGTCGGCGACTGGGCCTGCGCTCATTTCGCTCCGGCCGCGTCGCCTCCCTACGCACACGCTCGTCGCGGCTGGCATGGTGTGCAGTCGCACAGGGCTTCCGTTCGACCGTTGGCGGCGCGTCGTTCCCTTCCGGCTCTGCTCCGAGCATTCCTCCGCTCCACCTTCAGTCCACTCCCGCCCACCAATAGTCGAACCGAAGCAGACATGACTGGTCAATCGTGCGGCGCAAAACGCCGGATACCAAGTTGAACTCGCTTGTTGCGAACTGAGGCCAGGAATCGCCCATTGCGCCGGGCAACTTCGCCATCGGGCATTCGGCCAAACAAGCGTAGTTCCTGCGGACTCCATCGTCTTGGCGTCTTGATAAAACGAACATTCGTCTTTTCCAAGCGTCGCGTCCGCACGGAAAGCACCGTGCGATTCAATCGTTGCGCTAATACCGCATCACGTTGAGTTCCCAATATCGCATCTTCTTCTCGCGTCCAAGCTCGGCGTTTTTCCCAACATTGCCCTATCCCAAGTGAATGCCGCTTGAGCTGTACCGCATACCGCGTTCGCCCCAACATCCGAG
>DATAUD010000008.1:0-40382 GCA_036268455.1 Verrucomicrobiia bacterium
TCATTTTTATCTCGTCTTGACTAAGCCGGGCCCGGCTGCTTTTTTTATCTTTCATCCCCACTCTATTTAGGGAAATGGCTAAATTTGTACATTTTATTCCGCGAAAATCTTTCCTCCCCTCACCCGTTTTTAATCACACCCATTATAACAGATCATGCCCTGGGATGGGCGCTGTCATACGTTCGCTTCAACCGCTCGGTGGTAATGTGAGTATAGACTTGCGTTGTCACCAGATGGGCGTGGCCGAGCAATTCCTGGACGCTTCTCAAATCAGCGCCGGCGTCGAGCATGTGCGTGGCAAAACTGTGCCGCAGTTTGTGGGGCGAAAGATTCGGGTCCAATCCCGCCGCGCGAAGGTATTTTTTCAATCGCGCCTGAACGCTTCGCGGCGACAATCGGACCAGCCTTTTTCTGCGGGCAAAAAATACCGGCATTTCTGCATCGGGGGAATATCGGGTGTGAGACCAGTAAACCCGGATGCCATCAAGCGCCGGCTCACCAATCGGAACCAGCCGCTCCTTTTTGCCTTTGCCGCGAACGCGGACCAGTTCCTCGTTCCATTCCAAATCGCCCGCGCGAAGCCCGCACAACTCACTCACTCGCAATCCGCACGAATAGATGACCTCCAAAATCGCGGCGTCGCGAAAAAAGACGGAGGCATCCACTTTTTTATTTTTCGCGGCCCGCTTCAATTCCTCAGCGGGAGCGGCGGCGAGGGCCTCGAATTGTTGAACCGTCAAAAATTTTGGCACGCGCTTTTCCAATTTCGGAAGCGAAATGTTTCGGATGGGCGAGGCGCTAATAAGCCCCTCGCGAACTAGAAATTTGTAAAACGACCGCAGCGCGGAAAACCGAAGACGCACAGCGGCGCGGCTGAGTTGTTTTCGGCCAAGCGCCCGCAAAAAATCGCGAAAATCATCGCGGGTTTGCGTAGGCCAATCCGGGTTTGCGCCGTGCCGCTGTTTCGACCACGCGGTGAACTCGTGAAGAGCCTGCTGGTAATTGCGCCCGGTGTAAGCGGAACTGCCCTTGGAATCCAAATATTGAAGAAATTTCTTCGCCAAAGGATCGGGATGCGGCTCCGTTTCGGAATGTTCCGGCATGGTCAAAGGTTAAATGCGAGAAATGAAAACTCCAACATTCTTCTTGGCGCAGCGAAAGAATGGTCTTTAAATTGGCGCCGCCATGCGGCCAATTCGCTCGCTGCTGATTTACTTCGCGGTCGTTTTTCTTGGAGGTGCGTTGCTTGCGCCGTGCTTATACTGGTTCGCTCACTGGGGTTCTTTACAATGGTCCGCATTGTCCGCGCTGGCGTCAAAGCCGTTCCATCGTTTTCTGGCTCGGGCGCTGCTCGGGCTTGGATTGATAGGCCTTGTGCCGCTCTTGCGCTCTTGCGGCATGTGGCGATGTCGCGAGGTGGGCCTGGGGAAACAGGGCCGGCCCGCCGTTGACCTTTTGCGCGGCTTTTGCCTCGGCTTCGCGTCTCTGGCGTGCGTTGCCTTGCTCGCGCTCGCGGCGCACGGGCGCGCTTTGGTCCATTCGCAATCCGCCGCGCAAATTTTCCGCGGTTTGCTCATCGCGGCGTTGGTGGCGGTGATTGTCGCGGTGATTGAAGAAATTCTTTTTCGCGGTGCGCTTTACGGCGTCTTGCGCAAGGCGATGCCGTGGAGGGGCGCGCTGGTCGTCAGCAGCGCGGTTTATTCGGCGGTGCATTTTATTCAAAGCACGGACCAGGCGGGAACAATCCGATGGTATTCCGGCCTGACATTGCTGGTGGCAATGTTTCGCCACGGGCCCCCGTTCGTTCCGGCGTTTTTCACGCTGTTTGTCGCGGGCGCGTGCCTGGCGCTCGCCTACCAACGAACAGGAGCCCTTTATTTCTCAATCGGATTGCACGCCGGATGGATTTTTTGGCTCAAGTCCTACAAACTCGTGACGCAGCCCGCCGCGGGGGCCAATCCTGTCTTTTGGGGAAGCGACAAGCTAATCGACGGTTGGGCCGCGTTGGCAATCCTCGTGGTGGTTCTCTCCGTTCTCTGGTTCAGATTTGGGAGGCTGAAGTCCGTTTGAGGAAGATGTTGACACTGTGAGAAACGTTGTCTTTGTATTGCGGATCGCCGATTAATTTCTTCCAGATGGGCGAGTCCTGAAACGCCTTCCAATGTTTCTTGTGTTCCTCCATGTTCGGGCCGGAAACCATGTAAACGAGATTCGGCATTTGCGGGCCAATCAACGTTTGCGAGAAAAAAACAGGATTGAGACCTGTGTCCTGCATCAACGGAACTTCGCCGCTGTTGAACATCTGGACCTTATTGACACCCTTGCCTTCGCTGGGGCTTTCATACGTTCGCAACTCAAAAATCCATGGCCGTTTGTCGGCGGCCGAGGGCGGCGGCGTGAGTTTCTTATACGTGTCAAACGCCACGTTGAGCGAACTTTCAATGCGGTCGTAGGCCGTGCCGGGTTTTGTCAGATTCAAATACGTCGCGGCGGCGGACTGGTAGGCGGCGTCCGAAGCCAGCCGGGCAAGGACGGAAGCGAACTCATCGAGCGAATCAAAAGGAATGACGACATACACTTTGTTGGTGGGAGAGTCCTTCAATTCCGTGAAGACGCCGATAGGCTGAATGCCCATGCGGTTGTACGCGGGAATGCCCGCGTTTTGCCAGTAATCGTTGACCTGCTTTTGTTGCTCTTCGGATTGGGTTTTGTAAACCCGCAGTTCGTAATATTGCCGTTGGGCCGGTTCCTGCGCGAACATGGTAACCGCGCCGAGAACCGCCGCTAATAGAATTGTAGTTGGAATTAGTGATTTCATTTTATTACTGAGTATTGCTGACAAAGGCGATTCGTTTGCTGTCCGGCGACCACGACGGAACGTTCATCGTTCCCTGGCCGCCGAAAACGTACGCGATCACCTTGGGTGAGCCGGCTCCAACCGGCATCAACCGAATATAGATTTGTTTGTAATAGGGATGGTCTTTCGGGTCGATCTCCGGGCCGAAGGTGACAAATGCAATCCACTTGCCGTCCGGAGAAATGTGCGGAAACCAATTGTTGTAATCGTCGCGGGTGACTTGTTCCTGTTCCTGGCCGTCGGGTTTCATGCGCCAGATTTGCATTCTGCCGGTGCGGCTGGAATTGAAATAAATATACTTTCCGTCCGGCGTATATTCCGGCCCGTCGTTCAATCCTTCTGCATCGGTCAGCCGGATTTCCGAACCGGACCCGTCGTCGGCGATTTTATAAATGTCGAATTTCCCGTTTCGTCCGCCGGTGAAGACCAGAAATTTTCCGTCAGGCGACCAGCCGTGACAATACGAAGGACCGGTTGAAGTGATTTGCGTGGGCGTTCCGCCGCCGACGGGAACGGTGGAAACGAGCGATTTGCCGCTGGTTTGATCGCTGATGCCAAGCATGGTTCCATCGAAAGAAAGGACGTGGTCGTTGTTGTTGCGATTGGCGGGGCCGGTGTTGAGAATGGATGGGGTGCGAGTCGCCAGATCGAAGCGGCACAAATGGCCCCAGCCTTCGGCGCGGCCGCTGATGTTGTAAATCAATGCGGAACCGTCGCTCGTCCAGTTGGGCGCTTCAAAGGGTTGATCGGAACGGTGGATTTGTTCGAGCTTGCCGCTGTCGATATCGAGAATTTGCAACACGCTGCCAATGTAATCGTGATACGGAACGAATCCATCCTTCGGCGGCCGGATGATGCGGACATCGCGAAAAACGGCTTTTTCCAGAACATCGCCATCGTGCGAGCAAATGAAAAGCCCGGCATAAACTTCGTCTCCGAGATTAAACTCCGGGAGTGTGGCGCTGACGAATGGTTCGCCTGAACGGGCGGCTGAGAAAATGTAGCTCTGGCCTCTGCGCTCGAATTGAATCACGTCGGCGTTCGTCGAGAGCCAGAATTGTTCGGTGTTGGAACCAATGCCGCGGCGGAATTGAAGAGCGGTCAAGCCGTTGCCATGCACGGCGGCGTCGGCATACGCGGAACCGCCATCGAGAGTCTTGCGGATCATCCAGCCGACTTTGCGATGGCTGATCGCGCCCTTGCCAACAAATTCAATCCGCGCGCGAAGAATGAAATCCCCCTTCATCTTTTTCCACAGGAAGTGGAATTGGTCGCCGGCGAACCACATGTTGGTCCCGGCGCCGGTCAGCGTGTACTCCTGCGTTGCCGCATCATAGGTGGCGGAGCCGGCCAGCTTCGGTCCGCCGACATCGGTATCCCCGTCAAAATCGCCCAGCGGGTTTCCTTGCGAAAAAGCGGAAATGACAGCCGATGACAGCAGGACAGACATGATCACTTTTAAATTCATGGCGACTTGAAATATTTGTCCGCGAATTTTAAGAACGTGGGCCAATCAGGCAAATCCGTGTGGCCGCCCGCGTGCTCGCGAAAGGCCAGGTCTCCGGCAATCAATCCTTGGTCCGGCGCAGGCATATTTGTGGTGCCCAGGTCTTGTTTTCCCAGCAGTCGGTAAACCGGGCCTGCTCCGACGCACGCCTTGAATTCTCCGATGGGATCGGACCACAAATCCTGCGTGCCGCCCGTGATAAAAACCGGGCGCGGAGCGACGAGGGCGATCAATTCGTGCTGGTCCACAGGCAGATTGTTCCAGCGGCCGCCGTATTTGAGAAAATTGCCGGCCATCCAATGGTATTCGCCGTGGGCGCAGACGTTGTCCACCGATTCCCCCATGTCGTGCCGGTGCAACTTCGCGCCGCCTTCGCCGGAGCAACTGCAATAAAGAGCGGCCCATCGAGGATCGAGCGCGGCGGCTAGCAACGCGGTCTTGCCCCAGCGGGAATGTCCTTCGATGGCCATGTGTTTCGCATCGACGTCTTTGTCCGTCGCAAAATAATCCAGCGCGCGACTGAGGCCCCAGGACCACGCGGCGAGCGCGCCCCAATCGTCCGGTTTGCGGTCATGGCCATGATTCATCAAACCGATGATTCCAACGTCAAGACCCGCGCCGTTGTCCGCCTGGATTTTGCTTGTATTGACAGTGGCGTAGCCCCAGCCGTGATCAAGGATTTGGGCCATCGCGCTGCCGCCGGGAGGCCGGCCAACCAGACCCTGCGGAAGCCCGCCGACCACAATGACCGCCGTCGGGACCGGGCCGGTAACGCCGGTCGGCGTGTAAAGCATAATGTTAATGCTCGGCGTGGCGTTGGTGTAACTGGAATTGTCGATGTGCCCGATGATTTGTTTGCGCACCGCTTTTCCTTCCAGCGCGTTGGTTTGAATCTCGGTCACTTCCCAAGTCACTTTTGGAGTGTTCTCAGGGATCTTGCCGTAAATTTCCGTTTGGAAATCCGCGAGGATTTCCGGACGGCGCTTGCTCCACCACGTATCCGCGTCGGTCACGGGTTGGCCGTTTTTGAGAATGAGCGGGTCGGGCAGGGGACCGCGATCGGCTTTGTTGGGATCGTAGTTGGACCAGTTGTCCCAACTGGAACGGGCGATGGTATGGCCGCGAATGCCATCAGTCCAATTCGGGGAAGCGCCGCCGACGGGATGCGTGCCAGTCGGACGTTTCGGGTCTCGCTCCGCAAGAGGAAGCCGGTCTGGTTCACGAATGCGGAGGAGGTCCATCATCTTTTGGCGATCGGCCACGGAGGCGGCGCGGATGGCGGCTTGGTTGGTCGAATTGAACTGGGCAAGAACGGGCGCAGTCGTCGAAACGAGGACGAGAACGCCACACGATAATGCCGATATGAAGTTCATTGGAAAAGAGATTGCGGTGTCGCCGCCAAAAAGAAAAGCCGGTTTCCAACTCCAAATTTGCCTCCAAATCGCCTGTATGCTATTTCCATGCGGCATGATTTAATCGCATTCGGGAGAAAAGGAAAATCCAACCGTTGGAGTTCCGAACGATTTTCCGAGGATTTCTGAACAAAAACTCCAACAGAAGGAAATTTTCTTCTGAGGACACACTTTTGCCGGTGAGGGGGCGTTGGCGGATCACTCAAGCGAAGTCCAACGGGCGGACCCCACCATGGACCGCATGGGAAAGTACAATCCGATGGCGGAAATGGTTTCAACCAGCAATAGCCACTTAAACCAGCCATGGTTCCAGGATACCGTCGCGATCAAGGCCAGAATTGCCGATACGACCATCGTCCCAATCATTTTAACACCCCTTCCGGCGGATTTGGCCTCTTCGCCCGGCAGGGACAATGGGACGGCATGGCCACCGAGACAGCCAAGCATCGCATAGATGGGCAGGGCAATAATTCCCGGGAGCAGAAGCAATAGGCGCGAGTCGCGGGTTCCGATCAGCCACGCGAGCAGCGCCAGCACCCCGACCAAAGGAAGGGTGAAATGCACAACACGGCCCGCCTGGCGCCATGACACAAAGGTCCCGGCCCCCTTATCGGAGCCACGAGGAACAAATCGGCCGCCTGCCAGTGTTGGGAGTAGCGCAACAAATCGAGCGCCAGCAGCGGTATGATTCCAATAAATATGCCGGAGAACGCAATGCCATAACCGGAGAAACCCGAGAAGCCGCCCTGCTGGCTGGCGCCATGAACCTGGACCAACATAATGACCGGCCATACGAGCATCGGCGCCAAGCCCGGATAGACGCGCAGCTTTACATCGCGATCGCGGAACAGATAGGCTGCCACGAGTAGAAATGACGCCCGCGACACAGGGTCGCGCAACCACCAACGCAGTGGCGGCCGGTTGGCCAGGATGTCAAGCCAGCGGCGGCGCGCTCCCGCGGGAATTTTTGGCGCGGTGGTTTCGCCCATGGATTGCAGGCCCTTTTCGTAATCGCGCGCCAGTTTTTCAAAGGCCAGCCAGAGAACGGCGGCGGTGGCGATCAGGCCCGCGACAGCGAGAATTGCCGAGGCGCCCGACCTGCTTCCGGCGATCAAATCATCCAGGCCGGCGAACCATGCCGGAGGCAGGAGATAAACCCACCAGGAATGGAAGTTGAAACTGAATTTTCCGTTAAAACGTCCCATCAATTGCGGAATCTGCCCGGCGGCCACCGCGGTGATCGCCACCACGACTTGGGCCATAGTCATCAAGCCATCCAGCCGTTCCCGTCCGAACCAGCGCAGGCAAAGTTGATAAACCAGGACGACGCTTCCCGCGCAAAACAGCGCCTCCAAGACGGTGGAAATCACGTGGGCCACGGGATACAGCCAACCGCCATCGCTCGCCCCGACACCCACAAAGAAACCGGCTAGATTGAATGCACCCGCGAGCCATAACGACACCCTCACCAGGACGCCAATTTTGGCCCACAATAGCGCTTGGGGTGTTACCGGACGGTGCAAAAGGATGTCCGCCTCTTCCTTGTTGAACAGGACTTCCCCAGAGGAGGCGGCGAGAAACATGCCCAGGAAAACCAGGGTCATGGCGTGCAAATAAAGTGACAACGCAAACACCGGCTGATGGATGAAGAGAAGCGTAACAATCATCCCCACAAACGCATAGCCGCACAGCGCCAGCGCAAGCTTGGAGCCGATCGACTGGGGTGCGCCCTTCCGCAACCCACGAGCCGAGCGGCCACGCAGAAACAAGGTCAGAAAAAGCATGTGCAACACGCGCTGAGGCGAAGGCGCGGGAGGCGGGGGCGGGAGAGCAGGAATGGGCGGAGGTTCGCTCATGGCCGGAATGTTTTGGCGAAGTCCTGCGCGCGCTGTTCCAGTTCCGTTCCGCCGGTCAACTGTGTGAATAAGCGTTCCAACGTCCCGCTGGCGTGCGTCGCCACGAGTTCGTCAGGCCGGCCATCGAGCAGCAAGCGGCCTTTGTCAATTATAATCACCCGATCGCACACGCGCTCCACCACGTCCAGGATGTGCGAGCTATAGACAATGGTCTTCCCCCTCGTGGGCCAGCGTCTGGATGAGCGCCTTAAACCCCACCGCCGCGTTGGCGTCCAATCCATCCAGAGGTTCGTCGAAGAACACGACCGGAGGGTTATGGAGCAGAGCGGCCGTGATCACGACCTTGCGGCGCATTCCCTTGGAGTACGCGCCAAGGAGTTTGTCGGTGAGAGTTTCAAAGCTCAAATCGAAAAAGGCGATGAACTGCCGGATGCGGGCGCGGGCCGCCTCCGACGGAATGGCGTAAAGGGCGGCCACCATTTCCAGATATTCCAGGCCTGTCAGGGATTCAAACACGGCGCCCGATTCCGGCACGAAACCGACCCGGCGTTTCACTTCAATGGCGTCCAGCAGCAAATCGAATCCACAAATCGTCGCCGTCCCGCTGGTTGGGGCGAGCATTCCGGTGAGCATTTTGAGCGTGGTGGATTTTCCAGCGCCATTGGGACCGAGAAAACCGACAATCTGGCCGGCTGAGATTTCCAGGGAAAGGGTATCCACCGCCGTTTGGCTTCCAAAGGTTTTGGTCAATTTTTGCAGGGAGATCATAATGTCGCCGCTCTTTATCGTTTAAGAGGCCGCTTTTGGGGTAACTCTCCAGCGCGGAAAAATCGGGAGCTGTCTCGCTGACCTTTACATTGCCCATTTCATGCACTGAACCGCCAGCGCGGCCTCCCTGGACGTTGACTTTTACTTCGTAATTGATCCAAATCGTTGCCGCCGCAAAGGTCGTCAGGGCTGCAATCAATAGAGATCGATTTGCCTTTGAGTTTTGCGGGACGAGGTTCACCGTCAACTTGGTATCTTACGGCGGACGATTGTCAAGCCCGTAGCTGGGAACGTGGCAATCAAGGGGGGCCGATGGCGATGAAAGTTATGTAGGAGGTGACTGGAGTCGAGCTTCCGAGTCCGACTATGTAAAGTTGGCAGCTATCCGCGCCGAGGGCCTCCCAGTAACAGTCTGCTCCCGCCGCGGAGCAAGTCAGGCTCGGAACGCTGGAAAAGGAAGGCGTAAAGGTTATGGTGCAGACACCCACGGAGTTCGATTTAACGGTGAAGCCAGCCCCAGTGTAAAGGGTTCCGTCGGGGTAATAATCCCGCGAACAATACGGAGGTTTTCCTGTGCGCTGGCGGCGTAATTAGAGCCTCCGTTGCCGAGCATGACGGTGCCATTGACTTGCAAAGGGACAGCCGGGTTAGTTATGCCGATGCCGACGTTGCCGTCGCGAATTCGCATGGCTTCGGCAGCGTTATTGTAGAACTCAATTTGTCCGTCGGCGGAACTGAACATGCCGGAATCGTCATCTCCGCCGTTGCCGATAAAAGCGTACCCATTATTGCTTTCGCCGTAAGGGCCAGGGGGACCGCCGCGGGCCAGGACACCCCCGCGATTTGAAGCGAATTTTGCGGATTTACCACGCCGATACCGCGATTACTGTTGAGAACCACGGGCCGGGTGAAGGTTTCCAAGCCAGTGAAGGTCGGCGTCGTAGAGATAAAACTCCAGGTCGTAAATGCCATTGGCGGGCGCGCCGGCGGTCATCAACTGGCCTTGATAGCTGAAGACAGTTCCTTGTGCGGCAACATGGCTGGCGCATGCAAAAAGGGCGAGCGCGACGAGAAGATTCTGGATGTGAGATTTCATCAAGTTGTTTTGTAAACGGTTTTGGTTTTGGAGAGCAAGATGCTTCTTACGCGGGATCAAAAAAGAATCTCGCGCAGAGAGAGCCGGGAGCGCAGACTTCGTTATCCAATGTTGCGGGTGAAAAACGCGCGATCGAAATATTATCGGGGAATTTGTGGACATATCGTGTTGTTTTGCTTTTTTTTCGCCGTTTCAACCCGCGCGCACGAGCCGAGCAAGAGTTACTTGAGTTTGACGCTTGATTCCAGCCGGTTCATTGGCCGACTGGACGTTCCGATGCGCGATGCGCACTGCGTAGTGCCGCTGGGGGGCGGATACCACTACTTGACAGCCTATGTTCTGTCCCATCTGCAAATCACGCTCGATGGGCATATCCTCTCCCCAAAATTCACGAGTTCTGTGGCTGGGTTGGAGGAGTTTTCCGACGGGCAGTATCTTCAACTTGATTTCGTTCTGGAACGTTTTCCGTCGCCGCGCACAATGGAAATCCATTACCAGCTCTTTTTCGAGACCAATTCGCTTCATCGCGGGCTTTTGCGGCTTGAGGCGGACGGAAAAACTCAAATTGCCGCGTTCTCGCCCCGCCACTGGTCGGAAAATTTTCAGTTCGGCGCGCCGTCCGAGGGGAGGCAATTTTTCGTTTTTCTGCGCGAAGGGATTTGGCACATCTGGACCGGTTATGACCACATTCTGTTTCTGCTGGCGCTGCTTTTGCCGTCCGTCTTGCGGCGTGAAGGGGGCCAATGGCGCGAGGTGAGCGCATTGCGGCCCGCGTTCTACAATGTGCTTAAAATTGTGAGCGCGTTCACGATCGCTCATTCTTTGACGCTCAGTCTTGCCGTGTTGGGGATCGTCAGGCTGCCTTCGCGTTTGACGGAATCGGCCATCGCGATGTCGGTCATATTGGCGGCGGCGAACAATTTGTGGCCGCTGGTTCGGGAGCGCGGCTGGATTGTGGCGTTTGTTTTTGGACTGGTTCACGGCTTTGGGTTTGCGACCGCGTTATCGGATTTGGGATTGAGGCATGTCGGGTTGGCGCTCGCGCTGTTGGGTTTCAACGCAGGAGTGGAAATTGGCCAGCTTGCCATTGTGGCCGTTTTTTTGCCGGTGGCGTTTGCCCTGCGTCGCACGTGGCTGTATCAAACTCCGCTGCTGCGGTTCGGTTCGGTGTTCGTCATTTTAATTGCGGGCGCGTGGTGCGCGGAACGGGTGCTCGATTTGAAATTCATGCCGTTTTAGGAACTGGAACCAAACTATAAAAATATGATCAAAAAAATTATTCTGGCTTCAACCCTGGCTTTGTTTTGCGGTGGCTTTGGATTCGATAATTTCGCCCGAGGCAACCCGACCGCGGAAATTGTCGCCGCCGCGAAAAGATTTCTTGCCACGCTCGATGACGCCCAGCGTGCCAAGGTCGTTTATGATTTCAAAGATGACGCGCAACGGAAGCGATGGTCGAATTTACCGACTCGATTTGTCAAACGCGGAGGCTTGCGCATGGGTGATCTTACGAAACCGCAACGTGAGGCGGCGATGGCGGCGGTTGCAGCGGCGTTGAGCGCGCAGGGCTACGAGAAAGTGACTCAAATCGTCGAGGCCGACGAGGTTTTGAAGGACGACGACCACGGTGGACCTCGGCCTGGCGGACCCGGCGGGCAGGCGATGTTCGGCCGCGATGAATATTACATTTCCTTTCTCGGCCAGCCTTCCGCGACTGAGCCGTGGATGATTCAGTTTGGAGGCCATCATCTTGGGATCAACATAACATTTGTCGGCGACCGGGCGACGCTTGCGCCCAGCCACACCGGCGCCCAGCCCGCGATTTACGAGATCGAAGGCAAAACCGTGCGCCCCCTTGGCCGCGAGACCGACAAGGCGCTCGCGTTGCTGAACAGTTTGGATAAGGCCCAGCGTCAACAAGCCATCCTTGGGTTTGAGATGCACGATCTTGTGCTCGGCCCGGGACGGGACGGGCAAACGATCGAGCCGGAAGGGATTAAAGGATCGGCCCTGACTGAGAAGCAACGCGAGATGCTGCTCGATTTGGCCAGCGAATGGACGGGGATAATGAACGATGACGTCGCGAGAATTAAAATGGACGATATGAAAAAGCACATTGACGAAACGTGGTTCGCCTGGAGCGGGCCGGCGGAGAAAGGCAAAGCTTATTTTCGCATCCAGGGGCCGACGGTGTTTATCGAATACGCGCCGCAAAGACTGGGCGGAGACGTCACAAAACATATCCACACCATTTATCGCGACCCCGAAAATGATTACGGGGCAAAGTGGTGGAAACAGTGAACAGGATTTTTCATTGTCTGCCGCTGTTGGCGGCGATTGCAAGTTTGCCGGCTCGCGCCCCGGCGCATCAGCTTGACGAGTATCTCCAGGCGACGCTTGTGGCCATAGAACCCGGAGAGATTCGGCTTGAAATCAACCTCACGCCGGGTGTCGCCATTGCGGATGAGGTGCTTGGCCTGATCGACCGGAATCGCGACGGAATTATTTCAAGCGAGGAATCCGCCGCTTACGCTGAATTGTTGAAACGCGACCTTATCGTCCGGTTGGACGGACGCAACGTTGAATTGAAACTCGCGGCGTTGAATTTTCCCGAGCCGGAGGAAATCCGCACGGGGTGGGGGATCATTCAGTTGGAATACTCGGTAAAGCCTGGCGCGCTCGCGGCGGGTCCGCACAAACTCACTTTAGAGAACCGGCACTTGCCGGCTATGAGCGTGTATTTAATCAACGCCGCGCGGCCAAGCTCCACCTCGGTCCAGATCACGGGACAAACGCGAGACAAAAACCAGAGCACGGGAGAAATCGCATTTGATTTTCGACCGCCGCGGCGTCCTTTAATCTGGCTTGTGGCGATCGTCCTTTTTGCGGGCGGGATTTTGCTTTACGGCGGCGGAGGAGGCTGGGTCTTTGGCCGGGTTTTGAGCCAATTGGCGTCAAGGTCCAGCGCGAATTGAACGAGTTGTTGGGGGCTGCTCGGTTTGAGCCGGTAATCCGCCGCGCCAAGCTTTCGGGCTTGCTCGATGTCGGCGGGGTAATCGGAAGATGTCAGAATGACGACGGGCAGGTTCTTGAAATCAGCTTGCTCGCGCAGCCATGTCAAAACATCGAAGCCGTTGAGGCGCGGCATTTTCAAATCCAGCAACAGCAGGTTCGGCATCGGATGATTTGCCCGATCCGCGAACCGCCCTTCGCCATTTAAATACTCGATAACTTGCTGGCCGTCGAAGACGTGGGAAATGGAATGCGGCAAGCCGGCCTTTTTGAAGGCCATATCGACAAAATACGCGTCCGTTTCCTCATCCTCAGCCAAAAGGATAACTGCCTTTTTCGACATACTCTCTCTGACTCTGGCTCAAATCCATTGGGGGGCCTGGGGCCAAAGGCGACCTACAGGTTAAACCGGGTCTAAAACTATTCAACCCCGAATTTCGGAAATGTTTTCATATTTTATTCACCGTTTTGCGCTTTCAGGATTTGATGTCGCGCACTTGAAATCCCATTGCGCCGATAATAACGGCCGTGGCGCTGACGGCCATGAGAACGATTTCCGATTGGAGGATTTGCGGCCAGGGCTTGGGGTCTTGAAATACCAGAAACCAGCATTCCAAATGATGTGTGATGAACCAGTTCTGATATTCCTCAAAAAAGGGAAGGCGCTCGATCACCATGTTGGCGAAAAGAAATGAGAGGGCGAGGATCGTCGCGGCGGCGGGTTTCATATTGAAACAGGAAAACATGAATGCCACCGATAGCAGCGTGACGGCGTTGAGAATCATGAAGAGATGGGAAAAGGCGTAGAGGGCCAACCCTTGTCCGGCGGGAAAAAGGCTAAAGGTCTGTGGGGCTTGCGCAAAGACGAACATTCCCTTCCACGGAAAACAGAGGCGCGCGAATATAAGGGCGATGACTCCCAATGCGGAAACGAGCGCCGCGGCAAAAATAATTCCGGCAATCCATTTCACCACCAGCAGGCGGACGCGTGAAATCGGCCGCGAGAGAATCATGCGAAGCGTGCCGTCTTCGGCTTCTTTGGCAACGAGGTCGCCGCCCACGAGCGCGACATAGAGCGGCATGAGCAGGAGGATCTGTGGCCAGATCATCACTAACGCGACCGTGAGGGCGGAAATATATTCGGAGGCCAGGTAGCCGTTGCCGGAAAGCAGGCGCTCGAAGCTGGCCTGCCAGCGCGTAAACTTGAAAAGAAATAGCATGGCGGTCTGCGCCAGGACGAACGCGCCGAAACCGATGTAGCTGCGCTTCTTGCCAAAGAGTTTCCAAAGTTCGTTTTTGAGCTGGAGAAAGAACATGATTACTGGGGGGATTCGGCGCGGGGCGCGGCTTTGACGAGTCTCAAGTAAAAATCCTCGAGGGTTTGTTCCCGGGGCCAAATGCCTTCGAGGCTTATGTCGGCGCCCACGAGAATGCGCGCGACCTCCGCGGTTGTCCGCCCTTCGGCCAGCACGATCACGTTTCCATCCACGGCATCGGTGATCGCGCCGCGCTCACGCAGCAATGCGGCGGCCTTGTTGAAGTCCGGCGTTTTGAGCATGACTCGGCCCCGCGCTGATTTCACGTCGGCGACGAGGCCCTCGAAAACTTTGCGGCCCTGGTTCAACACGGCGATGCGGGAGCAAAGTTGCTCGACCTCGCTCAACAAGTGGGACGACAGCAAAATCGTCAGTCCCAATTCGCGGTGCAAGCGGATGATGGTCTCGCGCATTTCCGCAATGCCTTCGGGATCGAGTCCGCTGCCGGGTTCGTCGAGGATGATGAGTTCGGGCTCTGGCAGGAGGGCTTGAGCAATGGCCAGTCGCGCTCGCATCCCGTGCGAATAAGTTTTGACTTGAGACGACTCGCGGCCCGTCAGGCCGACCCAATCGACAACTTCACGAATTCGCGCCGGAGAGGTTGGAGCGGAGTAGTGACTGAGGATTTCCAGGTTCCGGCGGCCGGAAAGATAATCGTAAAAAGCGGGCGCCTCGAAAATCGCGCCGACTTTGCGCAAGGCCCGCATCCGGTGGGTGGTGACATCGTGCCCGCAGATTTTGACTTCGCCGCGGGTGGGCCAGACCTGGCCGAGCATCATGCCGATGGCGGTGCTTTTGCCGGCGCCATTGTGGCCGAGAAGCCCGAAAATTTCGCCGCGAGGGACGTGGAGGTCAAGCTCGTACACGGCGGTTCGCCCGCCGAATTTTTTTTGGACTTTATCCAGCGAGATCAAGGCGGAAGCGTCCCTTCAATCGTGAGCAGATTTTTGATGTGGCCGTCGGCATAAAGATAATTGACGGCCCTCTTTGGCCCGAGGGCGATGTGAAAATTTTCCTTGTCGAAGAAAACGGGAATGGCGTGGGGATGAAAATTCAAGCCGAGGACTTTGAGGCTGTCGGCATTTTCGCCGTTGAGGAGGCTGTTCCAGGAATAACTGGAGCCTGTCAATTGGAAAATATTCGTGCGGTCGGAAGGGCAGCGCAAAACATTCGTGTTGCCGAGTTCGCTTGTCAAAACGATGTCCGGGCTGGGAAGGGCGTTGGTGGTTGTCGGGGTCGAGTCCGTCGAGCGGTCGCGCATCGCCGGGAGATGGTTGTTGTTGGCGTCCACATAAATTTGCAGGGCGATGCCGATTTGATGAAGATTGCTGATGCAAGCGGTCGAGCGGCCCGATTCCTGGGCCTTGCTCAACGCGGGGAGTGACAATGCGGCAAGCAAGGCGATGATGGCAATGACCACGAGCAATTCCACGAGTGTGAAAGCCGCGCCCTTTTTCCTGGATTTCATGGACGCAGTTGCACCTTGCCCGACTCCATCGTCCTCTGCATTTCTTCAAGCAACGGAGCGACTTCGGCTTTGGTCTGGGCGGAACTTTGGCTGTAAAATGAATTGAGTCCGATCTCGCGGATTTTGGCCTCGACTTCCGGGCTGACGGGAGGTGGAGCGTTGGCGCCGGTTTGCGCGAGGTTGTTCGTGTCCTCGTTCTTCTCTTTGCGCAAATTTTTCATGGCGTCGTCAATCACCTTGTGGCGTTTGTCTTCGGGCAATTGTTCGTAGGCCGTAATCATTTGTTTGAAACCGGTCGGGAGCGTGGCGTCGATGAATTGCTCCTGTTCCTCCGGGGTCATTTCGGCGAACCACTTGCTCATGAAATGTTCCATGCGGAGGCGCTGGCGTTCCTTGTAGGAAAGGGCGTTGAGCTTGTCCTCAAGTTGCTTGAGCGCTTTTGCGCGGGCTGCGCCGGTGAGTTGGCCGAAATCGACCGATTGCGCGTAGGCGCGGACTTTGTCAGCCGTCACCTTGATGCTCTCGAAATACCAATGGCCGGCCATCGCGGCAACCCAAATGCCGGCGATGCACGCGGCGGCTGAAGCAAGAAACCTTTGGCGATGATTGAGCATCGCCGCACTCTAACCGATTTGAGGGGCGAATTGAATATAAATTTCGCTTGGGGCAGGGGAGCCGCGGTGGCACATTTGCGGAAATGCAAAAGCGGCCGACGTTTTATCCTTTGCTTTTGCTGGTCTGTTGGACCGGCTTGATGTTCGGAGCGGATTATGTGGTGATCAATAATTCGGTGCGGCAGGCGCTGTCCGTCCATTTTGTTCCCACGATTGGCAAAATGGTGAGAAGCGAAATTGGCAAGGGCGCGACAAGCCATCGCGGCATTGAAATCGGCTACAATTACACCGTCAACGGGATCGATTACACCGGGCACCATTATCGTTATGACGACCGGACGGCGGCATGGGAATACAGCACGGCAATCGACGCTTTTCCGAGATGGTCGGCGCGCAAGGTTTATTACGATCCCGGCAATCCGGCGGATTCGATTCTGGACCCCGGGCTGGACGGGTGCGATTTGCTGATGCTGCTTTTTGCGATGCCGTTGAACATCGTGACATTGGCTTTATGGGTGGGGTTGGGGCGCATCTGGTTTGAGAAGAAACATTCTGAACGGGCGGGCGGGGTGCCGATCCTCAAGAAGCCCGGAGAAATCCGCGCGCAAATGGCGGAGTTTTCGCCGGCCGCGGTCACTGGCGGCGCGCTTGCGATTGCGTCGTTCGTCGCGGCTTTCCCCGTGGTTTCGATGGGCGGATTTGCGCCGAGCATGAGAATGATGCTGGTGGTTTGGGCGATTGTTTTTGGAATCGCGGCGGCGGCCCTTGTGTGGGCGATCAAACGAAATCGTTCCGGCGATTATGATCTGCGCATTGACGAAGCCTCGGGTGCGGTGACGCTTCCGCAAACCGACGGGCGGAGAACGCGGTTGAAAGTTGCGCGCAATGAGATTCTGGGCATTTGCCTGCAACGGAGGATTACGCGAAACCCAAGCGGGAATTATTTCAGTTATCTGCCGGCCATTGATTGCGCGGGGCAGGGCGCCGGTTCGCCGGTGATCAGGCTGGTGACGTGGGGTTGGACGGAAGCCAAGGGACGCGCGTTTGCGGAGTGGCTCAGCGATCAGTTGGGGGTGGAGTTCAAGGGTGTTCAGGCGGAGCAGTGAGAAACAATTTCTTGGAACCGCCCGAGATTCGCTGTTAGGTTTCTCGTCGTGCAAATAGATTTCACCAAGATGAACGGCGCGGGGAACGATTTTGTCGTCATCGACAATCGCGCCGGGAAAATTCATTTGACGCCCGAACAAATTGCGCGCGTGTGCGATCGCCACCGGGGTGTCGGAGCGGATGGCGTTATATTATTTGTCCCGGCTCGTTCGCCGGAGGCGGATTGGGCCTGGGATTTTTACAATAACGATGGAAGTTCGGCGGAGATGTGCGGCAACGGGGCGCGGTGCTTTGCGCGTTTTGTGCGGCGGTTGACAGGGAACGACAAGGGGTTTCGTTTCGAGACGCGCGCCGGGATTATTTCCGCGCGCTTCATTGGGGACAACGTCACTGTCAACTTGACTGCGCCTCGTGATTTGCGGTTGCGCGAGAAAATTCCCGTCGGCGGCGGTGATGCGGAAGTCCATTCTCTCAACACCGGCGTGCCGCACGCGGTGCTGTTTGTGGCGGACGCGGACAAAGCGATGGTGCGGCCACTTGGCTCGGAAATCCGGTTCCACCGGCATTTTGCGCCGCGGGGCACGAATGTGAATTTTGTGGAGTTGCGCGGGCCGAACGCGATCCGGGTGAGGACTTACGAGCGCGGGGTGGAAGGGGAGACGCTGGCGTGCGGAACGGGCGTGACGGCTTCGGCGCTGATCTCGGCGGCGCTGCACCATTTCAAATCGCCCGTGCGGGTGCGGGTCCAAAGCGGCGAAACGCTGGAGGTGAGTTTTGACGGCGCGAACGGGGAATTTTCCAACGTTGGTTTGACGGGGCCGGCGGATTTCGTGTTTGAGGGAAGGATCGAAGTGTAATGGAGAGTGCGCCAGGGCCGTACGACATTCTGCGGAATCGGGATTTTGTTTTTTACCTCGCGGGGCGATTCATCGCGACCTTCGGCCAACAGGCGCTGCAAGTGGCCGTGGGCTGGGAACTTTACGAGCGAACGCATTCGTCGCTTGCCCTTGGTTTGGTTGGGCTAATGGCTTTTTTGCCGATGGTCCTCATGACGCTGCCAGCGGGGCACGTTGCGGACACGCGGGAACGAAAGAAGGTGATCCTTGCCATGCAAGGTTTGCTTGCGCTGACCTCGCTGGGGCTGGCGGCGGTATCATGGTGGCAGGCGCCAGTGGTGTGGGTTTATGTCTGTCTTTTTATCGCCGGTATCGGGCGAACATTTTTGTGGTCATCCAGCGCCGCGTTTTTGCCGCAATTAGTCAAACGGGAAGAATTCCCGCTTGCCGTGACGTGGTCGTCCAGCACGTTCCAATGTTCGGCGATGGCAGGGCCGGCCGCCGGGGGGGCCTTGATCGCGCTCACACACCAGGCTGTGCACGTCTATGTTTTCAACGCGGTGGCGGCGTTGTTATGCGTGGGTTTGATTTCCCTGGTCCGCGTTCATTACAAGCCCGCTCCGAAGGAGCCGTTTTCGATGGAAACGGTCCTCGGCGGATTCCGTTTTGTTTTCAACCATCGTGTTGTTCTGGGGGTGATCACGCTGGATTTGTTCGCGGTGTTGTTCGGCGGCGCGACGGCGTTGCTGCCGGTGTATGCGAAGGACATTTTGCATGTCGGGCCGCAAGGCCTGGGACTGTTGCAGGCGGCGATGCCGGTGGGATCGATCCTCTGCGCGGTTTTGATGGCGCATCGTCCGCCGATGCAACGCGCGGGACGTTCCTTGATTTGCGCGGTCACAATTTTTGGACTGGCAACGATAGGATTTGGTTTTTCCACCTCGTTCTGGCTGTCGATGTTGATGCTGTTTCTCTGCGGGTTTTCCGATAACGTCAGCGTCATTGTGCGGCATACGCTGGTGCAATTGCAGACGCCGGATGCGATGCGGGGAAGGGTTTCATCCGTCAACAATCTTTTTATCGGGACCTCCAATGAACTGGGAGGGTTTGAGTCCGGCCTTGTCGGCAACTATTTCGGGCCGGTGTTTTCGGTTGTGTCGGGAGGGCTCGCGACGATTGGCGTCGTGGCGGGCGTGGCGTGGATTTGGCCGGAAATCCCCCGGTTCGGGAAGTTGGTCCAACCCGAACCCGTTGAAAAACCTCCTCAATAACTTTTCCACTTAATGTTGCACCCCATGCTCGCCGTTTGATGGGGTGAAACCGGCTTGCCCGCCAGCACCGCGTCAAGCGCGGCGCGCAGATCACCGCCGGTCACCGGTTCGCTATTGCCGGGTCGGCTGGCGTCAAATTGCCCGCGGTAAACGAGCTTGTGATGTTTGTCAAAAATAAAAATATCCGGCGTGCAGGCGGCTTGATAAGCTTTGGCCACTTCCTGCGTTTCATCATAAAGATAGGGAAAGGTGTAACCGGCCCGCTTGACTTCCAGCGCCATGTTTTCGGGACTGTCGGCGGGATAGTTTTCAACGTCGTTGGAATTAATGGCGACGAATGCGGCACCGCGCTTTTGATATTCGCGGGCCAATTCCGCCAGGCCGGCGCGGATGTGTTTGACGTAGGGGCAATGATTGCAGATAAACAGCACCACAAGCGCGGGGGTGGATTGAAAATCAGCGAGCGTGACAAGTTTCCCGTTGGTATCGGGCAGCCGGAAGTCCGGCGCCGGCGTTTCCAAGGGCAGCATGGTCGATGGAGTTAGAGCCATGGGCTATTCTATGCCCGGGCGCGCGAATCTTCAATTGGGATTTGAACCCCGCTGTCAAAGTGCTAACTTGACTGGGAAAGGACACATACTATGAGTTTGCGAGACGCGTATCGACAAAAGCTGGAAGCCCGCCTGGAGGAGCACAAGGCCAGGCTCGAACTGCTCCGCGCGCAGGCCAAACGGGCCGCGGCCCACACCAAAATTCTCGCGTACGAGGAATTGGCCGGCGCCGATCAGCATCTGGGTCAGGCAAAAGCGAAGCTGAAAATCCTCGCCGACGCCAGCGGCGGCGCCATGGCGGAAATAAAAACCGGCGTCACCCGCGCGTTGTCCGATCTCAAAACGGCGTCCAAGCGCGCCGCCGATCATTTGCGCGCCAACATGAACGCTTCCCAACCGCGCCCGCCGGCTGCTCGAAGCGCCGCGAAAGCCCGCGCAGCCGCCAGGACGCGCCGGCCGCTTCGCTCGACCGCCGCCCGGACGGGAGGACGTTAAGCAGCGTGTTTTTCGGCCGGCTCAGAAGGTTCGGCAGGGCTGTGGAACACGCCCAGCGGTACCGCGTCATCGTCGGGGTTTTCCTCAAATACGGCTACGGGGATTTGGCGCAACGCCTGCCATTGCCGTCGCCGATTCGTTGGCCGTTTCGCAAAGTCCGCGAAGAACAGGAGGAAATCGCGCTTCTGACCCCGCCGCAACGCCTGCGCCGCGCGTTTGAAGAGCTGGGTCCGGCGTTCGTCAAATTTGGGCAGCTCCTCTCCACTCGCTCGCACTTGCTTCCGCAGCCGTTCATCATCGAACTTGCGAAATTGCACGATGAAGTCCCCCCGGTTCCGTTCGACCAGGTACTCGCGGTCATCGCCGCCGAATTAAAACGTCCGCCGATGGAATGTTTTGAATCCATCGAAGAAGCGCCCATCGGCTCGGCGTCAATCGCGCAGGTGCACCGGGCGGTGCGCGTCAATGGCGAACCATGCGTCATCAAAGTGCAGCGGCCCGGCATCGAAAAAATCGTGCGGCTGGACTTGGAAATCATGGAGCAACTGGCTGGCCTTCTCGAACGCCACGTCGAAGGATGGGAAATCCACAAGCCGACGGCAATCGTCGCGGAATTTGCCCGGCGGATGGAGCAGGAGATGGACTTTCGCGCCGAAGCCGCGCATGTCGAGCGTTTCGCAGAGCAATTTGCGGAGGAACCGACTATCTACGTTCCCAAAGTTTTTCCCGACACCAGCACGCAACGCATTCTTACGATGGAGCGGATCGACGCGGTCAAAGCGTCCAGCTTCGATCAACTCGACGCGGCGGGCCTTGACCGGATCGAAATCGCCACGCGGATCGCCGACCTGGTGATGAAACAGATTTTCGTCCACGGTTTTTTTCACGCCGACCCGCATCCGGGGAACATTCATATTTTGCCGGGGAACATCATTTGCTTTTTGGATTTTGGGATGATGGGTTTTCTGGACCGGCAAACGCGCGAGAAATTCTCCAAATTTGTCATGGGCATCGCGCAACGCAACGAGGCGTCCACCGCCGCCGCGCTGCTGCAATTGACCCATGCCGATCTTGAACCGCCCCGGCAGGGCTTCGAGGCGGATGTCGCGGAATTCATGCACCGGAACTTTTACCGGCCGATGGGCGAGATGGTGTTTGGGCAGTTGGTCAACCAATTGTTTTATTTGACGACGCGTTACCGCCTGACGCTGCCGCCGGATTTGTCCACGATGCTAAAGGCGCTCGCGCTGATGGAAAACCTGGTGACGCGCCTGGACCCTGGGCACGACATCGTGGCGCAGGCCAAACCGTTCATGCAGCAAGTGCGCTTGAAGCGGTTGACGCCAAAACGCCTGATCCGCCATTGGATGGAATTCAGCAACGACGTCGGCGACCTCCTGCGCGATCTCCCGTTGGAAATCCGGCGATTGCTGGCGCAGATCAAGGAGGGCAAGTCGCTGTTGCGCATCCACCATCATGGTTTGGAAGGGCTGATGAACACCCTGGAGCGCATCGTGAACCGGCTCGCGTTTTCGCTCGTCCTGGCCTCGCTGATCATCGCGTCGTCCATCATCGTCCACGCGCGCGTCCCGCCGATCTGGCACGACATGTCGGTCCTTGGCGTGCTGGGCTACCTGCTGGCCGGGATCATGGGCTTCTGGCTGCTAATCGCCATGATCCGACATGGGAAGATGTAGCTTCAAAGCTAGTGTCTTAATTTGAATTCTTGCGATATAAAAGGGCCAATCCGCAATGCCAGTTTGATTTTATCATATACCGGCGCTTGCTCGGTGACTCCCGTCGTGGTTAAGTGAGTGTTAGCGTGAGGGGAGAACTTTCGATTATTCGTTTTGATAATTGGTAAGATCGTTTAAGTTTGCCGTAGCGACAGGGAGCGCCTGAATTTTGAGCAACCTATTTTTTCGACCCTGTTTTGGTAACATTAGTTAGATTCTTAACATCATCCTTGACTATCGCGAGACGCATTGTTTGAGCGATGCAAAGTTCGGCGATATAAAGCTTCATAGCGGGGCACAATGGCATCGGCGGAAAACTCCTTGGAGGCGCGGGTCTTGGCGGCGGAGCCAAGGGTGGCCCGCAAGCTGGGATCGTCAATAAGTTTTGCAACCGCGCTCGCAAGAGCGGCGGAATCGCCAAAGGGTACGAGGATACCCGTGACATTGTCCTGGACGACTTCGGGAATGCCGCCAACACGCGTGGCTACGCTCGGACAATCAAAACACATCGCTTCAAGGATGCTCAAACAGAAGCTTTCGTTTTCGGACGTGAACAAACCCAGGTCGGCGGCTTGCAGGTAATCTTCAATGTCCAAAATGTTTTCCCGAACAACTATCCGCTCTCGGAGGCCAAGCCGCTGGACCTCCGCCTTGAAAGGAGCAAAACTGCCGCCGGCCAGCACGACAAGTTTGAATGGCCGGCGCGTTTTGACCCGGGCAGCCGTTTCGAGCAACAGGTCAATTCGTTTGACGGGTCGAAGGTTCGAGGAATGCAGCACCATCACCTCGTCGCGCAGGCCAAGTTCCCTGCGCACTTCCTCACGCGGGCGCCGCGGCGGGCGCGGTTCAAAAAAATTATGAATGACCTCCAATGGCCCTTTGAAATCCAGCACCCGCTGTGTTTCACCTTTTAAATAATTTGAGACAGCCGTGACGGCATCGGAGTGCGTCAGCGCGTGATGAATCGCAGGGCCATAGCCCGGGTCGGCGCCGAGCAACGTTGTGTCCGTGCCATGCAACGTCGCCACCACGCGCGGTTGTTGTCGCTCCGGCAACATCGAACGGGCCAGGATGGCGGCGGTGGCGTGGGGAACGGCGTAATGGACGTGAAGAATATCCAATCCATAATCGCGGCTGACCTCCGCCATTTTCACCGAGAGCGGAAGCGTATAATCCGGATATTTAAACAGCCCATAATCGTTGATCACCACCGGATGATAAAAAAGCCTCGGCGCCGAAACCGGCATGCGGAACGGGCGCTCGTAACTGATAAAATGGACTTCGTGCCCGCGCCGCGCCAAATCTTCGCCCAGGCTCGAAGCCAGAATGCCGCTCCCGCCCACGGAGGGATAACAAGTGATGCCAATTTTCAGTGGACGCCCCGGCTCCATATTAAAACCGCCGCGCCCCGCGCCCCACATGCGCCAGCGAATCCAGCACAATCGGATCGTTGGGATAGAGTGCGATGGCGTGCCCAATCCCCGCGCGCACGCCGAGCAGCCGGGCGCGCGTCAACTGCAATTCAATATAATTTATGACAGACGTCTGGCTGGCCATCGCCTTCATCGCGTTGGTCCACGCCGCGACATCTTCCGGGGAAGAAATGTCCACCAACAGCGGAGGGCCGCCCGTCGGTTCGGCTTCAGGCGTAATGGCGTAGAAAAATAATTGGCCGATGAGATGCGCCGCCTGCCCGCGCAATTCCTTCAATCCCCCGTAACGCGCCAGGCGCACGGCGTCCCGAACCAGCGTTCCCAGGCGCACATGGTCGGGATGCTGGTTTTCCACCAGCGTGGGCGCAAGCACGATGCCCGGACGCACACGGCGCACGATCTTCGCCAGCTTTACCGCGTGCTCAACCCGGATTTCCAAATGGGCGTCGCCATCAAGGGTAATAAATTCGATGGTTGCCCCGAGAATGGCGGCCGATTTTTTTGCTTCCTCGGTTCGCTGTTTTGGCGTGCCGTTCGTGCCGGCTTCGCCGCGCGAAGTGACGACCAAATGGGCCTTTCGCCCGGCGCGGGTCTCGCGCGCGATGATGCCGCCGCAGCCAAATTCAATGTCATCCGGATGCGCGCCAAAAGCCAGCAGCGGCGCAAGTTCAGGGGAGTTCGGTAAAGGCTTCATCTGATCGTTCTATCTCGTCACGCACCAAAAAAGTGATTTCCGGCGTTTCATCCCGCCGAAGATACGCCTGTTCGCCCGCACCGGCAATGTAATGAGTGCAGCGCACGACCGACTGCATCCAGCGCAAACGACTGTCGCGCGCCGGGCTGATTTGGTCTTTGTTGAAGGCGGTAAGCGGCAGTGTAATAAATTGATCGCCGCCCTCGTGCAATTTCAACGCATCGCCGCAATGCCGCGCCCGGACGATTTCGCCTTCATAGGAAACATCGACGAAAAAATCGGCAATATCACAAGCCGTCCGCCGGACCTCTGGGTCGCTCGAACGCACCACGCGCGCGCCTTCCAGCAGGCCCATCCGGCGATACATATCGAGGCAAAAATCGGCGATGTTTCCGCCGGCCGCCTGCTTGAAAATATCGATCAACGGATGCCCGACGTAATTGGGCAATTGAAGCGCCGTTTTTTCCCGCCAGTCGCCGGGAATTTTTTTGAGGTGAAGCGGAGAAAACTTGCGCTGGATTTTATTGGCAAAACTGAAATTCAAATGGGCCGGTTCATCCGTCTTGCGATGGCGCAGCAGCGTTTTTGTTTCGCGCGGATCATGGTCGCTGTCGTGGCAAAAAAACACAATTTCGCCGCCGATTTCTTTTTGCAAGCGCCGGGCCGTATGGATTTTGGCCGCCAGAAACCGTTTCGGAAAAAATCCGCACGGCTGCTGTCCAAAACAAATGACCGGGGAACTCATGCTGTTTGAATTTTCTTCTGTCCACCCATGAGCGCCTGCAACACCAGGCTAAACACCATGCATGCCGCGCAACCAATCAGCGGAAACCACAAATAAGAAATGGTCAGCCTAAAATAAAGAAAACAGATCAGCGCCTGCGCCGCCAGGGCCGCCCAAAAAACGGCGACGCCGCCGACTTGGCGCAGGAAAAACGCCACCATAAAAAGGCCCAGCAGCACGCCGTAAAAAATCGACCCTAGAATGTTCACCGCCTGGATCAAATTCTCCACCAAATGCGCGTAAAGCGCAAAGCAGATGGCCGCCAGCCCCCACATCGCGGTAAAACATTTGGACGCCACAACGCACGTCGCGTCGCTGGCGCCGGGCTTGATAAGATGCCGGTAGAAATCAACCATGGTGCTCGAACCCAGCGCGTTTAATTCAGCCGCTTTTGCCGACATCGCCGCCGCGAAAAATGCGGCCACCAGCAATCCGATAATCCCGTGCGGCAGCTCGTGCAGGATGAACGTGATGAATACGTAATCGGCTTCGTTGGCCGAAACGCCTGTGTGGGACTCTTGCAGCGCTTTGAACGCTTCCGCGCGAACCCGCCGGGTGGTTTGATTGGCGGTCGAAGCCGCGCTGAAGGCCGCGGCGGCGGCGGGGGCATCGCCGTTGTGCCTGGCTTTCAGCCATGCTTCGAGTTTTTGCCGCAACTCCGCGTGGGCTCCATGGAATTCCGCCTCGTAGGCGCGCATCTGTTGGGCGCTCTGGTTTGCGGCCGGACTAAAAAAAAGCGGCGGCTGTTCGAACTGGTAGAAAACAAAAAGCAAAACACCAAGCAACAAAATGAAGAACTGCATCGGAATTTTGCACACGGCATTGAACATCAGCCCCAACCGGCTTTCGCGGACCGAGGAGCCGGAAATGTAACGCTGCACCTGCGATTGGTCCGCGCCGAAATAAGAAAGCATCAGAAACGTCCCGCCCAGCAATCCCGACCAAAACGTATATCGCTCGTGAATGTCCGTCGAGAAATTCACCGCCTTGAGCTTGTGAAATCCGCCCGCCAAAACCATCGTGTCCGAAAAAGTGATCCCGGACGGCAGCTTGGAGATCAGCAGGCAAAACGCGGTGATCATGCCGGCAAAGATCACAGTCAATTGATATTTTTGAGTCACCGTGACGGCTTCGCTCCCGCCGGCGACGGTATAAATGACAACAACCAGGCCGCTGCAAATGATTGTCAAGTTGAGCGACCAGCCAAAAACGGCGGTAAGAACGATTGCGGGCGCATAAATGGTAAGCCCTGCCCCCAGCCCGCGTTGGAGAAGAAACAAAGCCGCTCCGAACAAGCGCGTCCTCTTGTCAAAGCGTTTGCCGAGAAATTCGTAGGCGGTATAGACGTTCAGCCGCTGGTAAATCGGCAGAAAAACCGCGGCGATAATGATCAGCGCCACCGGCAGCCCGAAGTAAATCTGCAAAAACCCCATACCACCCGCGTAGCCCTGCCCGGGCGTGGAGAGAAAGGTGATCGCGCTCGCTTGCGTGGCCATGACGGAGAGGCCGATCGCCATCCATGAAGTGCGGCCTCCTTTGAGATAGGTGTTCAGGTCGCGCCGTCCGCGTGTGCGCCAGATTCCGTAAAAGGCGATGGCGAGCAAGCTCCCGATCAGGACGACATAATCCAGCGCGCTCATGAATACATTACTGTCAATACTATGAGCAACGCCACCCAAAGAACAAAGCTGCCGAGGACAAAAAGATAAACTGCCTTCCACGTCCGCAGCCACGGCAAATCGGGATCTTCAGCTTCGCGGGCGGAAGGCTCCTGGGAATCCTTCATTTGCCAAGGGAAACCAGGTTGGCAAAAAGACGGTAGGCGCCGGGGACTCCGGCGGGAAGCTGCCGGAAAAATACCAGGCCGGTATAAACGAAATAGCCCTTGCCGTATTTGGCCACCAGCAGGCTGCCTTTGAGCGGCGCCTCGCCGGGATCGCTGCACGTGAGAATCGGCGTGAAATGATCGTCCCATTCGTCGGGAAAATAAATCCCCCGTTCCTGTATCCACCCCGCGAAATCACCCTCCGTGATTTTGTTCGGCGTGTTCAACGCCGGATTGTCCGGCGCAAGAAATGTGACCGCCGCGGTTTCATCCGTAACGCGTTTGCCCGAAAGATGCAGATCATACGGGGCGAGCGTTTCCGTCTTGAGGCCGTCGGGCCGATTGTATTGCGCGATAACGGTTCCGCCATTCTGGACATACGAAAAAAGCGTCGGCATCTGCGCGGCCAAATGAGACCGGACATTGAAAGCGCGAACGCCGATCACCACCGCGTCCAGCCCGCGCAATTCTTCCGCCGTCAAGTTCGTGTCATTCAGAATCGTGACCTTGTAACCCATTTGCCCGAGATCCTGAGCAACGCTGTCGCCCGCCCCCGGAAGGTAGCCGACGTTTTTGCCGCGAATGGAGAGATCAAGGCTGATCGCTTTCAACTGCGCAACCGGCTGGAGCAATTGCCGCGGAATGTGCGAATAAGAAATCACTTCGCGATCATTGCGAAACCGCGCGCCGTTAATTTCGGCGCTGGCGGTCATTTTGGCCGTGGCGGCTTCGGGCGGCGCGGTGATGGTGAATTCAAACCTCGCGTGCTCGCCCACGTTTGCCAGGTGAAACGGCTTTTCCTCCGGCGACACCCGCCAGCCTGCGGGCGCATCGATTCGCAACGTCCCCGCCACATTGGCCCGCGCCGTATTGACTTCCACTTCAATAGGATGCGACGCTCCCGGAGCCAGCAACGCAATATCAGAAACAAAATGGAGCCATACCGGCGGAATGACGTCTAAATGCGCCGATTCATCCGGCAGCGCAAGCGTTTGTCCGCCAACTTCAAAAACATTTTCGACAGGGAACACCGGCGGATTTTCCGGCCGGCCAATCAGCGAAGGATCGTCCACCCGCGACATTCCGGTCGTGCCTTCCTCCCGCAGCCAATAGGGGTCGGTTAACAAGTTGGTATTCGAGAGCGTTTGCGTGGAGTCCCGCGAAACGGATTGATTCTCATGGAGATCCAGCCCCGTCGCAAATTCCCCCTGAACAGATGGGTAACGCACTTCGACCCACTTCACCGGAATTCCGCAATGCACAGTCGCCGTGTGCCGCAATTTCATTTGCTCCCCCGGCACCACTTCCGACGGCGAAATGACGGTGCTCACGTCCAGCCCCAGGCAGGCTTGTATGATGTGGTCCAATTGTCCGCGCTTTTCCGCCACGATGGGATCGTCCGTGGTAAGCGCCGCGAGTTTGCTCCGCAATTCCAATAGCGCCGGCACACTCGCCGAAGGATTTTGGGCATCGAAGTGCGCGATGATGTCGTCCGCTTGCTGCCCGATGGGCCCGCCGCCAGGCACACGGTTCCAGGTCGTATCCACGCCGTCCATAATGTCATGCGTCATGGGCGAACCCGCCAGAAGGTTGAACCGCTCCATCCTGGGTCCGCCGCCCGCCCCCATCCCCCCCCTGAAATTCCCCAGCCCCTGCGTTTTGTGCATCGCGCGGCTGTGCGCCGCGATCTCAACAAAAGCCTCGCCCGTAATCGGGTCCTTGCCGCCGGAATCGATGCTGATTTGATTGGTCCCGCCGGGTTTGTCGCGCTCGAAACTCGACCCGTTCCAAACTATGCGCGCAGGCTGCCACGGCTTCAGATGCTGTTCCGAAAACGCATTCGGGTCTCCCGCTTCCTTAAATGCTTCCAGCGCCAAAATCGCCGAAGCCGTATGATGTCCGTGCGTATTGCCTGGAACCGGAGAAAAACGCGTCACGAGGACATCTGGATGAAACTCCCGAATGACGCGCACAATATCCGACACCACCCCTTGTTTATCCCAAAAGTTAAGTGTTTCCCGGTAATCCTTGGAAAACCCAAAATCGACCGCGCGCGAGAAGAATTGCCGTCCGCCGTCCACCCCTCGCGCGGCCAGCAACTCCTGGGTGCGGGCCACTCCCAGCTTCTCGCCAAACTGCGGCCCCAGAACATTCTGCCCGCCGTCACCGCGCGTCAGCGACATGTAGGCCGTCCGATAATCCCGGCCCCGGGCGAAATAAGCGATCAACTCCGAGTTCTCGTCATCCGGATGGGCGGCGATGTAAAGGACGGTGCCCATCTCGCGAAAACTGTGCAGATCATGGAGAATGGCCTGCGACGGACTCGGAACCTGGGCATTCAAGGCAAAACAAACCAGCCATCCGCAGGCCAGCGCGGAGACGAAGCCAGACCTTCTCAATGTCATACGAGCGGGCTATTTTTGCACGGTGAACGGCGCGGTGAACTTGGTGTTTTCCCACGAAAGCACGATTGCTCCGCCGTCGCCATTTTTGACCACAGCCATGGTGAATTGGTCCACCGGCGCGTCCAAAGCCTCCTTCTTCAGGTCCACCCGCGCCACATCATCGTCCTGCTTATAAACGGTCGCCCCTTCGCCCCACTGTCCGATTTGTTTGTTGATAATCAATTTGGCCGATCCGTCCTCCTGCGGCAAAGTCCAGAGCGTGTAAGCCCCCGCTGGAATCGTCGCATCGCCGAAGACAATCGGTTTTTGGGTGATCAGGAGCGTAGCTTCGTCAGCCCCAGTGCGCCAAACCTTCCCATAAGGAACCAGCGTGCCCCAAATCTTGCGCATTTCGCCGGTATGCGGGCTTTTCGTATAAGGCCGCCCATAAATAAGCATGACACGATTCCCGTCGATGACCGTGCTGACGGTTTCATGCGGGCTGAACCGTTTTTGTTGCGCCACCAGAGGCAGCGCGGAGATCAGAGCAAAGACAGTGAGAATGGATTTTAGTCTGTTCATAATATTTCCAAGTTGCTTTATGACAATCGGGCACGGAACTGCGTTCATCATATGATGGATTACTTTCCCGTCAACAAGTCTGTCCCAACCCGGTTAAGGGTACGTCAACCGATATTACTCATTTACGTTGGTAGTAGTGATGGGGACGGTAATTGCGTTTGTGCTGGAGGAGTTGGGGACGGTGGCCCAATCGCCGGGCCATTCCTCCACTCACGGGACCGCTGCTCTGCGTTACGGTGTTGGTTTCAAAAAGGACCGTTCCAGTCGCGGCTGTCGCCGGCGCGCCGTTGGTTTCCACGATGGCGGTGAAGATTGCGCCGTTCTGAATTTCAGGGGCCAGCACGTTGGTCACCCCAGATGTCAGGTACGTGACGGAGACATTGTCAAGTAATGTAACCCAATCCCAACTCGCGCCCGCGCCCACCGCCTGAATGAATTGAACAGCCATTTGCGCGTCGTCGCGCTGGCGGAGTGACCACCATCAAGCTGGGCCAACCCCCGAAACGACGCAGTTGGTGGATGCGGCTTTGGGAGCGAATATCCAGCCCGGTTCCCAATTGCAATGCAGTTGAACCTCTCCTCGCTTAACCCCTTCGCTCACCACCACAATGAATCAAAAAGCTAACCTTCAACTGCATGGACACGGCTAATATTATTCCATTTCTGTTGCCGCCAGCGTCACTCGCTTGCACGAAAAGGAAGCTGACCCAAACGCTTCCGGAATTGGGCGCGCTTGCCATATGGTTGATAAAACTGTTGGCGCCAAGATTGATCATGGACAAGTTGGCGGTAGGAAGTCCTGGATAAGTCAGGCCATAAGGATTGATAGTCGCGGCGCCGCCGCTCCAGGTGTTGGTCCGCCCGGAGCCGTCAGGGGTGACGCCGTTGTAGATATTGCCGGTGGGGTAGTCAAACGAATCGTAAGCAATGAGGGTTGCGGAAGCGTTTGTGGCCGCGATGGCGAAGAGAATGATAAGGAGAAGGCGCACTTTGGGCTGAGGCATGCCCGAATCATATCCGGAAAAAAAATCAAAGAGGCCAGCCTTGGTTTTTTTATTTGGTTTTACGGCTGGCCCCTTTGACGGGTTGGTTAAGCAGTGCGTCCAATCGCTCTACTATGTAATTCGTTTGAAATTCCGAAATCTTTCAAAAAAAAGAAAAATTTCTTCCAGACGGGATCTTCCAGAGCGAATGGAAACTTTAATCCGGAATCAATCGAGGGAGAGTTGCCGCAGCAAAGCGGTTGCTGCATCGAGATTTTCTCGGAAGAGGGTGTTGTAGTGCGGGGCGGATTCTATTGTGAATACTTCGAGGCCGGCCTGATAGGCTTCAATGGCTTCATTTAGCAATTCGCGGGCTTTTGACTTGTCGTCGGAGACCATCCGGGAAGCCTGCTCTTTGAGTGCGATGCCCAGATTGTTCTGTGTGAGCGCCCAATCCTGCGGCAATTGCTCGCGGGTCCTTACTTCAAGGGCGGCACGATAGGCGGCAACGGCCTCGCGGCCGGCTTCGTCCAGCGATTGGAGGAAACGGTCTGTGAGCGCGAATTTTTTGTCCGCCGGGAGATCGAAGGATTCGGGTGTGGAAACGATGCCTTTCTGGCGTTCGGCAAAGGCCGTCAACGAAACTTTTCCGTTCCTTCAAATCGTGTTGTTCGGACGGGACCACGCCACATGGCCCGACTACGGCGGTCAAAACGTCTTTGAGCAACATCTCGTCGGCGGCTTGTCCGAGTCCGACGCGCGCAATTTCCTGGAAAAAAGTCAAATCACCGACCCTGCCCTGCAAGAATCAATTCTCAAAACGTCCGCTGACGGCGTCCAACCGTGTCGGCGCGGTCGGTTATCCAACGTCATTGAAGGTCTTATTTGGCGGCCTTGAGGGCGGCCTTGGTCTTCTCGTGCAACTCTTCCAATTGCGGCTTGAGTTCGTCTTTTTCGGAGCGCGTCATTCTGTCAATAAACAAAATGCCGTTGAGATGATCGAGTTCGTGCTGAATGGCCCGCGACAGCAGGCCGCCGCAACGAAATTCAATCGTCTCCCCTTTGGCGGTGGTGGCGCGAACGTCCGCCATTCCGGGGCGTTTGATTTCGCCGTAAATTTCGGGGAAGCTCAGGCATCCCTCCGTCCCGCTTTCGGGTTCGCCGATGGGCTTAACCTCGGGATTGATCAAGACGATGGGCATGAAACTGGCAACGTCGGCGGGTTTGCCCTCGAGTTCGAGGGTTGAAGGGCGGTCGGCTGCGCCGCGGACGTCGATGACGGTCAATTGCAGGGCGCGGCCGATTTGCTGGGCGGCCAGGCCCACTCCTTTCGCCGCGTACATGGTTTCAAACATGTCGTCGATCAGCTTTTTGAGTTCGGGCGTGGTCGTTCCAATGCGCTCGCCTTTTTTGCGCAGGACGGGATGGCCGTATTGAACGACTTCCAAAATCATGACTTGGCCGGTTCCACCATCATCGCTGCGATTTGCTCAATGGTGGGACTTTGCGCGCTGCGAACATAATAGCCGCTGGTGGTGACGCCGGTGAGGACGCTCATCTGGTTGTCCAAACCCAGCAGTCTGCCGAGGCAGAAGCCCGAATTGAAGTGGTCTCCAGCGCCGGTGGTGATCAAAGGCTTGCCGGTGAAGGGGCCCTGGACAATGTCCACTTTGTCGTCGGTGACGGCCAGCGCATAGGAAACGGGGTGAACCACCAGCGTGCCGGACTTGAGGCGTTTGGCGATTTTTCGGCTGAATTCGCCCAGATCCTCCGGCGTCGGGCCTGGCATAGAAATGCCAAAAACTTCGCCGATTTCGTGGGCTTCCTTTTCGTTGAGGCCAAGAATGACGTCGAAATATTGCTCGAACCGGCCGATCAATTCCAGCGCGCGCAGAATGTCTTCGCGCGTGCGTTTTTCGGGGTCGGCAAGATCAAAAAAGATGGTGCGGCGCGGGCAGTTCATTCCGGGGCAAATCTCGGAAAGTATCGATTCCCAGACGTCGCTCATGTAGGGAAGCATTGTCCAATTGACAAATCCCACGAGGTCGGCGGAGGCGAATTTGGCGGCGAAACGATCGCGGCCCATGCGCTTCTGGATGTTTTCCCACGTGACTTGCTTGAGGGAGGAATGCTTGCCGACCATAACCTTTCCGTCCTCGAATTCGAGGGCGTCGGTTGTGCCGGGATCGGCGATGCTGTGGACTTCGGCGCGTTTGGCGAAATCCGCAAAAACGGGGTGCAAATTGGGATAGCCGAGATTGCCGACGTAGGTGACCTTTAATCCGAAACTGGCAAGAGCGTTGGCCATAATGGGGCCGTTGCCGCCGAGTTTGGTGATTTGGTTGACAAGCTCGACGTTGGTGCTTTTTCCAGCGGCGAAGGCAAGGCGTTCCGACAATTTAAGGATTGTCGGCAGGCGCTGATAGACCTCGGCGTTTTCGCGCTTGTCCACCACGTGGAGAATTTCATCGACAAAACCATCCAGGCCGACGAAGGCGCTCGTTTGAGCGGCCTTACTGGCCCGGGCCAACAGCATTTGCGCGCACTGCGCGCGAAGTTCAAGGGTATTCATTATTTTTCATTTGAATCGCCGCCGGCGGCAATCATCAATCCATATCAATTCCAGCCACCTTTAAAATTCGTTCCAAATCGTCGTCATTGAAAAATTTGATTTCAATCGCGCCCCGGCCCTCGCGGTAATGGAGAAGGACCTTCGTTCCGAAGCGTTCCTGCATTTTGTTCTGAACCGAAGTGACGTGCGTGTCTTGTGTCGAAAACCCGGGTCGCCGGGCGGCGGAGCCTTTTTCGGCCTCGTGATTTTGAAGGGATGCGACCAGTTCCTCGGTTTGCCGGACGCTGAGGGACTTTTTGAGAATGCGGTCGGCGGCAATTTTTTGGTCTTCAGGCGCGGTCAATCCCAGGACAACTTTGGCGTGGCCGACTGAGAGGCGCCCGTGACGGACGTAATCCTGCAATTCCGGGGCGAGCTTCAAAAGGCGGAGGGCGTTGGTGACGAGGGCGCGGCTTTTGCCGACCTTGATGGCGGCTTGCTCCTGGGTGAGTTGAAATTGTCCAATGAGTTGCTCGTAACCGCGGGCTTCTTCGATTGCGTTGAGATTTTCGCGTTGAAGATTTTCTATGAGGGCAAGTTCCAGAACGGCGCGGTCATCCGCTTCACGGACGATGATCGGGACTTCCGCCAACCCGGCCATCTGGGCGGCGCGCCACCGGCGTTCACCGGCGATCAATTCAAAAATGTCGCCGCGCTGGCGGACGATGAGCGGCTGGACGATTCCCTGCTCCTTGATGGAGTCCGCCAATTCCTGAAGCGATTCCGGGGCAAAATCCTTGCGTGGCTGAAAGGGACAAGGGCGAACAGTTGCCACTGAAACACGGCGGACATGTTCGCGCGAGTCAGCGGCGGCAGGCGGATTGCCCTGCAAGACGGGCCTGGCCGCCGAAGCCTGCGCCTCGGTATTGCCGAGCAGCGCGCCCAACCCGCGCCCTAAAACTGGTTTAGCCATGCTCAAAAACTAAAGGCAAACCGTGTCTGGTAAAAGGCAAAAGTACAAAACGCTCCTGCCAAGGCTGCGGCCCTTGCATTGCGTGGGCTGGATGTTTAAAATCAAACCCCGGCATGGAATTGACCCTTAGCGGCCTGAGCATTTTGGTTCTTGAAGATGAACCGGTGCTGCGGAAGCAGATTGCCGCCCATCTCGAACGGCTGGGCGCCGATGTTTCGCAAGCCGCCACTCTCGCCGTCGCGGAAAAGCTTTCGGCTGACTTGAATTTCGATTTCGCCTTTCTCGACATCAATCTCCCGGACGGCCTCGGCACGGATTTGCTGCGGAAAAAAACTCTGCCGCCTGCGACTGGTGTTATTTTAATGACAGCGCTGGCGGACGTTGCGGGGGCAGTCGGAGGGATGAAGCTGGGGGCGCTGGATTATTTGGCCAAACCCGTCAACCCGGCGGAATTGGCGGTCATCGTCGCGCGGGCGCGGCGCAACCGACAATCGGCCCGTTTGAATGAACACAAGCGCGAGGATACCCGCCGGGCGGGGGAGATTTTCTTTTTCGGCAATGCGCTGGCCGGTTTGGAAAAGCAGATGGAAAAAATCCTGGAGGTGGACGCGCGATTGCAGGACGCGTTGCCGCCAGTGCTCATCCAGGGGGAAACGGGAACGGGTAAAACCACGCTGGCCCGCATGTTGCACCAACGCGGTCCGCGCGCCAGCGAACCGCTGGTGGAGGTCAATTGCTCGGCGTTGCCGGAGACTCTTGCGGAATCGGAATTGTTTGGCCATGAACGCGGAGCGTTTACGGATGCGAAGGCGGCGCGAATGGGATTGTTTGAAGCAGCCAACGGCGGCACGCTTTTTCTGGACGAAATGGCGAGCCTCCCAATGCCGTTGCAGGCAAAAGTGCTGAGCGCGATCGAGGACCACAAAATCCGCCGGGTCGGAGGCAACAAGCCGATCAGCATCGACGTTCGTGTGATTGCGGCGGCGAATCGGCCGCTGACGGAGTTGATTGCGGAGGGACGCTTTCGCGAGGACTTATACCATCGGCTGGACCTTTTCCGAATCAATGTGCCGGCCTTGCGAGAGCGGGGAGGGGACATCGCGCGGCTGGCGGAACTGATGGCGGCTCGGATTTGCGCGCGGCACCGGATGCCTGTCAGAGCGATTTCGGCGGCGGGGGCGCGGCGATTGATGGGGTACCGATGGCCGGGGAATGTGCGGGAGCTGGAGCATGAGCTTGAGCGCGCGATTGTTTTTGAGGAAGGCCCGGCGCTCGATTTCGCGCAGTTGCAAGGAGACGGAAAACCCGGTTCGCCGGTGAAAGATGGAACGGATTGGTTCAATGCGGGTTATTCTTTTCCGTCGGAAGGGTTTTCGCTTGAGACGGCAATCAACTGGCTTATTGAGCACGCATTGGCACAAGCTGGCGATAATGTTTCGGCGGCGGCGCGGCTGCTTGGGGTGTCGCGGGATTACATTCGATATCGATTGGAAGGACACGCAAAAGATGGGTGAATATACCCGTTTGTAGGTGGCGAATTGGAAGAAAACAGGGTAGGTGTAATTTTAAATTACTGATGATAAATAACTTGTGTTATTGCGGAGATGAACGGCACATGATCTGCTGATATAGTAGGTTTAAAAGGATTGCGGAATGCCGGCCTACCATGAGAAACTAGGTATGAAAGTCATGAAGATTTTAGCGATAGCGGGCGCAATCTGTTGCAGCCTGCTTTTGTCTAATGGCGCCCAGGCGCAGGGCACCAACACGGGGCCTAGCGCGGCATCGAGTGCAACGGCGAAACCGCCGGTCGTGGTTCTGCCGTCAACGGGTAAATTGCCGGCGGATATCCGGGCGTTGCTGACCGATTTTGAGACGGCGCGCGACCGTTACGAGGTCAAGCGGACGGCATTGCTGGAAAAGCTTCAGGGCGCCACGGCGGAGCAGCGCGAGGCGGTTCGCGCGCAACTTCAGACGGACCGGGCGCAATATCTGGCGGAGATCACGGAGTTTCGCAAGCAATTGAGCGCGGAGGTCGCCAATCTCAAGCTGAAGATTCACAATGAAGAATTGCTCCGGCTGATCAGCGCTGGTCAAGGGCCCATTGGCGTTCACAAAGGCCATTGATTTTGACCAGAGTTCGTTTGTTTCTGCTGGAAACCCTGACAAACGGCTCTCAAAGCCGCTTGTTTTTCATTGGCGTCGGAATCGCGGTCGCGCTGCTTGTTTTCCCGCGCGTCTGCCACGCGGACGGCACCAACGACGCGGTGGTCGAAGTGGAGCTTGCGAAGGAGCTTGAGAACATTCCAGAGTTGTCCCTGGCGATATGGGACAAGTCGGTGGTCGTGCGAAGCGCTTTTGGCTACAAGGACAATGTTCTTTTCAGCCCCGCCACGCAGCATCCGGAAGGCAGCGGATTCACGCTCAATGGATTGGATGTGACCGTCTTCCGGCTGATGAATAACGGGTCGCGGTTTTTCTTTTTTGTGAGCGGGGATGATACGCGGTATTTTACGCCGGTCAAAAGCGAGTCTTTCAGCACGCTGCAACCCACAACCATCGACAACGAAGACGACGCGATCGCCATGGCGCAATACCGATGGAACTGGACCTCGAACTGGGAATCGGCTTTGGCACTGCAATATTTTTACCAGAACCAGGTATTTAACGTCGCGACAGAGGCGGGCGCGTTAAGCACGGAGGCGGCGGTGCCCGCGGATGGCAACAACATCACGTTTCGTCCTTCGGTCCGGGGACAGTTTGGAAGCAATTTTTGGGGTGAAGCGGAGTTGCGGTTGAACCGTCAATTTTTTGACGCGCCGCTCTACAGTTATTGGCTGGCGGGGGCACGGTTGACGCTGGGAGTTGATGTTGGGCGGGCGGACACGGTGTCGCTCAGTTGCGAGGGGGACCGGTTGATCTATGATTCCGAAGCGGATGCGAGTCGCACGGGAACGAACATCGCGGGCACGGAATTGCGGACGTGGGAGCACCAGGCGCAATTGCAGTTGACGCATTATTTTGACCGCAAAAAGCATTGGAGTTCGCACAGCGCGGCGTCGTTTATTTATAATGCGGATAACGGATCCGGTTTTTTTAATTACTACAACTATAGTTTCGATGAAGACCTGGGATGGGCCGTGGGAAAATGGAACTTCAAAGTGGATGCGCACTATTGGCGGTTCAGTTTTCCGTGGCAGACGGCGAATGTTCCTGGAGCGCCGAAGCTGGAACGGGACGTCGTGACATGCGGAGCACGGATTGAACGCAAATTATCCAAACATTGGCGGGTGTTTATGGATTACGAGCACGATTCATCGCTGTGCAACGATCCTGCGGACCGCTATGAGGCAAATATTGCGGATGGTGGAGCGGAATTGGAGTTTTGAGTTTGCCACGTGAGCGAATTCATTTTACCTTTCAGCTTCGACGGTGGAAATACCCGATTCGATTGCTGAACTTCTTTCGCAGGATCCGGAGAAGCGCACGCGAAGCATCTTGCAGGGGTTAGTTATCGGCGCTTATACAGAAGGAATGATTTCTCGCGGCCGGGCTTTTGAACTGCTTGGGCTTGATCATTGGAGTGGCGAGGCTTTTTTTCGCGAGCGTGGCATTTTTCTTAATTACGACGCAGAGGCATTTAGGCAGGACATAGGAAGCCGATTCTCTCAACCAACCGATTCTTACTTCCCCACTTCCAATGGCACATAAATATCCGTGACGCCAAACGTCGGGGGCATCCCGTCCGAACCGTTCACCGCTACCAAAAATGACGGAGCCTTTCGAATTATGCGGCCGCTTTTGGGCAAACATGATCTGTACAATTTTTCATAGCCCTTGCGGATCGCCCCGATTGGACAATTTCTTGCCACGACATAATCGCCGCCGGCTATCGTTCGCACACGCACTGGCTTGGTGGGAACGTACTTCTCATCCACCGTCACGCAGGCGTCGTAACGCAATTTCTCTGGCGGCTTGACGTTCGGATTGTCCATAGGCACGCCGATGAATAACGAATCTTTGCGGGGAAGGCCGTCTTTCTGCAGCCTCGTCTTAAAATCCACCCATACCCGATACGCCTCGTTGTACGGCCCCACATGGCGCATATATGCGACCCGCCGCGGCTCCAGCGTCCTTACTTCGATTTTCATTTGCTCCGCTTTATTCACCACGGGCCGCTTCGGCTGCAAGGGCATATAAATATCCACGCGCCGTTTCATGGGCGGGATCTTTTTGTGGGGATCCACAAACACCATAAAGCTCGGCACTGGCCGCAATTCCCGGGAACTGCGCGCGAGCCATTTGCCGTACAGAAACCCGAAGGCTTCCTTGATTTTTTCCACCTGGCAATTTTTCGCCACGGCGTATTCGCCGCCGGCGATTGTCTGCAACTCAACCGGCTTCTTCGGTTCATATTGTTCATCCACCGTGATGCAGGCGTCGTAACGAAGCTGCGCCGCGGGCGTGATCGCTGGATTATCGTGCCCCATGCCGATGAACACGGACTTTTTGCGAATTTGCTTATCCGCCGATAGCCGTCCCGTGAGGTCATTCCACGTTTGGCGGGTATCTTCGTATGGCCCGACATGCCGCAAATAAGCGACGCGCATCGGTTTGATTTTTTTGGTAATGACTTTCATAGCTTTTGTTGTGATGTGGTTTGTGTTGAATGTGGTCAAAGGAACTCCCTGCCGAAAATGCACGCCGGACGGCGCGGCGAGAAGGGCGCCCGGCCCCGTAGCGCGGCGAAACTCCGTCGGCGAAATTCCGTATGCCGTCTTGAACGCCCGCGTGAACGCTTCGTGCGCCTCGTAACCCGCGTCCAGCGCCACTTGAATCACCTGCTTCGCGCCCGACCTCAATTCCATCGCCGCCCGTTCCAGCCGTAGCCGCCGCACATGGTCCGCAATCGTCTCACCCGTCATCGCCGCGAAGATGCGATGAAAATGAAAACTCGAAAAACACGCCACGCGCGCCAACTCCTCCAAATCCAACGCCCCATCCAGATATTCCTGGATGTGCGTCAACACGCGAAGGATGCGCTCCTTATAATCATTCCACGTTGTCTTATGCTTTGGCCGTGTGCCGCTCATCTGGACGATAAGCTAACAAACGCCTTTGCGGGCTGCTTGACTAATCTTGCGGTTTTGCAACTCCGACGTTTCATCGTTTTGAGGTGAGAGCGGGAAGCAATTCACCGGCAAAAAATAGCAATCCAACGGCAGCAGACTCCAACGTTTGCGGTATCGTTTTAAGGATGAAACGAATTTCGCGGAACGGATTTACGTTGATCGAGTTGCTGGTGGTCATTGCGATCATCGCCATTTTGGCGGCGTTGCTGCTTCCCGCGCTGGCCAGGGCAAAGGAGTCCGGAAACCGGTCCGTCTGCACGAGCAATTTGAGGCAATGGGCGATTGCTTTGACAATGTATCTCAATGACTATTCGCAAGATTTTCCGGCGGGCAAAATTCCCAATGGGACGCCAGGAGGGCTGTCCGATTATAACGAGGATGATCCTCGATGGTCGGATTTCATCGCGTTCCACGCTTCAGGCGCGGGCGATAGCGTTTGGTACAACGCGCTGCCGCCGTACATCGCCGGACAACCGTTGTGGCAAATCGCGACCGACCCAACTTCTTTTGCCCAGGGCAAAAAGATTTACGACTGCCCCACGGCGGCGGAGTTTCCTTCGCAGTTCGATTCAAACCGGGTGGTTTTCAATTATGGGATGAATTACAAGGGTAATACAGGACTGACAGGGGTCAATCTGGGGACAAATTTTTCTGCGAACCTAGTTGTGCATCCGTCGGCGTACGTTTTTTTGTCCGACGTCAGGGCGCACACGTGGGAGACTCCGTTTTATGGGACAAGCCCGCAGTCCGAAGTGGGGTGCTCGCATTGCTGGGTGGCGCAGTTGTCTTCACGGCATACGGCGGGCGAAAATTTAAGTTTTCTTGACGGCCATGTCTATTACTACAAATACGCTTACGCTTGCTTCAATGCCGTGACCAAGGCCGCCGACCCTGGCGATCCGGATATTAATTGGACGTACAATGGCCAGCCGGTTCATTAGGGCGCGTCAATTGGCAAGGCCGGAGCGGGCGGGGGGGCGCATCTTGACACTGGTACTACAATGGTGCGCGAGGGGTAACCTCCTTCCTCCACCCCTGAGACATAAACTAAGTATCAGGAAGGTGCCCATGCCGGAAGAAATGCCATCAGAGCCAACGCTGGCCCAGATCGAAGAGGAGGTCTTGGCTGAAGGGCGCGA
>DATAUD010000009.1:0-283227 GCA_036268455.1 Verrucomicrobiia bacterium
CATGACGCCAGTTTGGCATATCGGCTGCTGGAAAAAATGCCGAGTCGGAATCTGATTCGCTCACATCGCTTTCCATGCACATACCGTTCACATCAAATGGCTTACAATCAGCAACCCTCACGAAGACCGGATGAAAGTGATTTTCCACAGCCAACGCGGGATTCGTTCTTTACCAGGAGCGGAAAGTGGCGTTTGATCTTGGCGCGTAAATGATTACTCCGTCGCCGGACGCCAAAGCGGATGCGGCCAGTTCGTCCGCCGTGCGAGGTTTCCTGGGCAAGTTCGCCGTCCTTCGAGGCGCCATCCCGGAGTTGTGGATCGTCTTCGCGCTTAAATTTCTTATTTACGCCGCTTACGCGGTGACCAATTCAACACTGGTGCTCTGGCTGCGCTCCGATTTGGGCTACACGGACAAGCAGGCGCTGCCGTTGGTGGCGGCGTGGTCGCTGCTGATGACGATTTCGACGCTGCTGGTGGGTTCGCTGACGGATGCGCTGGGGATGCGGCGGACGCTTTTTCTCGGGACGTATGTTTGCATAATCGCCCGTTTCGTTTTGGTGGCGACGACGGTGCGATGGGCGGCGCTTGGGTTGGGATTGGCGCCGCTGGCGGTCGGGGAAGCGTTGAGCGGGCCGGTGATGATCGCGGCGGTGCAGAAATACTCGAATACCCGCCAGCGTTCGATCTCATTTTCGCTGATCTATACAGTGATGAATGGGGGTTCCCTGGTGGCGGCGTGGATATTTGACTGGGTGCGGCAGAGACAGGGGGAATACGGGCATTTGAATTTGCCGGGTGGGAGCATATCGACATACCGGACGCTGTTGCTGGTGAGTTTGATTATAGAAATCGGGATGCTGCCGTTAATTGTTTTGATGAGGGACGGCGTGGAGGCTTCGGACGAAGGCGTAAAGAAATCGCCGGACAGGCCGCGGTATCTAAACCGAAGTATTTTCGATGCGATTGGGCTGACGATACAAAATGCAATACGAGAAACGTTCCAACTTTTTGCCAGATTGGTGAAGCAGGCCGGATTCTATCGGCTCCTGGCTTTTCTGATGCTGATTGCTTTTTTGAAGCTGATTTTCATGCAGATGTATTACGTGTTTCCGACTTTTGGAATACGCGAGTTGGGGCCGGGCGCGCCGGTGGGCAGATTGTGGGCGACCAACAGCTTGATCGTGATTTTTCTCGTTCCGCTGGTCGGCGCCCTCACACAACGATTTTCGGCTTATACGATGGTGATCGTCGGAGGACTGATTTCGGCGGGGTCGGTGTTTATCATGACGATGCCGACTACATGGTTTGTGTCGTCGGCGAACGGATGGGTGGGAAATGTCGTGGGACACTGGTATCTGAACCTGAAGGACGGAGTGCATCCTTATTACGTGATGATCATGCTGTTTGTCGTGCTGCTGTCGGTGGGGGAGGCGTTTTACTCGCCGCGCGTGTATGAGTACGCGGCGGCGATTGCGCCGAAGGGCCAGGAGGCGTCGTATGGGGCGCTGGCTTACGTGCCGTTTTTTTTGGCGAAGGTGCTGATCGGTACGTTCTCGGGGGTTTTACTGGCGAGGTACTGCCCGCCAACCGGCCCGCGACATTCGCAAACGCTTTGGTTGATGGTAGGACTGACGAGTTTAATTGCGCCGGTGGGTTTGATTGGACTTCGGAAGGTCATAAGGGTCCGGGAGGCGGGACGAGAGGAGTGAGGGCACTTGATTATTGGTGGGGGTGCCTTAATCTCTCGATTACAAAATATGCAATTGGATAATGACGAAATTAGACGCTACTCGCGTCACTTGATTTTGCCGGAGGTTGGTCTGGCGGGACAAAAAAAGATTTGCTCGACCAGTGTCGTCTGCATCGGGGCGGGCGGACTTGGGTCGCCAATTGCAATGTACCTCGCGGCCGCGGGGATCGGGAAGATCGGGATCGTCGATTTTGACACGGTGGACTTTTCCAATCTTCAACGGCAAATCATTCACGGAACTGAGGATGTGGGGCGTCCGAAATCCGAATCGGCAAAGAAAACGATCGAGCGGATCAATCCGAATGTCGAAGTGGTGCTGCACAACACGCGAATCACTTCCGAGAATGCGCTGGATATTCTGGCGCAATACGACATTGTTGTTGACGGGACGGACAATTTTCCGACGCGCTATCTCACGAATGACGCGTGCGTTTTGCTCAAGAAGCCGAATGTGTACGGCTCGATTTTCCGGTTCGAGGGGCAGGCGAGCGTTTTTGCACCGCATCTCAATGGGCCGTGCTATCGCTGTCTTTACCCGGAACCGCCGCCCCCTGGGATGGTGCCGAGTTGCGCTGAGGGCGGAGTGCTGGGGGTGTTGCCGGGTATCGTGGGGACGATCCAGGCGACGGAAATTCTGAAATTGACGCTGGGGAAGGGGAGTTCGCTAATCGGGCGGCTTCTGCTTTTCAGCGCGCTGGAAATGAAGTTTCGCGAGGTGCGGCTGCGGCGCGATCCGCAATGCCCGCTGTGCGGGGAAAACCCGACGATTACGGCATTGATCGATTACAATATGTTCTGCGGGATCATGCCGGAGTCGGCGACCGCGACGTCGAATCCGGATGAAGTCACGGTGCAGGATATGAAAAAGGCGCTGGAGAACGCGTCGCTCAACATAAAAGTTATTGACGTTCGGGAGCCGGACGAATACCAGATCGCGCATATCGACGGCGTGCCGCTGATTCCACTGGGAACGCTGCCGCAACGTTTCACGGAATTGGACCCGAACCAGCAGATTTACATTCACTGCAAGAGCGGGGTGCGGTCGATGAAGGCTTTGCTGTTTTTGCGCGAACAAGGGTTCAAATATGTGAAGAGCGTCAAAGGCGGCATCAACGCGTGGGCCGACGAAATTGACCACAACGTCGCCAAATACTGATCCCGCTGATTCCGCGCCAGCGCATCGGCGGCGGCCGCGCTACGCCGGGAAACATCCGCGGCGCTTCGAGGAAAAATATAAGGAGCGCGATCCGTTGCGTTACCCGGAAACCATTGAACGGGTCCTCGCTTCGGGCAAAACGCCCGCCGGAGCGCACCGCCCAATTATGGTGACGGAGGCGCTGGAAATCCTTGCGCCGAAGCCGGGAGAAATCGCTTTGGATTGCACGGTTGGCTACGGGGGGCATGCGCAGGAAATTTTGACGCGACTCCAGCCGGGCGGCCGGCTTCTCGGAATGGACGTTGATCCGATCGAATTGCCAAAAACGGAGGCGCGGCTGCGGGATTTGGGGTTTGGCGCGGATGCGCTCCGTGTTTATCAGAGCAACTTCGCCGGTCTTGCGCAAATTCTGGCGGAGGAAGGATTGCCCGGAGTGGATATTATTTTGGCGGACTTGGGCGTTTCTTCGATGCAACTGGACGATCCGTCGCGCGGCTTTTCAACCAAATATGAAGGGCCGCTGGATATGCGGATGAACCCCAAGCGCGGACAGCCGGCTTCGGCGTTGCTGCAACGGATTCGGGCGTCGTCGTTCCAGGAATTGCTGGAGGATGGGGCGGACGAACCGCGCGCCGCGGAATTGGCCGTCGCTTTGGCCGGGCGCACGTTTTCCTCCACTGGCGAACTGGCGGGCGCTGTTAGGGCGGCGCTGCCGGCATTGGACAAGGAAAGCGTCGCGCTTTCGACGCGGCGTGTGTTCCAGGCATTGCGAATCGCTGTCAACGATGAATTTTCGGCGCTGGAAATGTTTTTGCGGCGTCTGCCCGATTGTTTGAACGCGGGCGGGCGCGCGGCGATTCTGACGTTTCACTCGGGCGAAGATCGGCGTGTCAAGAAGGCTTTTGAGGCCGGGCTTGCTTCGGGGGCGTACTCGGAGATTTCCGACGGGGTCGTCCGGCCTTCGGCGGAGGAGAGGCGGAGCAATCCGCGTTCGACGTCCGCCAAGTTGCGCTGGGCGAAGGCGCCGGGAGAGCTTTGACAATTTTTTCGGCTGCCACTAGGTTGCGAGTATGGAACCGTTGTACGCGCCGTGGCGCATCGCTTATATTCGCGGGCCAAAACCCGCGCCCGGAACGGCCCACCTGTTTAAGGAGATCGCCGATTCCTCGGACGACGTAGGGAATTACGTCGTCGCGCGGGACAAGACCTGTTACGCGGTGCTTAACCGGTATCCTTATACCGGCGGGCATGTGCTGGTGGTTCCTTACAAATTGTCGCCGGACCTCAATGGGTTGACGGAGGAGGAATTGGGCGATTTGTTCATATTGACACGGCGGTGCCAGAATGCTTTGACGCAAGTGATGCGGCCGGAAGGTTTTAATATTGGGATCAACTTGGGACGTGTGGCGGGGGCGGGGATTATCGATCATGTGCATGTGCACATCGTTCCGCGGTGGAACGGGGACACGAATTTCATGCCGGTCATCGGAAGCACGACGGTTGTGCCGGAAGCATTGACGGAAATCGCGGCGCAATTGCGGGTGGCGCTGGCGAAATAAAACCTGTGCCAAGCGAAACAATCCATTTCGAGAACGCGCGGCTCGCGCAACAAACATTCAACAACGAACCGCGCAATCTCCAGGCGTTGCAGGATGAATTGGGGGTCAAAGCGGTCGCGCGGGAAAATTGGATCAAACTCGAAGGCGCGAGCGAGGGATTGGAAAAGGCGAAGGAATTGTTCAATTCGCTGGAAGGATTGCTGAAGAGCGGCGGGGTTGTGCGGAATCGGGAGTTTTCCAACGCTCTCAACGTCGTGAAGAACGAGGGGGCCGAGGCGTTGCGGGGGATGTTTTCGGACCGAATCGTGACATCGCCGAAGAAGGCGCCGGTCGTGCCGAAGACGGTGGGACAGAAAAAATACGTGGATGCGATTCGGACGCACGATGTGACTTTTGGAATCGGTCCGGCGGGAACTGGGAAGACGTATCTGGCGATGGCGATGGCGATTTTGGCGCTGAAGGAGGAGCAGGTTTCGAGAATTATTTTGACACGTCCGGCGGTGGAGGCGGGGGAGGCGCTCGGATTTTTGCCGGGAGACCTTTACGAAAAAATCACGCCGTACTTGCGTCCGCTTTACGACGCCTTGCACGACATGCTGCCGGCGGAGGAAATGGAAAAACAGATGGAGCGCGGGGTGATCGAAATCGCGCCGCTGGCTTACATGCGCGGGCGAACGCTGAACCATGCGTTCATCGTGCTGGATGAGGCGCAGAATTCGACGATGGAGCAGATGTTCATGTTCTTGACACGGCTGGGAATGCACTCCAAGGCTGTGATCACCGGCGACAGCACGCAAATCGATTTGCCGCCGCACAAGCAGTCAGGATTACTGGAGGCGCAACGGGCGTTGCGGGGAGTGGATGGAATTGCGCTTGTGGAGTTCACCCGGCGCGACGTGGTGCGGCATCCGCTGGTGCAAAGGATCATCGCGGCTTACGAGGAGCATCGGGGACGACATCAATGAACGTGCTCCGATTTTTGAATCGGCAAAAAGTTTGCGCGCTTGACCGGAAAGCGCTTGGGCGCGTGACGGGGGCGTTGTTGGAGGAATTGCGCGGACGCGGCGGTTACACGCTGGGGGTTCATTTTGTGGGCGCGCGCGAAATGACGCGGCTGAACGAAAAATACCTGAGGCACGAAGGTTCGACTGATGTCATCACGTTTGATTATACGCCGAGCCGCCGGGAGATGGAGCGGTTGGGACTTAAGGAGGAGTACAGCAAGGATAAACTGCTGTACTGGTGGCGTCCTTCTTTGAACGGCGAGATTTTTATTTGCACGGACGAAGCACTGGTCCAGGCGCGGCGGTTTGGGGTTTCCTGGCAGATGGAAACGGTCCGCTATCTCATTCACGGCTTGCTTCACCTGGACGGTTGCGACGACTCGAAACCCGCTTTGCGCCGCGAGATGAAAAAGCGGGAAAACAAGCTGTTAAAGGAATTGTCGCGGCGGTTCGATTTGGGCAAGCTGGGGCAACTCAAGAAAACACGTGGCGCCGATGAACGAAAATAGTTTTTTCAAACAGTGGCGGCGTAATTTTTTCGCCGGATTGGCGCTGGTCCTGCCGTCGATTATCTCGGTGGCGATAGTGGTGTGGATTTTCCGCAACGTCTCGAACCTCACGGACACGCTTCTGTTTTTTTTGCCTGCGAAGTTGACGCACACGACATTGCCGGACGGCGAATTGGGGCCGATTCCGTGGTATTGGAGCGCGGTTGCGCTGGCGATTGCGGTATTGCTGATTTGTCTGATTGGGCGTTATGGCCGGAATTATTTCGGGCGCAAAACCATCGAGTGGATCGACCACGGGATCATGCGTGTGCCGCTGATGAACAAGATTTATGGGACTGTCAAGCAGGTCAACGCGTCCTTCAGCAGCAACAAATCGTCGTTCAAACAAGTGGTGCTCGTGACATTTCCGCATTCGCGCTCGCGGTCGGTTGGTTTTGTGACCGGCGAACAAAAAGGGCTTGGGCCGGAAAATTTGATCAGCGTATTTATTCCGACCACGCCCAATCCGACCTCCGGGTTTCTGGTGCTGGTGCCGGAAACGGAGATCATCAAACTGGAAATGTCTGTTGCCGATGGAATTAAATTTATCATCAGCCTGGGAGCGCTGATGCCGGAACATTCGGGGCAGGCGTTGCTCGACGCGCGGGCGAGCCATCCCATTCTGAAATGAACATCGAGCGCGCGACCGGCGTGGTCCTGCGCGTCCGGCCATTGACGGAAACGAGCCTGATTGTGAATTGGCTGACGCGCGATCTTGGGAGGGTGGCGACGGTGGCGAAAGGAGCGCGTCGTCCGAAATCGCCATTTCGCGGACAGATTGATTTATTTTACCTGGCGGAACTGGCGTTTGCGCGTTCGCGGCGCTCGGACCTTCACACCTTGCGGGAGGCGCGGCTTTTGGAAAGCAATCCGGCGTTGCGAGTGGAACTGGGGTTCCTGCGCCAGGCTTCGTATTGTGCGGCGCTGATCGAACAAACGACCGAGGCGGAAACGCCGATTCCCGCGCTGTTCGCGCTCTTCATGGGTTTGCTGGGGCAATTGCCAAAGCAACGAACGCAACCGCAGGCGGTTTTTGCGTTTGAAATGAAGCTTTTGGAGGAACTGGGACTCAAGCCGAATTTAGCGGAAGCAAACTTAACAGCAGGCTCGCGGCAAATATTGGAGAAATTAACGGGGATGGATTGGCCGGCGGTCTTTCAAGTGCGGCCAAGCGCCGCGCAGACGACAGAAATCCGTCTCTTCCTGCACGGGTTTTTGATTTATCATTTGGAGAGAATTCCACGCGGGCGAAGCAAGGCTTTGGAGGCAATTTGATAAATGACTTACAGGTGCGGATGGGCAACAAGAACCGGCCTTAAAACGACAAGACGGAAAGAGACGAAGGGAATTTAATCTGGAAAGCACGAACTCAGGAACGGAAACGGAAAAATTTTGAGCGCTTCCGCGAAAAATTTCCATCTATTGGAGTTTTTTTTCAAAAAAGTGGGAAAAATCGTCTGGAATTCCAACGGTTGGATTTTTTCTGAAGGAGATCCCTGCTTAAATCGTATTATGAAAATAAACAATCAAACTCAACATTTTAAAAACATGAAAGAATTAAACCCCCTCTTTGCCGCAATCCTCCGGGCGGGGTCGGCATGCACGAGGTGCAACACTCCACCAAGACCGAGACACCGAGACAATTCCATGGTACGACCACTACGGCTGCTCCGAGCTTGTTTATTCGTCCTCCGACCTCTCTTCGTCGTCCAGTCTTTCGTGGGCAAGCCTTGCTTCCGAGCGATTAACAATGCTTTGGTAAAATTCAGCCATCATCGAACCCAGCGGATGCTTCTTTGCAAGCTCGGCGGCACGACCTTTTGTCGCAAGGGTTGCTGGCCCAGGCTGACCCACGGCACGAGATTCGCCGTGTCGAGTTGCACAGAAAAGAAGAGCAGACTTGGCCGATCCAAGTCGCTCCGCGCTATGCTTTTCTGCCTTAGTGAGGATAAGCTCAACACACTCGGGTTTACTGAAAACGAAATCTGATTCGACTTCTTGTAATAGCAACAAGGCGGCATCGAATCGAGTATTATCGAGAGAGTCGACCCATTCATTTAAAATGCTTAGGCAGAAATCAAACGGCGCTAGGGCCCAAAATAAATCGCGTCCAAAATGCCGATATTGCCACTGCTTTTTGAGCGTCATGTTACGAATACCACGCAAACTGGCAACGCCACATTTTGTTTTTGAAAGGTCAGGCGGCGAATAATTAAATTCATGCGGGATGGGACGCCGGTCAAAACCGAATTTTTGCCTTAGGCTCCGTTCAATTCGATTCACGAATAGTTTCACCACATCGTTTGGACAACACAAAGACGCGTAACCAAGAAACCCGCCGAACTCATAGCTTTCTATGTGAGGAAGTGTTTCCAATCGTTTCAAAATGTGGCGGACTTGTGCAATTGAAATTCTATCAGGCGGAATTCCATGTTGCTGATCTATGCAAGAAAGCGCGGCGGCCGCAAGGTGTGTATTGCGACCCCATTTAACACTCAGTAGCAACCGAATTCCTTCGTTTGGATTTTTATTTCCAATCGATCTAACGCCAGAGAGCGCATTGCTGGCGACCGAAACATCTGAGCTTCTCAACACCTTGCTCAACAATATGATTTCTCCCTTTGACAAACTTCGCCGACGAGCCACCCATGCAAGATGAGAGGCCACTGAAAAACAAAGCATTACATTGTGACTGGCTACCGCGCTTTGGGCGTAAGGCAGAGCCCCTTCCGGTTGGACCCCCTCTACCGCGTTGAGAAAATTGTGAAACACGCGCGATAATTCAGACGCCGGTTTCGTGACAATGGCGGAACAAACTGTGCGTGTGTAGACCATATCGTGCGCCGCAAATTCCGAAAGGAATGGCATCTCGTAAACGGCAATATCCCCAGCGCCAAGGTGGTGAATCAAGTCGCCGAGAACTTTGATCCCCATTTTGGCTAACGGATATTTCTTTTGAAATTCGCTGCTTATTTTCCCATGGAATTTCTGGATCTCATCCTCGTGCAATTCATGAGCGACATTGAAGTCGGCGTGACGCTTTCTCCAAGACTGGTCATCACTTCGCACAAGCGCTCTTACCAATCGTAATTCAAATGAATCACGAACCAGCCCGGACACTGTATCCGCCTCTCGCCTCACCTTTTTACTGTGCTCCGAACGGGGACGATCTCGGAGAACATCTAAGCACCGATGAAGGATTATAGGGTCACTGGTTTGCCGGACGATTCGTTCCACGGCTGCAATCGCCTCAAGTTGATCCGGCTGCCACTGCCGAATGTCTTTCGACGTGACATGACCCAGGTCATATTCCAATCCGGAGTGAAGCATTTTTTGAATACTCTTCAACACGCGTAATGTCACTACTTGGCTGTCTGCCATCGCACAACTGCAGATAGCCTTGAAAGCTTTTTCTCGAAGATGTGCTGTCTTTTCCCGACTAACGGGAAACCGCCCCCAAGAGAACTGCATTCCTTCGCTTTCGGTCCACTCTCCCACTTTCGCGAGGAATTTGTCCAAAACATCCAACAACGAATGTTTATAGGAATGAATGTCGGGTTCTTTTAACCAAGGGATAATCGTGTCCAAGATCGTCTCGTAAAATGACAACGGTTTGTCCCGCCCATAGGCCGCCAATTCGGTAAGAATTCGAAAAGCGTGGTTGGGATATTGATTTAATTGGCGGGTATCGTCTCGTCCGAGTTCCCAGAGACGACGCGCAACAGTTGGAACAAACTCCAGAGTGAAGGCAACACGATGAAGAATGTCAGGCAACATCAGCGCGATGTTTTTGCGCCATGACATTACAAACAGGCCAGGTTTTTCCTTTGGCGGCGGCGGCAGATGTTTGAGCGACAGTTCAGTCATCCATAGCGCCCGTTTTGGCTGATAATATGCGACCTCTTTGACAAGGTTCATCACCCGCGATTTTAACTCGGCCGATCCAGTGCAAAAATCATTTTCCAAGTTTTTCCAAATAGTTTCGAGCAGTGTTGAGCGCTTAGCGGCGACCAGTATTCGCCAGTCCAATTCCGCAAGGTTCAGAAAAACTTTTTCCGGATGGATGTTGGCAAAGTCGAAAAAAATCCGTTCAGCAAACCCTGTTCTTTGACCGTTTGGCATGACGCAAGCCCGATGAAGTATATGGTCAGCGAGAACATCAGGCGTAATTCGCGACAAACGCCCGCGGCGCAGCAATACGCCCGTCTGCTCTAATTCGGAAATACCCTTGATTACGTCTTCAGGACTGCGTTTCAGAAATTTTGCCGTTATTTTAATGAACTCTTGATTTTCCGCTGGAAACGGCGCGGTTGCCGACAAAACTCCAAGCAGTTCACAGAAATAGCGTGCGTCTTTTCCCTCGGCAATTCGGCCAACGATAATGTCTTGAAACCGGTTTAAAACTTCTGCGCGGAATGCTTGATGGCTTTCTAACAATTCCGGGGCGAGTGATTCGGTAGCGAGCAACTTTCCACCAACAACCGTTACCAACGGGCAATCCCAAGTTGCATTTGCGAGGCGCCGGTCAAGGTACGCAAGTTTCGGCCCCAATGCATGTCTTGCCAAAGTTTTAACCTCATCGCGGCTCAGATGTTTCAACTCCGGAAGTTGTTCAATCTCCCTGCAGTCGAATCCGGCAAGAGTAAGTTCCGATTTCAAAAAATCCAGCCGTTGCGGGCGAGTTGAAAGCAATAGCTTCTTTTGTCCGCCTGAATGTACCGTTGCCGCGAACAATGACTTCAAGCTCTCCGAGCGATGCGCATCATCCACGACAATCACACAGGGAGAATTGGGCAATTCATCTATGCTCGACTGCGTCAATGGGATATTTTCTTCTACGAACCAAAGCTGCCTATTGGAGCATTTGGCGGAATAATGTTGTGCAAATGCATGGAGCAATTTTGATTTTCCGATACCTCCTCGGCCTATTAACAAAGCAACTCGTTTATGCTTATCGCTGCAGAATCCGCCCAGCACAGAAATGTAATTGTTTCGCCCGACCAAATGCCAAGTATGGTTAAAAAGCCGGTCTGGTCTCGACCACCGCTGGAAAAACAGCTTCCAAGGCAGGAACGGAGACGTGCTTCCAAGCCCTAAAAACGTTTTGCTCCAATCCGGCCCAAAATGCCGAATAACAAGTTCACGCGCCTTGTCACGCGGCAATTTGAGAACTTCATCCGACAGGCGTTCGCCATCCCACAACTCCCATTTCTTTTGCTTCTCTATGAAGTCATGTAACGTCGAATCCGCCTGGCAGGCAATGATCAGAAAATATTTGTCTGCCTGATATGTTGCCTTTGCAACGGATTCTTCGGCGTCTTTGAGCTTAAAGGATGAATACTGCTTGCACTGAAAGACCCAACGTTCGTCGTTTTCCATTATTGCGATGAGGTCTATGCCCTTCTGCTTGCTACCAAGCTTCCCATAACGCTTTACCTGCCGAACTCGCGGCAGCAATCCAATCAACTGGCGAATGAATTTCTCGAAGCCATTCCACGTCACTTGCGAATCCAACAGCGGCAAAACATCGGGACTAACGACCACCGGTGGCAAAACTGAAATTTGTCGTTTCCGTCGTTGTTTTCGTTTTTGCATGAGCGACTATCAAACTTCAACAAATATTCAGAGATTTGGCACGCATAAATCGGGCTAATATTGGGTCGCAATTCGTTTTCCAGACTGGAACAGGCGGGACTGTATGAGCGTTCCTGTCGCGTTTTTGGAACTGAGCCCAGGCCCGAGGGTGGGTTTTTGATTTATCATTTGGACAAAATTCCGCGGGGCCGGAGCCGGGCGCTGGAAGCAAATTGATTTGCGAAAGCGTTGAAATATGCGGAAATAGCGGGTAATTTCATCCGAATGTTGGACGACCGTCAGTACATGCGCGCGCCTTACCGGCCAGGTTGGTCAATGACCACGATACTCTTAGTCACCCTGGTGGCGTGTTTCATCGCGCAACTTTTTTTGCAAGGGATGAAGGGGACGGGCTGGGTGTGGGATTACCTGGCATTGAGCAAAGAGGGACTGGAACACGGCAGGGTCTTTCAGTTGATTACGTTCCAATTTCTTCACGGCGGAGTCTGGCATTTGCTGGGGAATATGGTCACCCTCTACTTTTTTGGACGGGCGGTGGAGGGAATGCTCGGAAGCCGGGGAATGCTCAAGCTTTATCTTGCCAGCGGAACAATCGGAGGCTTGCTTCAAGTGGCATTCCAATTTGCGCTGCCGCACGTTTTCGGCGGCCCGGTTGTTGGCGCTTCCGCTGGAATCTTTGGGCTGGTGGCTGCTTTTGCGATGCACGCGCCGCGCGAGCCGATTACGCTGCTGATATTTTTTGTGCTGCCTGTTTCGTTTCCGGCGTGGGTGTTGTTGGTTGGCGCAGGCGGTTACTCTTTGCTCGGAATTCTTGGGCCGATTGTGGGGAGCGCCATTTTTGACACGCATGTGGCGCACGCGGCGCATCTGGGTGGGATGTTGACGGGGATTCTTTGGATACGGTGGATGATGGCGCCGGTGAGGTCGTTTGATGTTTTCCGGAATTTTACGAGGAAGAAGGCGGCAAAGAGGGAGGTTGCGGCCGCAGGGGCGAAAGGGGTATGGAGGACGCCGAAGAAGAAGGCGGATGAATTGCCGGCGGGGGAATTTATCAGCAGGGAAGTGGACCCGATATTGGAAAAGATTTCGGCGCAGGGGATTCATAGTTTGACGGAGCGGGAACGCCAGATTTTAGAGGCGGCGCGGAGCCGAATGGCCAAGAGATAAGCAGAATTTTCCCGTTTTTTTAGAAATAGTACTTGCGCTGTACCGGTGCTTTGGTATGTTTTCGCTCCATTTTCGCCGAAATGGGCGAAAAAATGGCGGCTTTTGGCGCGACCGATAACTGATCGCCCCGCTGGGCGCAGGATTGATGGCCGTCGCCGCTTGTAGCCGTAAGTTATTGAATTTATGCCAGTTAAAACGTACAGGCCTTTAACGCCTTCGACGCGCTACATTACTGTGGCGTCGTTCGATGAGATTACCAAGGACTCTCCGGAGCGGAGTCTCATCAGTATTCGCAAGAAATCTGGTGGGCGCAACGCGTATGGCCGTGTGACGGCGCGGGGGATTGGCCGCGGTCATAAGCAGTTTTACCGCAATGTCGATTTCAAGCGGAACAAACACGGTATCGAGGCGGACGTGGCGGCCATTGAGTATGATCCGATTCGCACGGCGCGTCTGGCCTTGTTGCAATACAAGGATGGGGAAAAGCGGTATATCCTGGCGCCGGTTGGTTTGCAGGTCGGGGCGAAAATCCTCAGCGGGCCCGCCGCGCCGCCGGAGGTGGGGAATTGCCTGCCGTTGCGGACTATTCCGGTTGGATTGCCGATCCATAACATAGAAATTACGCCGGGTCGCGGCGGACAGATGGTCCGCACAGCGGGCGGGGCGGCGACGGTAATGTCCCGGGGTGAAGGATACGCGCAAGTGCGGCTGCCTTCGGGCGAAGTCCGGCGGGTGCACGAGGCTTGTTATGCGACGATTGGCCAGGTTGGCAATATCGAGCATGAGAATGTCACCCTCGGCAAGGCGGGGCGTTCGCGGCACCGGGGAATACGCCCGATCAACCGCGGAGTTTCGCGGAATCCTGTGGATCATCCGAACGGCGGAGGCGCGGGCAAATCGAAGAGCGGCGGCGGCTGGCAGCAATTGACTTCACCGTGGGGTCTTTTGGCGAAGGGTTACCGGACGCGGAACAAGCGGAAATTTTCAAATCGGTTCATTTTGGTTCGGCGCGATGGCCGGCCGATGAAGCGAAAATAGATAAAGGACAAGAAGAAATATGGGTCGATCCATCAAAAAAGGTCCGTTTGTTGACCAGCATTTAATCGATAAAATTGATGCGGCCAAGGCGGCCAAGTCGAAGACGCCGATCAAGACGTGGTCGCGGCGTTCGATGATCACGCCTGATTTTGTGGGTTTGACGTTTAACGTACACAATGGCAAGGTGTTCAACCCGGTTTTCGTCACCGAAAACATGGTGGGACATCGCCTGGGCGAATTCTCATTGACGCGCACATTCAAGAAGCATGGCGCGCATACGGCCAAGGCGGAGGCGAAGTAGAAATTATGGAAGTTCAAGCAACAACCCGCAACGTGCGAATGTCCGCGCAGAAGATGCGCGAGGTGGTGAGGCAGATTCAAGGGCTGCCCGCGGCTCACGCCCAGGCTGTGCTGGCGGTCGTGCCGCGCAAAGGCGCGCGCGTGGTGGCCAAGACGCTGAAATCGGCGATGGCCAACGCGGAAGACCTGAAGATGCACAAGCCGGAATTCGAGAACATGAAGACGGAAAATCTGCGGGTCAAGCTGGCGGTCGCGGGGACCGCGAGCACCGCCAAGCGATTCATCCCCAAGGCGCGGGGTTCGGCCGGGCCAATCCTCAAACGCAGTTGCCACGTTCAAATCATTTTGTCTGACGAATAAATCTATGGGTCAAAAAACAAATCCGATTGGGCTGCGGCTCGCTGTCAATAAGGACTGGAGTTCCAAGTGGTTCGCCGAGAAGAAGGAATTTGGGAAATTGCTGGCGGAGGACCGCAAGATCCGGCAGATTCTCAAGGACAAGCTGGAGGGGGCGTCCGTCTCGAAGATCGGTTTGGAGCGCGCCGCATCGCGCTGCCGAGTTACAATTTATACCGCCCGGCCCGGTGTTGTCATTGGACGCAAAGGCGCGGAAATCGACAAGCTCAAGGAGGAGATCAGCAAGATGACCGGCAAGGAAGTCTATGTTGACATCCAGGAAATCAAGCAGCCGGAGATGGACGCGCAATTGGTCGCGGAAAACGTCGCCATTCAGCTTGAGCGCCGTGTCTCGTTCCGTCGCGCGATGAAAAAAGCGGTGCAAGTGGCGATGGATTTTGGGGCTGAAGGAATCAAAGTGCGGGTGGGAGGACGGTTGGGGGGCGCGGAAATCGCGCGTGTCGAGAAATACCACCAGGGGCGTGTGCCGTTGCACACGTTGCGGGCGAATATCGATTACGGGTTTGCCGAGGCGAAGACGGTCTATGGCAAGCTGGGAATCAAATGCTGGATTTGCAAAGGCGAAACGCCTGTGGAGAAGAAAAAGAAAGACGAAACGCAGCCGACCGCGGCGGCTGCCTGAGCAACTCAATAGAATAGAAAAGAGAGATCAATATGGCAATGAGTCCCGCCAGAGTTAAGTATCGCAAAATGCACCGGGGGAGCCGGACTGGGCTGGCCCATCGGGGGGCGACGGTGGCGTTTGGCGAATACGGATTGCAGTCGCTGGAGCGTTGCTGGCTTGATGCGAAGCAAATTGAAGCGGCGCGCGTCGCGGTGACGCGGTACATGAAGCGGCGCGGCAAGGTGTGGATACGGATTTTCCCCCACAAATCATACACGAAGAAGCCGCTGGAAACGCGAATGGGCAAAGGGAAAGGGCCGCTGGAATCGTGGGTGGCGGTGATCCGGCCCGCGAACGTTCTTTTTGAAGTGGACGGAGTGCCGGAAGTGGTTGCGCGGGAGTCGATGCGGCTTGCGGCGACGAAGCTGCCGATCAGGACAAAATTTATTTCCCGCCACCGGATGGCTTGAACGAACTATGAAGATGACCGAGATCAAGGATTTGACGATGCCCGAGCTGACGGCGAAGAGCCGGGACTTGCGGCAGGAGATTTTTACGCTGCGATTGCAGCAGGCGAGCAGCCAACTGGAAAAGCCGGCGCGTTTGCGCATGTTGCGCAGGGACATCGCCCGGGTGGAAACCCACATAAGCGCGTTGCGCAAAAAACCGGCTAAAGCATAACCGAGGACCAGGATCAATTTGAATATGGCAGACGAAGCAACACAACTGGAACGGGGCCACCGCAAAGAGCGGCAGGGAAAAGTCATCGCCAACAAGATGGCCAAGACGATCGTGGTGCGTGTGGAGCGGAGGTTTCCGCATCCGCAATACAAGAAAGTGATAACGGCGTATTCCAAATTTTACGCGCACGACGAAAAGAGCGAGGCGAAAGTTGGGGACGTGGTGTTGATTCGGGAAACGCGGCCGTTGTCGAAGCTCAAGCGCTGGCGGCTGACGCAAATCGTGGAACGCTCGGCCGAAGCCCCGGTCGCGGCCTCCTAAAAAGAATTTATGTTACAGGTTCGCTCCATCCTAGACGTGGCCGACAACACCGGCGCCAAGCGCGCGGCCGCCATCGGCGTGATAGGCCGCAACCAGCGTTACGCCGGCATTGGCGATATCATCAAGGCGCACATCAAAGAGGCGGCGCCGGACGGGACTGTCAAGAAAGGGGACGTGGTGGACGCGGTGGTCGTGCGGACGCGCAAGCAGATCCGGCGTTCGGACGGCTCGTATCTGAGGTTTGACAGCAACGCCATAGTGATTATTGACAAGGAAAACAACCCGCGCGGCACGCGAATTTTCGGGCCGGTCGCCCGCGAGTTGCGGGAGAAGAAGTTCATGAAAATCATTTCGCTTGCGCCGGAAGTCATTTAGTTATGCCAAAGCAACATGTAAAAAAAGGGGACGAGGTGGTGGTGATCGCGGGGTCCGAGTTGGGGAAGCGGGGGAAGATCCTGGTTGTCAACATGAAGAACCAACGGGTGCTGATCGAAGGGTTGAAGATGATCAAGCGGCACACCAGGAAGAACCAGGACAATCCGCAGGGGGCGATTGTTGAGCGGGAGGGGACGATCCATATTTCCAACTTGATGCTCGCGTCGAAGTTCGACGAGCGGCGCGGCGGGCAGCATCAAGCGGCGGCGACTGAACCGGCGGAGGCATAAAGCGAATGAAACCGAGACTTTTAGAGAAATACGTAAACGAGGTGCGGCTGGCGTTGAAGGAAAAGCGCCGTTACGCCAATGTGCATCAAATCCCGCGCATCGAGAAGATTGTGGTCAACATGGGAGTGAGCGCGTCGCTGGAAAAGGGGGCGATTGAAGACGCGGTGAGGGACATGACATTGATCACGGGCCGCAAGCCGATCATCAACAAATCGCGGCACAGCATCGCGAATTTCAAGTTGAGGGAAGGGCAGAACATCGGATGCCGTGTGACATTGCGGCGGGAAGTGATGTATGAATTTTTCGATCGCCTGGTTGCGACGGCGCTGCCGCGCATCCGCGATTTCCGGGGTTTGTCGCCGCGGGCGTTTGACGGCCGGGGCAATTACACCCTGGGAGTGAACGACCAGACGATCTTTCCGGAGATCGAACTGGACAAGATCAAGCGGACGCAGGGAATGGACATTACGATCGTGACGAGCGCGCCGACAAACGAGGAAGCGCTGGAACTGCTCAAGATGATGGGGATGCCGTTTGCGGAGACGAAAGAACAGAAGGAACAGAAGGAAGCGGCGCAGCAGCAGCAGACCGCGTGACAATTATTAAATTTTGATATGGCAAAAACATCCTGGATAGAACGCAATAAACGGAAGGCCGCGACGGTCAAGAAGTACGCCGCGCTTAGGGCTGAACTCAAGGCCAAGCGGGATTACGCGGGATTGAGCAAGCTGCCGCGCAACGCGAGTCCCACGCGCGTGGTCAACCGCTGCTCAATGTCGGGACGGCGCCACGGATATTTGCGGAAATTTGGCTGTTCGCGCATGACGTTTCGCGAAGCGGCGTTGAACGGGTTGATTCCCGGGGTGACAAAAGCCAGTTGGTAAAATTATGACTGACTCGATTTCAGATATGTTGACCCGGATTCGCAACGCGAGCCGGGCGTTGTTGCCGGAAGTTTCGATGCCGCACTCCAAATTGAAGGAGAACATCGCGAAGGTCCTCAAAAAGGAGGGCTATGTGACTGATGTTGCCGTGGACGGAACGAAGAGCAGCAAGGTGATCAAGATCAAGCTGAAGTATGCCGGGCGGAAATCGATCATCGAAGGGCTGCGCCGGATCAGTTCGCCGGGATTGCGCCGTTACACTGGTTCACAGGATGTTCCGCGGGTTCGCGCGGGAATGGGAACATCGATTCTTTCGACATCCGAAGGAGTGATGACCGGGGTTCAGGCGCGCAAGAAAAATGTCGGCGGCGAATTGCTGTGCGAAATTTGGTAAAGTGAATTTATGTCGCGAATAGGAAAATTACCGGTGGTCGTGCCGCCGAAAGTGAAGATCGAAATCAAGGGCCAGAAAGTGTTTGTGGAAGGCCCGAAAGGAAAGCTGGATTTCGAATTGCCCCGGCGGACGTCCGTCAAAGTGGACGGCGGCAACCTCGTTGTGAGCCGCGATGGCGAAGACGCGGAGGCGAAGTCGTTGCACGGGTTGAGCCGCGCGCTGGTCAATAACATGGTCAAGGGAGTGAGCGACGGATTTGTCAAGAAGCTGGAGATACAGGGCGTAGGATTCAAGGCGGCGGTGCAGGGCAAACTGGTGAACCTTTCGCTGGGCTATTCGCATCCCGTGAACTATCCGATACCCGATCAAATCACCGTGAAGGTGGAGGAGAACACCAAGCTGACGATCGAGGGGCCGAGCAAGCAATTGGTCGGACAGGTCGCGGCCGAGATACGAAGTTTTTACCCGCCGGAGCCTTATAAAGGCAAGGGAGTGCGTTACACGACCGAGAAGGTGCGCCGCAAGGAGGGCAAGACCGTTCAATAAGGAGAATTTGGCCGCGGCAAAATCCGAGGCTCCATCACATGAGATCCGACAAAAAAATACAATTGGCCCAACTGCGCAAGTGGCGTATTCGCAAGAAGATTACCGGCACGAAGGAGCGTCCGCGCATGAGCGTGAGGTTCTCGAACGAGCACATTTACGTCCAGTTCATCGACGACGCGGCGGGAGTGACGGTTTGCTCGACATCAAGTTTGCACAAAACGGTGCCGGACCGGGACAAGCTTGCGGCGAATGTGGCGGGCGCGAAAAAAATCGGCGCGCTGGCGGCCGAAGCGGCGAAGGGCAAAGGCATCATCAATGTGGTGTTTGACCGGAGCGGAGCGCGTTATCACGGAAAAGTCAAGGCGCTGGCTGACGCCGCGCGAGAAGGCGGATTGAAATTTTAACCCTGAAGAAAGAAAATTGTGGCTGAGCTAAACAAGAATCCAGGTGGCAATTCCAGAGGCGGCGGTGGAGGTGGAGGCGGACGCGGTCCCGGACGGGGTCCGAGGCGGATGCGTCCCGCGCCAGGCGAAGGAGGCGATTCGTCGCAGGCCGGTGGAGCCGGGGCCGAGTTAAGCGAGAAAGTAGTTTTCATCAACCGATCCGCCAAGGTTGTGAAGGGCGGACGCCGGTTCAGTTTCAGCGCCCTTGTTGTCGCGGGAGACAAGCGCGGACGCGTGGGTGTGGGCCTTGGAAAAGCGGTGGAAGTTTCGGAAGCGATCCGCAAAGGCGGCGAGATGGCCAAGCAGCACATGGTCAGCGTCTCGCTGAAAGAGACGACGATTCCGCATGAGATTTTATGCCGCCACGGCGGCGCGAAAGTGATCCTGCGTCCCGCTTCGCCGGGAACGGGCTTGATCGCGGGCAAAACCGTGCGAGCCGTTTTGGAATCAGTGGGAATCAGGGATGTTTTAAGCAAGTCGCTTGGATCGAACAACCCATCGAATGTGGTGAAGGCGACGATTGCGGGATTGCTGCAACTGCGGTTGCGCGAAGATATTTACCTTGGCCGGGGAATCGAATACAAGAAGCGCCCGGCGCCTGTGCCGCCTCCGGCTCCCGCGCCAGCGGTGGCAAAGCCGGCGGCGGTCAGCAATGCGCCCGTTGCGGAAAAACCCGCCGTGGAGAAGCCCGCGGCGGAAACCGCGCCGCCGCCGCCGCCGCCGCCGGCGGCTGATGCGGGAACAACACAACAGCCTCCTGCCGCCTGATTTTTATGCGTTTACACGATCTCAAACCTCGTCCCGGTTCCAAGCACCGCCGCAAGCGGCTCGGCCAGGGAGAATCCAGCGGCCACGGCAAGACCAGCGGACGCGGAGGAAAGGGCCAGACCGCGCGGTCCGGCAGTTCGATCCGCATTGGATTTGAAGGCGGACAAATGCCGTTGATTCGGCGCATTCCGAAACGCGGATTTAACAACAAGCGGTTTGCGGTGCGTTATATTCCAGTGAATTTGGAATCGCTGAACAGTTTTCAAGACGGCGCGGTGGTGGATGAAGCGACGTTGCGCGGTTCGGGGCTTGCCAACGGACGCGGAAAGAAAATCAAGATTTTGGGCGACGGCGAATTGACACGGAAATTGACGGTAAAAGTCCACGCGTTCAGCGCGGGCGCCCGCGCCAAAATTGAAAAGCTGGGCGGGACGTGCGAGATGATCAAGCCTCCCGCCGCGCCCGAAGCCAAGGCGGAGGCGAAGCCGGCTGAAAGCAAAGCGCCGAACAAACCGGAAAAGAAAGAAAAGAAGGAGAAGGCGCCCGAAAAACCGGCATAACCGCTTTACCAGATGTTTCAATCGATCCTAAACACATTAAGCAACTGCTTCAAAATACCTGAGCTGAAGTCGCGCATTGTCTTCACCATGATTGTTTTGGCGGTGTGCCGGATTGCGTGCGTGGTTCCGTGCCCTGGGTTGGACAGCGGCGCGCTGAAGGCGTATTTCGACGCCGGCGGCGGAAAGAACGTGGGCAACGGTTTGCTGGGGATGTACAGTCTTTTTACGGGAGGCGGTTTTGAACATTGCGCGGTGGGGGCATTGGGGATCATGCCGTACATCAGCGCGACGATTATTTTGCAATTGCTGCAAGCGGTCATTCCGACGTTGAGCAAGATGTCGCGGGAAGAGGGCGGGCGGACGAAGATCATCCAGATTGGGCGTGTGATGACGTTGTTCCTCTGTCTTGGGCAGGGTTTGGTGATGGCAATTGGCTGGGAGAAAATCGCGGACGTGCCGGGGTTCAAGGGCTTTCCGGGCAGTCTTGTTTTGATTCACCCGTTGTGGTGGTATCGGATTCAAACCACCGTGATTTTGACGACGGGAACGATGCTGCTGATGTGGCTTGGCGAACAGATTACGGACCGCGGGATTGGAAACGGAGTTTCGCTGATCATCACGATTAACATTCTGGCGCGCTTGCCAGCGGCCGGGCAGGGGCTTGTGGATATGTTCCTGACGCCTGGAGCGATGGGAGAACATCGTTACAATGCGTTTCATTTTATCGCGCTGATATTGCTGTTGTGCGCGGTGGTGGCGGGAACGGTGGCGGTGACGCAGGCGGAGAGAAAAATTCCCGTGCAGTACGCGCAACGAGTTGTGGGGCGCAAAATGTATTCCGGCGGCAGTTCGTTCATGCCGTTGCGGGTGAATTATTCTGGCGTCATGCCTGTGATCTTTGCGTCGGCGATCCTGATGTTCCCGACGATGATACTGAATTTTTTGGGGTCGCGATTCAATTTGAAGGTGTTTAACGAACTGGCGTTGTCGCTTGGGCGCGGGTCGATATTGTATCTGAGCCTCTATGGCCTGATGATTTTGTTCTTTTCCTATTTCTGGGTGGCGACGCAGTTCAATGAATTGCAAATCGCGGACGACATGAAGAAATCCGGCGGATATATCCCGGGAGTGAGGCCAGGGCAGGCGACGTGCAATTTTCTGCACCGGACGATGAGCCGCATTACGCTGGCCGGGGCGATCTTTTTGACGATCATCGCGGTGATACCGATCATCATGAGCGAAGCGATGACGATACCGCAGAACGTGGCGCAATTTTTCGGGGGAACGAGTTTGCTGATCATTGTGGGCGTGATGCTGGACACGATGCGGCAGATGGAGTCGCACCTGTTGATGCGCCATTACGATGGATTTCTGAAGAAAGGCCGACTGAAGGGCCGGTTCTGAGGACGCCTGTTGTCGGAACGCAATGGCGTGGCCGGAAAAACAATCATTTTAAAGTCGGCGCGCGATTTGGAAGCGATGCGGCCGGCGTGTGAAATAGGAAGCACGGTGCTGGAGGAAGTTGGGGCGTTTATCCAGCCGGGAGTGACGACGGGGGAAGTGGATGAGTTTGCGGCGTCGCGGATGAAGCATTACGGGGCGAAGAGCGCGTTTTTGGGGTACCGGCGGTTTCCGAAGAACATTTGCATTTCGGTGAACGAGGAAGTGGTGCATGGGATGGGCGGGCCGCGCGCGCTGGAATTTGGGGACATTGTGAGTTTGGATATTGGGGTGACGTATCACGGGTATATTGGGGATACGGCGAAGACGGTGGCTGTGGGCGGATGCGACGTGCGCGCGCAACGCTTGATGGATGTCACGGAACAGTCTCTTTACGAAGGGATCGCGAAGGCGGTGCCGGGGAACCGGGTGGTGGATATTTCGCGGGCGGTGCAGAATTACGTGGAGAGCAACGGGTTCAGCATTGTGCGGGAGTTTGTGGGGCACGGAGTGGGGCGGACGGTTCATGAAGAGCCGCAGGTGCCCAATTTCGTTGAAAAAAACGCGCAGTCGCCTAAATTGCGGGCTGGGATGACATTGGCGATTGAGCCGATGGTCAATGCGGGGATGCCGCAAGTGCTTGTGTTAAAGGATGGCTGGACAGTGGTGACGAAAGATGGTTCATTGTCCGCTCATTTTGAGCACACGGTGCTGATCACCGAGGGTGAACCGGAGATATTAACTTGGCCGTCAAAGACGCCATCGAAGCTGAAGGCAGGATAGTGGAGGTTTTAGCCTCCAGTTTGTTTCGCGTCGAATTGGCCAACGGACACCGGCTGGTGGCGCACGTGAGCGGGAAGCGGCGGCTGGCATTTGAACGGATGTCGGTCGGAGACAGTGTGAAGGTGCGGATGTCGCCCTACGATTTGTCGAAGGGAAGCATCGCAGAATAAGCGGAAGAATTTATGAAAGTTCGAGCATCGGTAAAGAAGCTTTGCGAGAATTGCAAAGTGGTGAAACGCAAGGGCGTGATTCGTGTGATTTGCACGAACCCGCGCCACAAACAACGTCAAGGCTAATTTAATTTTATGGCACGAATCGTAGGAGTTGAAATTCCGGGCGAAAAGCGAATCGATATCGCGTTGCGCTACATTTATGGCATCGGGCCGGCGAACGCGAAAGTGATTTTGGAGAAGGCGAGCATCGATCCGGCGCTTCGGGCGAAGGATTTGAACGAGCAGCAGTTGTCGCAGATCGTCCACGCGATTCAGGACGGGAAATATGTGATCGAGGGCGATTTGCGGCGGGAATTGGGAATGAACTTGAAGCGCCTCCAGGGAATCAAGTGCTACCGTGGCGTCCGACATTTGCGCGGACTGCCGGTTCGCGGGCAGCGGACTTCGACAAACGCGCGCACGCGGAAGGGTCCGCGCAAGACGGTGGGCGTGCAACGCAATCCGAACGCCAAAACCGGCATCCACTAATTTTTTATTTTTATTATGGCTGAAGAAACAAAGCCCAAAAAGCCCGCTTCGGAAAAGAAGGGGAAACCGGAATCCGCTCCGGCCGGCGCCGCCGAAGAGGGCGCGAAGCCGGCGAAGAAAGGGGCGGCCGCCGCTCCCGAAGGCGCACCCGATGCCGCGAAAAAACCGGCCGGCGAACCAGCGGCAGCGGGACCCGTCGCCGGGGCCGCGCCGACCGCCGCGGAATTGCTGGCGGACGCGGATGCCGGCAAGAAAATCATCAAGGCCAAAGGCGCGAAGAATATCGCCGTTGGAGTGGCGAACATTTTGGCGACGTTCAACAACACGAACGTGAGCATTACGGACATGCACGGGAATGTGCTTGGATGGTCGAGCGCGGGGAAGGTGGGATTTAAGGGCTCGCGGAAAAGCACGGCGTTCGCGGCGCAGCAAGTCGCGCAGGACGCGGCGCGCCAGGCGATGTCGCACGGGATGAGGGAAGTTGAAGTGCGGGTGAAGGGGCCTGGGTCGGGTCGTGAATCGGCGATTCGGGCGTTGCAGGCGATTGGATTGGAAATCACCGCGATCAAGGATGTCACGCCAGTGCCGCACAACGGGTGCCGCCCGCGCAAGAAACGGCGCGTCTAAAATAATTTAACTTTTTAAACTGATATGGCTCGTTATACAGGTCCACGCACACGAATCAGCCGGCGGTTCGGAATCCCGATGTTCGGGCCGGACAAATATTTGGAACGGCGCAATTATGGTCCCGGGGTCCACGGCCCGAAGTCGCGGCGCAAGCACACCGATTACGGGCTTGGGCTGATCGAGAAACAAAAGCTGCGGTATTTTTACGGGTTGATGGAGCGGCAGTTCCGGGGGGTTTATGAGAAGGCGCTGAAGCGGCGCGGAGTGACGGGTGAACAGATGCTGCAGATTTTGGAGACTCGTCTTGACAACGTGGTTTATCATCTTGGTTTTTCCATCACACGCGCGGGGGCGCGGCAGATGGTGAGTCACGGGCACGTGAAGGTGAACGGGCGCAAGGTGAACGTGCCGTCGTATGCGCTGAAAGTGAACGACGTGATCGAGGTGAGGGAGTCGAACGTTTCGCGGCAGCTTGCGACGAAGAACCTGGAATTGGCGACGAGCAAGGTTGTGCCGGATTGGTTGATGCTGAACAAGGACGCGTTCAAGGGAACTGTGATGAGGGTTCCGACGCGCGACGAGATCCAGCCGATCGCCAATGAACAGGCGGTTGTGGAATTTTATTCCCGCTAGAGTGAAAACCGTCCCGCCAGCGCGGGACAAATAACAATTATACGGGCCGTGCCGGCAGCGGGAATAAACAGCCGGGGCGGCCAGATTAAAATTGTTGAAAGGAAAATATGCCAGTACGTCTAGGACGTTTTGAAATGCCGAAACGGTTGACCAAGGAGGATTCAACCGCGACGGAAACCTACGCAAAATTTGTCGCCGAACCGTTTGAAACGGGTTACGGACACACCATCGGGAATTCGCTGCGGCGAGTGCTGTTGTCGTCGTTGGAAGGCGCGGCGATCACCTCGATTAAAGTCGATGGGGCGATGCACGAGTTTGCGACCGTTGAAGGGGTTGTGGAAGATGTGACGGACATCGTGCTGAATCTTAAGAAGGTGCTGTTCCGATCTCATTCGCGCGAGCCGCAGACGCTTTTGCTGTCTGTCAACAAGGAAGGCGACGTCACGGCGGGGGACATTGAATTGAACCAGAATCTGGAGATCGTCAATGGCAAGCAGCACATCTGCACGCTGGACAAGAAGAAAAAATTTGAGATGGAACTGGAAGTCAAGGTCGGGCGCGGTTTTTGTCCCGGCGACGAAAATAAAAAGCCGGACCAGGCGATTGGGGTGATTGCGATTGATTCGCTGTTTTCGCCGGTGACGCGTGTTCGTTACGCCGTGGAAAACGCGCGTGTCGGGCAGCGGACCGATTATGACCGGCTTTTGCTGGAAATCTGGACGGACGGCCGCATTTCGCCGGACGACGCGCTGACGCAGGCGTCGGCGATTCTTCAGCACCATCTCGACGTGTTCGTCGGTTACGACAAGAACGCGGTGGAATTTGAGGAGACGGAAGCCAAGCAGGACGACGAGAAGGCGAAGATGAAGAAGCTGCTGAACATGAGCGTCAACGAAATCGAGTTGAGCGTTCGGGCGGCGAATTGTTTGAACAACGCCAACATCACGACTGTGGGGCAATTGGCCATGAAGACCGAGGCCGAGATGCTGAAGTACCGCAACTTCGGCAAGAAGTCCCTGAACGAAATCAAAGAGAAACTGGCCAGCCTTCAATTGTCCCTTGGCATGAACATCGATCCGGCATTGCTGGAAGCGCCGAAGGACGACAACAAGCTGGAATAATTTCAATCCTATGCGCCATCTCAAACGCACCGCCAAATTGGGCCGGACGGGCCAGCACCGCAATCGGATGCTGGCGAACCTGGTTTGCAGCCTGATCAAACATCGCCGCGTCACGACGACGCTGGCCAAAGCGAAGGCCGCGCGGTCCGTCGCGGAAAAAATGATCACGCTTGGCAAGGCCGGGACTTTGCACGACCGGCGGCTTGCCTCGGCGCGGTTGCACCAGGACGAGGACGCGGTGAAAATCCTTTTCAACGAAATCGCGCCGACGCAAAAGGAGCGCCGCGGCGGTTACACGCGCATCGTGAAACTTGGGCAGCGCCAGGGGGATGCCGCGCAGAAGGCGATTTTGGAATTCGTGGACGTTCCCGTGCCGGAAGCTCCGGCGGAACCGGCCAAGACCGACAAAGCCGAATCCAAGCCGGAAGCCGAAGAGAAAAAGCCGCAAGAGAAGAAGGAAGCCGCGGCTCCGGCGTAGGGTGGAATCCTTTTATTGCCCTCACCCTGCCCTCTCCCGGAGGGAGAGGGGGGCGGCGGTGGCCTTACGGGCCGAGTGACACTTGCACGAGGCCGTCGGGACGTATCCATTTGCTGAACGCGGCCTGGACTTCCGGTGCTGTCAAGTGGAAGTATTGTTTTGCCGCCAGCATCGGTTCGTCCAACGGCAAGTCGTGCGTGGAGCGGTTTAGCCAGCCTTCGGCGATTTGCTGGACGCTCGATTCCGACAGGGGAATTTCCCGCAATAACAATCCTTTGGCCTGGCGCAATTCCTCCGGGGTCACCTCGCGGTCCCGCATTGCCTTCAAATTGCTGACGATGATCGCGCGGGCCTTTTCGACGTTGGGCGGGTCGCAGGCGTAATCGACGGTGTAAATAGAGCGCGTCTGGCCGAATTGGAAGGATGATCCCACGAAATAAACCAGTCCCGCCTCTTCGCGCAAATCGTGGTAAAGCCGCGTCGCATAGAAGGCGCCGCCCAGAACGTGGTCGCCCAATTCCAGGGCGTAACGATCCGGGTTGTCCTGGGTCAATCCCACAATCTCGGTCAGGGTCACTTCGTCCTGCACGCGGCTGCTGTCCGGCACCTGGGTGGTGGCCGGCTTGTTGAGCGGAACGGCGGGCCAGAGTGTGTTGGGTTTCGGCCCCTGGGCGCTCCAGCCGCCAAAATATTTCTCAATGATTGACTCAGCCTTTTCGGGAGTCACTTTGCCGATGACGACGATTGTTGTCAGGTCCGGGCGAAAGCAACGGCGATAGTAGTCCTGGACTTCGCCGAGGGTCAGGCCCTTGACTGTCTTGGGAGTCGTTTGGCGTTGCGCGGGGTCGCTCTGGGGAAACAATCCTTTTCTGACGGCGCGGCTTTCGAGGTAAGAGGGGCTTTCCAATTCGCCCGCGGCGGCGGCGGCCAATTCCGGTTGGAACATGGCAAAAGCCTCGCCGGGAAGGGCAGGGGACAATTCGTTGTCCGCCAGCAACTGGACGCCGCGCTCGAAGTGTTCCGACAAGACATCCAACGAGAAATTGGCCCCGGCCGATTCGTTCGCGGCGATGTCATCCAGCGCTTTTTGAAACGCAAGACGATCCAGCGATTGCGTGCCGAACGGAAAAAGCCTGCCCAACATATCATTCGCGCCGTCCTGGCCCTTTGGAGTTTCAACATTCGGGTTCGATTTGATTCGGCCGTAAACACTGACGACGTCGCTCACCGATTCGGGCTGGACGACTATTTTGAGGCCGTTGGAAAGAACTGTAACGACGGGGTTCAACGCCGAGTGCGGCATGTCGAGCCGTTCCACGGCGCGGGCGGCCCAATCCGGCAGCGCGACGGCCTTGGTTTCGCCGGAAGCGAAGGATTCCTTCCCTCCAAATCCTTGCGATGAAACCGGGTTGCCCGACGGGCGAGGGGAGAGAATCGCCATGACGGCGTGGTTGGTGTCCAGAAATTCCTTGGCGACGCGATTGACATCCGCGGTGGTCACTTTGCGAATGGCATCCACGTCGTCTTCGGGCGATTGACGGCCTTCCGCGGCGAGGGCCTGCGACCACGCCATCGCGAGGCCGGAAACGGAATTTTTCTGAAACTCGAGCGAGGCGACTTCGCGTCTTTTGGCGGCTTCAACCAAATCGTCGGAGATACCTTTGTCAGTCTCAACGGAAAGGATTTGGCGCATCTGCGAAAGCAAACCGGCCGCGTCCGCGCCGTTGGGAAATCCGGCGACGGCATAGCCCAGGCCGGCGACCGGCAATGTGTCGTATGAGAAGGAGGCCGAGAGCGCTTTTCCTTCCGGCACCAAACTATAAAGCCGGCCACGCATGCTGCCCAAGACGTCCGACATTATTTGCAGTGCGGCGTAATCCGGGCTGTCTGTTCCCGGCAGGCGAAAAGCAATCACCGCCATGCCGGTGGGCGAGTCGGTATCGACCTTGATGGTCTGCGGATTGACCGTCTGAAAGTGGAACTCTGGGCGGGCGGGAAGTTTTGCGGAAGGCAGATCGCCAAACAATTCCTTCACTTTCGCCACCGCGAGCGTGGGGTCAACGTCGCCGCAAATCACGAGGATGGCGTTGTTGGGCACGTACCACGTATTGTGAAAGTCGCTCAACATCTGGCCGGTGGTCTTGTCAAACGAAGGGCGGGATCCCAGGGCGTCCCACGCGTAGGGAGTTCCCTTGAAAACCAGGGCGAGCAAATTGGTGTAAAATACATACTCAGGATTTGAAAGGTCCTGCGCAACCTCCTGCTCGATGGCGCCCCGTTCCTTCCCCCACAATTCATCGGTCGAAGAAATGGACTTCATGCGCAAAGCTTCTATGTGCAGCGCGATATCCAGGTCTTCGGCGGGCGCGGTGAAAAAATATTGGGTGAGCATCTGCTGGGTGTCGGCGTCGAAATTCCCTCCGATGGCGGCGCTGATATTGGCGAGCTGGCCGGCTGTCAGGCCGGGGCTGCCGCGGAACATCATATGTTCCTGGGCGTGCGCCATTCCCGGAAAGCCTTGCGGCGTTTCGTCCGATCCCACTTCGTAATTGATCACGGTCGTCACAACCGGCGCCAGCGGGTCCCGAACGATCACGACGCGCATTCCGTTATCCAGGACAGCGCGCGAGACATTTTGGTCGTCCGCCGCCGACGCGCCACAAGCCCACAACAGCGTTACAGCGGCCGCAAACGCCAGCCACCCTCGTGAATTTTGCCCAATCCATTTTGATATCATGGAGGGAAGCTAGTCCGCATGCGGCAAATTTTCAACGTTGGGAGCGGGCGGTGATCGACGCGCGAATGGCCGCCCATGGAGCGGAATCATCGAACCGGACGCGGCCATTCTTATATACGACGCCCAAGGCCCGCCAAAGATTATCGAGATGAATGTCCCCACGATGGAGGCCGAGTTCATCGTACAAATCCTTGAGCACAGTCGTTCCCGTAGCCTTGTCGCCGGCCCGGATGACTTGCTGGATGGTCCAATTTGCGCCGCCGTCGCCGCCCTTGTTGAGAATTGCGCGAATGGCGTCATCCACGCTTCGGCGGTTACTGGTTCGGACGCGAATTTGGATATCGGCCAGGAGCCAAAAAAGATTTCCGCCCCAATAAATGCGCTCACGAATGGAACTGTTGTCCAGTCCCGCTTCGTCCGCCGTCGGAAGACCTTGCGGAAGGCCCTCGACGAATTCCCGCCAAACGCCGCGGGATGACAATTGTCCGGCGCGGGCGCGCGCGATCGGCTCCAGGTAATCGGACAGCCCTTCCATCATCCACAAATAACGGCGTTCCAAGGTTGGGAACGCGAGGTGAAACATTTCATGCGTCATAATCCAGTCCTGGCGCAAATCACGCGCGCGGGCGTCGGGTCCCAGGCGGACATCAATTCGGAAATTGCCATGAGTGACGCCGCTGTTGACCGGTTCATCGCCTCCCGCCTCGACGCGGAGGTATAAATTATTGACAGGGAAACGGCCGAGATAATTCGTCACCGCGACGGCCGCCCGGCGGACCCACGAGTCGACTTCTTCTTCGGACAGGGGCAAATCGGGACCGGTATTAAGGCGGATGATTGCGTTGCCGATTTCGATGGATTCATCCGCTTTTGCCTTTCCCGTGATTGTGAACAGCAGGAATAAGGCGAGGCAAAGCCCCTTCAAGTGTTCCCTCGCGGTTTTACCTTCTTCTCAATGAGCCAATCGAGCGAGAAAACGCCAGGTCCGAATGCGAGAATGATGACGCAAGCGAGCATGAACAAAAACGGAGTCGCGGAAACAAATTTGTCCGGGTCGCTGAAAATTTGTTTGAGCGAGTCGGACTCCGCGGTAACGTAGGCGATGATCATCGTGAAGATTAGCGGGATCGAGATCAGGCGCGATCCCAAACCGACCAGCAGCAACAAACCGCCGACACATTCGGTCCCGCCGGCGAGACAGGCGTTAAACCTTGGCAATGGAATGTGGAGGCTTTGAAAAAAATCCGTCGTTTTGCCGAGATTCTCCAGATGTCCCCTGCCTGTCACAAAGAATTGCCAGCCCCAATAAAGCCTCAACGCCAGCAGCACGGGGGATTGCAACAGCTTCGCCGCGCGCACCAGAAGCCCGTAGAAGCGCGCAAAGAGTGAGTTTTTGGCTTCCATAGGTTAACGGCAGAACCAACGCAGGGTGGCCCACGTTTGAAACCATGATCTGATTTCGGCGCCGATGTCTCCCGTCACCAGCCCACAAAGGGCGACTTGTTCGCACGCGTCTGCAATCGTCGCCCTTTCCTGAAAAGCGCGCAGCATAAGATACTGGCCGTCTTCGAGTCGTTTGTAATACACGGCGTCGTCGTGGCGGTGCACGGCAAGAAAAACGGGTTTCGACCGCAAGCGGCTTCGGAGTTTTTTGCGCAAACGGGAGCGGCGCAATTCGATGGCGTTGCTGGCTTCGTTGCGCAAGCGTTCGCCCTGCTTGATTTTGATGAGGAACTCATCGACCTCATAGCCGAGATGCAACAACGTGATGTGCGGCTGCAAACGCAATCGAATCTTCGCCGGGTCTTTTCCGGCCAGGAAATCTGTATTCAGGGGCGGGCGCGCCTCGTTGTCGAAAGCCTCGATATGCGCCCATTCCAGGCGAACCATGTCCATGGCGAGATCAGGATTTGGCGCAATCCATTTCGGTTCCGCCTCCAAAAAGCGCAATAAATTCCGGCCGAGGTTGCGCAACGTAAAACATTCGGAGGGATGTTGCGCGAGATAGGCGTCGGCCATCTTTTCAAAACGGCGGTCGCCGAGAATGGCGCGCAGCCCCGGGTAATCATCGTAAAAGCAATCTCGGAGGCGAAACCAATATTGCCGGTTGTAAATTTCCAGGCGCTCGAATGAAGTGAGGCGGTCGTTCGGTTTGATGAATGCGGCGGCGACGGCTTTCATTGGCCGGCCATCCGCCGATTTGGACCGCATACCGCCGTCCCGTCCGAGTGGCTGCATCACGCTTTGGGCCATCCGACGTTGCAGTTCCAAAAATTCGCGCGCCGATTGGCGTTTAGGCGGCGATGGGCTTGGCTTCAAGATTTTCAATGAATCGGTTGGCTTTCAGCGCTTCGTTATGGACTTCCTCGAACGACGGAATCCGGGCGTCCCATTCCAGAAGAGTGGCGGTCTTGCCGGTGCGGCGGACGGCGTGGTCGTAAAGTTTCCAGACCGGATTGATCACCGCATGATCGTGCGTGTCCAAAATGTATTTCTGATATTTCGTGTGGCCCGCGATGTGAAATTGGGCGACGCGCTCCGGAGGGACGCTGTTCAAATAATCGTACGGATCGAAATTGTGATTGCGGGAGGAGACGTAGATATTATTGACATCGAGCAAAATGCCGCAATCCGCCAGTTCGACCACTTCATTGAGGAATTCCCACTCGGTCATTTCAGAAACATGAAACTCCGCGTAACTGCTGACGTTTTCCACGGCAATCGGGACCTCCAGAAAATCGCGCGTCTCGCGGATTTTGCGGGCGGTGACCTTCGCGGCGGCAAAAGTGTAGGGCATCGGCAGGAGATCGTGGGTAAAACGGCCATCCACGCTGCCCCAGCAAAGGTGGTCGGAGAGCCACGGCGTGTTTGTGCGTTTGACAAGGCGCTTGAGCTTTTTGAGATGCTCGCGATTCAGCGGTTCGGCCGATCCAAAATAGGCGGAGACTCCATGCTGCACCACGCGATACTGCTCCAAAATCTGGTCGAGGACTTTGAGGGGGCGCCCGCCATCCACCATGAAATTCTCCGAGATGATTTCAAACCAATCGACCGTCGGTTTTTCCGAAAGGATATGGCTGTAGTGCGGCACGCGCAGGCCGATGCCGATTCCATAGTCGGTGAAAGCGTTGAACTTATTGGCGGGCATGAAAGCGGGAGAAACAAACGCGGGAGAACGAAACAGAATGCAACCGTCTCGCTCCCCGCAAACTGAATGATAACTTATTCGGCGAGTTAAACGGATTTGCAGCCGCCCTTGCCTTTGCAAGAGTTTTTGCCTTTGCAGCCCATATCGCCCGTCTGGCAGCCGCCCTGGCCTTTGCAACTGTTGAGGCCTTTGCAGTCATGTTTTGCGGTGCCGTTGTCGGAGGCGCTTGAATTTGACCCATGGTCACTATCGCAACCCGTGGTGATGGTCATGGTTCCCGCGACTAATCCGGCCATCGCGGCGGAGATGATTAACGTTCGTGCAGTGCGTGTCATAGATATATACCCTGGTTTAGTGTTTATTAACAGTCCGCGAATGGCAGTGACATTCGCAAATTGTCGCCGGGGGGGCCACTGGGCAAAGACTAAACCATCCGCTTCGGAATGCAAGTCACATTTGACAAATGATGACGGCACTTTGGGTCTTGAACTGGGGTGGGGTTTGGCTACCATGTAAACCATGATTGAACAAGTGGTTGACGCAAAAGTCCCGGCAAGGATTTCCGACCTGACAGAGCGCATCCTCGTGGGCGGCGAAATTGGACGCGACGAGGCGCTTGGGATGTTTGAGCTTGAAACCACGGCCGATATTTTTGATTTGATGGCGGGAGCCAATCGCATTCGCGAACATTTCAAAGGCAACAAGATCCATCTTTGTTCCATCGTCAACGCCAAGGCGGGGGCCTGTTCGGAGAATTGCAGTTTTTGCGCGCAGTCGTCCTTTTACCAAACCGGTTCGCCCAAATACGGCTTCATCGACCCGGAGCCGGTGCTGGACGCGGCGAACGAGGCTGGGCGCAACGGCGTGACGGCGGTTGGATTGGTCGCGGCGTGGCGCGGGCTGAACGAAGGGCCGATTCTGGACGAAGTTTGTGATCGCATCCGCGATCTGGCGTCGAGCGGCAAGACGCGGCCCGACGCTTCCTTGGGAATCATTAAGAGCCAGCGCGTGGCGGACCGGTTGAAGGAAGCCGGATTGGAATGTTACGGACACAATTTGGAAACCTCGAAGCGTTTTTTTCCACAACAATGTTCGACTCACTCTTATGAGGACCGGCTGGGGACGATTTCCCATTTGAAGAAGGCCGGCATTAAGATTTGTTCGGGCGGCATCATCGGCATGGGCGAAACGCGCGAGGACCGTTGCGACCTGGCTTTCGCGCTCAAGGAAGTTGGGGCAAACGTCGTGCCGATCAACATTCTCAATCCAATCAAAGGCACGCCGTTCGGGGACAACCCGCCTTTGCCGCCGATGGAAATTTTGAAAACCATCGCGTGCTTCCGATATATTTTGCCGCGCCAGGAAATCATGATCGCGGGCGGGCGCACCGTCAATTTGCGCGACATGCAAAGCATGGTTTTCATGGCTGGGGCGAGCGCGTTGATGGTGGGAAATTATCTGACCACTCTCAATCAGCCGGTTGAACAAGATTTGCAAATGCTCAAGGATCTCGGACTGGATCCCAACTGGGACCATCACGGTTTCGTTGATCAATAATTGTGCAGCGCTTCGGCAAAAATATCGGCGGTTATCACGGGGATCCCATTGGCATCGACGACGTTCTTCAGAAAATCGCGCTTGTTGCCGGCGAAAGGAACTGGCGGCGCGATTCCAGTTTTTTGGCGTATTTGCGCGAGCCGTCAACAATACGCAACCGGGTTTATATTTCGACGGGCATTCACGGAGACGAGCCTGCCGGCCCGCTTGCGGCGCTTCAATTGCTCGAAGATGACCAATGGCCGGCGGACACGGCGGTCTGGTTGTGCCCATGCTTGAACCCGACCGGTTTTCCGCTCAACCGCCGCGAGAATTCGCAGGGGATTGATTTGAACCGCGATTATCGTCATTTGCAAACGGCGGAAATTCGCGCGCACACGGAGTGGCTGCAAAAGCAACCGGGATTCGATTTGTCTCTCTGTTTGCACGAGGATTGGGAATCCCAGGGCTTTTATGTTTATGAATTGAATCCCACAAACCGCCCGTCTCTTGCGGAAAAGATCATTGAGGCCGTGGCAAAAGTTTGCCCGATTGACCCTTCGCCGATCATCGAAACGTGGACGGCAAGCGCGGGGATTATTCGTCCGCAGGTAAATCCCCCAGACCGTCCGCAGTGGCCCGAGGCGCTGTATTTGATCATCCACAAAACGTCGCTAAGTTACACGCTGGAAGCGCCTTCAGACTTTCCGTTACCCACCCGCGTCGAAGCGCTTGTCACTGGCGTTAAGACGGCAATGGGCGTGCTTTAATTTCAAACGGAATTCGTGCGCCGTTGTCAAATGTCCATGAAACCATTCCATTGGAAGGACCGGTGCAAAAAGTTGTGGCGCGAATACAGGGGTTTGCTGCTTACGATTCTCGTTCTTACGGCGGTTCGCTCGGCCATCGCCGATTGGAACGACGTGCCCAGCGGTTCCATGAATCCGACAATCGTCGAGGGCGACCGCGTTTTCGTCAACAAATTGGCGTACGATCTCAAAGTGCCGTTTACGACCTGGCACATCGCGCAATGGGGCAATCCAAAGCGCGGCGACATCGTGGTGTTTTTTTCGCCCGCGGATGGCCTGCGCCTGGTCAAAAGAGTGATAGGGCTGCCGGGCGATACGATCCAGCTTGTCAACGAGAGGCTGTTTGTGAACGGCGTTCCGGCGTCGTACGAGCGTTTGCCGAATAGTGTCGGAGCCGATTTGCCGGCGACGAGGCTTGGGCCGCGTTTTTTTGAGAAGGAAAGCGCGCCGGAAAGCCCAGTCCACCCGGTTGCGATTCTGCCAAGAGTTCCCGCGAAACGTTCTTTCGGGCCGGTCACCATTCCCGCCGGACACTATTTCATGATGGGGGACAATCGGGACGACAGTAATGATTCCCGTTATTGGGGAACGGTGGATAGAAACCGTATCGTGGGGCGAGCTTCGATGGTGATGATGTCGCTGGACCATCAGCATTATTTTGAGCCGCGCTGGCATCGGTTTTTCACTGAATTGCTTTAAAGGGATTGCCTCTATTGAGGCAGTCGTCGAGGGGGTTGATGTTTAGGCGGAGGGCGATATGCCTTTTAAAATTTGCCTAAAAATCGCGGCGTTGGCGGTCATCTTTCCATTGGTTGTATCCGCGCAGGAATTTAATCTGTCTCCAACCTTCGCCGGGAGGGCGGTGGCTTTGCAGGCGACCGCATCCGGTGCTGCTCCTGTTATTCTTGCGGATACGGGAGTGGTTCCAGCGACCGGCGGTGAACGCCAAAACTCGGCGCCTGGAGCGGTGGCATATCCGGGTGGGACGGCGGTAAGCTTGTATGCCGTTACGGTGGCGTTCGGAAATCAAAATCGTTCGCAGGCTTCGTTAAGCGCATTGGATGTTTCGTTGGGAGGTCACCGCGTTACCGCGCAATGGGTGGAGTCGGTGGCAACGGCGCAGGCGCAGTTTCTTGGAGTCCTCGCTTCCGGCAACGCTACTGTGAATGACTTGACCATTGATGGTGTTACCATCGCTGTCTCAGGTGAGGCCAATCAGACAGTCAATCTGCCGGACGGTTATGTTATCATTAACGAGCAGACTGGTTCGAACAGCCGCGACGGCGGAGCGATTACTGTCAACGCGATTCATCTCGTGGTCAATGGAGTTGGAAGTGTCGTCGCGGCCTCGGCGACGGCGAAAGTCGTCAACTCGCCCACACGAAATCTGTCTCCTTGATCCTACGGAACTCGCCGCGCGGTTCGGAAGCCAATGTTGCTGGCGGTATCAGTCGGTGGATCGCCGTAGCGGTAGGAATCCCGGCAATCCACCGCGAAATAGTTCCAATTGCCGCCGCGGCCGACGCGAGTCGTGCCTGTCGTCGGACCGCGCGGGTCTGTTTCTGTGTCGCTTGAATAATTGCCGGCGTAATCCCAACACCATTCCCACACGTTTCCAGCGGTGTCATACAGACCATAGCCGTTGGGAGCGAAAGAACCGATCGGACTTGTGTAAGGCATGACGCCGTCAACGAAAGCGGGGTTGTAGCCCTGGGTGGGACTGACGTCGTAAGGATAGTCGTTCGTATCGGCGTAATAGTTGGCCTGGCTATGGGATATGGTGTCCGTGTTTGACCACGGGAAACGGTGGGCGCTTGCGCCGCCGCGGTCGGCTTTTTCCCATTCTGACTCGGTTGGAAGACGATAACCGGCGTACCAATCCACGTACGGCGCGAGGTCACCCGTTCGATATACTTGAGTCATATTTGAATCGGCGTAATACGACACCATCAGCCCTTCCATCTCGGAACGGGCGTTGCACCATTTGACAACGTCATACCAGCTTACCATTTGAACGGGGTGGTTAGTCGCTTTGCCGGCCCCCGGATCATCAAAGCTATAGCCATTGCTCACGCCCCACGCGTAAACGTTAGTCCACAACGCGTAGGAAACTTCATATTTGTCCATGTAAAACGCGCTGATGTACACCGTGTGAACCGGCACTTCGTATTGCGCCTCTCCGTAATCGTTGGGGAAATCGTTCCCCATTTCGAAATCGCCCGCTGGAATCAGCGCCATCCCCGGCGGCGGAGAATCGGCGGGCCAATTGGGATCGGCGACACGATAAAAACGTTGAGTCCCCGGCGAGGTGATCGTGTCCGCAAACACGTAAGCACTCTGTGTCACCACTAAATTCGTGAGCACGGTCCAATTGGTCTGGGTGAGGTCGGTGACACTCAGGACCTGATTTGTTGTTCCGACTTCGGCCGCAATGGTTAATTGTGGGACGGAGTCAACCATTGCGCAGTTCGTAATCGTGGGTGGGCCGGCGACCGCTCTGTAATTGTATCCGGCGAGGAGGAACAGCAGGAGGGCAAAGCCACAAGCCTTTGAATATTTCATAATCGCAGTTTCCAACAATAATGTGGCGGCGCGAAGGTTGGATGGAGACTTCACCCCAAAAGCGACCGCGCAAACCCGGTGTTCTAATCGGAGGCGATGTCGTCGGGCAGTTGATTTTTGTCGCCGGTGTGGCGCGGAAAATGTTCGGCCAGCAATTTGCCCGCGCGAGTGATGCCATACAGAATGCCTCCCGTGAAATTCCCATTGCGGAAATGGGTTGAAATTTCCTCCGCAACTTCCTTCCAAAATTCATCGCCGCATTTCGCGTGAACCGCGGCGTCTCCGATAACGGCAAACTTTCTCACGCGCGGGGCCACGAAAATCAGCACGCCGTTTTTTTCCCTGGTGTTGTGCATTCCCAGGTGGACGAACGCCTTTTGGGCCGCGGCAACCGGGTCTTCGGGTTCCTTGCGGCTGATAAAGACCCTGATCTCGGCGCTGGTCGCGTGTTCCGCGTGGCCAATCGTCTTGACAATCTTGTCGTGCTCCAACTGGTTTAAAAAATCGCGCGCTCTCATATTACCAACTCGACCCGGCGCCTCCTCCGCCAAAACTTCCACCGCCGCCGGAAAAACCGCCGCCACCTGAAGAGAAGCCTCCTCCACCGCCCCGGCCCCCGCCAGAGAATCCGCCCCAACCGCCGCTTCCCATTGCCCAGCCGTAGCCGCGCCGGGAAGACATCAGTCGAATCAAAATAAACGCGATAATGATCAAAATGATCAGGGTGGTTGAGAGGCTCGACGAGTGGTTTCTTCCCTGGTTAACTGTGCCGCCGGTCCTTTTGTATTCGTTCTGTGTCGCGGCGAGGATGGCGTTAATTCCGGCCGTCAATCCACCCGTGTAATCCCCCGTCCGAAAGCGCGGTTTGATTTCGTATTCCGTGATTTGCTTGCACAGGGCGTCCGGCAACGCGCCTTCCAGGCCGTAGCCGACTTGAATGAACATTTGACGGTTTTGGATGAAGACGAAAAGAACGACGCCATTATTTTTGAGTTTTTGCCCCACCTTCCAGGCGCGGGCAACGCGCACGGTGTAGTCATCAATCGACGAGTCGGACTGCATTTGAGGATAAACCGCAACGATCACTTGATCGCTTGTAGTCTTCTCGAAGTCTTCCAGCTTTGTGTTGAGTTGATCTCCAACTGAAGAGGAGACAACGTGGGCGTAATCATTGAAGTAGCGGGGCGGAGCGGCCGGAATAACCTCCGCGCCAAATGCCACGAACGACCAGAGGCAGCAGCAAATAAACGCCAGGCGTTTCACGTGATCAAGGTTTGGCGGGCGCGGGATTGTTGAAGTCAAATTGCACTTTTGGAGCCGTTTCCGAGCCAGGAGCGGCGCTGAAATACGGTTTCTCCTTGAAATCCATGGCCGCCGCGTAAAAGACCGCGGGGAATGACTTGATCGCTGTGTCATACTGTTGCACGGCATTGTTGTAATCCCGTCGCGCGACAGTGATGCGGTTTTCCGTCCCTTCCAGTTGGGCCTGCAAAGTCACAAAATTATTGTTCGCCTTAAGATCGGGATACCGTTCAACAACCACCAACAGGTGCGAAAGCGCGGACGAAAGGCGGCTTTGCGCCTGATCGAATTCGGCGAGTTTCGCTGGATCGCTCGGGGCGGACGACGGGTTGATATTGACTTTGCCGACGGACGCGCGCGCTTCCGTGATTTCCATCAGCGTTGATTTTTCAAAGTTCGCCGCGCCTGAAACCGTGGCCACAAGATTGGGAATCAGGTCGGCGCGACGCTGGTAATCGGCTTGCACTTGCGCCCATGAACTATCCACTTGCTGCGATTTTTTGACAAGGCCGTTGTAACTTCCGCCCGCGATGGCGACAACCACCAAGACGATGAAACCCAATATGGCAAGCGCGCCGCAGCCAATCGCAACTTTTTTCATACGCCCAACGTAATACAATCGCCGTCCCGCACAATTACAATGCGGGGCGGAATTTATAGGGTGATCGCCTGAGCCAACTGGGCCGCAACTTTTCCGCCCAGCGCCGCGGCGTCCTTCATTGGCGCTCGTGCTTGTGCGCGCCGCGCTTTTTCCCCGAGGAACGATACCGCCCGCAATTCAATCTCCGTCCCATGAGCGCGCGCATATGCGGCCACGGGACTTTGGCAACCGCCGCCCATGCCTTGAAGAAATGCGCGCTCCGCCGTCACGCATTGAAAAGTGGCTTCGTCGTTTAACTCCCGGCAAATCGCCGCAATGCGCTCGTCGTCTTGCCGGACTTCCAATCCAATCGCCGCCTGGCCCACGCACGGGAGCATTTCGTCCATCTCCAAAGTTGTCGCCAGTATTCCAGTGGGAACATCTTCACCGGTCAGGCGTCCATCGGCGGTGATTTTAAATCCCAGCCTTGCCAAACCAGCCGCCGCCAGAACCGTGGCGTTCAGCTCCGATTGTTCGGAAAGCTTGCGCAATCGCGTGCCGACGTTGCCGCGAATTTCGACCACTTTAAAATCCGGACGCAACGCCAGCAATTGGGCCTTGCGCCGAACACTGCTTGTGGCCACGGTCAGTGACGTAGGCAGGCTCGCCAGTTTCAATTGCGCCTTCAGCGGTGTTTTGTAAAGCAGGACATCACGGGCGTCTTCGCGTTTTCCGGCAACCGCGCCCAGTTTCAATCCCTCCGGCAATTCCGTCGGCAGGTCTTTGAGACTGTGCACCGCCAGGTCCGCCCGATGCTTCAGCAACGCCGTCTCAAGTTCCTTGGTGAACAACCCTCGCGGCAGCTTCGAGTCGATCCGCGAGAGCGAAGCGGTTTGCAATTTGTCGCCGCTGGTCTTGATGATCTTCAACTCGAAGGCCAGGCTCGGAAATTTTGCGCGGCATTGCGCCAGCACCGCGTTGGCTTGCGCCAGGGCGAGGGGACTGCCTCGGGTGGCGAGGAAAATGGTCTTGTCCTTCACGCGCTGGCCTGGTCCAGGCCGGGAAGGTTGGTGTCAACGCGAATCGGACGTGGAGATTCGGAAAGAATGGCGCGCGCTTTCTCCCGAATAATCGCCTCGCAACGCGCGATCTCCTCCTTGCGCTGTTTGAGAGAATCGTCCGCTATCGCCTGCAAGTCGTCGATGTTGTACAAATACACGCCCTCCAGAAAATTGACTTCCGGGTCGATGTCGCGCGGGACCGCGATGTCAATCAAAAGCAATGGCCGGTTCCTGCGGGCCTTCATCAACGGTTCCAGGCGGGCGCGATCCAGTATGTAATGCGGCGCGGCGGTGCTGCTGATAAGAATGTCCACCCGCGAAAATTCAGAGGCCCATTCCTCAAAGTGAATCGCCCGCCCCTCCAATTCCCGCGCCAATTCCACGGCGCGTTCATGCGAGCGATTTGACACGATGATGCTGCGAGCGCCCCGGCTTAGAAGCGCCCGCGCCGTTTTTTCGCCTGTTTCTCCGGCGCCGATAATCATCACCTGGTGTTCTTGCAATGAACTGAATATCTTCCGCGCCAACTCCACCGCGACAGATCCGACGGAAACATTGCCGCGCTGGATGTTCGTTTCGCTGCGAATTTGTTTGGCGACGTTGAACGCTTTTTGAAACGCCTTGTTTAATCGTCCGCCGGTGTGCCGGTGTTGAAGCGCCGTGTCGTACGCTTTTTTCAACTGGCCCAGAATTTCCGTTTCACCGAGCACCATTGAATCCAGGCCGGAGGCGACGCGGAACAGGTGTTCGAGAGTTTCCCGCCCGCCATAGCCGTAAATCTCGGCGCCGATAGGATCGGGATAGCGATGGTGATCCACGAGAAATTGCCGGAGGTCCGCAATGGCCTGGCGTTCCGGCAGTTCGCTGGCGGCGTAAATTTCCACCCGGTTGCACGTCGAAAGGATGACCGCCTCCGTGGCAATCCCGGCGCCTCGGAGTTTTTGCAGCGCCTCGGGAATCGCCGCGTCGGCAAACGCAAACCGTTCCCGCACGGTGACAGGGGACGAATGGTGGCTCAAGCCTATGACGATGAGCGGCATGTTAGAACCTGTGCGCGGGAGAGAGAAGATTGACTCCCCAGAATGTCAATAATACAAATGCAAAGGTTCCCACGGCGCCCCATGCGAACTTCCGGCCGGATTGCGAGAACTGGCTGTGCATCAGCAGCAGCGCCAGATAACCGCACCACACCAGCGCCGACCATGCCAGCTTCGGATCGGAGGCAAGCCGCAATTCGGGCCGTTGTTTGAGCAAGAACGGAATGATTGCCAAGCCCGCCGTCAACAATACGAACCCCGACCACAGCAGACGGCTGGTGATTTTTTCCAGCCGGTCAATCGGCGGCATCAACGAAATCACCGCTCGCAGCTTGTGAAACTTCAAGTCGTGCTCCTGCGTCAAGTACATGACCGCCGCGATTGAGCTTAATCCGAAGGCCCCGTACGAAAGCAGCGTCAGCGCCGCGTGCAGGCTGACCAGCCCGTTGCCGAATTGGGGCTTCAAGTCGTACGGCATATCGAGAGACGGCATCAAACCAAAAACGCCGATGGCAAAAATGACCGGCGACGCAAACGCGCCGAGGTAACGCAGCCGCGGGAAAATTCCAAGCACGAGATAAACGGCGACAATCGTCCAATCCACAAACACCATCGCTTCGTAAAGATTATTGACGGGGCAGCGGTTGAACGTCAGCCCCCGCATCAGCATTGCCTTGAAATGAAAGGCGAATCCCACCAGGAGCAGCGCGTAATTGATCCGGTCGTGGGTTCTGAAGCCGCGGCGCCACAGAAATAGAGAGTAAATCGTGCTCAGACCGTAAATGATCACGGCCAGCAAAAAAAACTGGCGGTCGGCGTGCATTCCGCACCTATTTTCCGGGAGCCGGCGAAACCTTCATCACCTGGTTTACGGCCTGGCTCAACGTCATGTGGTCCTGGTTCACCAAATCGGCAATCGTCCCCGTCGTGCTCGCTGTCGCGGGGGATGTTCCTTCGACGACCCACGTCTGTCCGTTCCACTGAACGTAGCTGGTTCCCGGCGCAATGATGTCAGTGCCGGAAGGATCGTTTGCGTAAGAGGCGAGTTGCTGTTGTCCCCCGCTGACCGACGAACTTGTAATCGGCCCATTAACGACTTGCGAGGACGCGGTGACACTGATGACTCCCGGGTAATCCGCCGGATAGACCTCTCCCTCGCCGGGCGTATTGCCCGCAGCCGCGATAAATACAATGCCTTTCTGAACGGCTTCCTGAATGAGGCTCCCCAGCATGTCGCTTTTGTCGGTATCGCCAAGGCTGAGATTAATTGGGTTCGCGCCGCCGTTAATGGCCGCGACAATGCCTTCCATTACCTCATAATCGCTTGTTGAGTCGCCGCTCCCGAACACGTCCACCGGCAGAATCTTGCTCGGATCATTCGCCATCGCCTGCAACATTGTCTCCAACATGCCGGTGCCGTGGGTCGGATCGTCCGTCGGCGCATCAGTTTGGCCGGTGACATTGATCGGCGTCAGCATGTACGGTTTGAACTGGTCCGGCGGATCCACCGAAGTATCCACCAGGCCAATCACCGGGCCGTTCGCGTTGGGTTCCGGATTCAAATCGAAAAGCGAGCCTGCCGGGTTCGGCACCTGTGTCATCGTCGCGGGCGTAGGCCGGTCAAAAGAGTAATTGCCGTCCGCCGCCGCCACGGATGGATCCGAAGCCAGGTCTTGCAGGGCTGAATCGGCGCTGGCGCCATCGGGAAATTGCAATTTATAGAGGCCAATCTGATCATTGCGAGCGGTGATTTTTGCCCCAACCTTTTTGGCCAATTGATCGATCGCATTGGTGGAAGCGCCGCGTTTGAGTTTCACCAAATCTTGATTGTGGATTCGGTAATCCTTCTTCTCCGCTTGCACCGCTTGCGTCGCCGCGCCGCGCTGCGTCCGAAAAACAAGCAGCCGCGTCATCCCATTGGTTGCGTCTTTGGCATAATTGAGTTTTCCCAGCAACCGCCGCAACGCCTCATCTCCTGGAACATCCTTGAATTTCACTGAAACGGTCGTGGACGCGCCGGGATCAACATACACTTTCCAACCCGTAGCGCGCGCAATCTTCTTGAGCAATGGGATAAGAGGTTCGTTGGCGATGTTCGCATCGACCTCGTTTTGTTTGGTTTTCCAGTCCAGGGAATCCGCCGCCCACGATTGGGCGCAAGCCAGCGCAAGCGCCATGCCGATTGCCACCGCCAAGAGTTGCGAAATCCTTCTCATAACGCTGAATATAGTGGTCACGCGCGCTTGTGGCAATGCCGCATTCTACCGTGTAAGACGGTAAAAACTGACATTGCCCGATGTGTTGACGCTGACCCACATTGTATTATTCGTGATCCATTCTGTATTTGTGACGTTTGACCATGAAACAGGAGGCGCCAAGCTTTCGGTTTGTTGGAGTATAAACACCGTTGGCGAAGACGGCCAGGTGACCACGATGTTCGTGGCTTCAGGAGTGACAGTCAGGGCCGGCGGCGAAATGGGGAAAAATTGAAATGCCAGCGCGTAAGTTTCCGAAGGCGTGACGCTTTGCGAAATGCCGCCGTATTTGACGACTTCCAGATCGTATTTCCCAGGAAGAACGTGTGGAAGGTAAACGTGCTGCACGTTGTCCACGGAACTTGTGCTGGAGCCTAACAGAACGCCGTTGGTGGCATTATATAACAAAAGCCCCAGATTGTTGATGCCCGTTTCTTCCACATGCCGTTCCCAATCGAGCGTTCCGGTAAATGTCGAGTCGTTCGTAACGTCGAACAAATAATGATTCACGGTATCGCTGAGAAGTGTCGTAATCGTTTCAAAGTCCCACCCCGCCGCCGGTTCCGCCGCGCCGCTGGAAACCGGCGGGTACGGCCCTCCTTCGGGCGCTGTTTCCGAAGATGTGTAGGGCTGCTGTCCTTCCGCCAATTGCTGGTACGAATAATAAAGATTCAATACTCCCGCGCCGTAACGCTGGTCCAGCGGCGCGGTGCTTGAATTAGCCCAATCAAAAGGCTTGAGGGCCCCGTTGAGCACGAGCGCCTTGACCGTTCGCCAATCCACAGCGGCCGTCGTGTTCGTGCCGCCGTCCCCTCGCGCGCCCGCCTGCACGAGCACCGCCGCTGCGCCGGTAACGTACGGCGCGGTGAGACTGACCACTGTTCCTGGCGCAACGATATCCGGCTTGGACCGCCCGTTGTCCAGCGTGGGACCGATTATTACAACAGCGCCGGCGCCATAAGCGCCGATGCCGATGCAATTGTAAGCCGTTCCGGGCGCGCCCGGGCTGGTTCCAATTCCCACCGTCGCGGAGCTAAAAATCGCGCCGTTATTGGCAACGTAATCGTCGTAAGCGGAATCGATGGGTTCCTCGTCCGGCGGCTCGACACCAAAGGTAAAACTTTGATTGACAACCTGATCGGTTATGGATGTCGCATCCACCACATCATACTGGTAGAAATAATCCGCCTCATAATTGTCCAAATGGGCGATTCCCGGTGAGACTCCCTGAGCCGCTCCAAATATATTCTGTCCGACAGCATCGGCATGGGCCGATTCCGCGCCGTCCGCATTCGGAAAACTGGCAAAGGTGCCGTTCGTGGAAATCCAGTCGAAGAAGGTTTGAGGTTCGCCAACGGTCGTCGGGTTGATTTCAAATGCGGGAGGATTCGTGGAAGCCAATGCCTCCGCTTCCCCAACCGGAACTCCTGTGCCTGTCAGGCTTGCATCTTGGTTCCGCAAAGCCGTGACGCCCATTGTGAGCAAATCGTCGGCGTAAACATTAGGCATGAGGCACACCACCCCGATTGTCAACAATACCCACGCCCCGCGAATCCAACGAGATTTCACGGCCAAACGTGCCACAGTCTTGCGAACTGGCAATAGTTTCATTGAAATTGCCCCGTCCTTTACGCATCTTTCCCCGATGAAACGGTTTTTTCTGATCGGCATGTCTCTCGCCTTGGCGGTTGTGGGCTGCGATAAAACTCCGCCCGCTTCGGCCCCCATCGCGGCCTCCGCCGGGCCGGCTCTTCCCACGCAGGCACAGCCAAAGCTGCGCACGATTCGTCTTTGGCTTGGCCCTGAGGAACTCACCACGGAACTGGCCCTCACACAAGAACAGGTCATGACCGGTCTGATGTTTCGCACCAATATGGATGAAATGTCCGGCATGATTTTCGTCTTCTCCCGTCCCACCCGCGTCGCGTTTTGGATGAAAAATTGCCCCCTCCCGCTCTCCTGCGCCTATATCACGCCGGAGGGCGAAATCGCGGAAATACACGACATGCAGCCGTACAATACCAATTCCATCGATGCCGATTCGGCGAACATTCAATTCGTTTTGGAAGTGAACCAGGGTTGGTTTACCCGGCATCACATACAGACTGGCACCAGTGTTCGCACTGAAAGGGGAACGTTGCAGCAAACCTTTTTTCCAAGCCAGTGAAAATCGCGCTGGCGCAAATCAATACCACCGTTGGCGATTTGTCCGGCAACGCGGGTAAAATACTTGACGCCAACCATCGCGCCCAATCGGAAGGCGTCGAGCTGGTGCTCTTCCCGGAATTAACAACCACTGGCTACCCACCGCGCGATTTACTGCTCAAAAAGGATTTCGTCGCGAAAAATATCGACGTGCTCCATCGCCTTGCCGCCGCCAGCGGACCTACCGCGATGCTCGTCGGTTACGTTGGCCAAAATAAAAACACGCCCGGGCGCGAAGTGACCAACGAAGCTGCCTTGCTCCAAAATGGGCGGATCGTCGCCACTCGTGTCAAATCACTCCTTCCCACTTATGACGTGTTCGACGAAGACCGCTATTTCGAGCCGGCGCATGAGAATTCGCCAATCTCCATAGGCGGCCATCTCTGCGGCGTCACCATCTGCGAAGACATTTGGAACGACGAGGATTTTTGGCCGCAACGGCGTTATCAAGCCAACCCCGTCGCCCGGTTGATCTCCGCCGGCGCCGGCCACATTTTTAACATTTCCGCTTCGCCCTGGAACGTCGGCAAGGAAAAAGTTCGTTACGATATGCTCGCCAGCCTCGCGCGCAAGTCCCGGCGTCCGGTTGTCCTCTGCAATCTCGTCGGCGGCAACGACGAATTGGTTTTCGATGGCGAAAGCCTGGTGTTTAACGCCGCTGGGGAATTGATCGCGAAGGGCAAATCTTTCGCGGAGGATTTCATTGTGGTTGACACTGAAACCGCCCCTCCAATTCATCCCGCGCCGGTTACGGACGAGGAAAATGTGTACAAGGCCCTCGTCCTTGGCTTGCGCGATTACTTCCATAAGTGCGGGTTCAAGTCGGCGGTATTGGGATTGAGCGGCGGCATCGATTCCGCAGTCGTTGCGTGCCTTGCCGCGGCCGCCCTGGGCGCCGAACATGTCCACGGAGTTTCACTGCCTTCGCAATTCTCCTCCCAGTCCAGCCTGGACGACGCTCAACTCCTGGCTCAACGCCTCGGCATCCGTTACGAGGTCGTCCCAATCCAGCCCTGCTTTGAAGCCGCCCGGCGTCAGTTGCAACCCGCTTTTGCCGGACGTCCCGAGGACACGACAGAGGAGAATCTCCAGGCCCGTCTGCGCGGCGTCCTGTTGATGGGATTGTCGAACAAGTTCGGCTCCTTGTTGTTGACGACGGGCAACAAGAGCGAATTGGCCGTCGGCTATTGTACTTTGTATGGCGATATGTGCGGCGGCCTGGCTGTCATCAGCGACGTCCCAAAGACAATGGTTTATCGCCTTGCAAACTGGATCAATCGTCAGAGCGAAATCATTCCTGTCTCCTCCATCACCAAGCCTCCCTCCGCCGAGCTTCGTCCAAACCAAACCGACCAGGATTCCCTGCCTCCGTATGAGATGCTGGACGCAATCCTGGATCATTACGTCGTGCAAGGCCGGTCCCTCCCGGAAATCCGGCAGATGAACTATCCTGAAGCCGCCGTGGCGCAGGTGGTTCGTTTAATTGATACTAATGAGTACAAGCGGCGGCAGGCCGCCCCTGGATTGAAAGTCACGACCAAAGCCTTCGGCGTCGGACGCCGCTTTCCCATCGCCCAACGCTACCGGGAAGGCTGATAACGCTATCGCGGCCCAAGTCGAATTCTCTGGACATCGCCGTTCCGTTCTGTAGAGTATACGCCCATGAATAACCCGCTCTGCTGCTTAACCCCAAAGCACTCCCATGGAAATCAAGCTCGGTTGTGGATGTGGCCAGAAATACAAGTTCGACGTTGAACCCCGTAACGGACGAATGCCCGTCCAAGTGGCCTGTCCAATTTGTGGCGCCGATGGAACAGAGATAGCCAATCACTATCTCGCCCAACAATTCCCAAATCCTTCGCCCCAGATTCCCGTAGCCTTACGAGTCCAGGTGCCCAGCTCCTCCATCCCCGCTGCCGCCGCCGAAGCGCCGCCTGTGGTGGAAGAGGCGGCTGAAATCGCCGCCACCGTTTTAACAGGATCTCGGTTTTGCAAATTTCATCCAGCCTCCCCCGCCCGTTATTTGTGCAACAAGTGCAGCCGCGCATTTTGCGACCTCTGCATCAATTTTACCCCGGTGGCCGGCAAAACGATGCGGATCTGTCGTGGGTGCGGCGTCGAGGTTGTTCCATTCCAATTTCAGCACGCGCCCACAAAAAGCTTTCACTCAAAACTGCCGGGCGCGTTCGGCTATCCCTTCAAGGGCACCGGAATAATCATTCTGATTTGCGCGACCATCGCTTTCTCAGCGCTGAGTTTCGTGGGCGGTGGGATTTTTGGCATATTCACCAGAATCGCCCTGTACGGTTTTGTGTTTCTCTTCATGCAGAACATCATCCAATCAACCACCTCGAACGAAAACGAGCCGCTGGGTTTCCCGGATCCGAGCGGCCTCTTTGGCGCCGCCTTCCAATTGGCCGGCACAGTTGCCGCCTCATTTTGGCTCGCGCTCGGGTTGGAAATCGCGAAATTCAACGATGTCCCCGTGCCGCCGGAGGCAATCATCGCCGCCGTCATTGCTGGCGGAATTTATTTCCCGATGGCTTTGTTGGCCGTCGCAATGAAAGACACAGTCCTGGCGGCCAATCCGCTGATCGTCATCCCAGCGATGCTCAAAGCCCCATTGAATTACTCCATAACCGCCGTCCTGACACTTTTGGTTTTCGGGATCCGGCAGGTGGGCAAAATCATATCCGGCGGCGCCGGCGCCGTTTCGCTCAGAACCCACAATCAGAATGTGTTTTTTCAGGCCGTGGCAATTCAGATTGGCCTGGCGTTGCTCAGCGTTTATCTGCTTTGTGTCACCATGCGCATCCTCGGCATCTTCTACAACTCCAGTAAAAAACAATTGGGCTGGTACAGTTCTTGACACACCATCCTGTCACAATCGCCGGTAGTGTTGGAATTTAAATCTTACCCTGTAACGTAGTGGGAGATTGTCGCGGGAACCCTCATGCGATATTCTTTCCGCCTGCCATGAACACGCCGCCAGTTATTCGCCGATACCAGCCGGGCGATGTCCACAGCCTGATCGAATTTTATCAGCGGGCCATTCATGTCCTGGCCGCGTCGTTTTACGACAAGGCGCAGCTCGACGCGTGGGCGCCAGCGGTCATGGATCCAGCGAAGTGGCACGCCCGCGTTTCCCCACAACAGACCTTCATCGCGGATTGCGATGGGAGAGCGGGGGCATTTATCGTGTGGGACTGGACTGGGCACATCGATTTTATGTTTACGCATCCTGACTTCGTCCGGCGTGGGCTGGCCAGGGCGTTATATGTCGCGGCTGAAGAAACGCTCAGGCAACACGGAGCGCCACGCCTTTTCTCGGAAGTCAGCCTGGCGGCGCCGCCGTTTTTCGAGATCTGCGGATTTGTGGCCGAACGCGAGCAAGAGGTGGCTTGCCGGAGCCAGCGCCTTCGCCAGTTTATCATGTCCAAGACCCTGGCCTAACTCCGCTCCTTCACTCCAGAAAAAAGTCCACCGTGGTCACAATCCGGAGGGTCTTCCATTCGGGAGAGGCGGCATCGCGGTCTTCGATTTCAAGCACGCCCTGTGTCGCCTTGCGGATGCGGCCGACTTTGCTGTGGGAATCCTCCGCAAATTTCTCGGCGGACGCCCTGGCATTGGCGGTCGCCTCACGAATCATCTCGGGTTTAACGTCGTTCAGGGCGTTAAAGATGAATTGTGTTTGTTGCCCTTGATCCTCCCCGCCGAGCGACACTCCTTTTTCCAGAAGCGAATCGGCGCCCTGGATGGTTCGTTTTACAATGTCCACATTTGTGCTCCTGACGACCATCGTGACGAGTGCTCTATACCGAGCGAGGGCAGGAGTCCCGGATTGAATCCGCAAGTCCTGGCGATCGGTTATGTCAGGCAAACCCTCGTTGATTTCATTCGAGCCGATCTTGCTGCTTTTTAAATATGCCAGAACAATAGCGCGATTGAACTCCATGCCCGATTTCAAATTGCCCAAATCGTCCGCCGCTACGGCAAAACGAATGGGCCAGATTGCCAAATCGGCCTTCGCGTCGCGCTCCGACAATCCTTTAACGGTAAGGTAACGGTCGAATTCGCGCCCGGTCTTGACCGCATGAGCGATTTGGATCCCAAATATCGCCAGGCCAAGAACCAATGAAAGTCCAAGAACGACGAACGACCGAATTGTCATAACACCTGATGGCTACGAACATCCAAGACTCTCGCCGCAGTTGAGGCATTTGTAACAAGCGCCGTTGCGCACGGCCACATGGCCGCAATTCGGACACGTCGGGGCGTCCAGTTGGAAGTGTTCCACGCTTTGACTCAAGGTCGTCACTACGCGGGTGGCCGCGGGCGCGTGGCTGTGGCCGTTCCCGTTTCCATGGCCGTTGCCATGTCCGCTGGCCGTGGCGACTCGATCTGCTTGCAACAGAATTTCGGTGTCGTCAGAAACAGGCAAGTCCGGTACGGGCCGGTTTATTTTTTTTTTAAGCTCGTCCATAAGCCCGGGCATAGCTAATTCAGGTTGATTGCGCGCGCCTGGGGCGGCCTCCCGATAGCCCGGTATGAATTGCAACGCCAGCCACCGAAACACGTAATCAATAATCGACGACGCATTGCGAATCTCCGGGTTCTTAGTGAAACCGGACGGCTCGAAGCGTTGATGCGCGAATTTCCGCAGCAGCGCATCAAGCGGCACACCGTATTGCAAGGCAAGACTCGTCAGCGTGCCGATGCAGTCCATGAGTCCCCCAATCGTCGATCCTTCCTTGGCCATGGTGATAAAAAGCTCACCCGGCTGCATATCCTCGAACAACCCGACCGTCAGGTAGCCTTCGTGGCCGGCAACGTCAAATTTGTGCGTGACGGCGGTGCGGGTATCGGGCAATCGGCGGCGCGACGGGTGCCCGGTAAGAATTTTCAACTTCTCCAGTTCGCCTTCCAATTCCTTGATCCGCGTCATGGTGGCGCTGTCGCCATCGTCGTTGCTGCTCTTGCGCGTGTTCAACGGCTGCGAACGCTTGGAGCCGTCGCGATAAATGGCGACGCACTTCAGCCCCATTTTCCACGCCTGCACGTACGCGTCTTTGATGTCTTCGACAGTGCATTCGTGAGGCAGGTTGACAGTCTTGGAAATCGCCCCGCTGATGAACGGCTGCGCCGCCCCCATCATTTTCAGGTGCGCCATGTAGCTGATGCTTCGTTTGCCGCGGTAAGCCTTGAATGCGCAATCAAATACCGGCAGATGTTCCTCCTTCAATCCGCTCATGATCGTCGCCCCACCTTCCTGGACGTCTTCGATGGTGTCGAACTTCTCCACATGCGCCGCGATACACGAAATTTCCGATTCGCCATAACCGAGTCGGCGAAGGGCATCGCCCACGCCGCGATTGACGATTTTCAACATGCCGCCGCCCGCCAATAATTTATATTTCACCAACGCGATATCCGGCTCCACGCCCGTCGTGTCGCAATCCATCAGGAAGGCGATCGTGCCGGTTGGCGCCAGCACGGTAACCTGGGCGTTCCGATAGCCCGCCTGCTGGCCCCGCGAGAGCGCGCGATTCCAACAATGCCGCGCTTCGTCCTTAAGATAGGCAAACTCGCTGCTCGGATGGATTTCCTCCACGGCGTCGCGATGCAGTTTGATGACGTTCAGCATCGAATCCACATTGTCCTTGGCCAGCGGCTTGGAAATGTGCGAACAGCGGGCATCCCGATAACCTTTAAACGGTTCCGTGACGGCGGCGATTTCCGCGGATTGTTCGTAGGCGTGGCCGGTCATAATGGCAGTGACAGCCCCGGCCAGTGCGCGGCCTTCATCCGAATCATACGGCAACCCATAGCTCATGATGAGCGAGCCAAGATTGGCGAAGCCCAAGCCGAGCGTGCGGAATATGTGGGAATTCTCCGCAATCTCGGGCGTCGGGTAGCTTGCGTTATCAACAAGGATTTCCTGCGCGGTAATGAAAATGCGGACCGCCGCCTTGAAACGCTCGATGTCAAACTTTCCGTCCTCCCGCTTAAATTTCATCAAGTTGAGGGAGGCGAGATTGCAGGCGGTGTTGTTGATGAAAACGTATTCGGAACACGGATTGGTGGAATGAATCGGCTCGGTGCCTTTGCACGTGTGCCATTTTTGGATCGCGCCGTCGTATTGCAGGCCGGGATCACCGCAAATCCACGTCCCCTGGGCGATTTTGTTTAGGAGCTTGGCGGCGTCTTTCTTTTCTAAAGGTTTGCCGTCGGTCGTCCGGCGCGTCCACCATTCTTTGCCCGCGAGAGCCGCTTCGAGAAATTCGTCCCCAACTCGCACCGAAAGGTTTTCGTTCTGGTACATGACGCTGCCGTATGCGTCGCCATTGTAGGAGCCGTCATAACCTTGCTCGATCAACGCCCAGGCCTTCTTTTCCTCCTTTTGCTTGGCGTCGATAAACTCTTCGATGTCGCCATGCCAATCGCGCAAGGTGTTCATTTTCGCCGCGCGGCGCGTTTTGCCGCCGGACTTCACGACATTGGCCACCTGATCATACACCCGCAGGAATGAAAGCGGACCGCTGGGCCGGCCGCCCCCGCTGAGTTTCTCGCGGCTGGAACGGATTGGACTCAAATCCGTGCCCGTGCCGGAGCCGTATTTGAAAAGCATCGCCTCGCTGTGCGCCAGGTGCATGATGCTCTCCATGTTGTCATCGACGGATTGAATGAAGCACGCGCTGCCCTGGGGATATTCGTATTGGGTTTTGGCGCGCTCGGCCTTCCCCGTCCGCCGATTGTAAAACCAATTGCCGCGGGCGGATTGCTTGCCGACATGGTATTCAGGGTAAAGCCCGACATTGAACCAGACGGGCGAATTAAACGCGCCGTATTGATTGATGCACAGCCAGAGCAATTCCTCGTAAAAAATCTCCCCTTTGGCCTTGTCGACATAGCCGTCGCGCACGCCCCAATCCGCCATCGTCCGGCAGACGCGATGAATCAATTGGCGGACGGAAGTTTCGCGTTCGCCCGTGTTCTGTTCGCCGTAAAAATACTTCGACACCACGACCTTGGTGGCGAGCACGGACCACGATTTGGGCACTTCGACGTTCTCTTGTTTGAAGATCACCTTGCCGCCGTCGTCGGTGATTTCGGCGGTGCGTTTCTCCCATTCGATTTGATCGAAGGGCTTGACGGCGGGATCGCTAAAGACCCGGCTTATCGCGAGCGATTTATCCCGGCGCGCATGGGGGAGACGGGCGCGGGCGGCCTTGGAGCGCTTCCGATGGGACGTTAGGGCAGGAGGGTGGACTTCATCGCGTGCATCAATCATGGGAATCCTTTTTCTAATTGCTGCTGATTTTAATAAAAATGGCCAAAAGACTCCCTAAAAAGGCCGCATTCAGCAAGCTCCCGCTTTTCGAGTGCGAACCCCATCAGTTGGGAGTCCTGGCACAGCGTAACACTACCTGTTGTAGTGGCAAGAAAAATTTGAAAAAAAAGTTATCCTCACTTTGTTCACAGGTTTGTATGCGAGTCCCTAAAATGTCCCGCTCAAGGGGTTCCCAGTTCCCAGAACCGTGAAAACACAAATCAGTCCCACATTTCGTGGATGGCTGATTTTTAGATGTTTTCGCCGGTCCTACCCTGCCGTAAAGAACGAAGCAGCCTGCTCATAACAGACGGCGGATTTGGCAATGGAGTTAGGATCGGAAATCGGGTTCTGCGCAACGTTTGCAATCGCGTTTGCAGCCATCGTGCCGGAGATCGGCAGAGGCGCTGCCGATGGCCAGAAGGCGCACTTTAAACGCCGCCAAGCCCAACATCAGGGACCGTAAAAGGCTGGCCAGGCGTTGCATTTGCGTCAATGTCGAGAGCCGCGAGGTTACCCGGCGTTTACAAGTAAAGGGCTGGGACCGGACACACAACGTCTGGGTTAGACCTGAAGTGGTAAAGGCGTACCACGTTAATGGTGTTCCAACCCCCTACATTATTGATGGACAGGGAAAAATTGTGGCGGCGGGAAATGTGGATATCCCTAAGTTTTTGCTTCATTTGGTTCATCCGTAAAGTTTGCTCCTCCGGCCTTCCGAAAAAAGCAGAGCCCCCAACCCGCTCGCTCAAATTTTTTAGGGGGTCGCGGAACAATTCCCCGTTTTCTTGCTCCCATTTTTGGGAGTTATGAAAACGACTCAATTTTTACTAAAAGTTACGACCGCAATCGCGGTATCCGGTTTCCTTTTCGACGCTGCGCTCGAAGCCGCGACGACGATGGTGAACATCGTCGGCACTTCGTTTGTCCCGACGGTCGTTACGGTTAATGTCGGCGACACCATCGTCTGGAAAAATGGCGACGACGCGCACACTGTTTCGGGCGTGGGCGATGACCAAAGCCAGTTTTGCGGCAGCGGGCTGATCTCAACTTGCTCGGAAACTTTCAACACCGCCGGCTCTTTTCCCTACGAATGCACCATTCACGCGAAGTGTTGCAACATGACCGGATTGGTCACGGTGCTTGCTTCCGTTTCGGTTCCGCCGACGATTACCGCACAGCCTTTGCCTTTGGATCAATCGGTTCTCGCGGGTTCCACCGTTTCGTTCTCCGTCGCGGCGGCGGGATCGACGCCGCTGAGTTATCAATGGCAATTGGATTCGACCAATCTCTCCGATGGTGGGAACATCTCGGGTTCAGACACCACGAACCTAATTTTGACCGACGTCATCCTTTCGGACGCGGGAACTTACAGTGTAATTGTCAGCAATGCGGCAGGGACGATTACCAGTTCCAACGTGATTTTGTCCGTGGAACCGCGAAACGGCGTCGCGATAGTTAGCGAACCGGCAGCTCTCACAACCGTCAATGCCGGGACGGAAGTCACGCTTACGGTGGAAGCCGCTGGGACTGCGCCGTTGAGTTACCAGTGGATGCTGGACGGAGCGGCGATTGCGGACGCGACGAATACCAGCTACGAGTTCGACGCGCTGCCCAACGGGGCGGTCACTGATTTTGTTTATACGGTCAGCGTCAGTAACAATTTCAGCGCCGCGCTGAGCTCAAATGCCGAAGTCGTTGTCATTCGCGCAAAGACCAGCCCGGCGCTGACTTTTATTTCTCCCGGCGCAAATGCACGGATAACCAGCGCGCTCATTTCCGGCAAGGTGACGGATAAAGCGGCCATCACGGTGGTTAATTATTGGATTACAAATGTGAACAACGGCGTCCTGACCGTCATCCCAATGACGCAAGCGACGCTGGGGATGGGCGGTTCGTGGAGCGCCAGCCCGACGTTGTTGGGCGGCACGAACATTATTTCGGCGAAGGCAGTGGATGCGGTTGGAAACCAGTCGCCGGTGGTGGTTCGAAGTTTCTTCTATAAAGTGCCGTCTCCTTTCGCTTTGAGCATCGACGAGGGGGGCGGGAACGGCACGGTGAGCGGGAAGGCGTTTGTGCCTGGCGACGCTCCTCCTAAAGTGAACGGCCCGCTGCTAAATATCGGCGAGGGTTACTCGGTGACTGCCGTGCCAAACGCTCAATCGCTTTTCACGAATTGGAGCGGTTCCGTCAGCGGCACCAATCCAACGCTTCATTTTGTCATGGAGCCGGGATTCTCGTTGCAGGCCAACTTCGTCACAAACTTTTTCATCGCCGCGGCTGGGATTTACAATGGGCTTTTCTTCATTCCCAGCAACGTGACGGAGCAAACCGCCGGCCTGATTGGTGGATTAACTCTCAAGACTGGGGGTTTATTCAGCGGCAAGCTCTCGATAGCCGGGGGCTCGTGGGGTTTTTCAGGCATTTTCGATATATCCGGCAATGCGACTGCGAACGTCGCGCGGCCCGCGAAACAAGGAGGGGCAATTGGATTGCAATTGAACCTCGATTCGAGCATTCCCGAAATTTCGGGCCTAGTCTCGGGAACCAGCGACGGAGGGTGGACAGCTAATTTGGATGCCGAACGAGGGGCCACGACCAAAGGCGCCGCGCAATATACGATGCTGATGGCGCCGCCAGCCAGTTCTCCGGCAAATGTCCCGCCCGGCAGCGGTTATGCCACTATTTCTGAACTCAACGCCAACATCACCTTTGTGGGGGCGCTTGCCGACGGCACGGTTTACCATCAATTCGTAACGGCGGCATCCAACGGAGACGTGCCTGTTTACGCCAGTCTTTACAATAACACCGGCCTGCTTCTAGGTTGGGTCAACTTGCCAAACCTGCCCGCCCGCCCCTCGACTACGACGCTCACGTGGATCAAGACTGGTGTTCTCGGTTTTACAAATGACGTGACGGTCGTAGGCTCGCCTTGGACGAACCCGCCCGCGCACGCACCGGCGATTACTCTTGCGGGAGGCCAGCTTGAGGTATCAAGCCCAAGTCTTCTTCTTGACTTCAATGTGGCGGTGAGCAACAACGACGCGGTGGTGAAGATTTCAGGTGGTCCGACGAACTCATTGACCGGCTCGATCAACGCAAAAAGCGGACTTTTAAAAGTAACTTTTGGAAACGGCAGCGGGAAATCCACAACCGCCGGGGCCGGAGTGATTCTGCAAGACCAAAACAGCGGAGCGGGATTCTTTACGACAAAAACCAACGCGGGGGCTTTGAATTTGCAATAGACCGAGGGTGCAATGCCTTTGCCGGTGCGGCTTCAGGAATTCACAGTTGCAATTCCGAGCGTGGTGGCTTTCACTGGAGTTGAAACATTAATCATCTAATTACATCATGAGTCGTATTTCTCACGCATTGTTGGCCGCCTTTGTCATTGTCTCCACCACGGCTTTTGCCGCGCAGTTTAAATATTCCGATACGCCCGATTTCTTTGAGAAGGATCCTGGCGGCAAACCGATTGGGCCTTGCCACGGTGGCACGGTGATTGATAAGGCGGGCAATATTTATATCACCACTGATACGGCGCGCGGCATCCTGGTGTTTTCGCCGGACGGGAAGTTTCTTCGCAATTTTGGGCCGACACGCATTCACGGGCTGGAATTGCGCAGGGAGCATGGGACCGAATATATTTACGGGGCGCGGCCGGCGGATCACGAAGTCCTCAAGCTTAAACTCGATGGGACGATTGTATGGACGATCCATTATCCGAAGGAGGCGGGCATTTATAAGAATCAGGATGAATTCAAGCCGTGCGCTGTCACGGTGGGGCCGGATGGGGCGATTTTTGTGGCGGATGGTTACGGGGCGAATTATGTGTTGAAGTATGATAAAGAGCGGAATTTTGTGAAGGCTTTTGGCGGGCCGGGCACGGAAATCGGCAAATTCAAGACCTGCCACGGAATCGCGCTGGATACCCGCGGGCACAAGCCGCTGCTGTTCGTTTGCGATCGCAATAATAATCGCGTGGAATACTGGGACCTGGACGGCAATTTTGTGAAGGTCATCCGGGATGATCTCCGCATGCCGGCCGCGGTTTACATTCGCGGGAATTATGCGGTCATTCCCGAATTGCAAGGGCGGGTCACTGTGCTGGATAAGGATGGCAACATTGTGGCGCAGGTGGGCGATAATCCGAACGAGAAGCAACGGGCCAATTACGGACTGCCGCCGGACAAATGGCAGACTGGCATCTGCAATTCACCCCACGGCGCGGCGATTGACAAGCATGGAAATCTTATCGTGACGGAGTGGAGCAAGTACGGGCATATCCACAAATTTACTAAGGAGTAGCGAGCACGCCGTAAATCTCGACCTCGGTGTATTCGTTCATCGAGCTGTCGGTGCTGCCGTGCGAATAGAGGCGGACGTAGCGCGCCTTGGTTCCTTTGGCGTTGATCTCTTTCCCCTGAAACGTCTCGAAGTATTGGCGGTCCGTGCCGGCGCCCAAACCGGAGCTGTTGTCGGTATCGTTGTTGAAGAGGGTGCGGACATTTTCTGTAAAATCCTTGTCGTCAGCCGCCTGGACAATGACAGAACGGTAAATTTTGGCGTTGTCATGCGCATGCCAGAGCGCGATGGCGTAAATATCCACCGGGCGGCCAAAATCGAACTGTATCCACTGCAATCCCTTGCGCAATTGAACAATGCTGTCCTCGTCCGCCTCCTTGTCGCCGTCGGTGATTTTGGCGAGCAGGGCGGAGGTGGCATTTTTGTCGCTGCTGGTGATTTTGGCTTTTGGGGCAATGTTCCGGGCGTTGGGCGGAACCATGATGACAGGCGGTACGGCGGTGCGAGACTCAACGATGACTCCTGCCGGAGCTTCCTTGGGGGTGCCGGAAAAGACGGGCGAAGGCAGTTTTAACGTTAAAGGAACCCAATCTTTTTGGTCAGCGGATGCGGTCAAGCAGACTGCCAGCAATAACAGACAGTAACGCAGCTTCATTGAAATCTTTGATAAGCCTTTTCGGCGGACTTGCGGGTTGCGGAATTGAGGGACATTGCCAACACTTTTTTCAGCGCCGCGCCAGCTTCCTCGGATTGTGTTTTGGAAATGGAGCCGGCGATATGGATCACGGCTTGCGCGGCCTCGGAACGGACGGATTTGTCATCCAACATCGGCGTCACCAAGGCAAGGGATTGGTCATTCGGGACGGCCTCGAGGCCCGAAAGGACGAGGCGCTTTTGGGCGGTATCGAGGGGGGTGTCGAGAATCGTCTTGAAGATTTCGATTTTCTTCTCCGCCGGCAGTTTGACGGCCTCTTCGCGCACAGCCAGACGCACGCAACCCCCGATGGCAACGGTTCGGAACCGCTTCTCAGGATCACTGCACGCGACCTTGAGCATATCCGGCAGAAGCTCGCTGTCGTGTGTGTCGCACAAGGCGTCGATGGCGGCTTCGCGGACATCTGGGCTGGGGTCAGCCATGGAGGCGCGCAACGCGTCGCGCACCGAGGCGTCGGTGAGTCCGCTGCAAATCGGCAGCAGGGCGAGGCGGGTTTGGACTGGCCCGGTCTTCACGGCGTTTATCAGGGATTGAACGTCCCATTGCGCGCCTTGCGATTCGAGCCGCTGGGAAATGGAGCCGAGAGCGCCGGCGGCGCCCGAACGGCGGTCGTCGCTCGTGGTTTGAACGACGATTTGCAACAGGTCGGGAACCTGCTCCGCGCCACCCAGCGTCCCGAGCGCCTGGAAGGAAGCGGAACTGATGGCGTCGTCGTCGGCGCGAGCGAGTTGGAGAATTGTGGGAGCGACGGAAGCGTCGCCACGGTCACCAAGCGCGCGAATGATTTCCAGACGGACCTTGGGGGAATCATCCGAAAGCGCGGCCATCAAGGCTTGTGTGACCGGGCCGTGGCGTAGGTCGTCCAGCGATTGGCGGGCGGCAGTTCGCTCCGCGCCGGTGGAATTCGCGGCGCACTTTGCGAGCACAACGGCCACCGATTGGTCTCCTAAATCGCCCAGGGCCGTAATTGCCGCTTCGCGGACGGCGGGATCGGAACTTGCCACCAATTGGGCGACGGGGGCGGAGACGGAAGGATCGCCGCGCTGGCCCAGGCATTGGAGCAGCGAGATTTGAACGGGCACCGGCGCGTTCGCAAGCAAACCGGCCAGTTGCGTTGTCACGTCGGGGCCGGGCATTTTGAGGGCGAGTTCCAAAGCGGCGCCTTGCGTCGGCGAATCACCGCTTGCTATGGCCTTCATCATCAACGGAATCCCTCGTGAGCCGGAGGCCAGGATTATGCCGCGATAGGACGCAAGCGCGATTCCGTCGGATTTCTCGTGATCATAAAGCTGGCGGAAAATTTTCAACGCGGCGGAGTTGTCACCGTTTGCCAGAAGCCGGTTTGCGCAAGACAGGAGGGAGTCAACTTCCGCTTCGTGAAGTACCCCTGTTCCGGAGGGCAGGGCGTGTTCCAAAGACTTGAGCGATTTTGGCCCGCCAATATGGCCCAGGCCCTCGGCCGCCGCTACCGCCACCGCTGAATCCGAATTTCCCAGCAACTTTGAAAGAGCGCCGACCGCCGTCGGATCGCGGCGCTTGGCCAGGGAATTGACGATTCCCACCTGGTTCGAGCCGGATGTTTGCGGCAGCGCATTCAAAAGCCCTTTCTCCGCTTCCGACCCGGGAAGGGATTCCAGAACATACCGCGCCGAGTGCGACAGATCGTTGTCGGTCAAAAGCGCAGTCAGCGCCGGAACCGAACGCGCTGTGACGACGCGCTTAAGACTCGCGCATGCGGCCGCCTTTTCGCGCACGGATGAAGTCCCGGATTGTAAAACGCCGATGAGTTGGGATTCGTCGACGGGGCTGGGGTCTTGCGCGGCGGCAAGGCCGGCAATGCAGCACCCAAGTAAAACAGCGAAAGTTCTTTTCATGTCAATTCTAATAATCAGGCGTTCCAGGGCGGGCGTTTGGCGATGGACAACATTCGATTTGCCTCGTCATCGCCGGGAAATTGTTCGGCCACGGGGTCCCACTTGAGGGGGCGTTTTAATTGTTTGACGACGCCGCCCAGCAACACCGCGCTGGAGGAGCGATGGGCGATTTCCACGGGGCAAATCGTCCGCTGGCGCGTGCGGATACATTCGAGGAAATTCCCAGAGTGGCTGTTGCTATGGTAAAGATGAACTTCGTCCGGGCGCAATGGTTCACGCACGATGTCCGGCGGGTCGGAAACCAAATTGTCGCGGTCAACGGCGATGCGGCCCGATGAACCGACAAAGCAAGCGCCGCCATCCGCGCCCACAGGCTCGCCAGGGTAGGGCTTGCCGTAAACGACCACGCCGCTTGGGTACTTGTAACAGGAGCGATCTTTTTCCAGCCACAAATCCGTCGGGCCGGTTTCATCGGCGTCGGCGGCCCATTGAATGATGTCATAGTGGTGCTGGCCCCAATTGAGTTCGCCAATGTCAAACCGATGCGGTCCGTAGATGCCATCGTAAGGGAAAAACGGCGCCGGGCCGAGGTAAAGGTCCCAGTCGAATGTTTCCGGCACGGGTTTGCCGGGGGCAAAGAGCGTTGGCCAATAAACGCCGCCGCCATCGCGATAACCGTAAATTTCCTGGAGTTTGCCGATGCGTCCGCTGCGGACAAATTCGCAAGCCAGCCGAAATTTTCCGCCATATTCGCTGCGCTGCTGAGTTCCCGCTTGATAGACGCGGCCATAACGCTGGACGGCGGATTTGATCGCCTGCGCTTCCTTGATGGTGACAGCGGAAGGTTTCTCACAGTAAATGTCTTTGCCGGCCTGCGCGGCCATGATGACCATCGTGGCGTGCCAGTGCGCTGGAGTGGCGATCAACACGGCATCGATGTCGGAACGGTCGAGGACTTCGCGGAAATCCCTGTAGGCCTTGCATGCGGTATAATTACCTTCGCCATGGACATCGCGGTAATGGTCGTTGACCTTGGCGGCGCGCGATTCCCGGCGGTCGCGCCAGACGTCGCAGACGGCGAGCACCTGGCACTCCTTGCGCCCGGTGTAGCCGCCGGCAACGTAAGTCCAGGCGCCGCCCAGAAGGTGGCCGGAACCCTGTCCGCCGACACCGATGAAACCCATTGTGATGCGTTCACTCGGCGCAATGGCGCCATTGCGTCCGAGAACCGACGCAGGAAGAATGGCTGGGGCCGCCACCGCCACCGCCGCCGCCACTGCGCTTCCGGTTCGTTTAAGGAAGCGCCGGCGGCTGATCAGGTTAGATTTCATGCTTGAATTAACTATCGTAATGGACGCGGCGTTTGCAAAACCCATTCACTCAAAGCCGCCGGCTTGTTAGTCGGCTCGATAAGTCGTGCGCGCCTGCAGCCACAAGAGGTCCGGCATCGGCGCCGTTCCAGTTTTGAATTGATCCTTTTGGTACGGTCCAGAGCCCCAAATGACAATTCCGCCGAATTGTGGCGGCTGTAGAATCAGCGGACTCGTCCATTTGTGCATCTCGACATGCCCATCGGCAAAAGTGACGCCGCCGGCGCCGGCGTGGTAGGGGGCGGGAATGTTATCAAGCTCGGCGGTCGCCTCCGGGTCCACCAAAAATTCACCGTCATCAATGCTATTGTCCTTCTCGTCAATGAATACAAATGCCTGCGACGGACCGAATGCGGTTCTGTACACCCGCGATTGGCCGATGATTTGCGTTAGCTTTCGAAAAGGGACATAGCCGTCGTTTGTATCGGGAGGATCATTTTGGTAGCCCATAAACGCGTTCATCGAGACGTCGCGGCACAAGGGATAGCCGCGGCCATTAATTTCGCAAAGGGCCCTGCTCGCGGCGCACTGATATACCTTGGCCTGCTTCATAAGGTACGATCCCATTTCCGCCCATTGGGGATTAAACAAAAGGTCGGTGTTGGTATTGTCGAGGGTGTTGGGATCGCCAAGTTCCTCCCATCCTGACATCCAGTTTAAAGGGCTATGGGATTGCTCTTCCTGCCAGTAGTTTCCGGGCAGAAAATCCGAAGAGTCGGAGGCGTACATGAGCCACGCCAACTGGATCTGCTTCAGATTATTGGAACAATACGTTCCAAGCGATTGCTGCTTGGCCTTATCCAATGCCGGCAGCAACATTGCGGCCAGGATGGCGATGATCGCGATGACCACCAGGAGTTCAATCAGAGTAAACGCGCGCGTTTCCGCTTTTCTCATACGAGGGCGATAATGCGCGTCAAAATGTTTGAGAACATGATTAATGATGAGAATTTAACAGGATTCTGAAAACAGGGAAAGTCGGATAATGATATTACAGGGGGCGGCGATGCGCCGGGGACGGCCCGCCAAGGTATTTTACCACGGCTTCTGTCCGGCATTTGACGTGCAATTTCTCGTAGATGCGCTGCACGTAGGTTCGTATGGTTCCCAGATGAAGGTCCATCTGCGCCGCTATCTCCTTGTAGGCGCAACCTTGCGAAAGCAACTCCAGCACCTGCTGTTCCCGCCCTGATAGATGCGTCTTTAACTCCGCGGTCGTTCCGGACGGCTTGAACGCCTGCACTACCTTTCTGGCGATGTGGCTCGTCATCGGCGAACCTCCCTGCTGAATCTCCATGATCGCTTCCAGCAATTTCTCCGGCCGCGTGCTCTTGAGCAGGTAACCGCACGCCCCGGCGGCCAGGGCGTCGAACACCTGGTTGGTGTCCTCATAGACTGTCAACATCATGATTTGCAGGCCGGGCATCAGGGGGGCCAATTGCCGGACGCATTCGATTCCGTTCATCCCGGGGAGGTTGATGTCAACAATCGCAATTTTAGGTTGGACTTTCGGAATCACCTCCAGCGCTTCCTCCGCTGACGCGCAGGCGCCGAGGCACTTGAACCCGGGGCTGGCATCGATGTAACCGCTGATGCTTTCCCGCAACTCGGCGTCGTCCTCCACAATGCAGACGGTGATGTTCATTCTCGCACGGGATTCTATGCGCGGCGCGGCTTTCATGTTAGTCGGATAAATGGATGACGGCATACGGCACGATCAACCGCACGCAGGTTCCCTGGCCCGGCACGCTCGTGATCTCGCAACGTCCCTGGATGGCGGCAAGCCGTTGATTCAGGTTTTCAAGGCCGTGGCTGATCCTGCCCGTGCCGAGGCCGTTTTGAACCGCCGGCGCCATACCGCGCCCATCATCTGAAATGCGAATCTCAAAACTATCGGGACCGGTGGCGATCTGAATTTCAGCGCGCGATGCTTCTGAATGTTTAAGGACATTGTTGAGCGCCTCTTTCACCGCAAGGAAGATATTGTGGCGCACATCCGTTGAAAGGCGGCAGTGCGGCAGGCTGGCCGGAATGACGAATTTGCACCGAATCGGGCTGTCCTCGAAAAACCCGGTCGCGTAGCGGCAGACGTAGGTTGCCAGATCATCAAGGTTGTCATTTTTCGGGTCAACGGCCCATACGATTTCGTCCAGCGAAAAAACCATGTCGCGCGCCGTTTGCGCCATTTTTTCAATGTGCCCGGCCGCTTCGGAATTGTCGTGCAGCCGTCGGCGGGCCATCGCGCCCTGGAAGGAAATGCGCGTCAGTTTCGCCCCCAATTCATCGTGCATGTCCCGGGCGATGCGGGTGCGTTCCAATTCAATCGCGTGGCGTTGCTGCATCTGTTGGAGTTTGCGGAGCATCCTGCGGCGTGTGGCGTAGCGGGCGGAGCCGCCAATCGCGCCAACAATCGCCAAGACGCACACCGTCAAAAACCACCATGTTTCCCAAAAATGGGGCAACAACTCGAGTTGCAGCGAAGCGGCATCCGGGCTCCACCCCCCGTCATTATTGCACGCGGTCACCTCAAACGAATATGCGCCGGGGCGAAGGTTGGCATAATAGGCCACCCGGCGGTTGTCCGCTTCGACCCAATCGGAATCCACTCCATCCAGTTTGTATTTGAATCGTATGCGCTCGGGCGTCGGGATTCCAAGGCCGGTGTAATGAATTTCCAGTTCCCGATGGCCAGGCGGGATTCGCACCGAAACTTTCGGCGCAATGTCGGAAAGGGCTTTGTCGATCGGAAACCACGGCTTGCCGTCAAGCACCAGTTGCTCGATATACACCGACGGCAGCGAATTGTTGATGTGTATCGCTCTCGGATCAAGCGCCGCCACGCCGTCGCTTGTCGCAAACCAAAGCCGCCCGTCCCGGGTCTTCCATGCCCCGGGTTTGCCGGTGCTGCACAGCGCGCTGGCCATGCCGTCGTTGCGCCCGTACGCAATGCTGGCGACTTTTTTGGTTCGCCGCGCGTCCACCGAATCAAAATCCTTTTTGAGCACGCGAAAAACGCCCCTGGAACACGTCATCCACAGCCAATTGTAATCATCCTCGATAATATCGAATATCTCATCGCTCAATAGCCCGTCCTTGACGTGATAAACGGTAAAACGGCCGCCGCGATAGCGATTCAACCCACCCTTTTCCGTGCCAATCCACAGACAGTCGTTGTCATCGTCGTAAAGGGCCGTCACTACATCGTCCGATAGCCCGTTCAAAGTAGTGAACGTGTCAAACACTCCGTTCTTCCAGTGGCATAGGCCTTCCTGCGTTCCGAACCAGATCCCGCCGCGCTTGTCCTCCCGGATCGCCCGGAGCGCGTGTCCCGCCATTCTGCCGGTAATATCGTTGGTAATAAACCTTCCGTGCGCAATGCAACTCAGTCCCTGGCTGGTCCCAATCCAGACGTTGCTCGATCGGTCTTCGCAGATAACGGTGACATCCCCCGCCGCCAATCCGCTTTTTTGCGGATAACGGACCGGATTGCCGTCCTTGATTTGCACAACTCCGGCGCCGTCATCGCCGCCGGCCCAAAGGCTGCCGTCACGCCCTTTGCACAAGCATTCAACCAGCTCAATCGGAAAACCTTTCGCGCGCGTGTAAGCCGTGATGGCGTCCCCGTTCAGTTGATCCAGCCCTCCCCGGTTTCCAAGCCAGAGACTCCCGTTGTCATCTTCCACAACGGAGGTGATATTGTTGTGAGACAAACCTTGGTGCGTGCCGTAAACCAGGAGGCCCTTTGGCGCAAGGCGGCTTAAACCGTTTTCCGAACCAATCCAAAGGTTCCCCTCGCGATCCTCAAAAAGGCTGCGTACCTTTCCAAACGGCGCGGCTTCGTTGTCCATTTCATCTAAAAAATGCCCTTCCTGGAACCGGCTCAATCCCGTGTCCGTCCCCACCCACATGTCTCCCTGCCTGTCGTTGCGAATCACATTGACGAACCGGTCGGACAACGCGAATTGCTCGTTATACGCGTAGAACGAATGGCTGCGGCGCAGAATCAAACCGTGCGCGGACCCAATCCAGAGTCGCCCCGGCACGTCCTGCCAAAGTCCCGTCAGCGAATTGTCGGGCAGCCCGTTTTCGCGCGTGAAGCCCAGGATCGTTTTGTTCGAAATGACGTTCAGCCCCCGGTCCGTGGCGATCCAAAGATTCGTCTCGGCATCTTCCAGCACGGAACGGATCGAATCGGAAAGCAGCCCGTCCTTGATTTTATAATTGACGAATTGGTCCCGCCGCAAAAGGCTCACGCCGGTGGTCGTCCCAATCCACAACGAACCATCCACGCCCTCGCATAGCGCCGTCACGCAATCCCCCGCCAATCCGCCAGCCGCGTCATAATGCGAAATCGCGGCGCCGCTCAGGCAGCTCAATCCCCCGCCGTCGAAACCGATCCAGAGGCGCCCTTTGCTGTCCGCGAAAAGCGCGGTGATGGAGCGGTTTGCGGTCGAATAAACTGTAAATTGTGTCCCATCGAACCTCGCCAGTCCGTTTCGGGTCCCCACCCAAATGTAGCCGTCGGGTGTTTGCGCAATGGCCTGAATCCGGTTGTCCGGCAACCCGTCATCAATGCGCCACGTCCGTGAAATGTATTGCGAGGTGGACCGGTCCATGCTCGACCAATCAGCCCAGTTCAGGTTCCCGTTAATTTGGGTGCGATGATTCAGAATTCTCTCCGGCCCGCGATCAAACGCAAATATCTCCAAGTGCCCTTGGGCGTTGCTCCCGACAACCGGATACGACGGAGTCACCGCCCCAATATCGATCAACCGTGTCCAGTTGGCCCCGGCGTTCCGTCTGGCTTGTATATTGTCCCCCACCAACGACATATCGGTCCAGTTAACCCAATTCGACTGGCCGCCGCGAAGTTGGAATGTGTGAAAAATCATGTCGTCAGCCGGATTCACCGTGAAAATCTCAATTCGCCCGTCGGGATTCCGTCCCATGGCGATTCCCGGCTTCATTTTCTTGCCAAGGCTCATCCACGCCGACCACGGACTGTTCGGGTGGGCGGACAATTGGAATACGTGGCACACGATGTTGTCCGGCGCGCGCACACCGGCCAATTCCAGGCGGCCATCCATATTTTGGCAAACGGCAAATCCGGGAAGTATCCGTTCACCCAGCCTGGCCCAGGGTGTCCATTGCTCGTCGCTGGTTTGCCGGCAATGGACCAATTCGCCGTCCTTCGCGTCGATCCCGAACACTTCCACCAACCCGGCCCGGTCTTGGGCGACAGTCAAGCCGAGTTCGACATTGCCGCCAATATTAACCCAATCCGACCATTGGCCCTGGTTCTCCCCCTTCATTTGCCGGATATATTGCACAGAGCGGCTTCCAACCCCCACTGCGAACACTTGGAACAGGCCGTCCGCATCTTTGCTGGCGGCGACGGAGGAATACTTTTGCGGGCCGGGTAAGGTTGTCCAATTCGACCAGGCGAGGCTGTTCGGCTCCTTTTGGAAACTGTATTCCACAGTTTGGCTGATTCGATTTAGCGCAAAAACACCCAGGCGGCCCGTTGAGTCATTCACAATCGCGACACCGGGCGCAAACTCGCCGCCGAGGCTGGACCAGGACGACCAATCACGCGTGAATTCGCGTTGCCAGCGGTGGCGCAAGTCCCCATTGTGGTCCACTTGGAAAACCTCGATCCGGCCATCCGCATTGTTTCCCACCGCAAGCCCCGCGATAGCCGGCCCGTCCCCTCGCGCTGTCGAGATGCCGGTCGCGGCGGCAACAATCGCAACCCATGGAAATTTTCGGGCAAAGGCCGGCATTTCAGCATTAAATCCCGCCCCAAATTCCAAGTCAATGCCGGCTTTCGGTGTTATGAGGGAAACCCCTACTTTCAGAATCGTTTTTTTGAAGTGACATTTGACTTGCGAAAAGTGAGAAAGAGTGTTTAATACTGTCTGTTACCGGGCAGTGCCCGGCTGTGATATAAAGTTTGAATTGTACATGAACATATTCCAACCCGTGAGGGCCTCTTGACTCGCCCTTTCACTCCTCGTACTTTTTCTCCGCCCGCCTCGTTCACACGCGTTAATGGGAAAATCCGTGCCCGCGAAGTGCGCGTCATTGAGGGGGACAAAAACCTTGGCGTTATGTCGCTCGGCGAAGCCATCAACCTGGCCCGCGCCAAAACTGTCGATCTGGTCGAAGTCGCCGCCGCCGCCAATCCGCCGGTCTGCCGCCTGGTTGATTTTGGAAAGTACCGCTACGAATTGGCGAAGCAGGAAAAGGAAGCCCGCAAACATCAGCACGCCAACAAGGTCAAAGAAATTCAGCTCAGCCCGAACATTGACCCTCATGATTTCGGCGTCAAACTGCAGCACGCAATCGACTTTCTTTGCGAAGATATGAAAGTCAAAGTGACGCTTCGTTTCCGCGGACGCGAAATGGCGCACAAGGAATTTGGTTTTCAACAAGTTGAAAAACTAGTCAAGAGCCTCACTTCTTTCGGTCATCCCGACGCTCCGGCGAAGCTCATCGGCAAGGGCATCAACGTCATGCTCAGCCCGCTGCCTCGCGCCAAACGCGGGAAGAATCCCAAGCAAGTGGAAAACGACGGGGAACCGACTGCTTTGCCTGAAGAGGCGGAAGAAGCCGTCGCCGCTCCCAAAGTGGCGTCGAACGGCAAGTCATTTTCCAACGACGCATTTTCCAATTTGGAACTGAAAAAGTGACGCTTCAGTGAGTTAGAAACTTGCTGGAAATCTTTTTTCTGGTCTCCGCCGTTTCGGGCACGCATCATCGCTTGCATGAGCACAAGCCCTATTGCCCGTTCTCCGATGAGTCGTCGCCGTTTCCTGGCGGTCACCAGCGCCGCTGGCGCCGCGGTTGCCCTTCCTACCTTCATTCCCGCCTCAGCGTTGGGACGTGGAGGGAGCACCGCGCCTTCCAATAGAATCATCATCGGAATTGTGGGTTGGGGGATGATCGCGCCGCAGAATACGAATGGCTTGATGGGTTTGAAAGATTGCCGGGTCGTCGCCTCCTGCAACATCGACAAAAAACATCTTAAGAGATCGCTCGACACGATTAACGGCTTTTACAAAAACAAAGATTGCAAGCCGTATCACGATTACCGCGAAATGATTTCCCGCCCGGACATTGACGCCGTGATGATCGCCGTTCCCGATCATTGGCACGAAATCATCGCGGTCTTTGCCGCCCGGCAAAAGAAGGATATTTACGGAGAAAAGCCGCTGGCCAAAACCATTGCCGAACAGCAAAGAATTGTGAAGGCGGTGCAGGAAAACGGACGCATCTGGCAGACCGGCTCCTGGCAGCGCTCAAACGGCAGTTTTCACAAGGCCGCCGAGATCGTGCGCAATGGGCTGATTGGCAAAGTCACGAAAGTTGAAGTCGGATTGCCTTCCGGCCATACAGACTTCGCGCACGACGGGAAGGATACCAAAATTACCAAGCCGCCCCGATGGCTGGATTACAACACGTGGATTGGGCCGTCGAGAATGGAGCCTTACATCAAGGCGCGAAGCCATTTGAACTGGCGCTGGAATTACAACACCGGCGGCGGGCAATTAATGGATTGGGTCGGGCACCATGTCGATATTGCGCATTGGGGCCTGGGTTTTGACAATAATGGGCCGTACGAATTGGAGGGCCACGGTGACTTTCCGCCGCACGACGCCATCTGGAATACCTGCACCAAATACCGCATTGAATTGAAGTATCCCGAGGACATCCACATGACCATCGCGGGCGGGTACGATGAAATCAAAAGCGGCACCAAATGGATCGGCAAAGACGGCTGGGTTTACGTGGACCGCGGCAAATTCGATTCTTCCAACGATGACTGGAAAGACATCAAGGAACTGGACGAGAAAGACGTAAAAATCCCGCTGATACGCTCGACCAATCACTACCGCAATTTCATCGACTCGGTGAAATCACGAAAACCAACCATCGCGCCTGCGAATACGGCGCATCACTCCGCCACCCCGGGCCATCTCGGGTTGATCTCGATGCTGACAGGCCGAAAAATCCGGTGGAACGTCGAGACAGAAGAAATACTTGACGATCCGGCGGCGAGCCTGTTGATGTCGCGCCCGTTTCGCCCGCCTTACGAGATGTGACCAGTCACATTTGATTTATAAGAGTGGAAAAAACCTCCGTGGAGTCGATTTGCGGAGGCACTTCAGCGGTTGGGCGTTCGCAAATCAGGAGCGGTTGCTCCGCGCTCTGATCAGTGCGGCGGCCATGTGAGCCTATTCCAAGCGCAAGCTGCGTGGGCATCGCGCAATAGACTTTCATCACTGCCCGGCTGACGTTAACGAAAAAGTGCGGATGACGACTGACACGGTCGAGATCCTCGACGTCGACGGACCCCGTCGACCGTCGACTCAATCGGCGGGAAAACGGACGGCTAAAAGCGAACGAGCCGCGCCAAAGAGAAAAACGCAACGTCATCCGATGCTATTTGTTGGTTTTTGGGTTCGGGCGGCCCCTCCACGATCGCCAAGATTTCAAAACAATTCCATCGCGTAAGCCACCATCATCTGCCTTTGCAACCCGGGATCCCAATTCGAGAACAGCGTCAATAGCTGCTCGTGAAAAGACTTTGGCGTTAATATCGAGCTTCCTCGCACCATTTGATTCTTTGGGTTCGACCACTAATCGTAACGGCCCCTTTTGTGCTTTCCACTCCAACCGGACTATCTTAATTTGATTATGCTTGATGCTTTGCTTCCCACGAAACAAGCTCCGAAAAACCAATTCCGCGGGTGTGATGACGATTTTAAAACTAACCAACCATGCGAAACTATATCCCGACACAATACCCGCTACTAACACACCTGCGAGGGGGATGCCATGTACTGCATCTGCCCACACAATTAGCCAGGGGAAAGCGGAAAGGCCTCCGATAAAAATCCATGCCGGAAGCTCTGCTCGATATTGTTTAGCTGCCATTCGTTGCGACAAAGCCAAAGCCTCGGCTTCTTCATTTACCATTGGATGACGATTGGGTGCCGGCGTCGGTCCTCATTACTTGCACTTTCGCTTTTGGTTGTTCTCGGTAGATTGGAAATCGCATCGTCGTCTCCTCCCGCAACCGATGAAATATGTCACATTTGATTGATAAGGGCGGAAAAAACGTTTGTCGAATCGATTTGCGAAGGCAATCCGGGCGATGCGCGTTCGCAAATCAGGAGCGGTTGCTCCGCGCTCTGATCAGTGCGGCGGCCATGTGAGCCGCGGACGAGGCTGGCATCCAGCGGAACAACGTCCATGAGCATCCGAAAGCCAAGCTTCTTTTGCAGGAGACGCCACGCGATTTTTAATTTAATTCCGGGAATTTCCGGGTTTAAAAAAAGCTCCACAGGATCGTAACCCAGTTTGCGGTGAATATCGACGCATCGCGCAAAATCCGGCGCGACAGCGTCGTCCAGCCAATAATAATAAGTGAACCATGCATCCTTCGCGGCCACCGCAATCAGATCGCCGGCGCGTGGGTGGTCGATGCCCATTTCCATTTTTTCTTTCGCGCCTAAAATCGACTCGACGCCTGTTTGGCGCAAGATCAAGTCGCGAGCACGAGACTCAAGCGAAGAATCATTGAAATATATGTGCGCAACTTGATGATCCGCGACGGCGAACACCTTGCTCGTTCCGCAATCCAACAATTCCAGGCCCAATTCCTCTCGGATTGCAATCCATCCCTGCTCGCGGAAGATGCGGTTTAAATGGATCGGCTGTCGCACGTCGGTGATTCCATATTCGGAGAGCAATACGATTTGAACGCCGCGCTTCTGAAAAAACGAAATGAGATCACCCGCCAAATCATCGACTTGACGCAAGTCCGCCGCGATCTTCGGAGACGACGGGCCGAGCCGCTGCAAGTTGTAATCAAGGTGAGGAATGTAAATCAGACTCAGAGTGGGGGAATATTTTTGCTCGATCCATTTCGCTGACTCCGCTATCCAGCGCGACGCGGCATCGGCGCTCCCTTGAGGTCCGTCCACGCCGGCGGCGGGGCCCCAGAAAGCAGGGAAGGGGAACTCACCCAAAGTTTTTTTGATTTCCGGCCGAATGTCCGGCGGCCAGGAATAAATATCAAAGACTTTTCGCCCATCAGCGGGATATGCCGGGCGCGGAGTGATCGAGTAATCGGCCGTCGAATACATGTTGAACCACCAGAACAACTGCGCACAGGTGAACTTCGGATCGCGCCGGCGCATTTCATCCCAGATTTTCGCGCCGGCAACGAGGCGATTGGACTGCTTCCAAAAATGCGTTTCAGCGAGTTGGCGATCGTACCATCCGTTGGCAACAATGCCGTGACGCGACGGGGTCGTGCCGGTCAGATAGTTTGCCTGCGCGGTGCAGGTGACGGCCGGGAATGCTGGAATAATGCGAGCGGACTTCCCGCCGGCCCGGAAGCGGTCAATACGAGGCGTGCGCGGGCCGACGAGAGATTCCGTCAGACCCACAATATTGATGACCGCCGTTCGATTCAGCACGCTCGCGCGATATTCTGGCCCTGGCTATGGCGCTGGCGCAATTCCGAAATGGCATCGAGCATTCGCGGAAGGATGACATCGTGGACCTCGACACCACGTCCAATGCCCTGGAGCATGGTCAGTGTCAGTTCGCCGCCCAGGTGCTCGCGAAATTCCTCCAAACCGCGCAGAACCATTGGCTGCTGTTCGCCGTCCAGGTGCAGCAATTCGTTGGCGAACAATTCAAAGCCCAGCGATTGCAGCAGCCGGAGGATTCGTTCGGCGGACTCAGGATCAAGCAAAGAGATATTGCGCGAATAAAGCACGTCGATCGCGATGCCGATGGCAACGGCCTCCCCGTGCCGGATTTGAAAATCCGACAGTTGCTCCAGTTTGTGCGCGGCCCAATGCCCAAAGTCGAGCGGCCGGGCCGAACCAAACTCGAAAGGGTCGCCACCGCCGGCAATGTGCTGGACATGAAGTTCGGCGCTGCGATGAATCATGCGGCGCATGGCCGTTGGCTCGAAGCGAGCCAGCAGCGGAGCATCTTGTTCCAGGCCTTCAAAATAGGAGCGATCACGGATGAGGGCGACTTTGACAGCCTCGGCGTACCCGCCGCGCTTGTCTCTCTCTGAAAGCGTGTCCAGAAAATCAGAATCATTGATGACGGCAAATGGCGGCGCGAATGTGCCGATGAAATTCTTTTTTCCAAAGGCGTTGATTCCGTTTTTGACGCCGACGCCCGAGTCATTCTGGCCCAGCACAGTGGTGGGAATTCGCACGTGGCGAACGCCGCGATGCGCGGTGGCGGCGGCCAGGCCGGCAACATCGAGCAGGGCGCCTCCGCCGACAGCCACGACGTAGGAATGGCGGTCGATGTGGTAACGCTCTATTTGTGAATGAATTTCCGAGACGTGAAAATAGGAGGTTTTGGAGCGTTCACCACCTTCGAGCACAAAGGGGGGACAAACCAGGTTCAACTGATCACGCAGCCCCGCAAAATAATGTTCGATGGACCGCGACAATTCGGGCCGCGCCGTGGCAAGCGATTCATCCAGCACGACGAGGACCTTGGGAACGCGTGGCGGGTCCGCCAGGATGGTTTGGAGGAGCGAATTCGACGCGTTAAACACGCCGCGCGTAAAATGGACGCGATGTTCAAACTGCACGCTAAATGTGCGAACAATGGTTGACATTTAAAACAACTATTGATCTTAGACGGCTTCAATTGAAGTTTTATTTACCTATTCGCGTGGGCAACTTCTTCAGATTAGATTCCTTCGCCCAAATGCGGGAGCGTCTCGTGTGTAGCGGCAACTTCAGTGCCGAGCGGTTCGCTCTCTTTGGATAGAATCCGGTAGGTGCGGATTTGGAACGAAACGGCCTCTCCGTCCCGCAACTCGAGCCGCGCGTATTCTTCTTTGCTGATGCGCGAGCGAATGACCAGGCCGCTGGGCAATTCAATTTCCAGACGCAGCATCACCCCAAGAAAATAGGTGCGCCGCAAAATGGCGCGATGCCGAAGAGCAAACGGATCGGCGGAAACCTGGACATTGTACGGCCGAAAACCGATGCGCATTTTCTGGCCGTCCCGCAAGCCGTGCGCCGGCAACTCCAATTCTTCGCATCGCGCGAGGCCGTTGCGCACTTCCATCTCGAGAACGTTCAGCACGCCGATGAATCGCGCGACGAATTCATTGCGCGGTTTTTCATAAACTTCCTGCGGTGTGCCAATCTGTTCAAGATGTCCGCGCGAAAAAACCACGATTCGGTCCGAGACTTCCATCGCCTCCTCCTGGTCGTGCGTAACGAAGACGGTAGTGAGCCGAATTTCATGGTGCAGCCGCACGAGCCACTGGCGCAATTCCTGGCGGATTTGGGCATCCACAGCGGCAAAAGGCTCATCCAACAGCAGCACGCCGGGCTTCGGAGCGAGGGCGCGGGCGATGGCGACACGCTGGCGTTGGCCCCCGGAAAGCTGGTGTGGATAACGCTCAAGCAGACCTTGCAATTCGAGCAATCCCGCCAATTCCTCGATTCGCGCCGTGATTTCCGCGGACGCCCATTTTTTGACTTTCAAGCCGAAGGCGATGTTGGCCGCGACGCTCATGTTCCGAAACAGCGCGTAATTTTGAAAAACAAAGCCGATGTTTCGGTGGAGAACAGGCACATTATTGACCTGCGCGCCGCGAATGAAAATTCCGCCGGTTTCAGGAGTTTCCAGCCCGGCAATCAGCCGCAGAACGGTAGTTTTGCCGCTGCCGCTGGGGCCGAGCAACGCGACCAATTCGCCGTCCTTCACACTAAAGCTGATGTCGGCGACGGCGCTGACAGAACCGTAATGTTTGCTGACGTTTTTTAATTCAATGCTCACGATGGCTTTTCCATTCCAAAAACGTTTTCAGCGCCATGGTCGCCAGGGCGAGAAAAGCCAGCAGCGTCGCGACCGCAAAAGGCGCCGCCGGATCAAATTCGTTATACAGCTTTTCCACGCGCAATGGCAATGTATCGGTTTCCCCGGCAACATGGCCGGAGACGACCCAGACAGCGCCGAATTCTCCCATGGCGCGGGCATTGCAGAGGACGATTCCATAAAACAACCCCCATTTGACAGACGGCAGCGTCACCAGCCAGAAAGTTTTCCATCCACTGGCCCCAAGGGTCAGCGCGGCCTCTTCCTGCTCGCGTCCCTGCGCCGACATCACGGGAATCAATTCCCTCGCCACGTAAGGGAACGTCACGAAAATCGTCGCCAGAACCATCCCAGGCAGCGCAAAAATAATGTGAACGTGATGGGCCTGCAACCAGGGACCGAGCAATCCGCTGGCGCCAAATAGAAGTACGAACAACAGTCCCGCCACAACGGGTGAAATCGAAAAAGGCAGGTCGATTAGCGTCAATAATAGCATTTTCCCGCGAAACTCGAACTTCGCGATGGCCCAGGATGACGCGAGGCCGAAAATTGCGTTCAATGGAACGCTGATTCCCGCCACAATGAGCGTCAGACGCACCGCTGAGAGCGTGTCGGGGTCTTTCAACGCCCGCAAATAGGCGTCCCATCCGTACGCAAAGGCTTGCGCAAACACATTGATCAACGGCAACAGCAGAAACACGGTCGAAAACAGCACTGCCACCGCAATCAATGTTCCCCGGACAATCGGGGACCCGCCGAGTGTTTCGGGCTCCGCGGGTGCTTTCGATTGGAAACCAAAGCGCATTGTCACGGCCCTTCAAATTTCGCGGACCATGCTTGCAATGCGTTCAGCGTGAACAGCAGGCCAAACGAAAAGAGCATCAACACCAGCGCCACGGCAATCGCGCCGGTATAATCATATTGGTCCAGCCGCATGACAATGAGGGTTGGCGCAATTTCCGTCTGCGGCAGGTTCCCGGAGATAAACGCAATCGACCCGTATTCGCCCAGTGCGCGCGCGAAGGACAGCCCGAAGCCCGTCAGCACTGTCGGAAACAAAACGGGCACTGTAACGCTGAAGACTGTCCGAAGCCGGCTTGCGCCCAGACACGCCGCGGCTTCTTCAACAGCCTTCTCCAGCGATTCAATTACGGGCTGCAAAGTTCGCACCGAGAAAGGCAAGCCCACAAAAGTCAAAGCAATGACCACGCCCACACGGGTAAATGCGCCTTTGATTCCGAGGGGCACAAGGAAGCGCCCCAGCCAGCCGTGATCGGAAAATAAATTGGCTAAGGTCAGACCCGCCACCGCCGTCGGCAGGGCAAAAGGGAAATCGATCAAGCCATCCAGCAGGCGCCTTCCGGGAAATCGGTGGCGGACCAAAACCCACGCCAGCAGGCTTCCGAAAACGGCGTTGATGAGCGCCGCGATGAACGACGCCCCCAGGCTCAGTTCGTAGGCCGAGATCGCCCGTTCGTTGGTTGCAAGTTCCCAGAGTTCCTTCCACGAAAGTCCAAGAGCCTTGACGGCCAGCGCGCCAATTGGCACCAGCACGATAAGCGTCAAGTACGTGATCGTGATTCCCAGCGTCAAATTGAGGCCGGGAAGCGGGTTGGAGGGCGGCGAAACCTTAACGGCGGCTTCTTGAGATCTGGTCAAAAACACCTCCTTCATCGAAATGCGTTTTCTGCGCTTGTCTCCAACTTCCGAAAACTTCGTTGACCGTAAACGTCTCCAATTGCGGAAACTCGCCGGGGTGCCGCGCCGCGACTTCCGCCAGCCGCGGTCGATAATAATGGCGCGCGGCGATTTCCTGCCCCTGCGGCGTGTAGAGGAATTTCAAATACGCCTCCGCCGCGGCGCGCGTCCCGTGCATGTCCGCATATTTGTCAACCACGGCAACCGGGGGTTCCGCCAGGATGCTGCGCGGTGGATAAACAATGTCAAACCGTCCTTTGCCAAACCCGTTGACGATCATCAACGCCTCGTTTTCCCAGCCGACAAGAACGTCGCCAATGTCATGTTGCACAAATGTGGTTGCCGCCCCGCGCGCCCCTTCGTCCATGACGGGCACGTTGCGATAAAGGCGTTCCACAAATTGACGGGCAGCGGCGTCGTCGCCATGATTTTTCTTTAGGGCATCGCCATACGCGGCAAGGTAAATCCAACGCGCTCCACCGGAAGTTTTTGGGCTGGCAGTAATGACGCTGATCCCGGGTCGCGCCAGATCATCCCAATCCTTGATTTTTTTCGACGCGCCATGACGGACCAGGAAAACGATTGTGGAGGTGTATGGACAGCTATTATCCGGCAGGCGTTGCTGCCAGTTTTCGGGAAGCAACTGCGCTTTGTTGTGCAAGGCGTCGATGTCCCAGGCCAGGGCGAGAGTTACCACATCCGCTTCCAAACCATCGATTACGGCGCGGGCTTGTTTGCCGGAGCCGCCGTGCGATTGGCGAATGGTGATGTCATCGCCGGTTTTGGCTTTCCAATCCTTTGCGAACGCCGCGTTGATCTCTGTGTAGAACTCCCGGGTTGGATCGTATGAGACATTTAACAAAGAAACCGCGCTGCCCGCGGACGCAGGAGAAACAACCGCCAAAAACGCGCTGAAAAGGCAAGCAAACGCCAGTCTAACATTCATGGGGCAAGAAATTATCACAAATCTCTATTGTGTCAATAGAGATTATTGCCGAACGGAAAAAAGAGCAATCTTGACCGTTTCAATAGAAATGATACGTTTCGGGGAATGAAACTTTCGGTCCGGGGCGAATACGCCATTAGAGCGCTGTTGGTGCTGGCGCTTAATTACGGGGATGACGTCGTTCGTATTCAAGCCATATCGGAACAGCAGAACATTCCGAAGAAATTCCTGGAGCAGATTTTAAATGATCTAAAAGCTCTGGGCGCGGTGGAAAGCCGGCGCGGGGCGGCTGGCGGATATCGGCTGGCCCGACCGCCGCAAAACATCACGCTGGCTTCGGTGGTGCGGCATATCGAGGGGGCGCTGGCCCCGGTGAGCTGTGTGAGCGATCGTTTTTATGAGCGTTGCACCTGTCCGGATGAGGCTCGATGCCCAATCCGCGCCGTCATGGGGGAAGTGCGCGAAGCCGTTGTCAAGATTATGGAGCAGGTGACTCTTGCCGACTTGTGCGATCGTGCGCAACGACTGCAACACGCTCCGCAAACGATGCTCGACTACGTCATTTGACAACGGGCGGCAAATCCCATTCGCGTCTCGCCATTCGTCAGCCGCTTGATTATTCTTGGCGCGAGATGCCTATGAAAAAACTTATTCCTTTGCTGGTTCTTTTTGCCGCGTGCACAGCCCAGGCCCAAACAACGAACGCGCCGCGAACTTATTTTGAAGCCTACAATGACGCGGTGGACGCGCCGTTGCTCAAGGGAATGTCGGTCATCGGCACAATGAACAACCAGATCAATTTTCCGGTGGAAATCAGGGCCGAGGAACTGACGAATCTTCAAACGTCCAATACGGTTTACGCGGTGTCGCTTCGCACACGCGTCGGGGGAAAACAGACGGAGGTCGATTACATTGATTATGACGAACTGGATGGGCTGATTCGCGGCGTCCAACTCATCTCGCAGACCCTCCAAAGCCCGGTGCCGACGGACAATTTTGAAGTGGCTTATCGGACGCGGTGCGGGATGTCCGTGCTCAAAGTGTCCAACGGCCCGAAGATCACCATTGTGATAAAATCCGGCGACAGCATTGGCGCGCGCAATCAGATGGCGCCCTTTGTCCTGGATGATTTGGCCCGCTACCTCACCGCGGCAAAAGCCAAGCTGGACTCGCTGGCGTCCGGCGGACAGTAACGGTCCGATTCTCTGATGGCCATTGTCCTCAATTTTGATCCACACAAATTCTGGCATATGGCCGTGGCTGGACTGGCGTTTCTGCTCGCCGTCATCGCGTGCGGGCATGCCGTATTATACAAACGGGAAACGCGCTCAACAATCGCCTGGGTGGGATTCATCGGGTTGGTGCCGCTGATTGGCGCGGTGATGTATTTTGTTTTTGGCGTCAACCGGCTGCGTCGCCGGGCGGTCTTGCTGCGCGGGCGAATGGAGCGTTACCGGGCTGCGATGCTCCAAAAGGAATGCCGCCCGGAGGAATTGCATGAGCACCTGCCGCCACACACGGACTATCTCAACATGCTCGCGCGCGTCGTGGGCAACGTGGTGGGACGGCCGCTGGTTCACGGCAATGAAGTTGAACCGCTCATTAACGGCGATGAGGCGTTTCCCGCAATGCTGGAAGCCATCCGGTCCGCCCGCAAATCCATTTCGCTTCAAACTTATATTTTCGATCGCGATGAAGCGGGGTTGGAATTCGCCCAGGCGCTCGGTGATGCTGTCCGGCGCGGCGTCGAAGTCAGGGTGCTGATCGACGCGGCGGGGACGCGGTATTCCTTCCCGACGATTCTCCGCGAGTTGCGCCAGCAAGGCGTCAAGCACGGTCGTTTTCTTCCTTCACTTGCGCCCTGGAGCGTGACGACCCTGAACATGCGCACGCATCGAAAACTGCTGGTGGTCGATGGCCTGGTCGGTTTCACGGGGGGCATGAATATTCGCGTCGGCAATTGCCTGAAAAACAACCCGGCGCATCCGGTGCAGGATTTGCATTTTCGGGTGCGCGGGCCTGTGGTGGCGCAATTGCAGGAGGCGTTCACGGATGATTGGCTCTTCACGACGCGCGAGGCGTTGCGCGGTGAGGCGTGGTTTGCCGAGCCGCAAATCGCGGGCAATGTTCTGGCCCGCGGGATTACGGACGGGCCGGACGAGGATTTCGAAAAATTGCTGTGGACGCTTCTCGGGGCGTTGTCGATTGCGCGGCGGTCGGTGCGGATTGTGACGCCTTATTTTCTGCCGGATGAGGCGACGATTTCCGCTTTGAATCTCGCGGCGATGCGCGGTGTGCATGTAGAAATTCTGCTGCCCTCGCAAAACAATTTGCCGATTGTGCACTGGGCGTCGCGCGCGATGTGGTGGGAGGTTTTGGAGCACGGCTGCCACATCTGGCTGACGCTTCCGCCTTTTGATCATTCCAAACTGATGATTGTTGATGACTCATGGGTGCTGGTGGGTTCGGCGAATTGGGACGCGCGGAGTCTGCGGCTCAATTTTGAATACAACCTGGAATGCTACGACCCCGCTCTCGTGGCGCGGCTGGAATCTTTGATTGAACATAAAAGGGTAGGGGCCCATGAGGTGACATTGGAGGAAGTGAGACGGCGCGGATTGCCGGAGCGTTTGAGGGATGGTGTGGCGCGACTTATGGCGCCCTATTTGTAAAATATTTCCTTGGGACACATTTGAACCAGGAAAGCCGGTAGATTTGAAGGCCGTGCAAATGGAATTTGACGATTTGGAAGAATTGAACCTGACCTAAAAAGAAAAAAATATGAGCGAACAAGCGCCCGTCCCTGTAACCGCGAACAATAGCTTTGAGCGCATCAAGCGAGTCAGCGCAGAGGGTAACGAATCCTGGTCTGCCCGCGAACTGGCGCGTGTGCTGGAATATTCGGAATTTCGCCATTTCGTTCCAGTTATTGAAAAGGCCAAGGAAGCCTGTTTGAAGAGCAATCATCGGGTGGAGGACCATTTCGAGCAAATCCTCGAAATGGTCGGCATCGGTTCCGGTGCGCAACGCGGGGTGGAAGACTGGAGACTTTCGCGTTACGCCTGTTATCTCGTCATCCAGAACGCCGATCCTAGCAAGCCTCTGGTAGCGTTGGGGCAAAATTATTTTGCCGTCCAGACGCGGCGGCAGGAACTGGCCGATGAAGAAGGCCCCAAGGAGGACCGGATGCGCCTGCAACTGCGCGCGGAGATGAAAAAGCACAACAAAAATCTTGCCGGCGCAGCCAGACAGGCGGGTGTGGCAATGCCGCTGGACTACGCCATTTTCATGGATCACGGGTATCGCGGGCTTTATGGCGGATTGGGCGTGCGCGACGTGCATGAGCGCAAGCGGCTCAAGCCCAAGGAACAACTCCTCGACCACATGGGCAGCACCGAATTAGCGGCCAACCTGTTCCGGGCCACGCAGACGGAGGAAAAATTGCGGCGGGAAAACGTGCGGAACAAACATCAGGCTAACCGCATTCACGAGGAGGTGGGCCGTAAAGTGCGCAACACCATCCGGGAACTCGGGGGGACGATGCCAGAAAACCTGCCTGTGGCCGAGAACATTAAGAAAGTGGAAAGCCGCGAGAAAAAGCGGCTGAAAGCGGAGCGGAAAAAGGCACAGGAACCATTGCCACCTACGGAGAACAATTTCTAATGAAAACTCTTTCGACGGGTTGGCGTAAAGCAAGTCTGGGCAGCTTCATATCGAAAAAATGACATTCCACCTCAACGATTTTCTCCGAGGTTAGAGCGCCAGGACCAATCGCCGCGCGTCATGTCAACTGCGCCCCACGAAGTCTTAAGCACTGTTCCGTGATCGTCGATGCCGTCCCAGCCGATGGAGTATATAAGGATTTGGCCGTTTTCGCTTCGGTAATGGAGGGACTTGCCGTCGATGATGTCGTGCGGCAAGGGGCAGATGAATCGCGGTTCGAGGAGGTCTAAAGATTTTGGATATTCACCGAAGACGAGCCGATAGCGTTCCGCGGCGCAGGCTATGCGGGCCATATCAAGGGAAGTCTGAGTATATGCGGATTTTATCGCGGAAATCGGACGGAAAGTCATCGCGGCAAGGAGACTGTAGGGTTGGGTTAAACTTACTTTGTCCAGGACAGGCCGGCGTGACCTGTCGTTGGATGTGATGCGTTTTTTGAGATCGAACTGCGACAGGAGTTGTTGGTACGCGAGGCCCAGGGAGAGTTCGTTCTCGTAATACCAACCGGCAGGGAAGGCGTGATAGAAGGCCTCGGTCAAACGGGTTTCGAGATCAGCGTCCTCGTTGCAATCGGGGTCGATGTTAGCGTTATGCGTTTTGCGCGAATATTCAACTTGGTCCAAGGACATTGCGCGATTTTCGCGGACCTGTCTCGCGTATTGCGCGAGAAAATCGAATTTTACCAATTCGCCGTCCAAGGTCCCGATTTGCGAGTCTGACCACTGATGGTTCGCCAATCCTTCCCAAATGGGTTGGATGGTCATGTCTATAACGCGGGAATCCCAAAGACCCCAATTGAATGACTCGTTGGTGGCGGTTTCGGCCAGATGCAGTCCCATCACGGTGTCTTTCAGGGCGTCGGCAGTGTGGCCGAGATTAAGTTCGGCCACAGCCCGCAGTTGGAGGACTTCAGCGCATCCCAAAAAACGTGATCCTCCGATGCGGATAAAATCGAATGGATTTTGCGGGTCGTAATGAAGGGGGAAACTCGAGTGCGGGAGCAAAGTGGCGCGGCGAAGCTCCTCAATGGCTGGATCATACAGGTTGAGGGCCAGCAATACATCGGCGACGGGCGTTTGGGGGTGTGGGGCCATGGGAAATCCGTTCGTGGGCGGAATGGGTTCAATGGGTCGAGCGCCATAGCGGCCATAAAACCGGTAGCGCAGTGGTTTATATTTGATCGGGGGAGGGGTCCGGAAGTAATCCTGCCAGTAACTGAGGTCTGTAAATCGTGAGTAGCGCCAGTTACTCAGGTTTGTTGGGCTCCTGAAGTCATCCTCACGATAAAGACTCATGCGCAATCTATTGACGACATTGGTTGGGGGCTTTATGGGTGGTCGGATGAGGCGCCCAGTCTTGTCCACGGAGGATTGGTAACTGCTGGCGACGATGGGGGTCCGGGCGAAATTTTCGTCGTCGGGGCCCGAATAATGAGGGAGGGCAGCCCAATCGAACCGTTCCCCTTTGGTTTCGCATTGCTGCTTGAATTGATTCCAAGCGCGTTCGCCACGCCAATCTTCTTCCAGGTAAAAGAGCGGAATCAACACGCCAAGAAGGATTGTGCCGCAAAGGAGGCCGCAGGCTAACCGGCTTCTTGTGAGACATTTAGGTAATCGATGTCCGAATTGGGCAACCTTTTTCATGGCTTCCAATTAAGACAAGGCATTTGACGGGTTATCACGGTTTTTATGGCTTGCCCCCGGCGAATTCTGCATTTGCAGTGTGGGCGGGTGGGCGTAGAGTGGGGTTTGCGTATGTTGAAGACGGATGATAAATCGGGCGTGATGCACGATAAACAGAGCGAACGCGATCATAGACAGTTGCGCATCGATAAGGTGGGCGTTCGCGGGTTGCGATTTCCCATCCAAATACGGGATAAAGCAAGGGTTTCTCAGAATACCATCGCGACTATCGGCATGTTTGTCGATCTGCCGCATGAGTTCAAGGGGACTCATATGAGCCGGTTCATTGAGGTGCTCAATTCTCACGGGCATCTGGTTCATGTGGATAATATCACGGATATCCTGCACGCCATGCAGAGGAAACTGAAGTCGGCGGTGGCACACTTGGAGATGGAGTTTCCGTTTTTCCTGGCGAAAAAGGCGCCGGTCTCGGGGATGGAGGGAATGATGGATTATGTGGCGCGGTTTGACGCGACGGCGAATGGGAAGGAGATCGATTTTGTTTTGACGGTGAAGGTGATGGTGACGACGCTCTGCCCGTGCTCGAAGGCGATCAGCCAGCACGGGGCGCACAATCAAAGGGGGTTGGTGACGGCGCAGGTGCGGTCGCGCAAGGCGATTTGGATCGAGGATTTGATCGCGTTGGTGGAAGGATCGGCGAGTTCGGAGTTGTATTCGCTGCTGAAACGGCAGGATGAGAAGGCAGTGACGGAGCGGGCGTACGAAAACCCGGTTTTTGTGGAAGACCTGGTGCGGAATGTGGCGCTCAAGTTGAATGCCCATCCGGATGTGGCATGGTATAAGGTGGAGGCGGAGAATTATGAAAGTATTCACAACCACAATGCCTATGCTTCCATCGAAAAAGGGTAGGCTTGCCTCAAGGTTGGGAGGGTCGGGATTTTTTCTGAAAATAGTTGTGGAATATTTTCGCTTCTTTGCTACAGTCCCCCACCCCGAAATGCCGGGGCCAGAGCCATCCGTGGAGTTGGCGTCGAAAATTTAATACTTGTGAGCAAAGGTAACGAAGAAATGAAAAAGCAAGCCGCACCGTCGGTTCGCCCGAAAAAAGCCGGGGCAGCCACAGCCGCGTCCATCTTGGGCCATGACGCCGTGCAATCCCCCGGCTCCAATGGCAAGGTCAAAGTGAAACCGCACTGGGCCAAGTATTACCGGCATCTGCTGGAGTTGCGGGACCGGCTCCTCCAACAAATGAGCGGGCTGGCCAAGGAATCGGCCGAGGAAATGTCCAATTACAGCCTTCACATGGCGGATTCGGGCACGGATAATTTTGACCGCGATTTTGCGCTGAGCCTGCTGTCATCGGACCAGGACGCGATTTATGAGATTGAGGAGGCCCTCAAGCGGATCGAGAAGAACACCTACGGCATCTGCGAATTGACGGGCAAGCAGATTCCTCTCCCGCGCCTGGATGCGATCCCATGGACGCGTTTCACGGTGGAGGCGCAAAGCCAGCTTGAACGGGAAGGGGCCTTGCGCCAGCGGCGTTTGGGCCAGCTTGGGACTGTCGATACCACCGGCGGAGTCGATGCCGAGGAAGAAGAGGAAGTGGAAGAAAAGCCTGTCAAGGAAAAGGAATAGAATATCATGGCCCGCGAAATCATTACCATTGAATGCACTGAGGCGCGCAAGGAGGGCAAATCGCCCTCGCGTTACACGACGACGCGCAACAAGAAGCTCAAGACGGAGAAACTGGAGATAAAAAAATACAACCCCGCGCTGCGCCGGCGAACGGTGCACCGGGAAATCAAATAATTTCTTATGCCTCGAAAAACACATCCCGAAAAGCCGGCCGGCCGCGGAGCACGCGGCAAGGCAGGGGCAGTCGAAGTCCGCACGCCGCGTCCAAAGCCGAAAATCGACTTTACGTTTGACGCGCTGGATTACAAGAACGTGACGCTGCTGAAGCAGTTTGTGACGGACCAGGGGCGGATACTTCCGCGTAAATACACCGGGCTTCCGGCGCATTATCAGCGGCAGCTCAACCGGAGCGTGAAGCGCGCGCGGCAGATGCTTTTGATGAAGTAGATTTGCGCCAGCGGTAGAGACGAACCCCGCGGAAAGAACGCGGGGTTTTTTTTGCAAATCGTTATTGCAAACGATTTGCAATTGGCGCATTTTAAGCAAAATGGATTATTTGATTTTGCTTTCCAGCATCGCGCTGGGCGCGTGCAGCGTCTTCTGGTTGAAGCTGGACCAGCCGCGCCATCTCAAGCCGCTCAACGCATTCGTCGGGGCTTATTTGCTGAGCCTGACATTCTTGCACCTGTTGCCGGAGCTTTACGAAACGGCTCACGCGAAGGTTTGGGTGATTGGCGTGTTGATTCTTGTGGGTTTCTATATTCAGGTGGCCCTGGAAGGGATTTCGCAGGGGATTGAACACGGGCACTCGCACGCCGTGGGGCATAAATTTCCGACGGGAATTCTGGCGGGTTTGTGCGTTCATGCGTTTATCGAGGCGATGGCGCTGGGGCGGCAGGACAGTTATCACGATCCGAAAACGCGGCGGCTCCTCCTGTGGAGCATCGTCGTGCACAATTATCCGGTGTCGATTGCGCTGCTGGGAATGCTGTTGCACAGCGGGCTTCGGCGCGGGGTGGCGCTGGCGGGGCTTGGATTGTTTGCGGTAATGGCGCCGCTGGGATTGCTGGTGAGCGGCCACGTGCTCTTTTTGGCGCAGCATTCGCAGGAATTGATGGCGATCGTCATTGGAATTTTCATGCATATTTCTACGACGATCCTTTTTGAAAGCGAAGAGGGGCACAAGTTGCATCGTCTAAAACTGGCGGGGATCATCATCGGAACAGGGCTGGGATTCCTGAGCCTGTTTTTTGAATAGAATGTCAACATGAAGAAACACGATCATTCCGCGCGGCCGCAAATGCCGGAGTTGACTGACCGCCTGCGGGGGAAATCGCGGCGGATCACGGGGCAGCGCGAGGCGATCCTCGGCGTCTTGCGGCATCATCCGCACCCGATGAGCAGCAAGGAGGTGCAATCGCGCCTGGGCGGCGAGGACTGCGACCTGGCAACGATTTACCGCTCGCTGCACCTGCTGGAAAGCATCGGCATGGTGAAGCGGTTTGATTTGGGGGACGGGGTTGCGCGTTATGAATTAATGGGAACGGACGACGACGGGCATCATCACCATTTGATTTGCCGGCAATGCGCGGAAGTGGTGGAGATCGAGGATTGCTTTCCGCGGAAATTGGAGGAGGAGATCGCGCGGCGCAACGGTTATACGAAGGTGACCCACCGGCTGGAGTTTTTTGGGCTTTGTCCGAACTGCCGGTGATGGCCGGCGGTCATTTGACGGAGGCCCAGACGCGGTGTACGTCGTCGTGTTCTTCGAGTTCCTGCAAAAATTCCCCGACTTCGGTGCGTTGCGATTCGCTCAATTCGGGAATGTTTTTCGGGACGTAGCCAATTTCGCTTGTCACGACAGTCCAACCGTGGGAGGCGAGCCAAGTCGTGACGGAATGGACGGCGGGGCGATCACAAATGAAGCGCGCGCCGGCGGTTTCGGCGGGAACGTCGTCGTTCTGCTCGTGGGTTAGGGGTTCGACTTCATTGGCGCCCGCTTCGATTGCGGCGGCTTCGCGGTCGATATTGGCATCGGGGTGGTGGGCCTCGACGAGTCCAACGTGGTCAAAAAGAAATTTGTTTCCGCCAGCCTGTCCGAGTTGGCCTTTCTTGAAAAGCATGCGGATTTCCGGAGCGGTGCGGTTCACGTTGTCCGTATAAACCTCGACGATGACGGGGACTTTGTGGGGAGCGTAACCCTCAAAGACGACGTGTTCGACGATCATTTTGTCCGCGCCGATGCCGGCGCCTTTTTTAATGGCGCGCTCGATGGCTTCGCGATTGACGCTTTCGCGTTTGGCCTTTTCAACGGCGGTGAAAAGGCGGGGATTCATCGTGGGGTCGGCTCCGCCCATTTTGGCGGCGACGGAGATTTCCCGAACGAGTTTGCCGGTCGTGCGGCCCTTTTTGAGGCCGGCGACCAGGCGCTTTGCGTGCAACCATTGGCGTCCCATGAGCAAAGGCTAGCAAACAAGCGGGGAGTGATCAACCGTGGAACGAATCCATTGACGGCCTTTGAAGCGTCAAGTACGTTGTCCGGCGTGATCGCTGGAAAACAAGCGGGTATGAATGCCGCCGCAACGCCGAACATTCGCGTGGGCGATGAACGGTTGATCAAGGTGACGCCCAGCGCGGCGAAAAAGGTTTGCTCGCTTTTGCAGAAGCAAGGGCGGCCGGGAGGAGTTTTGCGCGTGGCGGTGATCGGCGGCGGATGCTCGGGGCTGCAATACAAAATGGATTTGCAAGACCAGCCGGCGAATCGGGACATCCTGGTGGAAAGCGAAGGGGTGAAAGTGGTGGTGGACCCGAAGAGCGCGCTGTACGTCACGGGCAGCGAATTGGATTTCGTGGACGCGCTGCAGGACGGGGGCTTCAAGGTCAAGAATCCCAACGCGGCCTCGAGTTGTTCCTGCGGCGAGAGCTTCAGCGCGTAGGGCGGCGCGATTTCTGTCATGGATAATTTTGCCCTGCTCTGCCAGCCGCGCAGGCCGTGGATCGACCCGGATTCTTTGAAGGCGGTTTTCCTGGAAATCTCGGCGCGCGCGCACCCGGATCGTGTTCACGGCGGGACGGATGAAGAAAAGAGTACGGCCACGGGACGCTACGCGGAATTGAATTCGGCCTACAATTGCCTGCGAGAGCCGAAACAGCGGCTGCTTCATTTGCTCGAACTGGAACTGGGCGCGCCGCCGCCAAACGTCCAGGACATCCCGGGCGGGACCATGGAGTTGTTTGTCGAAGTGGGCAAAACGTGCCGCGAGGCGGATGGTCTTCTTGCGGCGAAGCCGAAAACGGCGTCGCCGCTTTTGCAGGCGCAATGGTTTGAGAGGGGAATGGAATGCTCCGAACGTCTGTCAGCGCTGCAACGCCGAATCCAATTGCGGGCGGATGAACTTTTGGCAGAGTTGAAGGGAATGAACAGTGTGTGGAACGATGCGCCCGCTCCCGGATCACCCGTGCGCGCGGACGCTTTGCCTTTGCGCCGGTTGGAGGAAATCAGCCGCGAATTCAGCTACATTTCCCGGTGGAGCGGACAAATCCACGAGCGGATCGCTCAACTTTCGTTTTGACAATGGCGCGGGCTGCTTTGAGAAGTTTCCTTTTGGCGTTGTTGACGGCGACGGCGACGGCGGCGCTGGGCGAGCCCTCGTGGCGGGATGAATTGGCGAGAATGCCGCTTGACCGGCCGGTAACGGAATTGAATGCAACGAATTGCGCGAAGATTTTGCTCAAATCGTTCCGGCGCAGCACGGTGGTACAGGCGATCATTTTCATGCCCGGCGCGACGGACGAACTCTATTTTTTCCGCCGCGTTCACGCGCGGTTGACGAACGAAGCTCCGACGATGCTCGACGCCATTTCCGCGCTGACCAATCAATCGTATATTCAAGCGACCTTCCGGCCCCCGCTATTGCTCATTCACACAGTGGAAGACCCGCTGGAGCCGATGATTATTGTGCAAGACGAGCATACGGCGGAGCGGATTCGGAGGAAGCATTTTGAGAAGCACGCCGTCATGGATGATCGGGATTGGGATTATGTTGAGCCGATTCTTGCGTTCGACCTGAACACGCGATGCTGGCCCGGGCTGCATTCGCACGACTCGAACCATTTTTTCCGGCACAGCCTTGCGGAGTTTGACTTGAGTGGCTGGGACGCGCTCCGAGCCATCGCGCTGGCGGGCAAGACGACCGTGACTATTGAGCGAAAGCGACTCGTCTTTCGCGGCGATAAACGCTACGGAGACTTGCCGCCGAAATTGGAGGATTTTTTACAGCGGCACCAGGGGCCTTAGCTTAACCTAAACGAGGCTTTCCAGAATGGCGGGGATGCGTTCCAGGCTGCGATTGAGGCTTGCTCGGGTAATGCTGCGCTCATCTTCGGTCTGATGGGCGAAAAGAATCTTCCAACCGGGCGATTCCACCCAACTGTCAAAAGGCACTTCTTCGCGGTTGCCGCTATCGCCAATTTGTTTGTGGCGCACCAGCAAATCAGCGACATGGACGGCGGCGGTCACATTGGTTTGGACGCGCGCGCTCTGCGGGATGTGGTGATATTGCACGATTTCGACAAAGACTTCCGGCAGGCGCTGCTTGCGCAAATACATTGCGCCCAATTCGGCGTGATCGACTCCAAGGACTTCGCGCTCCATTTTCAGGAGGTCGCCGCCGGTTTCGTTGAGCCGTTGATGAATTTCGGTGAAATGATCGGGAAAAGCCGACGCCATCACGATCTTACCCACATCGTGGATCAGGCCGGCGACGTAATCGATCTCGTCGTCCTGGGTCTGGAGCAAGTCGGTGATTTCGCGTGTCATCAGCGCAACGGCAATGCAGTGACGCCAGAATTGGCGCCAGGGGAATTGGCGGCCTTCGGCCAGCTTTTGAAAATCTTCGATGATCGGGGTGACCATCGCGAGTTGCCGGATTTGGCGAACTCCCAGGTAGAAGACGGCTTCCTCGATGTTTTTGACAGGCTTGGACATCCCGTAATAGACGGAGTTGACCAGTCGCAACAGTCGTGAAGTTAAGCTGGGGTCGCGCCGGATGATTTCGGCGATTTGGGATGTGTAACGTTGGTCCGCCCCCAGCAACTCGCGCAAGGCGGAGTCGATGGTGCCCAAGGAGGGCAAACAGGCGCAACCACTTAGGCGGGCCTCAATTTGCGTGCGCTCAAATCGCTCGCGGGAGGTTTGCGGCGCGGTAATTACTGAACTCATCTCCCTTATATCGACAGATTTGCGCGACAGTTTAGGCGCAAAACGGAAAAAAACTCAGTAGGTGAGCATATCGAGCAGGCGGGTGCCGTTGCCCGCCAATTCCCAACGGGAACCGTAGCGGGTGACGAGGCTGCGGCACGGGTTTTTCATATATTCCGGCGCGTTGACGGAAATGAGTTGGTAGCGGGCCGATCTCTTGAATTGGGACGCGGTCCGGGGAATCAATTCGAAGGGCAAACCGTTGTAGTCCAAGGCGATCTCGTAACCGGCGATTGGTTCGCGCGAGGCAAGCGCGTCTTTCTTGATTAACATTGGATACCGGCGGACCCACGAGAAATCGGTCTTGCGCACCAGCACCCGGCAAAGTTCGGGCCGATGTTGAATCCAGTCCAGAAGATTGAAATGAGGGCCTTCCTCATGCTCCGCGAGCAAAATGAGGCGAGGATCGATGCCGACCAGGTTCTGGCCGTTGTAATTGCCATGGTCGTCGCGCTCTGTCGGGTAATGTTTTTTGAACCAGGCGTCGAAATGATCGTTGTAAAAGAGGTTCAACTCAAAATGAACGTGGGCGCGTTCCTTGGAAATTCGCTCGCCGGTATTGCTTGTCCGACCCATGGTGGCGATTCTCTCGCCCGCGCGAACGGCGCGTCCGATTGTCAACCCCGGCGTAACTGCCGACAAATGAGCGTACAGAGAGTAAATTTCCATCCCGTTGATTCGGTGAAACAGGACGATGTAACGGCCGTAGTTGGAAAGCGAAGGATGATTGTTGATATAGGCAACCACGCCATCGGCGCTTGCCATGACGGGGTCGATGGGTTCGCCGTGGCGGTCGCGCTGGAGGCACTTGATGTCCAGACCTTCGTGCATTTGGTGGCCATCGGACCGGACGCAGCCAAAGGTTCCGCTAACCCAGGTCTTTCCAGGCGTTGGAACAAAAAACCGTTCCTCGCCGCCTTTTTCGAACAAAGCGTGATTGGCGGTCGGGAACTGAAAAGGTTGGGCGGAAACGGAAACTGCGGCGGCCAAACTGGCGAATACGATTTTAGAAATTATACTTTTCCTCTCTTTTCGCGTGCGCAATGACGTTCTTCAATCCGCGCACTATTCTTACTCCTTCCGCAGGGGTGGCGTCAGGGGTAAAACGAAAAGTTCCGCTGGGATTGCGGTCGCGGATCAAGACGGCGGTAAGCCACGCTGATTCACGGGGTTTGGTGGGGTCCACCGGGCGGGGCGCGGCTTCGGGTGCAGGTGAATCGTCGGAATCGGAATCGTCGTCATCGTTCTTACGTTTCTTTTTTACTTTCGGCTGTTTTTCACCGGGAGGCGGGAACTGCGAGAAGACAATGATATGTTTGCCCTTGTTGGCGGTCGTCATCATGTCGAGCATCAGCAGGCCATGCTCATCGAAAGTCACCTGAATGGAATAACCGCCGTCGCCGCCCGGATCTTCTATTAATGTGGCCCTTTTCAGGTCGGCTTCCGTGAGGAAAGGTTCGCGCTCGACGGTAAATGGGATTTTTTCGCGCGTGACCAGAACAGTGCCGGTGCTGCTATAATCGTGGGTGCTGCCCTCCATGTATAAACGAAATGTGGTTTGCTCTTTTTTCTCCTCTTTTTTCTTCTGGGCCGCTGGGTCGCTCGCGCAACCCGCTACGAGAATAATGGCCGCGAGGGCGAAATAGATGTTGAATCGGCGAAACGAAATCTTCATATTGCACCACTAAATTAAACAAAGCATTGGTGAAGGCAACGTAAAGATTTATGGGAACACAATCGAATAAAGTTCAGAAACGGCATCGTCGCAACGCGTATCTCAAACGCAAGAAGGTCGCAGTCAAGACGAAGAAGAAGTCCGCGGCCGCGGCTCCGGCTGCCTGATTCTTTAATTTCTCCCGTCTTTTTGCGGATTTTTCGGTTAATTGAAGGGAAAACTTATCCACCACGGCGCTTTTTGGGGGAAAAAACGCGTCGGGAACTTCCGACTTAAAACGCGCGAAAGCCCAGTAAACATTGGGTTTTTTTGACTTTTTGCGATGTGAATAAAATTTCCAGCCGGTGAATAACCCTGTGGACAACATTTCGTATGCAGTGTGGCGAACTGTGATATGATCTTTCCAGTTCATTGAAAGAGCTGGGACGCGGGTGATGGACGAAAGAAAGTTGCAGGCGTTCCAAGGATAATCCCAGGCGACTGGGGAAAGGCTGGGCCAGGCTGGTTGGCTCAACCCCTCTAAGTCCGGTTCGGGAGAACTGGAGACCGGAGGCAGGATTCACCAGTTCCTCTGGCGGTGATCGCACGCCGTCAGTGACGCGATACAGGAACTGAGCGGCAAAGGGCGAATAGAAACCGTTCCAAGCCGAGTCAAGTAATTCAAGCCGGTTTCAGGCTTGAGTGAATCGCAGTTACCCAGAGGGTAAGTGGTTGCTACTGTGCATCAGCACGGGGCGAATGACTCTGGCGGTCTTTTATAAAGGCCGGCCCAAAGAAAGACGCTGAAAGGCGGGACAAAGTGAGCATTCGAACCGGGAAGAAAACAAACCTGGGCAGGGTTTGCGAAAACCTTCCGAAACGCCGGCGATGTTGAAAAAAAACACCGCTGGCTTGTGATAAAAGGCAACCTGAGAGTTAAGAGGTCAGACCCGTAGCACTGGGCCAACGCATCGCCAAAAGCGGTGGCCGTCCCAGCGCAAAGAGGTCAAGACGCGGATCCGGAGTCGCAAACGTGTGTTGACCTGGTTCGCAAGCCGGCGGTGCAAACGCCAGCCCAAGCGAGCCAAGAGGCCTCACTCAAAATTCAGTGACCGCAAGGCGCTGAACGGCCCTGCTATGAGGCCGAAAATTCCGCTTGCCGTGGAGAATGGCGTCGGGAAGCTGGCAGCCCCGCGAGGGTGCGCCTAATGTCAGCGTGGGAAAGAGAGAGTGGCGAACTCCCAGCCCCAATTTGCCTCCGTTTGGCCGAAAGGCCGGGCGGGGGCTTTTTGTTATTTTCGCCAATGTAAAAAATGAAGTCGAACGCAAACGTGTTGTTGGAGGAAAATCTTGAATTTGGATTTGTAGCGCATCGGCCGGATGTTTCCCATTTGAAAGCGCCGCTGGGCGAGCAACTGCGGGCGTTTACTGAGTTTGGGAAAGAGACGAAAACCATTGAAACCGAGGCGATGACTTTCGACGGCGAGAAAATGCGCGTTCCCACCTATGTAAACGAATTCTGGACTTCAAAGCAACGGGCGGCGAACAGTTTGCACGAGGTATCGTACCGGGCTTGCTTCAAACCACAATTGCCCCGCTTTTTTATCGAGAGACTTACAGAGGCGGGCGATATTGTGTACGACCCGTTCATGGGCCGGGGCACAACGGCCATCGAAGCGGGTTTGCTGGGGCGGATTCCGTTTGGCTGCGATGTGAACCCACTAAGCGCGGTGTTTACGCGGCCCAGATTGTGCCCGCCGACCGTTGAGCAGGTCACGCGGCGGTTGCGAGAGATTGACTGGGTCAGCGCCGAGGCCGGGCCGAAGGAGCTTCTGACATTTTACCATCCGGAGACACTCAGGGAAGTTTGCTCGCTCAGAAATTACCTGATCCATCGGAGCACCGCCGGAGAGAGCGATCCGGTCGATGATTGGATTAGAATGGTCGCTGTGAATCGATTGACGGGCCATTCGCCGGGATTCTTTTCTGTTTATACGCTCCCGCCAAACCAAGCCGTGTCGGTGAAGGCGCAACAGAAGATCAACGAAAAGCGAAGCCAGAAACCTCCGCGCCGGCATGTGGCCGACATCATAATTCGGAAAAGCCGGCAACTTCTCGGCGATTGCGATAACAGCGTACGAAAACGCCTCTTGAATGTTTGCGACGAGGCACGAATGCTCACTCAGGAGGCCGGAAGCACGTCTCAGATTCGCTCGAATGAAGTTTCACTGGTGATAACGTCGCCTCCTTTTTTGGACGTGGTGGATTATGCGGGGGATAATTGGTTGAGGTGCTGGTTCATTGGGGTGGACCCTGGCTCGGTGAAATTGACGGTTCCCAAAAAGCTTGAGGAATGGCAGCGAGTGATGACAGAGGTCTTCCAGGAACTGAGCCGGGTTCTGCGCCCGGGCGGGCATGTTGCGTTTGAGGTGGGAGAGGTTCGCGGCGGAACGATAAAACTGGATGCGTTCGTGGTGCCCTGCGGGGTGAAGGCTGGATTAAAACCGATCTTGATTCTTATAAACGACCAGAAATTTACAAAGACCGCGAATTGCTGGGGAGTGGACAACAACGCAAAGGGGACGAATACCAATCGCATCGTGGTGTTTCAGAAAGGTGAGTGAGTTGCGGGAAGCGGGCGGGGTTCAGTTCCCTGACACTTTGCGCTTTAATCGAAGCGGTCGGCTTGCTAATTCTGGGGGGATGAACAAATTGTTTTTTCTTGGAGTTTTTGCGTCCGCCATTGTTTTTCAGGCGGCTGCGGATGACCTGGTTCCGTTGCCGCTTGTGCTTCCGCCGCCTGCCATGAAAGGGACGCCCCAGGCCGTGCCGCTCGATACCACCGCGCTTCCACTTGATGACAAACCGCGCCCCCCGTTCCTGGCTCCCAAAGGGACTGCAAATGTTTCGCTCGGCAAGCCCGTTTCGGCGAGCGACACGAATTTGATTTCCGGCGATTTGAGCCAAATCACCGACGGCCACAAGCAGGCGTTTCAGGAAAATGTGGTGACGTTGCGGCATGGACTGCGCTGGGTGCAGATCGATTTGCGGGGGGAATACAAACTTTACGCCATTCTGCTTTGGCACGATTTTACGACGCCGATTGTTTGCCGTGACGTCATCGTCCAGGTTTCCGATGACCCGGAGTTCAAGACCGGCGTGACGACGTTGTTCAATAACGATCAGAAAAACAGCGCCGGTCTTGGTATTGGGACGGACCGCGAATATTTTGAGAATTCACTCACCGGAGCGGGCAAATTGATCGACGCCAAAGGGACCAAGGCGCGTTACGTGCGTTGTTACAGCAAAGGCAGCACAGACAGCGCCCTGAACACCTACATCGAAGTGGAGGCGTGGGGCCTGCCGGCCCAATGAAGCGATGCGTCCTTGCGGGAATGGCGGTGCTGACCGTTTTCGGGCTTTGGCTGCGCCTTCACGACCTAAGACTTCGCCCAATGCACAACGACGAGGGCGTCAACGCAATGAAGTTCCAGGCGCTGTGGGTCAATAATAATTACAAATACGATCCCAACGAGTTCCACGGACCGACGCTTCCTTACTTGACGCTGTTCTCCGCATGGTTGAGCGGAAAGCGTGATTTCAATCAATTCACCGAAACCACCTTTCGCGCGGTACCGGCGATTTTCGGGGCGGGATTGATTTTGCTACTCCTGATTGTAGCGGCGGATCTGGGAAATGTGGAGACGCTTTGGGCTGCGGCGCTCATCGCGGTTTCCCCGGCGATGGTCTTTTACAGCAGGTATTACATTCATGAGATTCCGCTGGTTTTTTTTACGGCGTTCAGCTTTTTCTCGCTCTGGCGATACTGCAAGAGCGGCCGTTTGGCCTGGGCGTTGGCGGCGGGAATCGGTCTCGGTTTGATGGCCGCGACAAAGGAGACGTTCGTTTTCGCGATCGCGGCGCTGGGTCTGGCGATTGCCAGTTCCACTGTTTGGAGCAGGTGGCGCGAACCTGACGCCACCCGGTTAAAATGGCAAGGGCGATGGACGCATGTGCTTTTTGCTTTGGCGGCGGCCTTGGTGGTGGCAGCGCTTTTTTTCTCGTCCTTTTTTACTAATGGGCGTGGATTGCTGGATGCGGTGCTCGCGTATGGGCCGTGGTTTCGCAGGGCAGGGGGGGAATCGATCCATACGCACCCGTGGCCATTTTATTTTCAGCACCTATTTTGGTTTCACTCCGCGGGAGGGCCGATTTGGAGCGAGGGATTTGCCGGCGCGCTGGCGGCAGTCGGGTTTTTCGTGGCGCTGTTCGGTACCGCCCGCCCGCTTTTGCGGATAATCGCTTTTTATACGGTGTGGCTGACGTTGATTTATACAATCCTCGCTTACAAAACTCCGTGGTGTTTGCTGGGATTCTATCACGGGATGATCTTGCTGGCCGCTGTGGGCGCCGCCTCCATTTTGCGCGCGTGCAAAACAGTGGGTTTCAAAACAGCCGTCTTCCTTGTGCTGGTGATCGGAGTTGCGCAACTCGGCTGGCAGGCGCGGCGCGGCAATTTTGGCGCGCAAAAATCCGGCGCGCTCTATTGCGCCAGCCCGAAAAATCCCTACGTCTATAGCCAGACCTCGCCCGATATTCTGCGTCTCGTCAGCACGGTTGATGGCTTGGCGCATGTTTCCCCCGACGGTTACAATACCGTCGTCGAAGTGATCTCGCCGCAAAGTTACTGGCCATTGCCGTGGTATTTGCGCCGGTTCACTAAAGTCGGTTACTGGGACCAGACTCCGAATCAACCGCTCGCGCCGATCATGATTGTCTCAACAGATTTGCGCGCGGCGTTCGACGAACGTCCGGATAAGACCCATCTCATGGCCGGTTATTTTCAATTGCGGCCCAACGTTTTCATGGAACTTTACGTCAGCACCGCGCTTTGGGCCGAATATGTAAAAACGCTTCCGCCGGATACGGACTAACGTCCGGCTTCCTTAGCCAGACATGAGAAGGTCCGTATTTTTGACAGCATAACCGGGTCCTCGTCCAATTCGCGCACTGTCTTTTCCATGCGGGTGGACCAGTTTGCGGCGCTGACAGCGCCGGGAATATTGAAGCGCGCCGATTGGCCGAAAACGTCTGTCAACATGACAATCACCAGCCAGGAATTGGATTTGAGAATGCGGCGCAAATACGCCTCGCGCAGCCGGTCGCTCAATTGGCGCGGCGGCGGTTCGGAGGCCATTCCCGCGAATTCCATGAAATAGCACATTTCACGGCGGCTTTCCTTGGCGTCGATGCCGCTTTCGATTTTCCGCCACAATTCCTCCCAAACGGCGGCCAGCGGCGGATGATCGTGCGTTGCCGGTTGCGTGACGGACAATCGCGGGAATTTGGCTGGATTTCCGAAACTTCCGTCCTTCTCGCGAAACATCGAGGGAATCCGAAAGCCCGGAATCCCGAGCTTTTGCAAACTGACTGGAACGTATTCCGGCACGAGACCGAGGTCCTCAGCAATCACTTTTGTGTCGTCCGCCGCCTCCGCGACAAAACGCAAAAGCCCCTCACCTTGGGCTTGGTTGGCGGCCCTGTGCTGGCGCGTGTCATCCGCGAAACGGCGAAAGCCGGGGAGTCTGCCGCCCGTCCTGGCGGCGGCCTGGCTGTGGTTCAACGGGAGAAACTCCGGATTTCGGTCGGGCGTCCACGGAAAAGAGTAAATGCGGAAAAAGCCGAGCGCATGGTCCACGCGGAACAGGTGGAAATTTTTCCGGATGTTGCCGATGCGCATCCGCCACCAGGAAAAATCGTTCCGGCGCAATTCGTCCCAGCGATAATTCGGAATGCCCCAGTTTTGCCCCCACTTCACGGTAAAAGGATCGTCCTTGAACGCCTTCTCGGGCGGCGCGCCGCCGCTCCAGTCAAGATCAAAAAGGCTTGGATTGCCCCAGACATCGGCGCTGTGGCGTCCGACGCCGAAAGGGATGTCTCCCATGAGAAAGACCTGTTTTCGACCTGCGTAATCCTTGAGTTCGCGCCATTGGGTGAAGGCGATCCATTGGACGTAGATAAAGAAAAGTTGTTTGCGCGACAGTTCTTCGCGTCGTTTGCCATCCAGCGAGAGAAGCCAGCTATGCGCGGAGTGAGGGGATCGATGTTCCGCGGGCCATCGTTCCCAATTTGGCGAACAGCGGTTCTCTTCCATCAGCACACGAAACAACGCGTAATTCGAAATCCAATCGGCGTTCTCCAGAAGGAACTTGCGAAATTGCGCGGCGCGGCCAAGTGAGGCCGAGTCCATGAATTCATTAAAAGCCGCCTGGAGCAAAGCGCGCTTCAATGCCTTCATTTTCGGATAATTGACAGGCCCCGAGCGCAATTTCTTTAGAAGCTCCGGGCGCGCAAATCGCCGGAAAGCCTGCGGTTTCAAATCCGGCATGTGACGCGGCGAGACGGCGATCGAACCCGAATCGATCGCGAGCGAGCTGATGGCATCGTAAGGGCTGTTGCCCTCGCTGGTTTCGTTGATCGGGAGCGTTTGGAAAATATGGAGGTTGTGCGCGTGGCACCAATCAATCATCTGGCGGACGCCCTCGGTGTCGCCAATGCCAAGGTCCTCCTCGGTGCGAATGGCGAAAACCGGTTCAAGAATCCCCGCCAGCGGCCGGTCTGGGCTTAATTTTATCTTCAAGCTGCGCAACTCTCGTGCGAAGCCTGTTTTCCGTCAATGGGCAGACAACCGCAGATGGGGGGTCAAAATCGCGCGGTCGCCGCGACGCCGTAAGTCGCGGGATCGCCAGTTTGAAGAATCAACGCGCCGTACTGGGGGCCGAGATTGAGCGCGTTGTTGAAGTAGTGCTGGTCAAAGATATTTTTCGCGAAGAAATAAACGTTGAAATGTTTGCTCTCGTAGCCTGCCTGCGCGTTGACCAACACGTAGGCGTCCTGAGTGGTCGGCCCGTAATCGATATCGTAGGCGTCATCAAGATGGTAACGGCCAACGCCGATGACTTCGCCATGGGCGTAAAGATGCCACCACGGCAGGCGATACCGCGCCGATACATTCGCGGTGAATTCCGGCACGAAGCTGATCGGCTTGCCGTCGAGGTCCTGCGCCGCGCCGGTCCCGCTCTCGGCGGCTGGGACGCTGAAGCGCACGTAATCCGCGTGCGTGTAGCCGAGGCCGGCGGAGAGGTCCAACCCCTCCAGGGGCCGCGCCGTCAACTCTAATTCCGCGCCATAAAGTTCCGCGTGGTGAGCGTTGAGAAGATACGCTTCAGTGGGATCGGCGGGGTTGATCCGGTAAGTTTGGTAATTTTCCGCGTCGGTGTAAAACAGCGCGGCGTTGGCGGAAAGTTTGTTGTCGAACCACGACGTTTTCCCGCCCAGTTCCAATTGCCACGAACGTTCCGGGCCGTATTGGCTCTCCGACGCGAAATCCACCGAGTCATTAAAGCCGCCGCTTTGGTAGCCCTCGGTCCCGCTCAAGTAAATCTCGGCGTCCGGCGTGAAATGCCACGTCACGGCGGCCTTTGGTTGGAGCGACGTGAAACTGGCGGACGAATCATAAGCGCCGGTGACAAACCCCGGATAAGGCCCAACTATGACCTGGCCGACCCGCAACATCTCGCGCTCGTCATCAGTCAAACGCACGCCGGCCGTTAAATCCAGATGGTCCGAAAAGCTGTAAGTCGCCTGCCCGAACAGAGCGTAGGTTTCATCCTGCGAACGGGCGGCCGTCATGAAATTGGTCGATGGCAACGCGAAGGCCCCGGAATCGCTATGAAGATCGTCATTCAAATAATACAATCCCGCGCGCCACTTGAGTTTGTCGGCGCTTTCCGGAGACTCGACGCGAAACTCTTCGCTCAATTGCTCGAGGCGGGGATTTGAGTAACCGTTCTCGGCGGGGTAGGGCGAAAAATCAAAATCCTGAAGCAAATCCTGCCGCCAGTCCCGATGCGTCGTGACGGAAGTGACCCGGACGGAGCCGGAATCATACGCGATTCGGAGGGCTTCGTCGGTGTCATATGTGTCAACATAACCGTTCACATCGCGCGAAACGGAGAACGGGCCATTGTCCGCTCCCGGCAAGTAGGTTGGAACAAAGCCATCGTTATCGCGGTAGCCCTGGGCCGTCAACGTGATGCTCCAAGGGGCGCTGGGAGTCCATCGAAGAGTGGCGCGGCCATCGGCGGTGTTTTGCGCGTCCGGATTGTCGCCCCGGTAGTTGTTGTAAACGAATCCATCGCGGAACCCGTAAAGGCCGTCCAGGCTGAAAAAAAGCTTGTCCTTTACCAAAGCTCCGCCGATGCCGAGTTGGTAATCCTGGCTGTCGTAATTGCCGTAGCTCGCTTCGAGATAGCCGTGTGTTTCGTTTCCCGGCTGGCGGGTAACGATGTTGACAACACCGCCCACTCCGCTCGCGCCGTAAAGAGTCCCCTGATCGCCGCGAACAAATTCGATTTCGCGCACATCATAAAGCGCCACGCCGCGCGAATACATATCGTAATAAGGAATGTCATCAACGTAGAAGCCAACGACCGGTTCACCCGCGCCGAAATTATTTTCGCGAAAGCCGCGGACGGAGAATTTCGGGGTGCGCTGATTGTTGGCGTCGAACACGGAGAAATTCGGCGTCTGCGCGTCCAAATCGCGGAATGAATTGATTTCTCCCACCTGGACTTCCTGGCCCGAGACGATGGTGGCCGCGCTGGAATCGGCCTGGGGAATCACCGCGACGGCGGTTCCAGTGACCGTGACCGGGGCCAGTTGAGCCGGCTGGCCCGACTGCTGGGCGGAGATTTTCAAAAGTGGCAGGCACACGAAACCGGCAATTAGGACCTTCAGGAGTTTCATTTTCCGGGGATAAAACCAAATCCGCCAAAAACGGCAAGCAGGAATTATATGACAGCCCGTGAAAATTTATTTATGACAATTGCGGGGCGTCGAATTTGATGCCGTGCGCTTCGGCCACTGCTTTGTGCGTGAGCCGGCCCCTCATGACGTTGATGCCGCCGAGCAAAGCGGGTTGCACCCGGCATGCCTCCGCCAGGCCGACGTCCGCCAACGTCTCGATGTAACGGTAGGTGACGTTGGTGAGCGCCTGAGTCGCCGTGCGCGCGTACGCGCCGGGCATGTTCGCGACGCAGTAATGAATGACTCCCTCCTCGACATATACAGGATGGTCGTGCGTGGTGGGACGCGAGCTTTCCGCGCAGCCGCCTTGGTCGATCGCAATATCGACCAGCACACTGCCGGGACGCATCCGCCGCAACATTTGGCGATTGATCAGCTTCGGAGCTTTTGCTCCCGGCACCAAAACGGCGCCGATCAGCAGGTCCACAGTCGGCATCAAATCCGCCAGGTGCGCCTCGCTCGAAAAAAGCGTGTGGGCCGTGTGGAGCGTAATGTCCAAAAAACGCATCCGCTCCAAATCCACTTCCAAAATGGTGACGTCCGCGCCCAATCCGGTGGCCATCCGTGCCGCGTTAATGCCGCTGGCCCCCCCCCCCAAAACGACGACGCGGCCGGGAAGCACTCCCGGGACGCCGCCAAGCAAAACGCCGCTCCCGCCATTGTGCTTGGCCAGAAAATAACCGCCGACTAGGATCGACATGCGGCCGGCAATTTCACTCATCGGCTCGAGCAGCGGCAGGCGGCGGTTGACTTCAATGGTCTCGTAGGCGATGGCCGTGACGCCGGATTTCATCAGCGCGTCGGTCAACGCTCGATCGGCCGCGAGGTGCAGATAGGTGAAAAGAATCTGTCCCTCGCGCAGCAGGGCGAATTCCGATTCCTGCGGTTCCTTCACCTTGACAACAAGGTCCGCCTTTTTAAAAACGGTGGCGTGATCGCCGGTCATCTCCGCGCCAGCCTGTTCATAATCGCCATCCGGATAGCCCGCACCCGCGCCGGCAAGGCGCTCGACGACGACTTTATGGCCGCGTTTGGCCAGTTGATAAACAGCGGATGGCAGCAGGGCGACCCGATGTTCCTGGAGCTTAATTTCCCGGGGAACGCCGATAATCATGGCCCAAATGGTGACGACGAATTGTTCGCCGGTCAAGGAGATCGAACGCGATAGTACCCTTGCGCCGACGAAATAGCGTTGGTGACAAACTCGACTACACCGTCGCCGACGATGGTTTGCACGGTGGTCCACTCGGGGTCTGTCAGCGCATTTTTCCGTTGCACGTCGTAGGTCTGGTTCGTCTCGGTTTCGATGGAAAAAACAAGTCCCGCAGGGAGAAGTTCCACGTTGAAGATTTCCGGTCGGGACGGGCCGCCACAACAAACGTAATGTCCACCATCATTGATCGAAACCGTGTCAATCCACCAACCGACCGACCCGTACGCGTTCCCGGTATCGGTCGCGCAACGCCACTTCAAACGGATGCTTTGACCGTTGGCTGACGCCGGAAGATTTACAACCGTCCTGACAAAACCTTGCGAAGCGCCGCTCCACACCTGGCGATTGGCGAGCGGATTTCCGCTGGATGATGCGATTGTGGCATTGTAGCCGTTGCTCACAAAACCGCCGCCGGCGCTCAATATATCGGTGAAAGCATTGGTCCCGATCTGGATTTCCAGCGCGCCGCCATCGAATGCCTCGCCGGGGGCGTCCGGGTTTATCTCCAAATTGTAGTACTGACTGAACAATAATTGCGACGTCGAAGAGATGATCGCGATGGCCGGCGTGATCAAATCCGCGATGCCCGCGTTGGTGGTTGCCGGGGCGAACGTGGAATTGGGCGAGGTGTCCGCAGTGTCATTCGTCGTAGCCCAGGAAATTTGTCCTCCGGAAGCGGAACTGGTCCAGCCGGACGGAAGGGCAGGGGGCGTTACCAAATCAAAATCCTGCGCCAAATTGGTGACGGCGACAAATTGTCCAAGGGCGAAGGAGAAATTAACCGTGCCCAAATTGAGCGAGCCGTCCTGGAGTTGCAGCGTCGCCGTAATCGTCCCGCCGCACGCGCCTTCGGCGGTAAAAGTAAATGGCGCGGACATCGGAACACCGTCCGCCGGCAATGAGCCGTAAGTCGCCGGACCGCTGGGAGATTCAATTCCGCCCGTCGGCAAAAGAGTCGCCACGAGATTTGTGGCGCTGACAACGCCGGTGTTTTGCAGCGCGAAATTGACCGTGACGGTTTCGCCAGGATCAATGGCCCCATTGGTGGGTTGGCAATTCTCCGCGGTCAAGACGGTCCCCGCCGGGCAGACGACCGGCGAACCGCTTGCAACCGCGTTGTCAACAACAAGGGCGAAATCCTGCGTCAGCCCGTTGCTCCCGTTCGGAACACCAACGGAATTGATGCTTGTTCCGGTCACGGTAACTGTGAAAGCCCCCGCCGTACCCGCCGGGCAAAAAACGCTTTCCACATTGTTTTTTGTGTCGGCGGAGCCGCCGGAAACGGAATAAGCGGAGCCAAAGACGTTGCCGAGGTAGGTCTGCCCGCCGACGCTGACCGTCAGATCGAGGTCGTTATTGTAGGCCGCTCCGCTCGTGCTTCCGGGCGCGTCCGTCCACGCGACGGTAACGCGGAACGGCAAATTAGTATTGGCAACCGAGCCGATGAAAGTGCGCGCCTGCCCGCTCGCGGTGAAAGTGTCCGCCGGCTCCTGGTCACGCAAGAGACGCGGCGTTCCATCGAAGGCCGTCCCCAAATCCATCTCGCCCATGCCTTGGTTCACCGACCACAACGTGTCGTTGGCGAAAGAGCCGGTCATGTAACGGGCGCTGTTCATCAGCCAGGCTTTGGTCATCGCGGGCGAGGGCGGAAAGAGCGACTGGTTAATAAAGTATTGACGCAACAACGCGCAACCGCCCGCCACGCAAGGCGTCGAATGGCTTGTTCCCGAAGACGCCGAATAAAATTGCTGGAATGACGGATAAAAATTATTTCCCACCCCGCCGCAAATGGCGTCGGCATTGAAGCACGCATCGGCCGTTCCCAACGGGCCTGGATCGGGCGCTTGAATAACGCCCCCGCTCACATGCGTGGAAGGCGCCATGAGGTCTGGTTTGAGCCGCCCGTCCGCGCACGGTCCACGCGAGGATGAAACATCAACCTCGTTGGCGCTGTCCGCCTCATTATCGCCGACGCCGCATCCGTCCTCGCCGCCGAAAAGCTGGACGTTCTCCGCTCCGCCCACGGCAATCACATTCTTGGCGGTCGCGGGCTGGTCGATAGTTGTGTCGTCCGGCCCGAAATTCCCGGCCGCAAACAAAATCACCATTTCCTGGTTGCCCGCCGTGGGATGCGTCGTCCCCGCCGGCTGGGCGTCGCGCACAAGCGAATCGTATTCCTGCGAATCTATTCCGTAAATGCCGTCGCCGTCGTAATCCCCCCAACTGTTATTATTGACCCGCGCGCCGTCGTTGTAAGCATCGTCTTCCAATTGCGAATAGCTCGGATACGTCCAATAATCCGGATCAAAAACGACCGAGGCCCCGAGGCGCGCAAATGGACAGACACCCAGCCCGTAAGCGAATCCCGAGCTGTCCACGAACGGAAAATTTGTGCCGTTATCGAAACCGCCAACGATGTGCGCGTTGAGCGTGCCATGTCCGTCGCAGCCTTTCAGCGTGCTCGGCGAGTTGGACGTTCCCTCCAGGCGCGAATAGAGGACGCGGCTGGCCGCGTTCGTCTGGCCCCCGGCATAAAGTCCAAAATGATTCGGCGCCGTGGTCCCGTCGTCGATGCCGCTGTCAGTGATGTCAACGATAAATCCAGACGCCGCGAATTGCGAATCAGCAAAACCCTTCCCGCTCAACCACGCCAGATAGCCAGGCCCGGACGGGACGTTCCCGGTGAGATTTCCCGCGACGATCTGGTCCTGGCGCTCGCAAAATTTTCGCGGCGCGTAATACGGCTGGATCGAAACCACATCGGGTCGGGCGGCGATTTTGTCCAGATCGGCGGCATTCAATCGCGCGATAATGTTGAGATAGCGCAACACATGACGCTGCTGCGCGAACGGCGCCAATTTCAGACCGTCAAGAATTTTTAACGTGCCGGGATTCGCCTCCGTATCGGCGATGAGCTGGATGGCGAATACGTCCGTCTTGCCGGAACGGGCGGACGGATGGGTCTTGTAATCGACTAAATACGTACCGTCCCATTGGATTTCCGGCGCGGCGGTTGCGAGCGCCTGGACCCGTGCGATGTCGCGCGCATCGCCGTAAACAAGATACGCGTTTTGCGGAATGTAACTGACAATTTGGACGCCCGCGCCCAGCAATTCCTGCCGCCAGCCGGGCTGGACCGGCCCCGCAAAATGGACCAGGTGCATGCGTTTCCCAATAAAATTTCCGACATTCTTTCGCGACACCTGCGTTTCTGGCCTGGAGGTGTCGAAATGTGTCGTGTTGAGAAAAATCGTATTGTATTCGTCGCGAATCTTCCCCCAAGCCGGGTTGAAGCTCGCCTCGGGAACCTCATAAAGTTGGTAGCTGCCATAATCCGCAATGAGATGCCCTCCCGATGCGATGATTTGCGGCGCACGCGTCCTATCGGCAACCTGCACTTTGTGAGTGGCGCCCGCGAACAAACTCTGGGCAAACGCGACAAGAAGAATAAGGGCCGCGCGCTTCACTATCTTGCGAACAAATCCATTTGCGGCGGCGGCGACAGCTTTTTCAACTTTTCCAATTCCGCGTGGCGCGGTTGTCGGCGGACTTTTCCCTCGGGCGTCAACTCGGATTCCTCCAGGTTGCTCAGAATTTCCTTCGCCCGTTCCAGGACCCCTTTTGGAACCCCCGCCAGCCGCGCCACCTGGATGCCATAACTCTTGTCCGTCGCTCCCGGAACAATCTTGCGCAGAAAAACAATCTGATCGTTCCATTCGCGCACCGCGACGTTGCAATTCTTGACCCGCTTTAGGCGCCCCGCCAATTCCGTTAACTCGTGGTAATGTGTGGCGAAAAGCGTTTTGGCGCCGACCGTGTTGTGCAAATGTTCGACAATCGACCACGCCAGGCTCAACCCGTCGAACGTGCTCGTGCCGCGCCCAATTTCGTCAAGTATAATCAGTGCGCGGCTCGTCGCATTATTGAGAATGTTCGCTGTCTCGCTCATCTCCACCATGAACGTCGAGTGTCCCCGCGCCAGGTCGTCGCTCGCCCCGATCCGCGTGAAAATCCGGTCCACCAAATCAATCCGCGCCGACGCTGCGGGAACAAACGACCCCGCGTGCGCCAGCAGCGCGATCAGCGCCACCTGCCGGATGAATGTGCTTTTGCCCGCCATATTCGGTCCCGTGATGAGCAGCAATTGGCGTTCCGAATGATCCAGCAAAATGTCGTTCGGAACGAATCGCTCTCCCGCCGCCATCTGCTCCAGCACTGGATGGCGTCCGTCGCGAATTTCGATGACTCCTTCCTCCCCTATTTCCGGCCGGCAATAATCGTGGAGCCGCGCGGTTTCCGCGAAAGCGGCAAGAACGTCCAATTGCGCCAGCGCCGCCCCCGTTTTCTGCAACTGCGGCAATTGTTCCAGCACCTGTTCGCGGACTTGCTGAAACAATTCATACTCCAGCTTCACGCTCCGTTCCTCCGCGCCAAGAATTTTTCCCTCCATCTCCTTCAATTCCGGCGTGATGAACCGTTCGCCGTTGGCGATGGTCTGCTTGCGGATATAGTGCGCCGGGACTTTGTCCAGATTCGACTTCGTGATTTCGATGTAATAACCAAAAACTGAATTGAACCGCACCTTCAGCGAAGCGATGCCCGTGCGCGCGATCTCGTCCTGTTGCAATTGCGCGATCCAATTTTTTCCGTCGCGCATCGCCGTGCGAAACTCATCGAGCCTGGGATCAAAGCCGTCGCGAATCACCCCGCCTTCCTTCACCGTCAGCGGCGGCTCATCCACAATCGCGCGTCCAATCAGTTCCACAAGGTCCGGCGCTTCTCCAAGCTCCGCCGTCAATTCCTCGATCAAGCTCGACCGGCCCGCGGTTGGCGCTTCATCGAAGGTTGGCAAATCCGCCGCCGCCGCCGCTTGATTCCGCAAACGCGCCGGAATTCCTTTCAGCGCCGGAATCTTTTCGAGCGCGGTGCGCAACGCCGCCAGATCGCGCCCGTTGCCGGACCCTGTGCCCAGCCGTCCCATAGTCCGCTCCAAATCTCGCACTTCGCCCAGCTCCCGCCGAAAATCATCCAGCAACTCCGTATTCTCCAACCAAAGCTGGACCGCGTCGCGCCGCCGCAAAATCGGGGCCACCGCGCCAAGCGGCTGGCTCAACCAATCGCGCAACCTCCGCGCGCCCATCGGAGTCGCTGTGCGGTTCAACGCGCCAAACAGCGAGGCGTTTTTTGGAGCGTCCGGATGCCGTGCTTCCAGAATCTCCAGGTTCAGGAGCGATACCGAATCCAGCGCCATGAAATCGGAGCACTGGTAATACCCAAGACGTGTCAGCGAGGAGACATCGCGCCGCAAACATTGTGTCAAGTAATGAATCACCGCCCCCGCCGCGCCGATCGCCGCCGGGCAATCCTTCAATCCAAATCCGTCCAGCGAAGCCACCTTGAAGTGTTCGCGCACAGTGAACGTCGCCGTTTCCGGCGCAAACAGCCAGTCCTCGTAAGGATTCAGCACAGCCGAGTTGTTTCGCGCCAGCGCCGCAAGATGTTCCGACGCGCTTGGATAAATAATTTCCGCCGGACGCAGCCGCTCCAACTCCCCCCGCAGCGCCGCTTCGCTCGAAAGCTGCGTCGTTTTGAAATCTCCCGTGGTAAGGTCCGCGACCGCGAGTCCAAAAATCTTTCCGCAAGCGCACAGCGCCGCCAGGAAATTATTCCGTTCCGGCGCGAGCAACCGTTCGTCGAAATGCGTCCCTGGACTGAGAATCTGCGTGACCTCCCGCTTGACCAACTGCCCGGGTCGCGCCTCCTCGACTTGATCGCAAATGGCGACCTTGCGTCCCGCCTTGAGCAACCGGGCGATGTAACCATTCGCCGCGTGAAAAGGAATTCCACACATCGGAATTTCCCCGCGGCGTGTGAGCGCGACATTCAGCAATTGGGCGCCGGTTTTGGCGTCCTCGAAAAACATTTCGTAAAAGTCGCCGAGCCGAAAGAGCAGGATCGCCTCGCGCGGCAATTCGCCCTTGATGCGGCGGTACTGCGCCATCATCGGCGTCAACTGAGTATCCTGGCTCACGAAAAGCAGCTTAGAAGAAAAATCGTGGCCAAAACCAGAAAGAAAAAGGTTTCCGTGGGAATTCAGCTTTCTTCGCGGCGTCTCAGCGACTTGAGTTTGAGGCTCGCGCACTTACTTCGTGACAGGCTGATTGGTTCCACCCCTCACAAAAGTTCCGCCAGGTGTCTGCGGTTGAGCAGAACCTGGGACGCCAGCCGTTCCTCTGACTGACACGGAATTGGGCGTTCCTCCCGGTGACTGGACACCAGCCGTTCCTGTGACAGCCGCCGGGTTGGGCGTTCCTCCAGGTGGTTGGACACCAGCCGTTCCCCGGGCTGCCGCGGGGTTAGGCGCTCCTCCAACTGCCTGAGGATTGTTCGTTCCTCCCCATCGGTGATGATTATCCGTTGTCGCAAACGGTTGGGAATTGGGCGTTTCCCCGGGCGATTGAGGATTCGGCGTTCCTCCGGGTGGCTGGGAATTGGGTGTTCCTGCCGGCGGTTGTGCATTAGGCGTTCCTGCCGGGGGCTGCGCGTTGGGCGTCCCGGCGGGTGGTTCGGGGGTCGGCGGCGGCGGCAAAACGGCCGACAACCGCGGCGATGGAGTTGCGGAACCCTCGATGCCGAAAACGTTTGCGCGGTTGATTGCGGTGGTAATCAGCGCCACGCACCCGGCAAGCAGGGCGGGGAAAACAAGTTTTTTCATAATATACGATAGGCCCTACTACCATCGGCGCGCCATCCGGTGTTCTTCCCATGAGTGGCCTTGTCCAACATACGGCCTGCTGAAGCATTGTCAAATGGACGTCGCTCGACCAGGGGGGATTTTTAGCTTGCCCATCGATTCTGCCGGTTTGCAATTCCCACGGAATTAAATAACTTAGTGTTCGCCGTCCATGAGAGCGCTTCAATTAGCCATCGCGATATTCGTTGTGAGCAACTTCAGCGCTGTTGCCGCGCCTCTCTACAGCCTCGTGCAAGGAATTGATAAATTCGACGGCTCGCCTCGCGCCTGGCATCTTTTGGAAACCAACGGTTTCGTCGTCGCCGATCCCGCATACAAAGAAATCTTTGAGCCGTACCTCGATACCTCTCTGCCTCCTTTCATCACCACGGACTCGGCATGGCAGACTTACCAGGTTTTATTGGCGCAAGGCGTCAAACAAATGTACGAGCGTCAAATCCAATTCCATTCCACAACATCAGGACTGGAGTTTCTGATGGCGCATTCCGAAACGCGCTCCCCCGCCGCTGAACGCGCTTTGCGGCAACTCTCCGGCGATCAATCCGTCCAGGCCCTGAAAAATCTCAATCCTCCCCTCCCGTCCAATTCCCTCGCCGCCGAATCATTGCGCCTGCTCGCCACCTTGCAACAACCGCTGCCGGACCGCCTCGCCCCGGCGTTCCATTCGGACGCATGGCCGGACAAGCAACTTTGGACGCAACTCGCCGGATGCGTCGGAAAAAGGCATTCAAATCAGCCGCCCTCGGAGACTCCCCACGCTATCGAGCCAGGCCAGGAGTGGCCGAAGCGAGGTGTCGTCGCGCCTTATCCGGACTTCTTCGCGAGCCTGGCGAAATTGTCCCGCGAAACCGCGGAGGTCATGGAAAAGTCCGGCATCGACGAGCCATTCAATGCAAGAGCCCTTGCGCGAAAAATGCTCGACGGGATTTTGATAGATCAAGAGATGATGGGACAAGGCTCGGAAGAAACCGTGGAAATGTCCAGGGAACACGCCGAACTCAATCGATTTTTCATCCATTATTCCGAGACGCGCCAAGCTGGTGAAAACGCCCCCGCCGCCCAGCAATTGCTCAAAGATCTGGAAGCGGTCGCGCGCCGTTGCCTCAATGGCGGCGTTCCCTCCGACAGTGACATGAAGGTCTTGTCGGGCCTTTTCGATCAGCGTCTCACCGCGCCTCGATTACTCCATGATTTTGCCGGCGCCTGCGACAGGCTTTCCGAATTGGCCCGGGATTATCGCGACGGAAAACCGATGAACGACGACGATGAAAAATGGATGACCGGCTACGGATTGCTTTTGGCCGGTTACGGAACGGACGATCTCTCCGCGGTCAGGGCGTTGGGAACAAATTCCGCCGGCAATTCTACCCTATGGGCCGGTTTGGGTCAGCCGGAAGCCCTCTACATTATTTTGCCCGCCGAAGGCCGATTGCAACTCTATCGTGGCGCCGTGATAACCTACCGTGAATTCATACGTCCTGCCTCAAACTCCGTGGATGATAAATCGTGGCAACAACTGGTTGAGAGCGGAAATGCTCCGCCGCCGCCCGTTTTCACAGCGAGTTTCCGCGCCGAGAAAAGCGCGGTGGACATCCTGGACACCCTCGCGTCCGAGGCGCGTGACGCGCAAGGCTATCAGGAGATTCAGCAAAGCCTGGAGGCGTTGCAGTCTCGCGTGAAGGACGGCGATTTGCCCGCGCTGATCGACGCCCTTGGAAAAAAAGACAATCAATTGGTGATTGGTTTTCCGGAAGGAATTGCCGCGGCCATCGCAAAGTTAAACTGGAAATCGTGGCAGCAACAACTCCTGGCGCTCGTCGATGCGGATGAAGGCATCCACGCAGTCGGAGTGGTTTCAGTCCTGTTGCAACACCCCGAATGGATCGACGCCGCTTATCTGAACGCCAATTTCGCGCGCGGTTCGCCGCGTTCCCGCCGGGTTTTCACTCTTCTTTTGGGACGCGCTGGAGCGGCGGATCAAACCCACAATACCTTGTTGCGCGCATTGCGGGATGATTCTCCGGGCGTGCGCTGGCAAAGCGTCCTGGCCGTTGGTGACGCCTCATGGGACGTCGCGGAAAAAACTTCTCCGCTGGTCGAGCGGTTGGGTGACAGCAACGAATTCGTTGCTGCGATAGCAGCCGTCACATTGGGAAAAATCGGGGCCACGAACGCCGCGCCTGTTTTATTTACGAATTTGGAAGAGCGGCTGAAGGCGCCGCGCCCTGATTCCGCCGCGATTGAAGAACAAATCAAAGAAGTGCGTGAAGATTTTCCGGCCAACTTCAATCGGCAGTCAGATCCCTTCGATCCCGGCAACTTGCTTGTCCTTTCGCGGATGGGGAGAATGCGCCGCTTTGCGTGGGACAATCGGGGCGACACATTCACCGTCGTCACCGCGCTTGTTGAAGCGTTGGGCGAGTTGGATTATCAGCCGGCAAAGGCACCGATTCTTGGATTAATTGGAGGGCCGAACTCCACCGCTGCGGCAACGGCGTTGAAAAAAATCGCCCCCGCGGAACTTACGAAGCGTTTGTTGAACATTGCCGGTGACAAGAATGCGCAGGCGCAATCCCGCGACGAAGCGTTAATCCTCCTGGGCGATGCCCCCGGCGCGAGCGCGTCTGATTTGGTTTCTCTGCTCGACGATCGCACCGTCATTCCCGGCCCCCGTCCAATGCCAGGACGCGACTGGCGGATATGCGACCGCGCCGCGATGACGCTCGCCGGGTTATTGGGCCGCTCAGTGCGGCTGGGGCCAATGATGCCGACGGAAGAGCGCGACATTCAAATCAATCAAGTGCGGCAATGGCTGAAATCGGCGTATTGAGCGGGCGGGGATGCGGCATAATTTAGGAGGTTGACATCTCGGTTTGTCTAAGGTACTTCGTCACAAACATGCTCGGCGCCACCTTTTGGGGAGGGGTGGAGGAAAGCGCCAAACAACGTGCAGGCAGTGGATACACATTTCGACAGCCGAGTAGTAAATATGACGAACATTGAGTATGACGACAAATAAAGATTCGTTAAACATAATTAACCGCACAAGTTGGACGCAGGGGGGCTGGGTCCTCATTGGTGTCGCGTTTGCCACCCTGATTCGTTTGCCAATTCAGCCAATCATACATAATGCAAGCCCCTTTCTTTTGTACTTTCCGGTGGTCGTGTTCGTTGCGGTTATCTTCGGGCCAAAATTCGGGTTGCTCGCGACGATAGGCTCGGTTCTGCCCGCCGATTATTTCTGGATGGCTCCCGAACGCGCGTTTGCAATCGATCTAGGCGGACTGTGTCAAATACTGGGCTTCTCATTCGCCGGCTGTTCCGTCGCATGGCTTAGCGCCACTGTCCGGAAACGAAAGCAACTGGAGGAGCTTTTGCGAGCAACTCTTGCCAGCGTGGGGGACGCTATTGTTACGACGGACTGTGGCGGTAGGATAGTGTATCTTAACGTCATGGCTCAGATGCTGACTGAATTGCATGGTGAAGAGTCGACTGGATATATGATTGGCAGCGCTCTTGATCTAGTGGCCGATGATGGGCAGCACTCGCTTGCCGGGACGTTTCAAGTGGCGGTTAAGGAGGACGACGTCGAGAATCTTCCAAAGCGGGTCATCCTCATCAGCAAAACAGGCAGACGGCACCGAGTTGAGCAGAAGGTGTCGCGGGTTTTGGATCCCACCGGTCGAAAGCTCGGAATGGTCCTTCTGTTTCACCGTTCCGAGTTGGATACGGACCTGGAACCAATGCCAATTGTCCGAACGACGAAAGATTTTCTTAATTTAAAGTCAAAACTGCCCCGTATTGCGATGGTGTCCACTCACGGCTATGTGGCCGCACATCCACCGCTCGGCGCGTCCGACACCGGTGGACAGGTCGTCTATGTTCTGGAATTGTCGAAGAAAGTTGCGCAACTGGGTTACGAGGTGGACATCTGGACAAGACAATTCGAAGACCAATCGGAGATTGAACATGTGAGCGAGCAGGTGCGAATCATCCGCGCGCCATGTGGAGGGCGAAACTTCATACCCAAAGAGCGGTTACACGATGCCCTGCCGCAATGGAACGAAAACGCCTTGCAGTTCATCAAGGAGCACCGGCTCGATTACGAGTTTATCAACAGCCACTATTGGGATGGCGGCATGGCCGCTCAACATCTAAGCCGTGTACTGGACGTTCCGCACATTCATACCCCGCATTCATTGGGGATTTGGAAGAAACGGCAAACTGAAGTCGCGTGCCCGGAGGATGCGGCCAAAATCGAAGAGCAAAATAATTTTGTCCAACGCATCTATCACGAACAGGCGCTCTATGCTTCCGCCGACATTGTGGTTGCCACAAGCTCACAACAGTTGGAAATCTTGTTGCGCGATTACAAAGTGCCGGCGGAAAAATGTCGTATGATTCCGCCTGGCTACGACGATACAAGGTTTTTTCCGGTCAGCGAATCCTCTCGACGAGCTATCCGCAATCGTCTTGGATTCAACACACCAGTCGTGCAAGCCATTGGACGCCTTGCGGATAACAAAGGCTACGAGCTGCTAATAAAGGCCTTCCATGTCGTGGCGCAGCGAATGCCCGATACCGTGCTGCAACTGGCTGTTGGCGGCAAGAACCTGATTCCTCAGGAAGTAGAGATGCTTGTTCGATTAAAGGCGCTGGTCAGCGAACTTCACCTTGCGGGGAAGGTGCAATTCAAGGGCTTCATTCCAGACGATCAACTTCCGGATTACTACCGCGCGGCGGACGTATTCGTGCTTTCAAGCCGATATGAGCCATTCGGCATGACGGCTGTGGAAGCGATGGCCTGCGGCACACCGACGGTGCTGACGGTTCATGGCGGGCTATATCATGTGGTGGATTTCGGACAGCACGGACTATACGCGGATCCGTTTGATCCGGAAGACCTGGGTATGATGATTTTTAAAGTTCTTAAATATCCCCGCCTCCGCTCGCGGCTTTCGCGCTTGGGAGCACAACAAGCGCGCAGCATGTTTACGTGGACGGGAATCGCTCAACAATTCATCGAGTTGGTTGAATGCAAAAGCGCGAAGAATACGACTCTAGGCGATATTCAATCACACCAATCTGAGGGGTGACCACGTCGATCAAACTCTTTTCCTCGGACCTGGATGGCACGCTGATGGGAACCCGGGAATCGACCCGGCGGTTTAGCCAAACGTGGAACAAGCTTCCCCGGCGGCAACGACCGGCCTTATGTTACAATTCCGGCCGACTCGTCGGCGATATTCTCAAGCTGGTAAACAGCGAATCATTGCCGTGGCCGGATTTCATAATCGGAGGGGTCGGCACACAACTTTATGACGGCAACACCAACCAGCCCATAGCCGAATTCGATGAGCAATTCCGCTCAGGTTGGGACTTGGCAAAAATCGAACACATTCTTGCTGCTTTCCCCGGCGTTGCGCGACAACCGCCGGAATTTCTGCATCCGTATAAATCGAGCTGGTATCTGTATCACGCCAGTCCAGAAAGTGTGGACGCGATCCGCCGACAATTGGCGGAGGCGGGGCTGAATGTCTCTTTGATTTATTCCAGCGGCCGTGATTTGGATGCGCTTCCCTTCAACACCAGCAAAGGCCACGCGTTAAGATGGCTTTGTGAACGCCTTGGCGTGCCGTTACGGCAGGTTCTCGTCGCCGGGGACACTGCCAATGACAGCAGCATGTTTCTGTTGCCCAATGTCCGGGGAATCGTCGTTGAAAATGCGCAACCCGAGTTGCATGAAGCGGTCGTGCATTTGCCCACCTATGGCGCAACCCGCGCATTTGCCGACGGCGTATTGCAAGGATTGGCGCATTTCAAAGTCATCACGGAAACGCCGCCATTGGATCGTGTCATTGTTCCTGGCGCCGAAGTGGAGCCTGTCCTGCGGCGTTTGTTCAGCCAAGAGGCCCTGAGTTCGTTGGCACAAGATGAACGTGACTTGATTGCCGAAGGCTACCGGCGGGCCTTGGTTGCCTTGCGAAAAAACGTTACCCCGTCGGGATTCTCCGCTTGCTCCCTAACAGATAATGAAGTCGTCGGCACCGATGCCAACTATCGCTCAGTTTGGGCGCGGGACGGCGGCATCACTATTGTCGGCACGATTGATCTGCCGGATTCGGACATTCGTGCCGCGCAAGTGGCCACCCTCCGCACGCTTCTGGATCATCTTGCGCCCAGTGGACAGATTCCGGCAAATGTGAGTCTTGACACGGGCCAGCCCGATTACAGCGGGGTTGGCGGCATCTGCGCCATTGATGGCGGCTTTTGGGTAATACTGGCTTTCTACCACTACGTCCGCAAACATGAGGACTGGACACTGCTCGCTGATTACGCCGGGCAATTGGAACGGCTTATGAACTGGTTGCGTGGATTGGACAGCAATAACGACGGTTTGCTGGAAATCCCGGAAGCCGGCGATTGGACCGATCTTTTCGGTCGCAGCTATCATGTTCTTTACGATGAAGTCCTGTGGTATAGGACGGTCGTTGCGTACGGGCGATTGTTGGAGTTCCAGAAGAAATTTGACGAAGCTTCGGCTTGGTTGCGACGAGCCCAGGGAATTCGAGGCAAAATCCTCGCCACCTTTTGGCCGTCAACCGAGCCGCGCGACTCCTCGGCGCGCATCAGTTTCGCCGACCAGCAGTTTGCCGTTGGCGACTCCAGTTACTTGCTGGCGGAGATCACGCCTTTTTCCTTCAATTGGAGGTGTGATGTGCTGGGCAACATCCAGGCGTTTATTGGCAATGTGCTTGACGTGGATCGTGCGCGGACGGCATTTCGCTTTATGTGGGGGGTTGGCGTGAACGACCCATATCCGGTTGCAAACCTCTACCCTCCAGTGCAGGCTGGAGACCCCGATTGGCGATCCTATTACACAGTTAATCTCCTAAATTTGCCGGGACATTATCACAACGGTGGCATCTGGCCGTTTATCGGCGGGATGTGGGTATGTTTTATCCACCGTTTGGGGTTGCGCGATGTGGCTTGTCGTGAATTATTGAAACTCACGGAGGCGAACCGGCTCGGTAAGAACCAGGAATGGGAATTCAACGAATGGCTTCATAGCCGCACCGGGCGGCCGATGGGCAAGGCTTTTCAGGCGTGGTCGGCCGCCTCATTTATCAATGCGTGCCACGAACTTCAGATTAGTCCTGAAAATCTCACGCGCCAATCGGAGTAGATTTGAGTTCATCATAATATCAGCGTGGGTAAGAAGAGACCAACCAACCATTGCGCCATTCCTTGATTGAGCGGTTGAGCTTCCGCCTTTAGTTTTATGGGCCGGGATGCGGCATTGCTTTTTCGACCAGGGTTTTGCAAGTTATTAGCGGACGACGCAGCCCCATTGAGCGTATCTCACGGGGGCCTGTCGGCACTATGATGCAAAGGACCCACTCGATTTGCGTGGCGCTGTTAATTTTCGTGACGGCGCTCTCGCTCCATGCCGAAACCGATATTCGGCGGGATGCGGTCGTCCAGGTCGTCCAGGATGTCATGCCCTCAGTGGTGAATGTGGCGACTGAAAGCATTGTCGAATCGCGCGACGTTTTTGACGAAGTGTGGCGGCGTTTTTATGGGTATCCAAGCCGGCCCCAAGTGCGCAGTTCGCTGGGGTCCGGCGTCATTATTTCGGATGATGGATATATTTTGACAAATCTCCACGTCGTCAAACGCGCCAACCGCATCCAGGTGAAACTTTCGGACGCGGCTGGCGGCGGCGTTTATGACGTCCAGCCGGTGTACGTGGGGACGCCGAAAATCGATGTGGCTCTTCTAAAGATCATTCCCAAGAAGAAGGGCGAGAAATTCAAGGCGATCAAATTTGCCAGGGACGACGACCTGTTGCTGGGCGAAACGGTGGTGGCGCTGGGAAATCCGTTTGGCTTGGGCGAATCAGTGAGCAGCGGCATTCTCAGTTCCAAGCGCCGCGCCGCGCCAAAGGAGGACGCGGATTTGAAGATGGAAAACTGGCTGCAAACCGATGCTTCGATCAATCCCGGCAACAGCGGCGGCCCGCTGGTCGATCTGCGCGGCGAATTGATCGGGATCAATGTCGCCATGTATCAAGGAGCCCAGGGCATCGGCTTCGCGATTCCGGTCACAGACGTCCGAGAGGCTTTGGGTGAAGTTTTCAACCCGGAAACCGCCTCGCGCTGGTTTGGCGCGCATGTCAGCGTGGCTCCTCCCTTGCTCGTCAAAAAAATCGACTCCGGCAGCCCCGCGGAGCAGGCCGGCTTGAAAGTCGGGGACAATATTTTGGCGGTGGATGGAAAGGCCGCGGGCGATTACATCAATTTCAATCGAACGTTGCGCGACGGTCCAATGGACTTTGAATTGTCAGTGCAACGGGATGGGGAACTTAAGGACATTCACGGCCGTCTGCTCAAGTTTGAGGACTTGTTTAAGCAGCGGCTGGGATTGGATTTGCAGGAATTGACCGGGAACCTCGTCGATCAGCTTGGGCTTGGGGGGCTTGGCGGAGTGGAATCCGGCCTCCTAATCTCGAGCGTGGAAAAAGGCGGCCCGTCCGAAAAAGCGGACCTTCAGGAATATTACCTGGTGAACGGAATTGGCGACCGCCCGGTGCGAAATTATCTGGATGTCTTCGAGGCGTTGTCCGATTTGAAACGCGGCGATTCGGCGGACCTTGCGGTTCTTGTGCCGCGAGTCCGCAATAATTTGATTTTAGGCTACCAACAGGGAGAAACTGAGGTTAAGCTCAGGTAAGCGAGGCACCCTGTTCGGTATGATGATCGAAGTTTCCAATTTAACCAAGCGCTACGCCGGAAATACCGCGGTGTCCGATCTCTCTTTTACCGTCAATAGCGGCGAGATAGTCGGCCTGCTCGGTCCGAATGGGGCGGGGAAGAGCACGACCATGCGCATTTTGTCCTGTTTTATCCCGGCAACCTCCGGCAGCGCCCGCGTGAGCGGTCTCGATGTTTTTACGCAAGCCGACGACGTGCGCCGCCGTATTGGCTATATGCCGGAGAATAATCCGTTGCACCCCGATATGCGGGTGCGTGAGTATTTGAAATTCCGCGCCCGCCTCAAAGGGCTGGGCTTGAGCCGCGCGCGCCAGCGAGTCGATGCTGTCATTGCCCAATGCGGTTTGACCGATGTCAGCAAAAGAATCGTCGGCCAGCTTTCCAAGGGGTATCGGCAACGCGTCGGCCTCGCCGATGCCCTGGTGCATGAACCGGAACTGATCATCCTGGACGAACCGACCATCGGTTTGGACCCGAGCCAGGTTCGCGTGGTGCGGCAATTGATCAAGGAACTGGCGCAAAAGCACACCGTGCTGATTTCAAGCCACATTTTGCCTGAGGTCGAGATGACGTGCAATCGCGTGATGATCATGCGCGAAGGCCGTATCCTGGCCGCCGACACACCCGAAAACCTCGAAAAGTCGATGGGCCGGAGCGGCCACATTATCGCCGAAATCGCCGCACCGGTGGAACAATTGCGGGTGTGCTGGGACCAGATGCCCGAGGTCGCGCACTACAACATCGCCCCTGCTGAAGGCGAGTATCACCGTTGCTCTCTGACGGGCGTTGGAGGCGAGGATTTGCGCCCGAAAATTTTTGCGATGGTGCGGGAGCACGATTGGAAGCTGCGCGAACTGTTTCGTTTGCGCCACTCGCTCGAGGATGTCTATATTCGGCTCACACGCCCGGAAAGTGAGGAAGAGTCGCACTGATGCAGGCTTATTTGACGCTGACCCGGCGTGAGTTGGGAAGCTTCTTCTACTCGTGGATTGGTTACGTCGTCATTGCCGGCGCCGTTTTTTTGACGGGACTGAGCTTTGTCATCCTGCTGGATAAATTGCAGGGGGAACCCACGGAATTGCCGCTCACGGAAATTTTTTTGAGTCTTTGCTTCTGGCTGATCCTGCTCTTTTCAGCGCCGATCATCACGATGCGCCTCTTTGCGATGGAAAAATACTCCGGCACGTTTGAAACGTTGATGACGGCGCCGGTTAGCGATATGGCGGTGGTGCTGGCGAAATTCACCGCCGCGCTTATTTTTTACATGGTGATCTGGCTCCCGCTGCTCTGTTGCGTTTTGATTTTGCGCTGCTTCAGCAATGGCTCAAATTTGATGGACCCGGGGACCCTGGGCAGCACGTACCTCGGAATTTTTCTTCTGGGCGCGCTTTACATGGCGATCGGCTGCTTTGCCTCGTCGCTGACCAAAAACCAGATTGTTGCGGCCATGATCAGTTTCGCCCTGGGGCTTGGGTTTTTCCTTGCCAGTTATTTAAGCGACCAGCTTGCGGTCGAAAAAACGTGGCAATTAGAGGCGCTCAACTCGATCTGCATCATGGAACAAATGAAAGACTTCGCCCGCGGAGTCGTGGACACCCGTTACATTGTGTTTTACGTGACTGTCAGCGCTTTCTTTCTGTTCCTGACTTACCGCGTCATTGAAAGCCGGCGCTGGAAATAAAATGCCCCCTCCCAACCACTCCAAACCAAGCTTTTCCCGCGCGAATCGATGGGTTATTGGGCTTAACTCCGTCCTGGCGGTGGTGGCGGCCTTGGCGCTCGTTGTCATGGCCAATTACCTGGCCGGCGGATACTTCAAACGCTACCAATGGTCGCGCGACGCCGCCTTCAAGTTATCCGAACCCACGGTCCGGGTGCTGGACAGCCTGACCAATGATGTAAATATCACGATTTTTTTCCAGCCGAACGGCCAAAACTCTCAGATATACGAACTGACAAAAGCTCTTCTGGCGGAATACCAGAACGTCAATCCCCGGCGGGTCCACGTCAAAGACCTCGATTACACGCGCCTTGTCGGCGCGGCCAGGGAGTTGCTCGCCACCAATTCGCTTTCCGGGCTTCATGACAAGGATTTTGTGCTTTTTCAAAGCGATGGCCACAGCAAGATCGCCTTTGCGCGCGACCTGTCGAAGTATGATTTCAACGACTTGCTGACCGGGCGCAGCCAATATGTCAGGCGGAGTGATTTTCTCGGCGAGATGTACTTTACGGCGGACATTTACTCGGTGAGTTATCCGCAGGCGCTCAAAACATATTTCCTCTACGGCCACGGTGAGAACAATCCGGGCGACCCGAACGGAGGCGACACCAAAGTTGGCCCAACCGGCTATTCCAAAATGGCTTCGATACTGAAGAATGAAATCACCAGCGATTGGGACCGCCTGATATTGCAAGGCACCAATGGCATTCCGTCCGATTGCCAATTGCTCATCATTGCCGCAAGTGATCACGAGGGAAAGTTTCTGCCCGAGGAGTTGGACAAGATTTCGGCATACTTAAAGCAAGGGGGTCGCTTGCTGGCCTTGTTGACTGTCGATTGCGGTCTCGAGCCGGTCCTAAGCCAGTGGGGGGTCGTCGTGGCCACCAATCGGGTTGTGGACTTGAACCCGAAGTATTATGTCGATCGAAATACATTTTATAGCGCCAACTGGGTTGCGGACAACGTTATCGTCGCCCCCCTGGCAAGCCAGCAACTCTCCATTCTTATGGTATCGCCGCGCCCCGTTTTTATAGCGCCAAAGGAAGGGAAAGTCCCCGGCGCGCCCCAAGTCAGTTATCTTGCCCTTACCAGCACCAATGCTGTTGATGACCGCAAACGCATGGGGGTCTATCCTCTTCTTGCCTCAGTGGAGCAGGGGGTGATCAATGGCGTCAATTCTCCGCATGCGGGCGGAACGCGCATCATCGTAGCCGGCGATTCCTATTTTTTGGACGATCAGGCCATCGAGTTGCCCGGAAATCATTACTTCGCGGTGCGGGCCTTAAACTGGCTTCTGGAACGGCCGCAAATTCTTCTGGAAGGCCTCGGGCCAAGGCCAATCACGGAATACCGGCTATACATGAGCCGCTCGCAAACCAGAAAGGTTCAATGGCTGTTCCTGGCGGCTATGCCCGGCGCCGTCCTGGCTCTCGGCGCCTTGGTTTGGTTGCGCCGCCGGAATTGACCCAGGCATGAATTGGAGGCCCACATGGGTTTTGTTGACGGCGGTGGCTGTGGTCTTCGCTTTCATCGTCCTGGTGGAACGGCCGATTCGCATGGAGCGATTGCGCCAGGCCAGCCGCTCGGTCCTGCCCGGACTTGATCCCGCGACTGTTACGAACATCGAAATTCAGCCTTGGGGCAAACCTTCAATCCATGCGGAACGCGTCCGCCTTGGGACCAATATTTGGCGGCTGACGGACCCAATCCGTTATCCGGCGCGCGGCGGGGAAATCGAGGCTTTGCTGGATAGTTTGGCGAATCTGGAATGGAAAGACCGCATTTCCGATCAGGAACTCAGGGACCGTCCTGACGCGCAGCAACAGTACGGCTTCGTTCAGCCGCAATTTTCAATCCTGCTGCAAACCGCCGGCCAGGATCGCCGCCTGGAAATCGGCGATCTTTCGCCGCTGGGCGACGAGGTTTTTCTGAATCTTGTTGGCAGCACCGCCATTTGCCTAACCAGCGCCGATGTGCTGAAACTGATTCCACAAAACAAGGACCAATGGCGCGATCTCTCGCTTCTTGATTTGGCGAAGATTCCCTTTGATGAACTGACTGTCCGCGCGGCGGCAAGGGATAAACTGTTGGACCTGCGGCGCGATCCCACCAATCGTTTGTGGTATATGAACCGTCCATGGCCGGCTCGAGCGGACAGCGCGGTGGTCAATGCTTTGCTGGATCAGCTTCAGCGCTCACAGGTCAAGGGTTTCGTCTCCGATGATCCGCAGGCGGATTTGGAACCGTTTGGGCTGCAATCGTCGCCACAGACGCCGGGCTTGACGATGGTTTTCTCCAACGGGGCAAATCTGGCGGCCGTTTTGGAAATTGGCGGCGCCCCCACCAACCACCCGGGGCTTGCCTACGCGCGCCGACAGGACCTCAGCAACGTCGTTCTCGTCGCCGACGAACCTTTCCGGGCCTGGCAGGCGGATTACACCAATTTTCTCGATCAACATCTCATCAGCCTTTCGCCCGGTTGGATCGAGTCCATGGAAGCGCACGGAGTGGACGACTTTTCCGTCCGCAAAAAGACCAACGGCCAATGGGAGGTCCAGGGCCGCGAGAATTTTCCGGCTGATTCCGAACTGATGAAGGATTGGCTGGCGGGTCTGGAAGACATCCCGACCGCAATCGAAAAAACTGTCGTTGCGGACCTTTCTCCCTACGGCTTGAGCAAGCCCGCCCTCCGCTATTCAATCAAGTTTGGGTCTCAGGCTGGAAGCCATGCCGCCGCCCACCTTGAATTTGGCACCAATCAAAACGGCCAGGTTTTCGAGCGGCGGACGGACGAGGATTTTGTCAACACCATCGGTCTCGGTGAGTTTGATCGCCTTCCCTATGCCTCATGGCAGTTGCGCGACCGCCGCATCTGGAGTTTTGACACGAGCAATGTTCTCAGTATCACCATCCATCAACTCGGAGGCACCCGAAAATTCCTGCGGGACCCGGATGGAAATTGGACCTTTGCGCCAGGCTACCACGGCCCGCCCTTTATCAATGCGCCCGAATTGGAGGAGGCCGTCCATCGCATCGGAAAGCTGACTGCGGTCTATTGGGACGGCCACGGCGATTCTCACCTCGAACAATTTGGATTTGCCAAGGTCGATCACAGTCTTGAATTCGAGGTCAAGCGCCCTAATGGAACCGAAACCCTCCGCATCGAGTTCGGCGTCCCGTCGCCTTATACTCATCCCTACGCTTCAGTGGTGGAAAACGGGCAGCGGCTCATATTTGAATTTCCGGCGGACTTATACGAGAATTTCGTTGAGCATGATCTGATGATCCCAGCAGCGCTACGCTACCATCCATAATGGGCCGGTTTTTTCAACGCAAGGGGGTTCGCGCGGCGCGCAAGGTTTTTCGCTGGTGCCGAATGCTCGTCTGGATTGTCTTGCTGGTGGTCGTTGGAGAACTGGCCTATCTGCATTTGGTGGGACTTCCAGATTTTCTCAAACGGCCTTTGTTGGCGAAAATACGGGACCGCGGCTTCCAAGCCCAATTTACGAACGCTCGTTTAAGCTGGGGGCCTTCGGTTGTCATCGAGAACGCCTCCTTTAGCGGGACCAATAAGTCGGGTGCGCGGCTTTCCGCGGGAACGACGGAAATACAGTTGAATTGGGACGCCCTTCTTCATGGACGGGTGAAAATGGATTCCGTGGAAATTGTCAGCGGTTCGGCGCTGGTTCCCGTTGCCCGCCGTTACGGAAAGACGCTCTCTTTGGACAACGTTTATATAAAAATGAATGTTGCCTCCAACGATTTTGCGCGGTTCGTCGAGTGTACCGCACGGCTTCGCGGCATGCGGATTCGTGTCAACGGAGAGGTCGGCAATATTTGGTCGTTGCGCAATTGGAAGCTGCCGCCCCGCTTGCGCGCAGGCGCCAACCATCCGCCTGAAAACCCGTTGGAGTCGGTGACCAACATCCTCGAGCAAATTCATTTCGCCCAAAACCCACGGCTCGACGTTCATTTTTTTGCGAATGGAAAGGACAGGAACACCCTGCGCGGCGAAGCCATGTTCACGGCGCGAGGCATGGAAACGCCCTGGGGCGGCTCCGGCTTGCTTGAAGTGCGCCTGACTGCCGCGCACTTGCTCGATGCCACTAATCAGCCGGCCATGCAGGTAACTGCCGACGCGGACAGGGTCACGACACCGTGGGGATCGGGCAGGGACATATCGGTGGCGGCTTCCTTTTTCCCCGATCCAAAGATGCCTTTGAATGCCCGGCTCACCGTTTCCGCGAATGACCTGGACGCAGCCTGGCGTTCAAAATTGGGTGACAATCGCCTGCGCGCAAAGAGCGTCTCGTGGGATGGCAAAGCTTCCCTTTCCACCACCAATTTCAAAGCGTCCGCCGTCGAGGGAATCTTGCAAGTTGCCGGAGCCGATTCGCAGTGGGGTTCGGCCGGCGCGTTTTCGCTTAAGCTGGATGCCCGGCGAACCAATGCGCCCGCGCCGCCCGACCCAACGTGGGGAGCCTGGACATTGGTCTCGCCCTACGTCTTTTCCTTCAGTCTCGCCGCAACCAACATCAACAGCCCTAAATTGCAATTCGGGGACCTGGTTCTGGACGCCACCTGGCAAGCTCCCCGGCTGGCGATTCAAAAGATCGGCGCTCGTTTGTACCATGGCCGCCTGGATGCCAGCGCTGAACTCAACGTCGCGTCCCGTGAAACACATTGCCTGGCTGCGGCTGATTTCGATCCGCACGAGGCAGCCCAATGGATGACGCCCGCGGGGCAACGATGGATTTCCCAATACACATGGAGCAATCCGCCCGCTGTCAACGCGGATATCCGAATGGTCGCCCCGCCTTGGACGAATCGGCCCGACGATTGGCGCAATGCGTTTCGCTCCAGCATTCAGATCGCCGGGGATTTTCGGGTTGGGCCTGCCTCGTTTCGCGGGATCGAGGCCACGTCAGCCAATTCGACGGTCTTTTACACCAACCGAACGTGGCATTTGCCGCGCCTTCACGCCACCCGTCCTGACGGCGAGCTTGATCTCGATTACACCGGCAACGAGGTGACGCATGAATTTGACGTGCGCTTCGAGAGCCAGTTGAACCCGGACGATGCGATTCCATTTCTCAGTGCCGCCCAACAAAAGCTCCTGCTCCAGTCTCATTTTTCGACGCCCCCCGCCGTTCAGGGCGAATTGAGCGGTTCCTGGCGGGATCGTCAAACCATCGCCTTCACTGGGACGGTCGCGGCGAGCAATTTCACCGTTCGCGGCGAATCAATCGATGCCTTCAGCGGAAAGATCGAGTACACGAATCAACTGTTCACGGCCACCAACGTGCGCCTCGTTCAAGGATCAGGAAACCTCGAAATTCCTCTGACTTCCGCGGACTTGATTTCCCACAGAATCTTCCTAACCAACGCCCAATCCACATTAGACCCCGGAATATTGGACCGCCAGATGGGGGCCAAGACTCCCGCGTTTTTGAAAGTCGTTCACTTCGACACCCCCCCGCGCGTCACTGCCAGCGGTTCCTTTATTTTGGGAAACCCGTTGGCGACGGATATGCGCTTTGCCGTGCAGGGCAGCAATTTTCATTGGACCAATCTTGGCGCGGACAAAATAACCGGCAACGTGCTCTGGTTGGCGCGCGACGTTGCCCTGACCAACGTTACCGCCAGCCTTTATGATTCCGGCAGGCTCAACGGCTGGCTGGCCTTCGATTATGTGCCCAGGCACGGATCGGGGTTTCGCAGTGAATTTACCGTGAAAAACATCAGTCTTTCCTTGTTAGGGCGAAGTCTCAGCGGAAAGAACACACACGTCGCCGGAAAGCTCGATGGTTCTTTGATTCTCACCGCGCCTTCTTCCTCGAACAAACAGACATGGACGGGCCGCGGTTACGTGAACGTTCATGACGCGCTCCTCTGGCAAATCAAGATTTTTGGCATTTTCTCCCCGGTCCTCAACGCCATTGCTCCGGGCGCCGGCGACAGTCGTGCAAAGTCGGCCACCGCGAGCTTCACCATCGGGAATGGCGAAGTGGCCAGCGACAATTTGGAGGTCCAAGCGACCGCAATGCGTCTGTTGTACCGAGGAGACATTACCATGGATAAACAGGTCAAGGGACGCGTCGAAGCCGATCTTTTGCGCAACATGCCCCTCGTCGGCGGCTTTTTGAGCCTGACGCTTTCACCCTTGAGCAAAATTTTTGAGTATGACATAAAAGGGCCGATGGACAGTCCGGTGATCAAGCCGCTCTACGTGCCAAAGTTTGTGATGATGCTCCTCCGCCCTTTTCACACTCTCAAAAGCATCCTGCCCGAAGCTCCGTCCGATTCGCCCCCGAAAGAGGCAAAATAATCCCACTTAACGTCTACCGCCTTTTTGCGGGCCCAAAGAAGTATCCGCCACGCACCCGCGCCCCTCGGACCTTGCCGGGGAACGACTGTTTCTGCCCCTGCTTCTCCTCTTCAAACAATGCGGTGTACTGGTAATCGAAATTCTCGAGTTTGACTCGCGGTATCTTTTTTCCGATGAACCGCTCGATGGCATAGACGTGCGACCCATCCGCCGCCACCATCAATGTCAAAGCGTCGCCCGACTGCTCCGCGCGCCCGGTGCGGCCGATGCGGTGAATATAATCTTCGGGATGCTGCGGCACGTCATAATTGACAACGTGGCTCACGTCCGCGATGTCCAGCCCTCGCGAAGCGATGTCCGTGGCTACCAAGGCCTCGTAGTGTCCGTTGCGGAACCCGCGCAGCGCGTCCTCGCGTTCCCGCTGGGTGCGATTGGAGTGAAGCACCGCCACCGCGTGCTGGTTTTTCTTCAGCAAATGCGCGATCTGGTCCGCCCGGTGCTTCGTCCGGCAAAAAATGATCACCGAGTCATATTTGATGCGCTCCAGCAATTGCAACAGCAGCGCCGTCTTCTGAGTTTCGGCAACGGGATAAATGACGTGTTCGACGGTTTCCGCCGGGGTGCGCCTCGCGCCAATTTCAACCGTTTGCGGGTTCCGCATCGCCCATTGGATCAGCGTCGCAATCTCCGGGGGGACTGTGGCGGAAAAAAGGGAGGTGTGTCTTTCACGTGGAGTTTTCTGCACGATTCGTTTCACATCCGGCAGAAAACCCATGTCCAGCATCCGGTCCGCCTCGTCCAGCACCAAATATTTGATATGCTCAAGCTTGCAGGCCCCGCGTCCCATGTGGTCCAGCAACCGTCCGGGTGTGGCCACGATCACGTCCGCTCCCGCCCGCAACGCGTCGATCTGCTTGCCATACCCGACACCGCCGTAAAGCACCGCCGTGCGAAGATTGGTGAAGCGGGCAAAATCGCGAATCGCCGTTTCCACTTGCGCGGCCAACTCGCGCGTGGGTTCCAGGACAAGGGCGCGTGAAGCTTGTTCGTGCTGGCCAAGTTGCGACAAAATCGGCAGGGCAAAAGCCGCCGTCTTTCCCGTTCCCGTCTGCGCGCTGCCGATGACATCGTTCCCGGCCATGATCAGCGGAATGGCCCGCAATTGGATGGGCGTCGGCTCGATATACCCCATTGCCTTCACCCCTTCGAGAATCGGCGCCGACAGTCCAAAATTTGTAAATGACATAACCTAAAATCATCTGTTTCAGCCTCTAATGCAAGCTTTGGTATTAGGTCCAAAAGGTGGCATGTGAAAATTCTTGTTCGATCGAGGCAGGCTGCTTGATCAGCAGTATCATTTTTCCTCTTGCCATCTTACAATCGTAAGATAAAGTCATCCTACAAACGTAAGATGGACACATGAGTTTTGAAGCAAAACGCAAAAGTGGCGGGCAGGAGCGTCCGCGAATTTCCGACGCTGAATGGACGGTGATGAAAGCGGCCTGGCAATTGGGCGCCGCCACCTCCAGGGAAATCGTCGAAAGACTGAAAAATGAGACGGATTGGAAGCCCAAGACGATCCACACGCTTTTGGGCCGGTTGGTGCAAAAAGGCGCGCTGGCGAGCGACAAGCCGGGGCGGGAATATATTTTCAAGCCTTTGGTCACGGAGCAGGAATGCCGCCTGGCTGCCAGCCGCTCGTTTTTGGCAAGGGTCTTTGACGGCGAGATCGCGCCGTTCCTCTCCTGCTTCCTGGAACGTGGAAAGCTCACACGCAAGGAAATCGCGGAATTAAAAAGCATTTTGGAGGAAATGGATTCATGAATACATGGCTGGCCTTCGGTCAAACGGCGTTCGAATGGACGTGGAGGACTTCCCTCAGCGCGGCCGTGCTGGTCGCGCTGGTTTTTCTGACGCAAAAGTTTTTGGGCCGATTGTTGACCCCGCGTTTGCGCTACACGTTGAGCCTGCTGGTCCTTGTTCGGTTGTTGCTGCCGGTGGCTCCAGCCAGTCCACTCAGTCTGGAAAATCTTTTCCACCACCATCCCGCTCTGGCGTCATATACGCCCTCGTCCTTCACTTCTGCTCCAATCATCCCGATTCCTCCAACGGACGACTCGCATACAACGCGTCTGGCCGCCGGCTCCCTAATTCGCAGCCAGACTCCGCCGCGCCTTTCTGGCCTCGCCTGGGCAAGCCTGATCTGGGCGGGTGGCTGTTTCGGCTTGATGATGCTGGCCGGATGGCGTTACCAGCAATGGAACCATCTCATTGCACAGGGACAACCCATCTCAGACCCGCATCTGCCGGCCTTGCTGGAAGGCGCGCGGGCGGACATGGGCGTGCGCTGGCCGGTCTGGCTTTTGGGGCTGGAGCGATTGAGTAGCCCGGCCATTTTCGGTTTGTGGCGGGTCCGCTTGCTATTGCCTCAAAGTGTCATCAACGGGTTAAGCCAGGAAGAGTTGCGCATGGTTTTTCTGCATGAAATGGCGCACGTTCGCCGGCGAGACGTTTGGCTGAACTTTCTCTTGATCGCCGTCCAATTCCTGCACTGGTTCAACCCGCTCGTGTGGCTGGCGAACCATCGAATACGCGCCGATCGCGAATTGGTCTGCGACGACATGGCCTTGAACTGTTTATCTGCCGCGGAACGTCCGAACTACGGACAAGTCCTGCTTAAATTGATGGACGGGTTTTCGTCGGAAACACCGGTCTTTTCCGGGGCGATTCCCGTCGTGGGCAGTAAACAAGAAATCAAACGGAGGATCGTTATGATCAGGAATCACGGCCGTGGCGGCGTCGGAGCCGCGATAGCATGCTTGCTGGCAGTGGCGGTTTTGGCTTGCGCGACCTTTACCCGCGCTCAAGGAGGCGCCGAAGGCGCATCCGGTTGGGCGAGTTGGAACAACAACCAAAAACTCGGCTCGTTTTATGCCGTGGCGGGCACGCCCAGGGAGACGGTCGCCGTCGGCATTGATGGGCTTATTGCAACCCGCGACAACGCCACCGGAGTTTGGACGAAACAAGTTTTCACCGGTGATCCCGATTTTCGCGCCATTGTTTATGCGAATAACCAATACGTTATTGTGCGCGAGGCAGGCTCCATCATGACCAGCCCTGATGGCCTCAAATGGACGAGCCGCGCCTCTCCGACGAAGAGGAACCTGCTCGGAGTGTTTTGGGATGGCCATCAATATCTCGCCGGCGGGGATGGCGGGACCATTCTATCCAGTTCGGACGGCATCAACTGGGTCAGCCGTGATTCGGGCCGCCAGATAAACTTTTACAGTTTCAGTTATTCCGGCGCGCGCTATGTCGCCGTGGGGAATGACGGCATTTGCATCAGCAGCGATTCCATAACGTGGACCACCCCGACGAAAACTGCCCATGTTCCGTTTACCGCCTGCACGTGGACGGGAACCGAATTTCTCGCTTGCGGTCTAGGACTGGACAGAAACCCGACCATTTACACCAGCCCGGATGGCAATGTCTGGACGCTCCGAGACAGGACTATTATGGCCTCTCTGCGGGCGGCAATCAGCGTCAACGGCGCCATTTACGTCACCGGCGATGGCGTCATCAAGAAATCGGTGGACGGTGGAACGACGTGGACAGACACTTTTATCAACTCAAATCACGTGAACAATCTCTTCATGGGTTTAAGCAGCAACGGCGAATTCCTGCTGGCCACCGGGTTCAATCACAATGTCTGGGCCATGCCCGTGCCGGCCAAGCCATAATTCCGAGGGTTTTCTCGTGGAGGAAATGTGCCGCCAAACGGGTCTTGATGCGGCAGTCTCTCCCATTATATTGATCGCGATCAATGCGAACTATTCCGACAGTTCGACGGCGGCTCTGGGAAGCGAACGCGTTTACATTGTTCGAGTTGGTGACGGTGATCGGTATTCTAGGCCTCTTGGCGGCCCTTCTCCTTGGCGGCTTGTCCGGAGCAAAAAAGAAAGCACAACAGACGCAATGTATCAATAACGTGCGCCAGTTGGGTATCGCCTTGCAGGGGTTTGTGACGGAATATCACGTGTATCCTCCGTCGTTCGTGCCAAGGGATCTTCGATCTGAACACCCTGAATTCCGCAACAGTTGGGATTACGCTCTTGAGGCAGCGGAACTCACAGGGCATTCCTTCCCGCTGGATGGACGTTATAACCTCGAAAAGAATCCCGGTTCCGAGGAATGGGTGGGGCAAGAAGGTCAAAGGCCTATCCTTTATGCAAATTCATGGAAAGGCGTTTGGCGTTGTCCATGCGCGTTTCCTCCTCCGGCGAATTTTCCGGCCAACATCGTCGGCAAATCTTACGGCTACAACACGGGCGGTCTTACTCCACCTTTGAAAGTGAAAGAAGGCCCCTTGCTTGGACTCGGCGGGACAGCGCGGAATAATCCTGCGAGGATTATATCAGTCCCGGCTGTTCCTGCTTAGTCGGTTGTTAGCCCCAGCGACATGATGGCGATAGGTGACCGCTTCGTCGGAAATAATGGAGTAGTTTCAGAGGTCAGTGGATTGGACCGTGTGCGGGGAGTGAGTGAAACTGCCGGTCCGACCAGCTATGCTGGAAGCACCAAACATGCTTATGCTCGACACGAGGGGAAGGCAAATGTGGTGTTTTGTGATGGCCATGTGGAATCCCCGGCGTTCAAAGCGCTTTTCGACGACACTACGGACGCGGCCCTGCGCCGATGGAATCGCGACCACGAGCCGCACGGAGAACTTTTGCTTCCCTAGAACAGGCCGCCAATTCGGCGCAACTTCCTTTGCGATTTAATTGACCTCTCTGGTTTCCCTGCTACATTACGCCCTCATTTTATGAATGTTTTGGTATGTGATCCTATATCGCCGAAGGGAATCGCGCTGCTTCAACAGCGGCCGGAATTCACCGTCACAGTCCTCAAGCAAAAACTGCCCGAAGCCGAACTGCTCCCGCTGGTAAAGGACGTTCACGCGATGGTCGTCCGTTCCGAAACCAAGATCACCAAAAAAGTCATCGAGGCCGCGCCGCAACTGCGGGCCGTTGGACGCGCCGGTGTCGGTGTGGACAACGTCGATGTCGATGCCGCCACGCAAAGGGGCATCGTCGTGATGAACACGCCCGGGGGCAACACCATTTCCACGGCCGAGCTCACCTTTTCCATGCTCATGGCGCTCGCCCGCAAAATCCCGCAGGCCCATATGTCCATGAAAGAGGGCAAATGGAGTCGCAAGGATTTTCAGGGAACCGAGCTTTACAACAAGACCCTCGGCATTCTTGGGATGGGCCGCATCGGCAGCGAAGTCGCCAAGCGCGCTCTCGCCTTCGGGATGAAAGTAGTGGCCTACGATCCCTACCTCTCCCTGGCCCGCGCCAAGGCTCTCCAGGTTGATTTGAAGGAAAACGTCGATGATGTCTATCGCGCCTGTGATTTTATCACCGTTCACATGCCGATGACGGATGAAACCAAGGGAATGGTCAACGCCGCCGCTTTCGCCAAAATGAAAAAGGGCGCGCGCATCCTCAATTGCGCCCGGGGCGGCATCATCAACGAAACCGACCTCTACGCCGCCATTCAAAGCGGCCAGATTGGCGGTGCGGGCCTCGATGTTTATGAAGTCGAGCCGCCCCCGGCCGATTTCCCCTTGCGCGCCCTCCCGCAGGTCGTAATGACACCGCACCTTGGCGCAAGCACCGAAGAAGCCCAGGAAAACGTCGGCATTGAAGTTGCCGAAGCCATTACCGATTATCTTTTGAGCGGCGCCGTGCGCAACGCCGTCAACCTTCCCAATCTCGACGCGCAGACTTTCCAGTTGGTCAGGCCGTTTTTGAATTTGGGCGAAAAACTCGGACGATTGATCGGCCAAGTGGGAGCCAAGCGCAATGACCGCCTCGAAATCACCTACGGCGGCAAAGCCCAGCAGTGGCCCACCGATCCCATTACGCGCTCAGTCCTCAAAGGTTTCCTCGAAATGGCCGGAGGCAAGGAAGTCAACCAAGTCAATGTCCGCGCCCATGCCACCGCTTTGGGCCTGGAGGTTCAGGAAATCAAGTCCAGCGAAGAAACCGATTTCAACGAATGGCTCCACGTCGCCGCGTTTTCCGGTGGCGAGAAGATTTCCGCCGGCGGTAGCGTTTTCGGTGCTAAAAGCTCGCCTCGCATCGTCCGCCTTAATGGGCAGCCTGTTGAAATCGTTCCGGAAGGCGTCCTGTTCCTGATGAATAATAAGGATCGCCCCGGAATTGTGGGACATATTGGCACTTTGATGGGGAAATATAATGTCAACATCGCCAGCATGAGCCTCGGCCGCGATAAAGTCGGCGGACGCGCGCTGACAGTCTTAAACCTCGACAGCGTCCCGCCCCAGCAGTTGATCGACGAAATTCAAAAAGACTCCGATATCAGCAATATCCGCATAGCAAAATTGTAAACATTTCCTACATTAAAATCATGATACAAAAATTCATACGGCCGGCCGTCGTTGCGATGTTTGCCTGTGCCCTCGCCCAATTTCCGTTCGCAGCCTCCGCCGCGTCGTCCGAATCTTCAACCGGCTTTGCCGACCCCGTTGTGGCCACAGGCAAGGGATTCGAAATCAAGCGCAGCCAGGTTGACACGGCCTATCTCAATTACAGCGCCAGCGAAGCCGCCAAAGGAACCACCATTCCCGATTCAGACCGCGATATGGTCCGCTCCCGTCTCCTCGACCATTTGATCATCAACCAAATCCTCCTCCAGAAAGCCACCGCCGACGAGAAATCCAAGACCCAAAAACAGGTGGACGAGGCCATCGGCCAGGCTCGCAGCAATTCGCCCGCGGCCTTTGACGCCCAAATCAAGGCGACGGGCATGACTCTCGACCAGATGCGCGATACCGCCGTGCAGGAGCAGCTTTGCCGACGCGTTCTCATTCGGGAAACCACGAACGGCATCACCGTTCCTGATTCCGAAGTGAAAAAGTTTTACGACGACAACCCGACTGACTTCCAGGTGCCGGAGCGCGTTCACGTGGCGCACATCCTCATTTCGACCCTCGATCCAGTTACGCAAAATCCGTTGCCCCTCGATCAAAAAATGGAAAAGCAAAAGCTCGCCAGGTCCTTGAAGGACCGCGCGGAAAAGGGTGAGGATTTCGCCAAGCTCGTCAAACAATATTCCGACGATCCAGGCTCGAAGGATAAAGGCGGAGAATACACTTTTGCCAGAGACCACGAAATGGTCCCCGAATTCGAGGCCGCCGCGTTCAGCCTCAAAGTCAACCAGATCAGCGATCCTGTGGAAACCAAGTACGGCTTCCACGTCATCAAGCTGATTGAAAAACTCCCCCCCAAGACGGAGCAATTCGCCGAAGTTTCCCCAAGGATCCGCGAATATCTGGTCGGGCAGCAGGCCGATAAAGCCTTGCCCTCCTACCTTGCAAAACTCAAGACCGACGCCAACGTCAAAATTGTCGATCAAACCTCTGGCGCGGATGCCTCCTTGCCCGGGGCTCCGACGACGAAGTGACCGTCATTGGGCCGGCGCGGCGTTCGAGTGGTTTAGCGCATCCAGTCGTGTGCGCGCCTGCCGGATAAATTGTCCGTTTGGAAAGTGCCTGACGTAATCGTTGTAAGAGTTCGTCGTATTGACGTTCGTCGCTCGTTTCCAGAAAAACGAATCCTCTCTCAGGAGTTTTTCTTTGGTGTATTCTGCGTCCACGGCGCGATTCGAATGGGCGGCCTGATGGTAAGCTTGATTAATCATCGCGATTTTCGTTTCGACCCATTGGCGCGCGCCATATTTCATCCTGGCTTCCGCGATGTGGCGCCCGTCGGGCCATCGCTCCATATACTTCGCGTAATCGGCCGCGTGAGCTTGCGATTCCGCCCGCCACCACGCCACCTCATCACGGGTCGTTGGCACGATTGCCACCACGGCGGCAACGACGAGAATCAGCAGCAAAACGACTTCCCTCGCGCGTGTCATAACCGGTTCTGATGCCATGAATCCTCCGCAATATCAAATGGATTTGCCAAAAACCAACTTGTCTTCAACTCCCAATTGCTGAATCTTTCGCAAGCGGTCCAATACGGATATGCCTGGAAGTTTGTTGTCATTCCTTAAACGCTGGCTCATCACGGCTGTCGCCGTCGCGCTGGCCGCGCAGATCGTCCCTGGAGTCGTTTACCAGACGCCGATGGGCCTGGTCCTGGCGGCTTTGCTGCTGGGATTGCTCAACGCCTTTGTCCGTCCCGTCATGCTGCTGCTATCGTTACCCCTCCTCATTTTCACTCTCGGCCTCTTTATTCTTGTCATCAACGCCCTTCTTCTTTACGCCGTCGGCCACATGCTCAAGGATTTCCACGTCGAATCCTTCGGCGCGGCGTTCTGGGGATCCCTCATCATCAGCATCATTTCCCTGGTCCTCAATTCTTTGACAAAAACCAGCGGCGACAGAATCCAAATCCGACGCGGCGTTCCGCCCCGCCGTCCTCCCGACGACAAAGACGACGGTCCCGTGATCGACGTCTAAGTTTTTAATTGACACGCCAGGCGCAAGGTTTGAACCCCGCGCTTTAGAAATCCCCGCTCGAAATCCGTCAGCGTCGCCGCCACTTCCTCCGGCGTCGGAATTTCCTCGAAGGCCGCGCTCGCGCCAAAGACCGCCTTCATTTGCGCGAAATAATCCGTGTCATCCGTGCGCAAATAAATTCTCCCGCCGGGAACCAGCGCCGCCCGCGCCAATTCGGGAAACCGCTTGTTGATCAACCGATTTTTGCGGTGTTTGCGTTTCGGCCACGGGTCCGGAAAATAAATGTGCAGCGCCTCCGCCGACCCCGCCGGCAGCAAATATTCCAGGAGATACGCCGCCTCGATCCGCACCACCCGCACGTTCGTCAAGCCGAGCCTGTTGCTCTTTCGCTCCGTCTTTCGCAACCGCCCCAGCAGCCGCTCCACGCCGATGAAATTCCGGTCGCGATGCAACCCGGCGTAGTGTGTCAGGAACGATCCGTCACCGCTTCCCAGTTCGATTTCCATCGGCTGGCGTTCGGCAAAAAGCGCCGCCAAATCCATCCGTTGGATAACCGATTCCAACTGGACAACGACAGGGGCAGGGGAGGTCTGGGGCTTTTTAGGGTTCAATCAGCCGCAGTTTAAAATCCTTGATTGCCGAAGTCGTGATATACGTCGCCACCCCCAGCGGCTCCGAAAGATAAATGGCTCCCGGCCGCAGCGAGACTTTCCGTCCGGCGATCGACGCGTCAATAATTTTCTGCTCATCCAGCCACGCCTCAATTTTCCCCGGCGTCACCCGGAGCACAATATGATACCAATGGCCGTTATCGAACGACATGCTCCGCGTCGTCTCGTTTTCCGAGGCATCCGCATCGTCCAGGCTCGAAAGCCCCACAACGCCTCCGCCCCAGCCCCCCATGATGAGGCTGCACGAGGACTCCGCCACCGGAAACGTCAGCCCGCAAAAAAAATCGCCCCCGTCAATCTTCATCGCCTCAAGCGAAATTTCGTAATTTGTCCGTGGCAGCGTCCCGTTCGTCCACGTGATCCCGCTGAGGTCGGCGCCCATGTCGATTTTGATTTCGCCGTTCGTCACACCAACGTCGCCGTGGCCCGCAAAATCCGTGACCACCCAATGGTTCATCGTTTTTCCGTCAAACAACGGCGACCACTTTTGCGACCAATGAGGGGAGCGAGGCGCTGCGCAACCCGCCATCGCCGCGATCAAAATTAGAATCGGCCAAAAACGTATCATAGGTGGCGAGTTTAAGGCCCCGTCTTAAAACTACAAGTCACGCGGTAAGCCGATTCCGCGCTCCGCGAAAAAACCGCCTCAATCTCCGCGCCGCCGTGACTTTGAAAATATTCCTCCACGATGCGCCGCACCGCCGGCAGCGGCGCGAACCGTTCGCTCACCGGCCAATCGCTGGCGTACATCAACCGTTCGGCCCCGAAAATCCCGCGCATCGCGTCCAACGCAGGACGATAAAACTCCACTTCGCGCGGCGGGGAACCATTGCCTCGCCCCGTCCCTTCCACCAACCCGGAGAGTTTGCAGTAAATATTTGGGTTGCGCCCCAGCGCCCGCATCCCTCGCGCCCAATCGTCCGGCGGCGCCTTCCCGTTGATGGCGAGACCCGCCAGATGGTCAATAATAATCCGCAGCCCCGGCATTTTCTCCGCCAGCCGCCGCGCGAACGGCAGAATCTCCATCCCGCCCGCCAGGTCCAGCGACAAGTCATGGGCCGCGAGCAATTTCAAATCGCCCGCAAAATCTGGATCGTCCAACAATCCATCCAATTTTCGGTCCCGCACCCGGACGCCCCGAAAAATCCTGTTCGCCGCAAATCGTTTCAAGTTCCCCGCAAACGCCTTCGTGCCAATCGCCAAATTTCCGACGAACCCGATAATCAACGGTTCCCGCGCCGCGAGGTCCAGCACCCACTGATTATCTTCCACCCAAGGGCTCGCCTCCACCGCCACCACTCCGGTCACACGTCGCGCTCCCTCCGCCGCGCGGTAATCCTTCGGAAGCGTCGTGCGGTAAAGGAATTTGTCATCGCGGGGCGGCCACGGCACATCCTGCGGCCGCGCCGGATCGTAAAAATGAACATGCGAATCAATCACCGCCGCCGGTTCCTCCGCGCCGAGCGTCAACCCGGCGATTGCCCCCGCCGAAGCCGCCAGGAAGCGACGCCGAGTGTAAAAACCGTTTGCCATCTGCCCAAAGATTGCCTTCTCAACTTGCGTGAAGCAACATGCTCTGAACGTCAGATGTCTGGCCCGCGATTCATCATGCCCATTGTGCGAATAATAGTGATGGTGTACATAGGCATCGTTCTCCTTGTCTATTTTTGCCAGCGATCGCTGCTCTTTTTCCCGTCGCACTTGAACCTTACCAGTCGGCTGGTCCCGTGGTCGGATGGAACTCACGTCATGGGCTTCTGCCGTGAAACCCAAAATCCGCCCGTCATTTGGTTGATGATGCATGGCAACGGCGGGCAAGCCGCCGACAGGGACTATGTCCTGCATTGCATGTCCAACCGCGATTCATTGTACGTGCTCGAATATCCCGGCTACGGTTCGCGCGCCGGAAGTCCGTCCTTAAAATCGATCAACCAGGCCGCCTCGGAAGCGTATGAACTCCTGCGCGCGCGGAATCCGCACACGCCCGTTTGCGTCCTTGGCGAATCCCTCGGCAGTGGCCCCGCCTGCGCCCTTGCTCGCGAAAAAACTCCCCCTGACAAAATCGTCCTCGTCGTCCCCTACGACACATTGGCCAGCGTAGCCGCCGGCTACTATCGTTATTTGCCCGTTCGCCTGATGCTTCGTGACTCGTGGGACAACATCGAATCCTTGCGCGGCTACACCGGCCCCATCGACATCTTCGGTGCCAAAGACGACACCATAATTCCAATTGAACACGCCCAAAATTTAGCCCGGCATATCCCGAGCGCGCACTTCGTTGAAATCCCCTGCAGCCACAACGAGTGGTCCCAATCTGGCCAGGTGAGACTCAATTTTTCCAAATCTTGACCATGACCGAAACTCGCGCGGCTCTCAGGTGCAACTCAGTAGCAGACTGTGACACATCCCAACGCCATGCAAATTCGCAGACAATCATGGGCCATTGCCGGGATGTTTCTTATCGCTTTCTGCTGGCTTGGTTTTGCTGCTGTCAGCGTGGGGGCACTTTTCAAAGGCTTTGGAGAAATGAATTTGCCCGTGCGACTAGGTTCGCTGTGGCTTATGGGCCAGTCGTGTTTCCACTGTTCGGCATTGAGGCTGCCGCTGCTTTCATTCTCTCGGAAGCTCGAGGCCGCAATCCATAGGTGCAACTGGCTCTAACCGCCGTTTTCGCGCTTCTCCTTATTTGGGCGTTCAGTGGGTTGTTCTCCCCCGAGTTTGGGCCATTTATTGAGAGGGCTGGTTAGGGGCCAGGGGATGAGCGGCCTTTTGGACTTGCGCCTAAATTCGCAATAAACTCGGGCAGACGATATTTGTGCGGTTTATACTTGGAATAGTTGAGACGCTCGGTCAGATTGTCAGGAATTACTAAAGTTTTATTGAAAGGAGAAGTCGCGAAATGTTAAGGAAGGCACCGTATCTCTCTATCTGGCTAGCGATTCTATTCTGCATCGTTTTCAACTTAAACGCACCGTCCCAGACGTACACCGTTCTGCACAGCTTAATTCCCGCTACTGAAGGACAAATCCCGCTGCAATTGATTCTATCGAGCAATGTCCTCTACGGAACATCCGGCAATGGCACTCCATACAACTGGGGGGCCGTGTTCGAAATGAACACCGATGGCTCGGGATTCACCAATCTCTATGAGTTTACCGGCGGCAGCGATGGCGGAGGGCCAACAAGTGGCCTCGCGTTTTCAAACAACGTTCTCTACGGGACGACTTATTATCACGGCAACTCGTGGGGAACAGTGTTTTCTCTCAATGTTCAGAGCACCGATTTTTCCAATATATACAGTTTCGAGAATGGCACGGACGGCGCCGAACCACCGCAGGGAGTCGTTCTGTCCGGAAGTAACTTATTCGGAGTTGCCGTTCATGGCGGCGACTATGGCTACGGCTCTCTTTATGAGTTGAGCACCAACGGGAGCGATTTTGTCACGGTTCACAGCTTCGATTTAGCGCCCACCAATGGGTTCTATCCCGAGGCAGCTTTGATCGCATCCAACAATGCCCTATTTGGAACAACCTACCGCGGCGGCACTTCATCATCTGACGGCACCGTTTTCACAATGAACTCAGACGGAACCGGCTATAAGAATTTGCATAATTTCAGCGGCAGTGATGGAGACAATCCCCAAGCGCCGCTGTTGTTATACAGCAATGTCTTGTATGGCACTGCGAATGCCGGCGGTGCCTCGAACTTTGGCACCATTTTCCGAGTCAATGCCGGCGGCTCAGATTTTACAAACCTCTACAGCTTCACCGGCGGCAGCGACGGCGCCAATCCCCAAGGCCAGTTAATCGCGCGGGGGAATACTCTGTACGGCACCGCGTCCAGTGGCGGCAAGTGGAATGCCGGCACGATTTTTTCAATCCAGACAGACGGCTCAGGTTTTACAAATCTCTATACCTTCACTGGTGGCACCGACGGCGGCACGCCACTTGCAGGACTGGTTTTAAACGGAAATACCCTATACGGCTCGGCGTCCAGCGGCGGAATTGGACAGGAATCAGGCACGATTTTCGCTTTGATATTGGCTCCGGTTGTCTTAAGTAGCACTCTAACGAAAGGCCAATTAGTCTTGATGTGGAATGATCCAATTTACGCGTTGCAATCAACTACAAACCTGATGACTGCCTGGTCAAACGTGCCCAATGCCAACAGCCCGTACACCAACACCATTACGGGTCCGCAAAGATTTTTCCGCCTGGTCTATTGACCGGATTCGTTGCGATTTAGCCGAGGAAGCCTCGCGCGTAACAAGATTCATCATGCCCATCTGATCGAGCGGTTGCCGTTGAGACTGGCATCCACCAGGGCGCAAAAGTGTAATGATCCTTCCCTTCCGGCCGTGTTTCGATCTACTGAGGGTGGAGATGGAAAAACGCGGACCGGTTGGTGATGCCGGTTGTAAAATAAAAATTGGTTCCGACGGTGGTGACGCCGTTTGTGATGCCCCTCCAAGTTTGGGATGGCAAATTGGTCGCGGTTTCCAAAACGAAATTCGTCGTCCAATCCGGCAATGAGATGGCGACCCGATTTTCCGCCAGTGCAATGCGCGAAATAACGAGCGAATCCGAGTGTTGCGTTGATGCCGTGTTCCTTTAATCTTTGCCGACAGTGCTCCGCGCATGAAGCAACGCCGCAAAAAGATTCCCGCTTCGAAGCAGCCCGCCCCGGTTGTGCGGCAACTTGCGGGCTGGAAACTCTGGCGCTTGCGATTGCTCGCTCTTTTGGCGCCTTTTGTTCTCCTCGTGCTTGTTGAACTGGCGTTGCGCCTCGCGGGATTTGGATATCCCACGGCCTTCCTGGTTCCTTCCACCAACCACGGCCAGAAAACGTTCGTGCAGAATAATAAATTCGGCTGGCGATTTTTTGGCAAACGGATGGCCCGCGCCCCCGCTGCGATTTCAATTCTTCAGGACAAGCCTTCCGGCACGATTCGCATTTTTGTGTTTGGGGAATCGGCGGCGTTTGGCGATCCGGAACCTGCCTTCGGTCTGCCGCGCGTCTTGCAGGCCACATTGAGCCTGCGTCATCCCGGAATAAAGTTCGAGGTGGTCAATGCCGCAATGACCGCGATTGATTCCCATGTCATCCTGCCGATCGCGCGCGATTGCGCCGCCGCGGGTGGGGACATTTGGGTGGTTTACATGGGGAACAATGAAGTTGTCGGACCCTTCGGCGCAGGGACGGTTTTTGGCTCGCAAGCGTTGCCAGTGCCGTTGGTGCGCGCGAATCTCGCGCTGAAAACCACGCGGATCGGACAGTTGCTCGACTCGGCCCGCCAAGGATGGGAAAAGGTCCCGGCGGACAAGAGCGAATGGGGCGGGATGGAAATGTTCATCAATCAACAAGTGCGCGCCGACGAACCGCGAATGACCCGCGTCTATGAAAGTTTTGAAAAGAATTTGTCGGACATCATCCGGATCGGCCATGACAGCGGGGCGGGCGTCGTCGTCAGCACGGTGGCTGTCAATTTGAAGGATTGCGCGCCTTTTGCGTCGTCCGAGGCGGATAAACAGAAATCGGAGGACGCGGTGAAAATGGGAATCGAAGCCCAGGCTGCGGGGAGGATTTCTGAGGCTGTGGCTCAGTTCCAGACCGCCGCGCAACTGGACGGTTCAAGCGCCGAAATTCAGTTTCGCCTCGGCCGGTGCCTGCTGGCGTCGGGTGACATTGCAGGAGCGCAGAAAGCACTGAGCGCGGCCCGCGATCTTGACACGTTGCGTTTCCGGTGTGACAGCCGTCTGAACGAACTTGTGAGGAAAACGACTGCCGGACGCGACGGAGACAGAATTTTACTCGCCGACGCCGAACGCTCGTTCGCCGCCGCTTCACCGGATGGATTGCCCGGCTGGGATTTCTTTTACGAGCACGTGCATTTGACTTTCGAGGGCAATTGCCTGCTCGCGCGCACTCTGTCCGAACAAATCGAAAAACTCCTCCCGCAACTGGCCACAGCCCCCAGCGCGGCCTGGCCCACTGTCGCGGATTGCGCGCGTCGTCTTGGATGGACGGCCTACAGTTTGCCAACCTCTCTGGACGACATACTCAGCCGGCTGACCGATCCGCCCTTCACGAGGCAAATCAATCATGACGAGGAAGTCAAACACATCACGCAAGAGGCGCAAAAAGCGCAAAGCGAGGGCAGCCTGGATGGAGCATTGCGGGCGATGCAGGTTGCGGTGGACGCCGCGCCGGACGATGCGGAACTTTATGAACAACTGGCAGCGTTGGAACAATCCGCCGGCCATGCTGCTGAGGCGGAGAAGGCGGCAAGCCGGGCGGTGGATTTGCTGCCGAGCAGCGAGGAGGCGTGGTCGCAGCTTGGGTTCACCTTCGTTGAGCAAAAGAAATATGACGATGCGGTCAACGCCTATCAGCGGGCGTTCGATTTGAATCCGCAGGATGTTTTTCCATTGCAAAACCTTGCGATGTCTCTCGCCAAATTGGACCGGAATCAAGAGGCTCTTCAAACATACAAGCATGCGCTGGCCATCACACCGCGATTCGGGTTGGCCTGGCTGGGCATGGGCCAATTGCTCGAAAGCATGGGCCGCAAGGATGAGGCTGAGGCGTGTTACCAAAAAGCATTGCAAAACCGGATTCACCGCGCCTCCGAGTTGACGACTCTCGCCCGATTTTGCATGAGTCGGAAATGGTTTCAGGCGGCATCGACCAACTACGACGACGCCATCAAGCTGGCCCCCTCGGACCGGACACTACCTTTAGAGGCCGGCCAGGCGCATTTTCTCTTCGGAATGGACTTGGGGAAATCCGGCGATACCCCATCGGCTGCGCATGAATTCCAAAAGGCGGTGCGGCTGATGCCAGAAGTGGTCGAAGCCCGTTTGAATTTGGGCATCGCCTTGTACCGGGATGGCGACTGGAACGCGTCATTCAATGAATTCCAGCAAGTCACCGTGCGCAGCCCAACCAACGCGTTGGCCCGGCATTACCTGGCACTGCTTGGCGAAAAAGTTCGCCATTAGGTCTTTAAAAGGTTGCACCAAAGGCGAGGTTGTTTTACAGGTGTGTCAAAATGGCTCAGGTTAAGTCCAGTTTTCTTGATCGTGTCCTGACGCGAATCGGGCGTCTTGATGAGGAGGGGCTGCAAACGGTCGTCAAACGGCTGGCGCGGGAGCGCGGGTTTTTGGAAACCCTTTTCAACGCGATCGAGGATGGTGTGCTGGTGGTGGATGAAAACGGACGGATCATTTATTTCAACCAGGCGGTAACGCGAATGCTGAATTGGAAGGCGGAAGATGTTGAAGGCAGCCCGATCTCGGATTTTCTGCCGGAACTCAAATGGGAAAAGGGGCGAACGGGGCCGGCCCACCACGAATTCGAGGTGACCTATCCGCGACCGCGATTTTTGCGGGTCTATGCGGCGCCGCTGGAAGGGGAGGCAAAAGGTTCAGGGATGGCCTTGATACTGCACGACGCCACGGAAGCGCGGCAGCAAACCTACGAAGCGATTGAAAGTGAGCGCATTCATTCGCTGACGCTGCTGGCGGGCAGCGTGGCCCACGAGATCGGCAATCCGCTCAATGCACTGCACATTCATTTACAATTGCTTACCCGACAGGTGAAGAAATTGCATGAGTCGGCGGCGGCGCAATCGCCCGCGAATGCCGAGACACAGGAAATTGCGCGCAAACTGGATCACTACCTCGATGTGGCCAAGGGGGAAATCACGCGGCTCGATTATATCGTGACGCAGTATTTGCAGGCAATCCGGCCGTCCGCGCCGCAATTGGCGCCCGGTTCGCTCAATGACGTGGCACGAGAAACCCTGGAATTATTGCGGCCGGAAATGGAGAATCGGGGATTGACCGTGAAGGAGAAGCTGGCGCGGCGCCTGCCGCTTTCGCCGATGGACTCCGGGCAAATCAAGCAAGTGCTGGTCAATCTCATCAAGAACGCCATGCAGGCCATGACGCGTGGCGGAACGCTGACAGTGGAATCGGGCAGCGGCGGGGATTCCGTCTGGATAAGCGTCGCCGACACCGGGGGCGGGATTGCGCAGGAGGAGATCAATCATATTTTTGAGCCATTTTACACAACTAAGAAAAAGGGAACCGGATTGGGTCTTATGATTGTGCAACGGATAGTCCGCAGGCACGGGGGGCACATTGAATTGGAAAGCCATGTCGGGCAGGGGACGACCTTTCGCATCCACCTGCCGTCGCAGGAGCGGAGACCCCGGCTGCTGGAGGCGACGAAGGGATGAAGCCGATGTTGTTGATAGTGGATGATGAAAAGCCGACGCGGGAGGGGTTGCGGGCGGCGCTGGAAGACCATTACGACGTATGGGTGGCGGAAGACGCCCGGGCGGCGATGAGCCTGCTGGAAGAGCAGCATTTTGCGGTGTTATTGACGGATTTCCGACTGCCGCAGGAGGATGGGATGAAATTGATCGCGCGCGCCAAATCGCTGCCAAAACCGCCCATCTGCATTCTGATGACAGCGTACGGATCAGAGGAATTGGCGGTGGACGCGATGAAACGCGGCGCGGACGATTACATCAACAAAGGGCGCCTGCAAATCGACGAATTGGAAATGCGGATCGCGCGCGCTTTGCGGCACCAGCATCTGGAAGTGGAAAACGTGGAGTTGCGGGAGCAGTTGCAGTCAAAATTTCGGCTGGACAACATTGTGGGGGAATCGCCCGCGATGAACGAGGTGTTTGACGTCGTGCAGCAGGTTGCGCCGACGCGGGCGACGGTTTTGCTGCTGGGAGAAAGCGGCACGGGCAAGGAGATGATCGCCAAGGCCATTCACCAGCTCAGCCCGCGCGCGCCGGCGCCGATGGTGGCGGTGCATTGCGCGGCGCTTTCGCCGACGTTGCTGGAGAGTGAATTATTTGGCCACGAGAAGGGGGCGTTTACGGGGGCCCACGAGAGGCGGGTGGGCCGGTTCGAGCAGGCGCAGGGTGGAACGTTATTTCTCGACGAAATTGGGGAGATCGATCCGGCGGTGCAAGTCAAGCTGTTGCGTTTCCTGGGGGAGCGGACGTTTGAGCGGGTCGGCTCCAATAAGACGTTGACAGCGGATGTCCGCCTGATTACGGCGACGAATAAGAACCTGGATGAGGAGGTCAAGGCGGGGAGGTTCCGGGAGGACCTGTTTTTCCGGCTGGCGGTGGTGCAAGTGGTATTGCCGCCATTGCGCGAGCGGACGGTGGATATTCCCCTGCTTACGACGAGGTTTCTCAAAGAATTTGCGGCGGAAAACAATAAAAATGTGAACGACCTGACACCTGACGCGCTCGAAGCGCTGATGAATTATTCCTGGCCCGGCAACGTGCGTGAATTGCGCACAGCGATTGAAAGCGCGGTGGTGCTGGCGCGCGGTGAGAAAATCGGGCTGCGAGATTTGCCGGCTGCTGTGCGGGCGGCGATGGCGGGACCGGTTAGTCCGGCACGACTGTTGTCGCAGCCGGATATGACGGTGGCGGAGGCGGAGAAACAGTTGATTGCGCGGGCGTTGAAGGATTCCGGGAAGAATCGAACCGCGGCGGCGCGCAAATTGGGGATGAGCCGCCGGACGCTGCACCGGAAATTGCACCTCTACAATTTGGAGGACCTCTAAGTGCCTCTTCAGGAGTGGATTCATCACTGGGAGGAAGGAGCCGGCGCGCGCGTTTTGAAACTGACGGCGGCCATTCTGGGATTCGTCGCCGTGGCGGGGCTATACCAACTCCTCGCCTACCAGAGTTTCGCCAGTGAAGAAGCGATGGAGACGGCGCAACTGGCCCGCAACGTTTCCCAAGGCAACGGCTTTGTCACCCATACCGTGCGCCCGCTGGCCATCTACTTATTGAACGGAAAAACCCAGAAAATTCCAGATATCACCACACCCCCTATATATCCCATTTTGCTCGCGGGACTAATGAAAGCGTTGCCGATGGATTTTGCGGCCACGCAATATTGGTCGTACGGGCCGGAGCGGTGGATTGCGTTGTTCAATCAGGGGCTTTTTTTTGTGGCGATCGTGCTGCTCTTCCGAATCGCGCGAAGGCTGTTCGATTCCCGTGTGGCTTGGCTCTCGGCGATTCTGTTTGGCTGCACGAATCTATATTGGAGATTCACCGTCTCCGGGTTGTCAACGTTATGGGTTGTGGTGGTTTTTTTGGCGATGGTCATGTGCCTTGTCAGAGTCGCGGAGCGGATTGAGAACCCGCGGATCGGCTGGAGCGCGCTGGCTGGGGCGTTGGCGGGTCTTGGGGGGATGACCAGGTATTCGTTTGCATGGATGATCGTGCCAGTGCTCTTTTTTTTGGCGTTCGGAGGGCGAGGATCACGGGGAAAGCACTGTGCGGCGGCCGGACTTTGCTTTTTAATCGTAATAGGCCCGTGGGTGGCGCGTAACATAGTTTTGACTAACACACTTTTTGGAACGGCCAGCTATGCGATTGTCCAGGGGACGTCCCCGCTGGAAGGGGACAGTTTGGAGCGGTCCCTAAATCCCAAGGGCGCGCTTGGACGCGTGGAGCCGCTGGATGTAATGGACAAGTTCCTTGCCAATGGCCGCGAAATCTGGCGCAACGATTTGCCCAGGGTTGGCGGGAATTGGATTGCAGGATTCTTTCTGGTTGGGTTGCTGATGCCGTTTCAAGGTGCGGCCCGAGGGCGAATACGGGGGTTTCTGGTGGGATCGATTGTCCTGTTGTTTATCGTACAGGCGCTCGGGCAGACGCATTTGACCGAGGATTTGCCGGAAATAAATTCGGAAAACCTGCTTGTACTGCTGGCCCCGCTTACATTTGTGTACGGGGTGGCTCTGTTTTATACGTTTTTGGACCAATTAAATATGATCACTGCGGAGTTGCGCGGGGCAATTGTAGGGGTTTTCCTTGTCTTGATGTCGGGGCCGCTGATTATGTCGCTCTTACTTGGAACAACCCCGGCATATTATACATCCTACTCGCCGATGCACATACAGAAAGTCGCCCGGTTGATGCGCCCTGAGGAATTAATAATGAGCGATATTCCGGCTGGAGTGGCTTGGTACGGCGACCGTGACTGCTCGTGGCTGTCCTCGGACGATGATCGTGAGTTCTTTAAAATCAACAAGTTACGCACTATAAAGGCGCTGTATCTGACACAGCGGACGTCGGACGAACGTTTTCTTTCACGGATGGTGGCGGATTCAAATAGCTGGGGGCATTTTTTCTTCCAGTGCGAGGCGCACCTTGAATGTGAAGGACACGGGGAGGTGCCGTCGGGGTTTCCTTTAACCAAGGCGCCGACAGGTTTTTTGCCGGATCAACTGCTATTGAGCGATCAACCGCGCTGGAGGTTGCCGGTTAAAAAATGAAATAACGTGAAATTTTCTTTTGACAAATTTCGCGGCAACACGTAGAACTCCTTGCGATTGAACACAACTTCATGGTAAAGATGTTTTGCCGTCAGGGAAGTCGATAAAAAAACATATGAAAAAACTTTTTGCTTCTGTCGGATTGGTCGCGATTGGCGCCGCCTCGGCCCATGCGCAATATGCCCCCGGATTAACCCCGCTGGAAATGTCGAAAGCATGGTCAGTATCCGCGGAGCTTCGCGGTTTTTATGATGACAACTACCTGACATTGCCAAAAGGCCTAGCCGAACACAGTTGGGGAACGGAGATCAGCCCGTCGGCATCCGTCAACCATTCGGTGCAGGATACACTTTTCAGCGCCAGTTATATGTATGATCTGCGCTGGTACGAAGACCACAGCGTCACCGACCAGGCGCACGAATTTAACGGGAGGCTAGAGCATGAGTTCAGCGACCGGTTTAAACTTTCGATCAACGAGTCATTCGTGGTGGCGCAAGAACCGAACGTCCTTGACTCGACCGTCGTTTCGTCACCGTTGCGGATTGAAGGAAATAACGTGCGCAACACCGGGCAGTTGGATTTTACGGTTGAATTGACAAAATTGCTGGATTTGCACATGGGATATGCGAACACGGTTTATGCGTATCAGCAGCATGCTGGCGATGTGATCGGCTACAATACAAGTGTGGCTTCGCCTATCAACCCTTACGCGTATGCGCCTGGTTATCTGGCAACGACCGGTTTTGTTCCGAGCCGCTCGGCCGCTTTGGACCGGATGGAGCAATTGGCCACAGTAGATTTGCGTTGGAAGGCGACGCCCGACACAACCGGAGTTTTTGGTTACCAATACGAGAATGTCAATTATACCAGCCCCGAACTGATCATTTATCCTAATGCATCTTATCCAGGCGGGGCCTACAGCAACGTTCGCAACGAAGATGACCATTTTGCTTTCATTGGGGCCGATCACAGTTTTACTCCTAATCTCAATGGGTCCATCCGGGTAGGCGGTGAATATGTCGATTATTACAAAATCGACACAAGTCGGCTTTCGCCGTATGTGGATGCGAATTTGACATGGCAATATACGCCGTTGTCTTCGGCGCAGGTTGGAGTGAAACACATTCACAATTCGACGGACGTGACCGGAGCGACCACGCCGGTGCTGGACACGGATGCGACAGCGGTTTATGCGTCGGTCAATCACAAGATTACCGATCAGTTCACGGTCAACGCAATGGGGCAGGCGCAGTATTCAACGTTTGTGGGTGGAGATTATTATGGACAGGGGAGCCTTAACGGGAGGGGTGAGAATTTCTACGTGTTGGGGATCAACCTGGCGTATCATTTCAATCCGTGGTTTATGACGGAAGCCGGGTACAACTACAGCAAGTTGAATTCCGATGTTTACCAGCGGGGTTACACGCGGAATATGGTTTATTTGGGATTCCGGGCGAGCTATTAAAAAACGCCGAAATAAAATTGACCTTTTGTTCAGAAAGCTAGAACGTATTGCTCCAATATACGTATCTAGCTTTTTGATTTTAATTTTAAATTATGGACGCCGTAACGACGAATGAGAACCCTGAGATAAAACTCCATTTTCTGGACTATTGGAGAGTCATTCGACTTCGGCGGAGTTTGATTCTGGTTGTATTCCTGTTGTGCGTGATGACGAGCACGCTGCTGACGATTGCGCTGCCAAAAAAATACGCCAGCACAGTGCGAATCGAGGTGCAAAAGGACACGCCGGAAGTCTCGATGGTGCATCCTGAAGCCTACGCCTATTCGGGTTCCGATCCTTATTTTCTCACCACGCAGTTCAAGATCATTCAATCGTATTCGATTTTGACCAATGTCATTGCGGAACTGCGGTTGGACAAGACACTGTCGGAACAAGAGGGCATGCCGCCGTGGACGATGGACGAGACGTTCGACTACTTGAGCCAGAAGATTTCAGTCGAACAGACGCGCATGACGAGTTTGATTGAGATCACGGTCAAGAACCAAAGTGCGCAACTGGCCGCCAATATTGCCAACGCGATCGCTGATTCTTACAAACGATCCCGCTTGGAACGATGGAAAGAAACCCGCGGTGGCGGAATTGAAGCCTACAAGTCGCGTCTGGCTGAACAAGAGGCAGCACTTTATGCGGCCGAATCAAATCTCGACGTGCTGCGCACGAACCTTCAAATTTCGGAGTTGGATTCTCAAAATGCCATCAGTGAAACGATTGAAGGGAAGAATCTCGAAGACTGGGCGCATCAGGAGGTAATGGCCCGAGCTGATTACCTGTCTTACAGCAACATGCTTTTCAAGCTGGAGTCGATACCCCGCGACAAGTTGGGCTCCGAATTGGTAACCGCTTATAAGAACCTGAGCGATATGGAGTTGACGGAGAAGGCATTCCGGTTGGCAACCGCCAAGGACGACATGACGACGGCGAAAAATAATTATGGGCCTGGAAATCCCAAGTATGTAACTGCGGACCAAAATCTTCAGCATGCTCAGGAAGACTATGACAACAAGGTCGATGGAATCATCGCCGGAATTAAAGCCCGAGTCGATGATGATCGGAATGACCTTCAAATGTACGAGCAACAGGAGGAAAAGATTAGAACGGACAAAAACGCGCAGGACCAGAAATATCGTCCTTACTACCAGCAAAAGGATTTGATTGAGAGTTTGAGAAAAGAGCGCGACGAGATGGAACGATATTTGAATCAGGAGATAGCGGAAGCCGGGCAGCCTGATGCCAATAACGTGGTCGTTCGGGACCCGGCGCGGCCGGAACGGCGTCCGGTCAGCCCCAAAACCATGATTATTGTGCCGCTGGGGATTATCGTCGGTCTCATTGTTGGCCTCGGGTTGGCATTCTTTATCGAATATTTGGACACGAGCGTCAAGACCATTGATGACGTTGAACGTTCGTTGCAGGCGGCAGTCCTGGGGGTTATCCCGCAAAACGTTGGCATCTTGCTGGAAGAAGGGCCGGAAAGCCCCCATGCGGAGGCTTACCGGGTGCTGCGGACGAACATTTTGTTTTCACGCAAGGATGAAAAGTGGAACACGCTTACATGCCTCAGCGGCGGCGCGGGCGAGGGCAAATCGACGACGCTGTTCAATCTGGCGACGGTTTTTGCGCAGAACGGCCAGCGCGTTGTTGTTGTGGACTCGGATTTACGGCGCCCGACCCTGCACAAGGCGTTGCACGTGTCGAACACGATTGGACTCACTGATTACCTGTTGAAAAAGAACACACTTGATGAAGTTATCCAGAAGACAATAGTGCCGACGATGGACTTCATCGCGAGTGGGAAGCTGCCCAGCAGTTCAATGAGTATTTTAGGGTCGGGGCAAATGAGGGAAACAATCCAGGAACTCAAGCGGCGATATGATTTCATCTTCTTTGATTCCCCGCCGTTGCTCGGCGTGAGCGATGCCTCCATTCTGGCGAGCGAAATGGACATGGTGCTTCAAGTGGTGCAGTATCGCCGGTATCCGCAGCCCATGACCTTGCGCGCCAAGCAGATGATCCTCAAGGTTGGCGGGAATCTGGTGGGCATCGTTTTGAACAATATCAATATGAGCCAGGACGAAAATTACTATTACTACAGTGGATATTACGAATATCAGTCTCAACAAAAAGACCAGACAGTTGTCCAAGTAGCAGACGCCGCGAAACCGGCCAAAGTCGAGATCAAACCAAAATACTGATCTTGGCCCGCTCGCCAAGTCTTGAACTATGAGACTGTTACACAGAAAGTCATTCTTTTCGTTTTGCGCTTTGGTTGTCCTGGCGATCATCGCGGTTTTGCCGGGCTGCGCGACCAATGCTCCGTCGCAAACCCCACAATCGTCGCCGGCGGCCCCTGAGACACAGGAGCACAATGCCTTAATGGATCCGTTGAGGGTGAGTGACCGGATCAAGATAGAGTTTTCAGGCACTCCAGAACCAATCGATCCAATTGAGGAAGAGGTTGCGGCGGACCACACGGTCAATGTTCCATTTATCGGCCATATTCAGGCCGATGGCAAGACGCCGGCCCAGCTTGCAAAAGATATCGAGGATGCGCTGGTGCCGAAATATTATGCTCATCTGAGCGTGTCGGTAACGCCCACCGCGCGGTTCTTTTATGTCGGCGGCGAAATAAGTCAGAATAGCTCCGGAGGGAGGATGCTTTATCAGGGGCCAATCACGGTGACTCGGGCCATCGATTCCGCCGGTGGGTTCAGTCCGTTTGCCAACAAAAGGAAAGTAAGGTTGACTCGCGTGGACGGCACTCAGATTATTGTCAATTGCATTAAGGCGATCGACCATCCGGAAAAAGACCCGCCTGTATATCCCGGTGACCGCATTTACGTGCCTCGCCGCTTTTAGCGATGGTTCAGCTTCAGATTCTCTCTGGGAACCGAACCGGGACGAGATTCTCTGGCGATCATTTTCCAATCCGGGTCGGGCGCTCCGAGGAGTCGGACCTGACCTTACAGGAGCCTGGCGTCTGGCCGCGTCATTTCCAAATCACCTGGCAGTCGGAAGGCTTGATACTTGAGGCGGAGCCGGACGCATTAATCAGCGTGAACGAAGCGGCAATCCATCGGGCTGTTTTACGCAATGGTGACGTTATCACGGTTGGCTCGTTGAAAATCCGGTTCAGCCTGGGTCCCATGCGGCAATCGTCGTTGGCAATGTGCGAATGGCTGACGTGGGTTGCGCTCGGGGCGCTTTGCCTTGGGCAGGTGGCTCTGGTGTATCTCTTGCTTCGCTGGTGATTGGCTAATCTAATGGCGGAAATGGCGCACGCCAGTGAATGCCATGCACAAACCGTTCTCATCGGCGGCCGCAATTACCTCGGGATCGCGGAGGGACCCGCCGGGCTGGATGGCAGCGGTGGCTCCTGCTTTGGCGGCGGCGATCAACCCATCTGGAAACGGAAAGAAAGCGTCGCTGCAAACGGCGCTGCCGGCGAGGGAGAGCCTCGCTTCCTGCGCTTTCCAAACAGCAATCCGGCTGGCATCCACGCGGCTCATCTGCCCCGCGCCAATGCCGAGTGTGCGATCCGCAGCCGCGAAAACAATGGCGTTCGACTTGACGTTTTTGACAATTTTCCAGCCGAAAAGCATGGCCTGGCGCTCGGTTTCCGTGGGCTGCCGTTTGGTGACCACTTGCAAATCCGGGGTGGAAACCTGTTCGTCGTCCCGCTGCTGAACGAGGAGCGAATCGGCCCCGACGCCGCGCAGGTCCAGGCTGGGACCGGCCGCCGGGGATTTGAGGATTTGAAGCAGCCGCAAATTTTTCTTCTTTTGCAGCAACTCGAGCGCATCGGGCGCGAACTCGGGCGCGATGATGACTTCGCTAAAGATTTCCGAAATCGCCTCGGCGCAAGCCAAGTCGAGCGCGCGGTTCACGGCGATGATTCCGCCGAAGGGCGCCTGTTTGTCCGTGGTGAAGGCTTTTTCCCAGGCGTCGCGCAAGTTTTCGCCTTGGCCGACGCCGCAAGGATTGGTGTGTTTGAGAATGGCGAGGGTGGGCGCCGCGTCCTTGAATTCCCCGATAAGGACGCTGGCGGCTGTCAAATCGAGAATGTTGTTGTAGGAAAGTTCCTTGCCGTGCAGTTGTTTGAAGTATTCGCCAAACCTGCCGTAAAGGGCGGCTCGCTGGTGGGGATTTTCGCCGTAACGCAATTCCTGCGAACGGCTGGCGTTCAACCGAAGGACGGGCGGCCAGGATTCTCCGGGCCGCGGCGGCTGGGGCCAGGTTTCATCGGGCAGGCTGGGGCTGACGCCAAACGTTTTTGAAAGGTAGGCGGCGATTTGACCGTCGTAAGCTGATGTGTGGGCAAAGACCTTTGCCGCCAGCCGTCGCCGCAATTCGGGCGCGGTGTTTCCTTCGGCGATAATCTGGTCGGCGACTTCGGCGTAATCCGCGGGGTCCATCACCACGGTCACGCTGTCGTGGTTTTTGGCGGCGCTGCGAAGCATTGATGGGCCGCCAATGTCGATATTTTCGATGGCGTCGGCAAGTGTCACGTTTGGGCTGGCCACAGTTTGAGCGAAGGGATAGAGGTTCACCACCACGAGGTCGATGGGTTTGATGTCGTGCTTTTTGGCGGCGGCTTCGTGAGCGGGATTGCCCCGGATAAAGAGAAGGCCGCCGTGAATCTTTGGGTGCAAGGTCTTGACGCGGCCGTCGAGCATTTCAGGGAACTCGGTATAGGCGCTGAGGTCGCTGACCATGATGCCTTGATCGCGCAGGGATTTGGCGGTGCCGCCGGTGGAGATAATTTCAATGCCCGCGGAGGCGAGAGCCTGGGCGAGGGCGACGAGGCCTGTTTTGTCGTAAACGGAGAGCAATGCGCGCTGAATCTTCGCCATAAAAATGCGCCTAAATTTTCCAGAAGTGTGAAAGGAGTCAACCTGATTCGTAAAGGGAAGTTTCGCTATTCGCCCAGTTCTGGTAAGTGGCGAAAGTTAAGATACTTGTAAGGGCGCTCGACGCGCCAGCCGGAGTGCGGTAAAAAAAGAGGATGCCTTTCAGCTACGCTGAACTTGAACAGTTCTATGAGGGATTGGTTACCCGCGCACGCAGCCACGGCATCTTCTGCGCAATCACCAGCGGCATGGCATGTGTGGCATTTGGCGTGTCTGAAGCGACGAAAGACTGTGACTTGCTTTGCACTCCAGACTCAGCCGGTGATCTTTTGGATTTGCTAAACGAGACGACCTTGGGCGGACATTTGCCCAAATACCGGGGAAATCTTACTCCGCCATTGGATGCGCGCTGGTTCCACGGCGGATGGACGAGTCATTTCGTTTGGCCGCCTGCGGATTCGGGCGCATATCTTGACATATTTGGCGTGGCCCCTCGGAGCAGTTCGCCATGGGAGACGGAAATTCAGGGTTTTTATGCGAGTCCGCATACCGTTGCGGAAATGAAGCGCACCAATCGTGATAAGGACTGGCCGTTTGTAACCGCCCTTGGCGCACGGATGATCGAGATGGGAGATGAGCGTGGTTGGCTGCATATTTATGATGAGAAACTGTTACGCAAATTCGCGGATATAAAACAACCGAGTTATCTACTCAAAAGGCGCCCTGTTTTGACTCTGGCGGCCAATTCTGATCCGAACCTGCACGCTGCCCTGCGCGCTGAGATTGAATATTGGCACGAACTGGATAGGGTTCGTTTGGATATTTACGAAAATGCCGTGCGGCGATACATGGTCGAAGTTCGGAAAGCGCGCCTTCCGCCAACCGCCGGACTCTCGGCTCAACATGAACTCCGCGTCCGATGCGCCGAACAGCATCTTCCGATGAATCCATTGCGCGATTACGGCTTGACCCGCATGATTTCCGAAGCGCGAGAGACGTTGGCGCAAATCATTAATCCCGCCGCTATGGCATGGTTGCCAAATGTTCGCGAACACTTTAGATTGCTGGAGGCATGAACAAAACTGGCCAATATAGAAAAAGATCCAGTCCGACCATGCAGCGAAAGTTGCGGGAGGCAATATATGATTTTCATGTCCGCGCCTTTGGGGAGGAAATGGCTCGAGTGAATCATTTGCCGCTTGCCGCCCGCCGCCGTTATATCGGTCAAATGGTTGACCATGCCACTCGGAAGGGCGTGAAGTCTGATAAGCCGGCTCTTGGAGTGACTCCTTAGATGTTGAGCGGAGCTTGTTCTTCCCACGATGAGCGAGCGCAGCCAGAATTTGCGTCTAAATCCCGATGGCTTGAATGACGTTAAGAGAATCAAGGTTAATCAAGGTTAGTCAATGAGACGTGAAACGGACTTTGTTCTCGAACAGGCGGCGTGGCCGGCGATGCTTCTGGAGAAAGACGGCAGGATTTGCCGGGCAAACCAGGCGGCTCGTCGAGTCTTTGACTTTTCCGGCGGCCCACAATCGGAGACGCTCCTGGCCATCTGGGACGAAAAAAACGGCCCGCCTCCCGAACAGTTTCTGCGCGATAACGCGGACGGGGGCACAGCGAAGCTGAAGTTGCGCGCGGCGGGAGGGGTCGTTGCGCCGTTTGTGGCGCATGTCAATAAGGTGGCGCGGGATGGGGAGCGATATTTGGTTCTGCAACTTTTGAAGGAGTCGGGGGGCGCCTTTCCTGAATTGGCTTACGTGCCGGCGCCCAAACCGCCGCCGCCAGCACCTCCGTCACCGCCACTGAGGGTTGAACCGGCCCCCGTTAAACCTGTTGAACGGCCCGCGCCGCCTGCCGCCGTCCCGGCGCCGAAACCGGTGAGTGAGGAGGAGTTTTTGGTTCAAAACGCGGAATGGCCCTGTCTGTTGGTTCATATACACGGAAAAGTGTTGCGAGCGAATCGGGCGGCGGTTCGCTCTTTTGGAGCGGCTATCGAGAAGGACGGGAACCTGGGCATGATTTGGTCTCCGCAGAATCCCGACTCGGCGCAACATTTTCTGAACATGCCTCCCCCGGAAGAGCCGGTGTCGGTGAAATTCCAGCTTAAGAGCGGTTTGCCCGGGCAGTTTCTGGTCCAATCTTGTGTGACTGGCGGGGAGACCATTTGTCTGATCCAATTGTTCAAGCAAGTGACGGGGGACGCCGTTCCGCCCGGGGCCAAACCGGTTTCTCCCGCGACGGCCGTGGCGCCGGGCAGTCCGGCTGGCGCGTCCGCGGTGGATTCGGGACTGGCGCACAAACAAAAACTGGATTGCGCGTTGCAATTGGCGCGTTCCGTGGCGCTGGATTTCAACAATGCGCTCACCAGCATTCTGGGTCATGCTTCGCTGCTTTTGGGGAAAGCCGAAGCGGGACATCCGTGGCGCAATTCGTTGACCGAAATTGAAAAGTCGGCCGCGAAAGCCGCTGAAATCGCGAATGATCTTGCTGCGTTCAGCCGTCAGGAAAAGGACTCACGGGTGCAGGTCGCGGGCAATCTAAACACGTTGCTGGAGCGGACGGTGGAGGCGTTTCAAGCCTCGATGCAAAAGCCGATTTCGCTGGCGCTGCAACTCGAACGGAAGCTTTTCACGGCGAGTTTTGACGAGGCGAAAATGCAACAGGCCATCGTCAAGATTCTCGAAAACGCGGTGGAATCCATCCAGACCCAGGGAAAAATCATTGTGCAGACGCGCAATCTGGAATTGACCGAGCCGACGCAGGATCGGACGGCAAAGCTGACGCCGGGCAATTACGTTTGCGTCGAAATTTCGGATACCGGCGGGGGAATCACGGCGGAAGTGATGCCCCGGATTTTTGAGCCTTTCTTCACGACCAAAGGGACGCGGCATCGCGGCCTGGGACTGGCGTGGGTTTATGGAATTGTGACGAACCATGGAGGTGGCGTGGCGGTTTCGAGCCAGCCGGGCACTGGCACCGCTGTGCGGCTGTATTTGCCGGCGAACCGGAGGATTGTCCGTGACGCGCCTGCTTCGCCGACGGATTTGAGCGGGACTCAAACGATCCTGTTTGTTGATGACGAAGATTTACTATTGACGATGGGGCAGATGGTTTTGTCGTCTTTCGGTTACACGGTGTTGACGGCCAATAGCGGACAGAAGGCGCTGGAGATTTTCACCAAGTCGAAAAAGAAAATCGACCTGGTAATCACGGATCTTGTGATGCCGAACATGAGCGGGCGCGAGCTTACGGAGCATATTCATCGCGTGGAGCCGAAGACGCGGATTTTGTGGTCGAGCGGCTATGTGCGAACGCCGGATTCACAGGAGGGGGAGAGATATTTGCAGAAGCCATTCACGAGCCAGGACCTTCTGCGGAAGGTCAAACAGGTGCTGTCAGAGCAGCCAAGTTGACTTTTTTAAGACTTTCTTTTGACATTTTGGAGAAACGGGAGCACCATTAGAACACATTATCGTTTTTTTGACACATTAGGAAATGCAAATTGAGAGTTTGAAAGTGTTCTGCGATCTGGCTGAAACAGAGAGCTTCACCAAGGCCGCGCAAATCAATGGAATCACCCAGTCTGCCGTAAGCCAGCAGATCAGTTCTTTGGAACGACAGTTCAAGTCGCTTCTCATCGAGCGCAGCAAGAAAAAATTCCGACTGACGCGTGAAGGCCAGGTCCTTTACGAATACAGCAAGCAAGTCATACAGACCTACGATTCGCTCCAGAACCGCTTGCAGGAAATCAAGGACATTATCTCCGGCACAATCCGGGTGGCGACGATTTATAGCATCGGCCTGCATGATTTGCCGCCGTATCTGAAAAAATTTCTCAAGGCTTTCCCGACGGTCAATGTCCACGTCGAATATCGCCGCGCCAACCAGGTCTATGAGGACGTGTTGAGCAACGTGGTGGATTTGGGGCTGGTCGCCTATCCGTCACGCGATCCGAAATTGGAACTGGTTCCGTTGCGCAAAGACACGCTCGTGCTCATTTGCCATCCTCAACATCCGCTGGCCAAGGCGAAATCGATTAAATTGTCACAGCTTGCCTCGCAAAAATTCATCAGTTTTGAGCCGGACATTCCGACCCGCAAAGCGATTGACAAGGTGCTCAAAGACCACGATGTCGAAGTACAGACCGTGATGGAATTTGACAATATCGAGACCGTCAAACGCGCGGTGGAAATCGAGGCCGGTGTCTCGCTTGTCCCGCAAGGCACGATCACGCAGGAAGTGGCCAAACAGACCCTGGCGGAAGTAAGGATCGAGGGCGCGGAACTGGTGCGCCCGCTGGCGGCGATTTACAAAAAATCGAAAGTTCTCTCGCCGGCAATGAAGCAATTTCTGGCGGTGCTCAAGGGGTAGCCAGGGACTCGGCTGGAAATCCCGTTCGCTATTTCAGGTTCTTCGGGTTGAGGGGGTGCAGGTCTTTCGGGACGAAAAGGCCGTCTTTGCGGATTAGCTCGCCGTCAAACCAGACTTCGCCGCCGCCCCACTCGGGCCGCTGGATGAGCACCATGTCCCAATGCACGGCGGAGCGATTGCCGTTGTCGGCCTGCTGGTAGGCCTGGCCGGGGGTGAAATGAAGGGAGCCGGCTATTTTTTCGTCAAATAGAATATCACACATCGGGTTGAGAATGTAAGGATTGAAACCAAGGGAGAATTCGCCGATGTACCGGGCGCCGGGGTCGGTATCCAGGATTTCGTTGAGGCGTTTGTTGTTATTGGCGGTGGCTTTGATGATCTGGCCGTCTTTGAATTCCAGGCGGACGTTTTCGAATTTGGTCCCGGCGTAGAGCGTGGGCGTATTGTACTGGATGACGCCTTGCACGGAGTTTTTGACAGGGCAGGTGAAGACTTCGCCATCGGGAATGTTGCGTTTGCCCTCGGCGAGAAGGGCGCCGATGCCTTTAATGCTGAAACGGAGATCGGTGCCGGGGCTTTTAAGATGGACGCGGTCGGCTTTGTTCATGCGGCGTTGCAGCGGGATCATGGCGCGGGCCATTTTGGGATAATTCATTGTGCAAACGTCAAAGTAAAAGTCCTCAAACGCTTCGGTGCTCATGCCGGCGGCTTGCGCCATGCTGGGTGTGGGCCAGCGGAGGACGCACCAGCGGGTTTTATTGATGCGATAATCCATCACGGGACGGGTCGCCTTGGAATAAAGCGCCATCAAGGAGGCTCCGACGTCGGCGGCTTCGCTGGCGTTGTCAGCTCCGCGAATGGCGATGTATGCCTGGGTGCGCTTCATGCGAAACAACTCCACTTCACGGATCAGGGCGGCGTGCTGCTCTGTGGTTTGGCGCATGATTTCGCGGGTGATGCGTGTATGGCGGGTTTCCACGAGCGGGATGGCGCCCGTTTTGCGGACGGCGCGCATCAACTGGATTGTGAATTCATCCGGGACGTCGATCATGTCGAGGAGGACGCATTCATCTTTTTTCAGCTCAACCGAATACTTGACGAGCAACTCGGCCAATTTCGCATAGCGTGGATCAGTCATGCAAATTATCATAGCCAACACCCCACGACGCCGCCAGCAAGGATTTGTTTTCAAAAACTCGCATTGACGCGAAGCGGTCCGGCGTCTAGTTCTATCGCGTAGTCTGTATTATGAAGATTCGCATTTTCGCGGTTTGGGTTGCCGTCGTTGCGGTGGTTTTCGCCGGACGATTGGCGGCGGAGGATGACGGCTTTGTCTCCCTGTTTGACGGCCAAACGTTAAATGGCTGGAGGGAAATGCACAAAACCGCCGGCCCTCCATATTTCGTAACCAATGGCGTTATCGCTTCGCCGCCGAATGCCGCCAATGACCTCGTGACGGAGCAGACGTTCGGGGATTTTATTTTCCGGATGGATTTTAAATTGACGCCGGGCGCCAATAATGGAGTCGGCATTCGCGTTCCGATGGAAACAAATGACCTGACGTATAGCGGAAATGAGGTGCAGATTCTCGATGACGATGATCCTCAATACGCTCACCTTGACCCGGGCCAATATTGCGGGTCGCTCTACAAGATTTTCGCGGCCAAACGCGGCGCGCTCAAAAAGGTTGGAGAATGGAATCATTACGAAATCAGTTTCATTGGCCGGCACATAACGGTGGCGCTCAACGGCGCGACGATTGTCGATGGGAATGTCAATACGGTGACGTCGCCGGCGGTGTTGCGCGGGCATCCTGGCATGTTGCGAGACCGTGGACACATCGCGTTGCTTGGGCATTGGAGTTACGTGGAGTTTCGGAATATCTACATCAAAGAGCTGCCTGTGAGCGAGACGGACAACACGCCGCCGGAAGGCTTCACGGCATTATTCGATGGCAACGATCTAAACGGCTGGAAGGGGTTGGTGGCCGATCCTCCGGCACGCGCTAAAATGTCCAGTGAGGAACTGGCTGCCGCGCAGGGGCCGGCGGACCGGCGGATGCGTGACCATTGGAAGGTTGAAGGTGGAACGCTTGTGTTTGACGGCAAGGGGGACAATCTTTGCACCGCGCGCGATTACGGCGATTTCGAAATGCTGGTCGATTGGAAAATTGCGCCGCGGGGAGACAGCGGGATTTATTTGCGGGGGACGCCGCAAGTTCAAATTTGGGAAACCAACAGCCCCGGGCAATTCGATCCGCCTGAAGGTTCTGGTGAGCTTTGGAACAATCATAAGAATAACCGGCACCCAATGGTCTATGCGGATCATCCCGTCGGAGAATGGAACCGGTTCCGGATTTTGATGGTGGGCGAAAAGGTCCACGTTTTTCTCAACGGACAATTGGTTGTGCGGGACACGACGCTGGAGAATTATTGGGAGCCTGACAAGCCGATTTATCCCATCGGCCAAATTGAATTGCAGAATCACGGCGGGCCGCTGTGGTTCAAGAATATTTATATCCGGGAGATTCCTCGAAAGACGGAGTAAGCGAGTGTCCCGGCTGGTCCTTGAACATGTCTCAAAACAGTTTGCCGGCCCCCGGCGCCAGAATGTCGGTGCGGTGTCGAATCTCGATCTAACTGTTGAAGAGGGCGAATTTCTGGCGATTGTGGGGCCTTCGGGATGCGGCAAAACAACGACCTTGCGGCTCATTGCCGGTTTGGAAACGCCGGATGCCGGGAACATTTTGCTGAATGGGAAATCGCTGGCGGGCGTGGCGCCGAGGGACCGCGACATGGCGATGGTTTTTCAGAACCACGCGCTGCTGCCGCACTTGACGGTGTTTGAAAATCTTTCTTTTGGCTTGGCGCTGCGGAAATTTTCGAAAGAAGAAATCAAGCGCCGTGTCGGTGTCGCCGCGGAAATGCTCAATCTTTCGCGGTTTCTGGAGCGGAAGCCGCCGGCGCTTTCGGGCGGCGAATGCCAGCGTGTCGCCCTTGGCCGGGCACTGGTGCGGCAGCCGCAAGTTTTTCTTTTTGACGAACCGTTGTCCAATCTCGATGCGCCGATGCGCCTTCAACTGCGGGCGGAAATTGCCGCGGTCCATCGCCGCGTGGGGGCCATGATGATCTATGTGACACACGATCAGGCCGAGGCGATGGCCCTTGCCGACCGTATTGCGGTGATGCGGGACGGCGCGTTGCAACAAGTTTGCGCGCCGATGGAAATTTACCGGAGGCCCGCCAATCGTTTCGTGGCGGGTTTCATAGGTTCAACGCCGATGAACTTTTTTGAGGGAACCATCGCGCAAAAAAATGGCCGGTTGGTTTTTCAGGCCGCATTTGAGGCGCCAGTCGAAGGGAACCCGATTGGGATGGGCGCCGGCCGGAGCGTGGTGCTGGGGATGCGACCGGAGCACATTTCCGAGGGTGGTGATATTCCGGCGCTTGTGGAGAGAGTGGAGGCGACTGGCGTCGAAAATCTTATTTACTGTTCTTGCAATGGAGCGGGCATTGTCTTGCGCCTGCCTGGAGATCGGAGCGTCAAAAGCGGTGAAACATTGAGGTTGCGATTTGGCATGGAGCACGCCCGCTTTTTTGATCCGCAAACCGGCGGAGCGCTCGCCTGACTACGTTTTCCGAAAAATATTCACCGTGTCCATCACGTTCATCGAGACCAGATCGACGCTGGTGTCCGGCGCGCGCAACTGCGCCTTGTGAAGTTGAGTCATGACGCGGTGAACGGTTTCGGCGGCGTAATACTTCATAATGCCGACGCTCAGTTTTGCCTTGAAGATGACAATCAACAGGACGTTTTCATCGATGTTGCAAAAAAGAAGGCTGTGATGCTCGCCCTGCTGGTAGATGCAGGCGAAATTGGTTTCGTTCAGGCGCTCGGCAATGGCCTGCGTGGCGCAGAATGAACCGGCCGCCAACGCGGAAATTGTGGTGGTGTCGAACCCATCCACCGTGCCGCGCTGGTTGATGAGGGGGCCGCCCTTATCGACGATGAGGGCCGCAGTGGCCTCACTTTTGCGCAGCAAATCATCCATTGCCGCGTCAAACAGTTTGACATCTTCTTCTATGAGCGGGGGCAACCCGGGCATATCAAGAGGCCTTTCGCGCGCCTTCGTTGATGAACTTGTTAAGGAGCAGGCGGGTAATCATATTCAACGCCTCGAAAACGCCCTCGCATTTGGATGCGACGGACGGGAACGAAGGCACTTGAACCTCGCGATTGTTGAGAAGGAATTCCATATATTCGATGGGAGCAACGTTCGGAAGGTCGCGTTTGTTATATTGCAGGACGTAAGGAATGTCGGCGAAATTGAGTTTCAGCGCTTTGAGATTGTCCTGCAGGTTTTGAAAGCTTTCGACGTTTTCGGGCATTTTGTCGTAGTTCGAATCGGCGACGAAAACAATGCCATCGACGCCGCGCAGGACGAGTTGCCGGGTGGTGTTGTAAATGACCTGGCCCGGAACCGTGTAAAGTTGAAATTTTGTTTTAAAACCTTTGATCGCCATGGCTTCAATCGGCAGGAAATCGAAAAACAGCGTGCGGTCCGAGCTTGTGGCAAGCGAAACGAGCTTCCCCTTCTCCTGGACGTTTTGAACATTGGCGTGAACCTGTTCGAGGTTGGTTGTCTTGCCGCCTTTGCCAGGGCCGTAATAGACAATTTTGACCTGCAATTCTTTGGTGGCTTGATTAATGATGGCCATAAATATTAGTGGGTGCGTTTGCTCAGCTCACTGGCAATTTGTAACAACAGCGGTTCGGGAAGGCATTCGCCTCGTTTGCCAAGCACGGCAAGGTAGAGCTTGCCTGCCCTGAACATCGCGCAAGGGGCGATGTCAGTGCGCAAAGTAATTCCGCGCAATGTCCCAATGAGGGTTTCTTCGGAGTAACCGGAGACGCGCGAGAAAATCTGTGGAACGAAGGCGGCGAGCGTTTCAGCACTGAGTGGTTCGGGCACGTGCCCGGCGACGAGCAATCCGTCGGTGGTTGCCAGGAGGCTTCCTGAGACGCCGGGCAGCGCGGCGATTTGTTGCGCGATTTCGATCGGCGACCATTCGCTTTTTGAGGGCTGTCCAAAAAGTTCACCGAGCTTGTCGGGTTGCGGGGCAGGGGCGGGGACAGGCGCCGCAGACGCCGGTGCGGAAGCCGGCGAAGAAGCGGGAGGAGCATCGGCCGCTGGTTTGACCAAGCCTCCGAATAAATCGGGAATACTCTGGCTGACGAAGACCTTTCGCTGCGGAGTCGCCGCGCGGCGTTTTGCCATGAAAAGCGGAGCGATCGTTTTCAGCGGTATTTCCAAGATGGTATCACCCTGCGAAGATTGCGAAGCGGGAGGCGTAGCGAGCCATCCCATCAATTCGGCCCAAGGGAAGACAACCCGGCCCGCTTTCATACCGCTTTCCAGGCGGCTCATTGGAATTGAAACGGAGCTTTCGGCCAAGCCGGTTTGCAGAATCTCCTGGCGAACGGTGTCCGGCCACGATTCGCAAATGGTTGCGATGGGAACGTCCAAAGCTCCTTCTTCGACGGCTGGCATAACAGGCTGTGGAGGAGGAGACGGCGCGGGCGGCGGCACCGGGACTGTGGGGCGGGTGGCAAAAGGCAATGGCGAAGCGGGCTTCGCGGCGGCAAATGGCAACGGAGCGGACGTCGTTGATTTGGTCAACGGCGCGGACGTGGGCAGTTTCGGCGACGTAGTCGGCAAAGGGGCGATTGGCTTGATCGGCGCCGGTGGTTTGGCAACTGGCGTGACTTCCGCCGGTTTTGGGACGGCGGGAGCGGCGGGCAAGGGCGCGCGTGGCGCAATTGCCGGGGCCGGGGGCGCAACGGCAGCCGGCGCCGCCACCTGGGCAGGCGTTGGCGGTGTTGGGGCCGGCGGCGGTGACACGACGTTTCCGTTTGGACCAAAGACGGCTGTAACTTCTTCGGAAATGGTTATGGCCCTTTGATCCGGCCTCCGGGAAAAAGCTGCCGGACCGAGCGCCATCAGGATTTGCTGAAGGGGCAGATCAATTAATGTATCATCCTGGGTGGAATCGTTCTTGAATGTTCCAGGGAGGGCGCTTTGGCGCAATTGTGCAAATCGAACTTTGACCATGCCCGTGCCAAGCTGATCGAGCGCTTCGCGGATGGGAAACGAAAAAGTTCCCCCGGGCCGAGCCAACAGAAATGGGGCAACTGTAACCGGCAAACGCGCGAGGATGTCGTTCAGGGGCAACTGGATGCTATCCCCAGTTTGCGCAGGAACAGGAGGGCGCGGCGGAGGCGGCGAGGGCGCAACCGCACGAGTGATGACCGGCCCCGGTACAGCGGGAGACGGTAGAGGGGGACGAACCGGCGCTTCGGGTGGTGGGGGCGGCGGTGGCGGCGGCGCTGGTGGAGCCTGTCTTGAGAATAATCTTTTAAGGGAGTTGAACATGAAAATTGATCTGGGGCATCCTGTCAGAAGAGAATGTTGTCAGTCGATACCAAACTGACTGCACTTTTCCGATGGAATGCACTAAATTTAGACATAATCCGAAAATAGATCACCGGTTGGGTGATTAGCATGGATAGTGCCAAAGTTGGTTGTTAAGACTTTTTGCTCGAAATTCATAAATGCGAAGGCTTGAAGTCTGCTGTACAACCGATAGTCTTCGTGACGATACAAATGGGTGCGCGCCACAAATTGCTGTTGCTGGATGACGACGAGCAGATGCTGGAACTATACCAGGTGCTGCTTCGGGAACTGCCGAGCCATCCCGATGTCACGGTTTCCAATTCCGGCGCGCGGGCCATTGCGTTGCTCGAATCCGAACCATTCACACTCCTTATCACCGATTTGCGGATGCCCAAAATGGATGGCTTGCAGGTGCTCGCCATCGTGCGCCGCAAATATCCGAATCTCCGGATTATCGTATTGACTGGCGTTCTGGATGAGGAATATCGCTCGCGCGCCTATGCGTTGGGCGTGGACCTTTTTTGGCACAAGCCGGCCAGCCCCGAGGAATTCACGCTTTTCAAAGATTGCATCGAGTCGCTTCTTGGCCTGGACATCGTCAATGAAGGCGGATTCCGCGGGATGCAGAGCAAGAGTCTCGTCGATTTGATCCAATTGGAATGTCTCTCGCAAAGTTCCTCCGTTTTGCGGATCACTCAGGGGGCGCTGGAGGGAAAAATTTGGATCAAGGACGGGGAAGTCATCGACGCCACGGCGGCGGATTTCAAGGGCGAAGAGGCGTTCAAGGAAATCATGTCGTGGAAAAGCGGGAATTTTGAAATTCTTCCAACTGAACCCGACCACGCCCGTACCATTACCAATTCCTACGAGGGGTTGTTGCTGGATTCGGCGCAGGCCATGGATGAATCCGAGGGCCGGCGGGGTCCCCCGGCGCCGGACCATGGTTCCCCCGCGTCCGCCAATTCCGCCCTGGCGGCAATGGGGCGTTTTGAGGGCGTGGAGTTTATATTGACAGTTCCGTGGGACGAAAAGGGGCCGTGCGAATCGTGGGCAAAGGACAATGTCCAGCAAACGGCCGCATGGGCCAGGGATTTTCAGAAGCGTCTGCGCGAATTGGGGGAAAAGATCGGCGGGGGAGGATTGAGCCAGGTTTGTGGGTTCGGCTTGCAGCGGCATTGGGGTTTGGCGGGCGACGAAAAAAAGGGGCTGCTTTGCGTGGGTTTCCGTTGCGCAACGCCGAAGGAAAAGGTGGACCAAACCATGAAGCAAGTTTTCACCAAATGGGTATCCTAAACAAAAACCACAAAGCGGATGTAAAGCGGCTGCCCACAGGCACATTCACCGTCGATGCTCAGGGGCAGGTCATCAGTTCCACCGTGCCGCAATCCGTCTCGGCGGCGCTGGTGAACGACATTGGCCGCATTCTCGTCGCGAGTTTTCGGGAGGCGCGGGAGGCGGGGATGGGGGTCTCCGAATTGGCCGTCCAATATGACGCGTTTCGAATCGTCGCCCGAGAAATGCGGGGGGGGGCCATTATTTTTCTCTCGCCAAAGGTGCTCCAACTGGTGTCTCGTTCCTAGAGGACTATGCGCAACAAAAAGCTCGACCAACTGATTGTTCAATTGGAAAACTATTTGGAGTGCCTCAAGCAGTTCAATTATTTCGTCAATCTTTCGCGCGGCAAAAAATTTACGCCCGAGGACGAAAACCAGTTCCTGGAAGTCAAAGCCATCATCGTCCAGGAATTGGAAATCATCAGCGCCTCGATTGATTGCGCCTCTCCTTCCCGGGAGGATGTCCACACTTTGGTAAACTCCGCGCATTCGATGCGTTTCCTGGCCGACAGCAACGAAGGCAACCTGCGCAGCCTGGAAAATCATTGGCACAAGGTTTATGTCGGTTTCCAAGCCATCCTGGGACAGCTCAAAGTCAGGCAGCGCCAATTGGAAGGGAAGTCCGTGATTTCGTCGGTTTTCGGGAAGAAGGAGTGATGGCCAAACGCAACCGCAAATCGATCCCCCATGACTGATCCAGTAAGCGCCGTGATTCTCGGCATCGTTGAAGGCATCACCGAATTCCTTCCAGTTTCCTCGACCGGTCATTTGTTGATCGCGGAGAAGTGGGTGCCCGTTCCTTCCAACATCGAGCACGATCTTTTCAACGTAGTCATCCAGCCGGGAGCCGTGCTGGCGGTCATCCCGCTTTTCCATAAGCGCTTTCACCAATTTCTCTTCAATTGGAGCGACCCGGCCGTGCGGAGCTACTTTTTCAAAATTGTCACCGCTTTTGTCATTACCGGCCTCGGCGGTTTCATCATGGTGAAAAAGGGTTTTAAACTTCCTGAAACTTTTTTGCCTGTCGCCGTCGCCCTTCTTGTCGGCGGAATACTCTTTCTCATTGTGGAACAATGGCTCGCCAAAACTCATCAGGGTGCCGGGCAGGACAATGATCGCGGTGATTTGCGCCATGTGACGTGGCCCATCGCCATCGCCGTCGGAATCGGGCAATTGGTCGCCGCTGGTTTCCCGGGCGCGTCGAGATCGGGGACGACAATCATTTTTTGTTTGATATTGGGATTGGGGCGGCCCCTTGCCACGGAATTTTCATTTATCGTCGGCATTCCCACGATGCTGGCGGCGGGTGGCTACACGATTTTCAAGGCGGTCCGCCACCCGATTCCGGGCGCGCCGCATCAAAACTGGGCGATGGTCATCCTTGCAAGCGTCGTCGCGGCGGTCGTTTCGTTCATCGCCGTCAAATGGCTTTTGCGCTACGTGCAGACGCACACGTTTGTCCTTTTCGGATGGTATCGAGTTTTAATCGGCGGCGCACTTCTGGTTGCGCTGGCGATGAAACTGATATGAGGCGGGATTTGCGCAAGGCTTTCTCAACGGCTCTTCTTTGTTTCATCGCGCTCGGACAAGCTCACGCGGTTGACCTTAAATTTAACTTCGCGCCGGGGACGACACCGCCGGGCTTTGCGCAGGTTTCGCCTTCGGACATTTATTCCAGCGATCGCGGGTACGGCTTTGAGCCGGGCACAAAAATTGGCGACCGTCCGTTTTATTTTTCCGTCGCCGTGAGCGAGGGGAATTATCGCGTCACCGTCACTTTGGGCGATGCCGATGGAGAATCGACGACGACAGTAAAGGCGGAATTGCGCAGGCTGATGCTGGAGCATGTTCACACCGAGCGAGGCCAGTTCACAACTCGCACTTTTATCGTGAATGTGAGAAATCCCGCCATCTCCACCGGCGGGAAAGTGCGCCTCAAAAGCCGCGAGCGGACGACCGAGAAATGGGATTGGGACGAAAAGTTGACGCTGGAATTTAATGATGCGCGCCCACGCTTGCGCGAACTGGAAATATCAAGCGCGAACGATCTGCCCACCATTTTTATTTTGGGCGACTCGACGGTTTGCGATCAGCCGCTCGAACCGTGGAATAGCTGGGGCCAGATGTTGCCGCGTTTTTTCGGGCCGGGCGTCGCGATTGCCAATCACGCCGAATCCGGCGAATCGTTGCGCAGTTCCCTTGCGGCGCATCGCCTCGATAAAGTTTTGAGCGTGATGAAGTCCGGCGACTGGCTTTTCATCCAATACGGGCATAACGATATGAAGGAGCACGGCCCCGGCGTCGGCGCGTTCACGACCTACACCGCGGACCTGAAGAAGTTTATCGCCGGCGCGCTTCAACACGGCGGGAACGTTGTGCTCGTGACGCCGATGAACCGCAAAAGTTTCAGCCCGGACGGCATCATTACAAACACTCTTGGCGACTACCCCGAAGCCGTTCGCCAAACCGCGGCGGAGGAGCACCTGCCGTTGATCGATTTGAACGCGATGAGCAAGACGCTTTACGAAGCTATCGGTCCGCAAAATATCGGCAAAGCCTTTCAGGACGGAACGCACCACAATAGTTACGGCAGCTATGAACTGGCCCGTTGCATCGTCGAGGGAATCAAGCAAAACCAACTGCCTATTGTCAAATATCTCGCGTCCGACGCGCAACCGTTCGATCCGGCGCACCCCGATTTACCGGACACGTTTCACATTCCGGCCAGCCCGAATCATTCGACTGTAAAGCCGGACGGAAATTAACCCCCCAGCTCCTTGTGGCGAAAGCAGTGGAGCAAATGATCGTTCACCATTCCAGTGGCCTGCATGTGGGCGTAACAGATCGTGGAACCGACGAAACGAAACCCGCGCTGTTTTAAATCCTTGCTCATGGCGTCGGATTCTTTCGTCTCGCAAGGAACGTCGCGCATGGACCGATGACGGTTGATGATCGGTTTGCCATCGACGAACCTCCAAATATATTTGTCAAAACTCCCAAACTCATCCTGAACGTCAAGGAACGCCCGCGCATTCGCGATGGCCGCGGCGACTTTCAAACGATTGCGGATGATGCCCGGATTACCCAAAAGCTTTTTGGTTCGAGCCTCGGTGTAACGCGCCACTTTTTGCGGATCGAAGTGGTCGAAGGCGGCGCGATAATTCTCGCGTTTTTTCAAAACGGTATGCCAGCTCAAACCCGCCTGCGCTCCTTCCAGCACCAGGAATTCAAACAGCGTTCGGTCATCGTGAATCGGCACGCCCCACTCCGTATCGTGATAGGCGATATAAAGATCGTCCACAGGCCAGGGGCATCGTGAGTCTGGTTTTTTCATAATTCAGTCAAGCGGACCGCGCGGCCGCGATGAATGCCCGTATTTTTCCTGGGTCTTTTTTCCCGGGAGAAATTTCAACGCCGCTGGAAACATCAACCCCGTAGGGCTGAACGGCGCGAAGGGCTTCGGCCACATTTTCCGGCGTCAACCCTCCGGCGAGAAAAACTGGACGGCCAAGTTTCTTCGCTTCGACGGCAAGGTCCCAATTGAACTTTTCGCCCGTTCCGCCCGCCTTGCCGGAGACGTGGCTGTCCAGGAGGAACGCATCCGTGTTAAATGAGGAGACCGGAGCCAGCGATTCGGCGTCGCGAATGCGAAAAGCTTTCATTGTCATAATGCCAAATTGCCGGCAGAACTCCGGCGTTTCCGCTCCGTGAAATTGCAACACGTTCAGCCCGCAAGCCTGAATGGCCGCGAAGACCTCGGACGGTTCGGGATCCACAAAGACTCCGACCCGGATAACAGACAACGGCAAATTCCGGGCGATTTCTTGCGCCGTTTCACTTGAGATGTGGCGCGGGCTGCCCGCATAGAACATCAAGCCAATCGCATCCGCCCCCGATTCGGCGGCGATTTGCGCGTCCCCGACGCTCGTCACCCCGCAAATTTTGACTTTGACATCCACCCCGTAGTAAACGCGAGAAATGCCGGGTTTGCAATCACCCTAATATAATGAAGGAAGGGGAATTCGGGTTTGTTCCCCATTTAAAATTAGTGAGTTAGAACGAATGTTAAATTGTAGGAAAAAAGAACTCCCGCCCGGGGGTGAGAAAGGAACGATTATGAAAAAAGCATGGATAGGCGCGTTACTGACAACTTGTTTGGTGGCGCCCTCATTTGTCGTCCACGCCGGTGATTCGGACACCAGTTCGCAGGACAGAAAATTCGTTCGTAACGCCTCGGAAGCTGGCTTGACAGTGGAACGCATGAGCCAAATGACAACTCAGGCGAGCCAAAACCCAGGGGTGAAACAAATCGCCCAGAAGTTGTCGCGCGATTATTCCCAGGCTGATCAAAAGTTGCGCGAGATGGGCCAAAAACTGGATGTTGTCACCTCTTCTGAATTGAACGGTCGCTCGACCCGCGAAGTGGGGAAATTGGACGCATTTTCCGGAAGTGATTTTGACCAGGCCGCATTGCGTGAACTTGTGAAAGCCGAGCAGACTTACCTCCGTGAAGTCGAGGACGAAGCTTCGATGGGAAGCAACGCGGAGTTGAAACAATTTGCCACGACGACGTTGCCGCCGCTGCAGGACGACATTTTTCAAGTCGTCCGGCTCCAATCTGACCTGAACGTCACAGCGTCAACGTCCACTGGCAATTCCGCCAATACCGGCCAACCCTTGGCACCTTAAACTCAGTAATCATAGATCATATGTCAGACTATAACGAAGTATCAAAACGAGCGTACGAACTGTGGGAAAACGCGGGGAAACCCGACGGCAAGGATAACGAATTCTGGTTGCAGGCCGAAAAAGAAGTCCATCAGGGCTCCAATGGCCAGACTCAGACCAGCGGCCGGTCTTTGCAATCTCCGCGAGGAGCCAGGCCAGTCGGCAACCGCACCCAGTAAGAGTTGGATTGTGAAACGTGCCGCGCGGCCCTACACTGCGCGGCATGCCGTTAGAGCAAGCGGAACGCCATTATCAGGGCGAGGCAGGCCGCCGCTATCATCAACTTAAGCGCGGAATCCCGGAATGCGCCATCGCGTGGGTTTCCAATCTGCGCGCGGAAAAGCTATCGCCTCATATCTCGGCCACTGACGTCGTTCTTGAATACGGCGTTGGCGCTGGGTGGAATCTTGCGGCGTTGAGGTGCGGGCGCAAAATTGGCTGCGACGTGTCCGAGGAAGTGGAGGCGGGGGTACGCGCCCTTGGCATTGAATTCGTCCGTGACACACAAGTGTTGCCGGACGCGTCTGCCGACGTTGTCCTTTGCCACCACACGCTCGAGCATCTGTTGAAACCGGTGGACGCACTGAAAGAAATGGGGCGTTTGCTCAAACCGGAAGGTCACCTCCTTTTATACGTCCCGTTGGAACGGGAAAACCGCGATGAAACCTTTCGCCGAGACGAACCGAATCACCACCTTTATTCCTGGGGTGTACAGACTCTGGGAAATCTGGTGGAAGAATCCGGCTTTAAAGTAAGCGAGGCGCACGTCGGCGAATTTGGCTATTCGCGATTTGCCGCTGTTTGGGCCGCAAAGCTGGGCCTGGGCGAACGCGGTTTTCGTTCTTTGCGCCGAATGCTGCACATCCTAAAACCCGCTTTCGAAGTCCGCCTCTTTGCCGTCAAAAAAACATTATGAACTACTGGCTCGTCAAATCAGAACCCGGCTCCTACTCGTGGTCCGATTTTGTGAAAGAAGGCCGCGCCGCCTGGACGGGAGTGCGCAATTTCCAGGCGCGAAACAATTTGCGCGCCATGAAACCCCGCGATCTTGTCGCGTTTTATCACAGCGGCGAGGGGAAGGAAATTGTCGGCTTGGCGCGCGTAACGCGGGGCTCCTACCCCGATCCCACTGCTGATGAAGGAGACTGGGTCTGTGTCGATCTGGAGCCGGTCAAGCCACTGGCCAAACCCGTCACACTGGCGGCCATCAAGAAAGACACGGCGGTAAAAGACATGCCCCTGGTAAAAAACTCCCGCCTTTCCGTTTCGCCGGTTACAAAAGCTCAGTTCGACCGCCTGCTAGAGTTAGCGCAAACTAAACACGCGCTACCTTGACGATTTAACGATTCCCAGCGACTTTGTTGGGCTTGGTCAGTGACATCTTTTCGGTGGTTTCGTCCGCTCCCGCTGTGCAATCCCTGCATCGGCGTCTGGAGCAGGGAGGCGTGTTGTCATTGGAATCCATCAGCCCGGGAGCGCAGCCTTTTTTTGCGGCGCTGATGTCCCGGATTTTCCCAGGACGGCCCATCGTCGCTGTCACCGAGGGCCTTCGCACGCAGGAAGTCTTTCAACAGGATTTGGAAACGTGGGCCGGTGAATCCGGGGCGCGGCCGTTGTTTTATCCCGCTTGGGAAATCCTCCCGCACGAGGCTCGCCTGCCTCATGCCGACGTGATCAGCGAACGGCTTTCCACGCTCATTGCCCTGGCCCAATCGCCAAATAGAATCATCGTTTCGAGCGTCGTTTCCCTCCTGCAAAAAACCATGCGGCCCGATGATCTTAAACGCCGGATTCGCGAATTGCGGCGGGGCGAGGCGCTCGACCCGTTGGACCTGATCGAATGGCTCGAGGACCAATCCTACGACGCCGAAACCCAGGTTGCGGAAAAGGGCCACGTCTCGATGCGCGGCGGTATTGTTGATTTTTGGCCGATGACCAGTCCGTGGCCGGTGCGCCTGGAATTTTTTGGCAGCCAACTGGAGTCCTTGCGTTACTTCGATCCGGTCACGCAAATCTCCCGAGAGGAAATCTCCGAAGTCACCGTTCCGCCGGGCGGCGAACTTGGATTGTTGAAACAGCAGGACCCGCCCGCGACCGCCAGCCTCCTCGATTACTTGCCTTCCGGCGCGATATTTCTTCTGTGCGAACCGGAAATGTTGAAAGCACAGGCGGATAATTATCAATCGCAGGCGCCGGCCGGGGATGCGTTTTTTATTTCGTGGAGCCAATTTCAGGAGGAAATGTCCCGGCGCGGGATGGCCGCCGTTTCCGTGAGTCAAATCGAAAATATTTTCATCGAGGACGTAATCGTCGATGGAGTGCGACTCGAAAATGAGAACGCGCTGAATTTCCAGGGCCTGGACGTGTTCCGTCCGATTGGCGACCGCCGGCCGGAACCGCACATCGCCGAGGCGCAGCGCAAGGAGTTTTTCAACCAGCTTCATCGTTGGGTGCGCCAGGGCTACGAGCTGCACCTTTTTTGCAATAACGACGGCGAACGCCAGCGTTTCGAAGAAATCTGGTGGGAATACGGCCTTGGACAGCCCACCGCCTTGCGCGTCCGCATTGGCGCATTGTCGCGCGGCTTTTTGTTTGACGCGGCCAAAACGGTTGTCGTCACCGATGCGGAAATCTTTGGCCGTTACAAGACACAACGTCCGCGCCGCCTCAAGTCGCCCCACGCCGCGTCAAGCCGATCTTTGCTTGACATCAATTTTGCCGAATTGGCCGAAGGCGATTACGTCGTGCATTTGCAGCATGGCATTGGCCGTTATCTCGGTTTGGGCGTGATGCCCGCGGCGCCCGGGCGTCAACTCTCGCCGGAGCGTCCCATCTCGATGGCGCCCGGCGAGGAATGCATGATCATTCAATACGCCGCGTCCGATAGCGGGGACACCGCGCCGAAACTCTATGTGCCCGTGAGCGAGGCGCATTTGGTCAGCAAGTACGTTGGCGCGGGAAAGGTGCGCCCGCCGCTTCACACGCTGGGCGGCACGCGATGGGCAAAGACGAAGGCGCAGGCGGAATCGGCTGTGCGGGACGTCGCCGCCGACATGCTCGCCGTGCAAGCAGCCCGTTCGTTGCAGGAGGGATTCGCCTTCCCGCTTGACACGGAATGGCAGCGCGAATTTGAAAACAGCTTTCTTTACGAAGAAACCCCGGACCAAATGCGCGCCATCGTCGCGGCCAAACGCGACATGGAAACCGCCAGGCCGATGGACCGCCTTGTTTGCGGCGACGTCGGCTACGGCAAAACAGAAGTCGCCATTCGCGCCGCTTTCAAGGCCGCGTTAAGTGGCAAGCAAGTCGCCGTCCTGGTTCCGACAACCGTCCTTGCCCAGCAACATTTCAACACGTTTTGCGAGCGGATGGCCGATTACCCGGTGCGCATCGAATTGCTCTCGCGCTATCGCAGTCGCGGCGAACAGGCAAAGGTCATCAAGGCCCTGGCCGCCGGTTCGGTCGATATTGTCATTGGCACGCACCGTTTGGTTCAGAGCGACATTGATTTCAAGGATTTGGGGCTGGTGGTCATTGATGAAGAGCAGCGGTTCGGCGTCCTTCACAAAGAGCGTTTCAAACAATTGCGCATGATGGTCGATGTCCTGACCCTCACCGCCACGCCGATTCCGCGAACGCTCCATCTGGCGCTGGCGGGCGCTCGCGACATGAGTACCATCGAAACCCCGCCGCAGGACCGCCTGCCCGTCGAAACAATCGTCGCCCAATATGATGAACGCCTGATTCGCGACGCCATTCAACGCGAGTTGAACCGGGGCGGCCAGGTTTTTTATCTTTACAATCGGGTGCTTGACATCGAGGTGGTCGCCCAGCGATTGCGCGGTCTCGTTCCGCAGGCTCGCATCGCCGTCGGCCACGGCCAGATGCACAGCGATCAATTGGAGGAAGTGATGACCACCTTCGTCAATGGCGACAGCGACGTGCTCCTCTCCACCACCATCATCGAGAGCGGACTGGACATTCCCAACGCCAACACAATTATTATTGACCGCGCCGATCGATTTGGACTGAGCGATTTGTATCAATTGCGCGGGCGCGTGGGGCGTTACAAACACCAGGCTTACGCGTATTTGCTCCTGCCGCGCCATGCGGGATTGTTGACAGACGCCCGCAAGCGCATCAGCGCCATCAAACAATATTCCAGCCTGGGCAGCGGATTTAAAATTGCCATGCGCGACCTCGAAATTCGCGGCGCCGGAAATCTTTTGGGCGCCGAACAAAGCGGGCATATCACCGCCGTCGGCTTTGAGCTGTACTGTCAACTACTGCGTAAAAGCGTCCAAAGCCTCAAGGGTGAAAAAACGGCGCCGCGCGTGGACATCCAGGTCCGGCTGGACTTCGTCGCAATGAACGACAATGTGCCGGAGTTGGAGGCGAATTCTCCCGCGAGCCGCGCCCTGGCCTCTTTCCCGGCGGCTTATATTCCCGAGGCGCAACAACGAATCGAAATTTACCGCAAACTTGCCCAGGCCGCCGACGGAGAGTCGTTGCGTCAATTGAAGATAGAATTGCGGGACCGTTTTGGCCCTTTGCCCGAGCCGGTGGAACTTCTTTTAAAAATTGCCGCCCTAAAACTTGAAGCGGCGGCGCGAGGTGTTACAGTCATTGAGTGCAAGGAGGACAAGCTTATGCTGACGCGGCGCAATGACTTCGTAATGGTGGATGGAAAATTTCCGCGCCTTAGAAAAACCACGGCCTCCGCGCGATTAAATGAAATAAAAAAACTGGTTTTGGCACTGTAAATTTGCACGCATTCCTTGTGCCAACTGCCTGACGATGAACTCAATTTAACTCACAAAAAAATGGCGTTGTTCCTTGACCGAACAACGCGTGCTAACCATATTGTCGGCCATTTTTGTAATTTGAACAGCTCAAAGAAAAAAACTGTTCGGAAAGAAGGCGCTCAGTCCGCAACCACACCGGCCCGAGCCTCACGGCGGACCGCAACCCAAAGCGCCGGCCCCAAGTCCCAACAGCGAAAGACCGTTGCCGTTGCCATGACACACCTTGAAACACGCCTGCAAATTCAAACGACCGTTGACAACCCTGCCGCCGTCAGGGCGCCGCTCGACCTGACCGAAAAGACAAAGGAACTTGTCCGTTTGGCCCAGGAACAGGGCTACCTGACCTACAATGACATCAATGACGCTCTGCCTGACGGCGTGGTGTCCCCTGATGAATTGGACGACCTTTACAGCAAGCTGCGCAACCTGGAGGTTGAAATAGTTGACCAGGCTGAGGTTGACCGCGTCAAACAACCCGAGCCGGATGAAGAAGAGGACAAGGGCCGACTCGACATTCTGGACGACCCGGTACGCATGTATCTCAAACAGATGGGCCAGGTCCCGTTGCTGACCCGCGAGCAGGAGGTCGAAATCTCCAAGCGGATTGAAGACGCCGAAAATGAGGTTAAACGGATCGTCTATGGCTTCGGTTTCGCCGGCAAGGAGCACATTGCGCTCGCCGAAAAACTCATTTCCGAACCGCCCAAGGAACGTTTCGACCGCGTCATCGTTGACAAAAAAATCGAGGGCCGCGAAAACCATCTCCGCGATTTGCGCCGGCTGGTCAAACACGTCCGCGTCCGCGACCAGGAGGTGGATGAGAAATACGCCGGCCTGCAGACGCTGGCGCTGGACAAGCACGCTTCGCACGACAAGACCCTGCGCGAATTCAAGAAACTGGACGACAAACTCCAGCGCAGTTTCAACAGGTTCTTTTACAAACAGCGCGTGATCGAGGAAATGGCGCTGGTCGCCGACAACATTCACGACAAAATTCAGCTTAGCCTGCGCACCATTGAGGAATTGGAACAAAGCGGAAAGGCCGCCCAATGCCAGCACATCGTCCAGTCCGAGCAGCGCAAGATCAAGGCGTTGGAGGAATTCGTCCGCATGTCTTGCGCGGATTACCTTAAGTGCTACCTCCAGCTTCAGCATTTCGCCCGCAAAGCCATCCAGGCCAAGACCGAAATGGTCGAAGCCAACCTGCGCCTTGTCATTTCCATCGCCAAAAAATACACCAACCGCGGCCTTTCCTTTCTCGATCTGATTCAGGAGGGAAACATGGGGTTGATGAAGGCGGTTGAAAAATTTGAATATCGCCGCGGCTACAAATTCTCCACCTACGCCACTTGGTGGATTCGCCAGGCCATCACCCGTTCCATTGCCGACCAGGCCCGCACCATCCGCATTCCGGTCCACATGATCGAGACGATCAACAAGCTGATGCGCGTGCAAAAACAGTTGATCCAGGATTTTGGACGCGAGCCTTCCCCGGACGAAATGGCCGACGAAATGCAAATGCCGGTCGAGCGGGTCCGGGCAGTTCTGAAAATGGCCCAGCAGCCCATTTCGCTGCAATCTCCGGTCGGCGACAGTGAGGACACCAACTTTGGCGATTTTATCGAGGACAAATCAGCGGAGAATCCCTCGGACATGACCAGCTACAGCCTTCTCAAGGACAAGCTGGGCGACGTTCTTTCCAGTCTTACCGACCGCGAGCGCAAAGTCCTGGAGCTTCGCTTTGGGTTGGGAGACGGCTATTCCAGGACGCTGGAGGAGGTTGGGAAACAATTCAAAGTGACGCGGGAGCGCATCCGGCAAATTGAAGCCAAAGCTCTGCGCAAAATGCGCCACCCGACACGAATTCGCCAGCTTTCCGGGTTTTTAGAGACGGAAGAGCCAGCCTAGGGCCAGTTTGGTTTGCCGAACACGACAGCGGACGGCCCCCCGACATCATATAAAGATATGGGATGAAAGCCTTAATCTGCATCTTGACAATTTGCGAGTTTGAGCTTTAACTACGAATATACAAATCCATGATTCAACCAATTTTTACACGAACGCATCGACAACGGAAATTCAGCGGGTTTACGCTGATTGAACTGCTCGTGGTGATTGCGATTATCGCGATCTTGGCTGCGTTGTTGCTACCGGCGCTCTCCTCGGCGAAAACGCAGTCGCAGGGCATCAAGTGCATGAGCAACCTGCGCCAGGTGACAATCGCGTGGAAAAGTTATTGCTCGGACTTTAGGAGCATTTTCCCCGCCAACGAAGAAGGCTCAACGGGTTATGCTCAGGGCGATACTGCCGCTCCTTGGGTCAATGGGTGGGAGGGCTTTAACGGCAGTCAACTTCCCCTCGATGCCGATACGAATCTCCAGGATATACTGAACCCGACTTACGCCTCGCTTGGGCCGTATATCGGATCACCCGGCATTTACAAATGCCCGGCAGATCCAAGTTGTGTAAACGGTTTGACGGGTTCGCCTCGGGACAGGAGCATTTCGATGAATCAGGCTGTGGGGTCGTCCCTTACAGGCGGCACCAACGGCATTGGCAACTGGCTTGACGGAGGTAGCGGACCCGGCCCTTACCTCATTTATACCAAGGAGAGTGATCTGAGCAGACCTTCGCCGGCTGCTTTGTTTTTGTTACTGGACGAGCATCCTGACAGTATTAACGATGGCGCCTTTGCCGTCACAATGCCTACATCTCAAAATGCAGCAGAATGGGTTGATCATCCGGCTAAATGGCATGCCAATGGCGATGCTTTCAGTTTTGTCGATGGACACGCGGAGCTTCATGGTTGGCGGGAACCGCAAAATATTATCAATCCGGAATATAAAAATCCTTATAACACAACTGCCGCCAATTCTGGTCCTTATACTGGAATAAACGCAGAGCCGGATATTTTTTGGATAGCAATGCGGACCTCGGCCTACAAAGACGGCAAGGGCGACGGATTCAGCAGCCCATGATCTTGGGATCAGATTGCTGAAAACTCAATTCTTCGGGAAAGGCGACAGGCCACTACTCTTGATTAATCTTCAAAGTGACGGCACAATAGCAGTGTTATGCCGTTAATTTGAAAGAGTCCCGCCTGTGCTCAGTTTACTTGGCAAAGTGCAATGGGTTGCAGTCGATTGTGTCACGGGCGAAGCCCGCACTGTCGAACGGCTCCCCTTTGAAATTGGCGCGGGCCAGGGCGCTGATCTCCGGTTGAATGGCCAGGGCGTAGGGGAGCGGCATTGCGCGATCAATCAGGTGAAAGGTCACGGGCTGTGCCTCGTTAAACAGGAAGCCAATTTCCCCCTTGTCGTTGATTGCGAACCGGTCGAGTTTCGTCCGCTTGTCCCCGATACTGAATACGCGGTAAAGGTGGGACCCCATTTTCTGGCGCTGTACGGCAGCAAAAAGCTGGAACCGTGGCTCAAAGCGCTGGATTGCGCACAATGGACCTTGCGCGATACCGCTAACAATCGTGTCGATGGGCCGATGGGTTTCGAGGAATTGTGCCAGTTCGCCCGGGAACAGCAACGGCATCCGCAATCGTTGGTGCAGCCGGCGGGGCTGGGGAAGAGTTTTTTTCTTGCGGACGCATTTGAAGTGTTGAAAGCGATGACGGGGGCGGCAGAGAGGACCGCGGCGCCGGTCGAAGAATCGGAGGATGAGGGGCCGCCGGACCTTTTGACTTGTCCTGTGTGCTGGCTGAAGTTCGACATCGGAGACATCATGCACGTCGCCACGCACGATTCGTTGCGGGGCGACCCTATCCTCGGCGAGGACGCGCCACAACGGTTTCTCGCCACGCGTTTCAACGATATTGGCCAGGCGGTGGATGCTTTTGGACTGCCTTGCACGGAGACAGCCTGCCCGCATTGCCGGCGGGCGCTGCCGCCGGGTTTCACGGAAATGCCGCATCACATCATCTCGATTGTGGGCGATCAAAGCGCGGGGAAATCCTATTATTTGAGCGTGCTGCTCAAGATGCTGCCGGCGAGCCTGTATCAGAATTTTTCGGTGGTATTCCAGGACGCGGACCCGGCGGGCAACGCGCAGATCAACGAAATGAAGCAAACGCTCTTCGGCGCGCAAACGCCGGAAGGGGCGCGGCTGGTCAAAACGCAATTGGAAGGCAGCATGTATGTGCGATTTCCGCGTTACGGACGGACTGTGGCGCTGCCGAAACCATTCGTGTTTTCCGCGGCTTCGACGCAGGATCGGGAGCGGCGCTGCTCATTGATTTTTTACGACAACGCCGGGGAGCATTTTCAACCGGGCCGCGATTCAGCCGATTCGCCCGGGGCGCAGCATGTAGCCAGTTCCTCGGGGGTGCTGTTTTTGTTTGATCCGTTCAACAGCCCGGATTTTCGCCAATTGATCGCCGACGGGACGGATCCGCAATTGGAAAAACCTGTCCGGGACCAGCAAGGCGTGATCCTTTCGGAAATGAAGGTGCGCATCGCGCGGTTGCTCAAGCTGGAATTGCTGGACCAAATCGATGTGCCGCTCGCGGTGGTGATTGGCAAGTGCGACGCGTGGATTCATTTGCTCGAACCGGAGCCTTTGCGTCAGACCGTCCGGGACGGTTGCCTGGACATGGATGCGATCACCGAGAATTCAAACCGCGTGCGGCACCTTGTGGAAAGGGCGTGTCCGGCAATTGTCGCCAACGCGGAATCGATCAGCCGGCGGGTGCTTTACTTTCCGGTGAGTTCATTTGGACACGCGCCAGTGCGGTTGGGGGCGGGGGATTACGTGCCGGACCCGCGGCGGTTGAAGCCGTTCGAGGTGGAGACGCCGGTGCTGTGGCTGCTTTCGCGAATTGAGCCAAAACTGGTGCCCTCCCAAACCTCTCAATGACGGGTGCAACATGCCCTGGCAACTCATTTATACCAGCGCGCCGCGGGGTTTGCTTTCAGGCCAATCGGGGTTTTGCACGGTGGGGCGAAGCGAGGATTTGAGGGAGGCGCTCGTGCAAAAGTTGGAGCAGATCAGTTCGTATCATTATCTGCGCGTTTCCGCGGTGGGAACGGACAGCGCCAACCCGACCATCAGCGCTTTTCGCATATTGGACGTTCGCGGCGCGAAGTACCAGGTGCTCACGCGCATTCATCCGTGCGGATTGGACTTTACGGCGAGGACCAATCACCTGGCGCATCACCTTGTTTTCCAGGCGAGTGAATTGGCGCAAGCGCCGTCGCCGGCGGTGATTTTGCGCGGCTGGAAGGGGTGGCTGGCGTCATGGCAGGGTGAGCCGCGCCTGATGAGGGATGTGCCCGTGGAGGAGTTGCGGGACATCAAGAGGCCGATCTTCCCCGCGCAGGCATGGCTGCGAAACACAGGAGACGCCGGGCGGGCCGCCGGATTGCTTGACAGCGATTACGTGCGCGGGTGTTACCTGGTTTGTCCGCCGGGGATCGAATGGCAGCTTTTGGAAATGTTCGCGGAGACGCTGCAATTGCTCGACTTGACGGGGCAATTTCCGTTGCGGCCGTGGCGGCACTCGTTTACGACGTTCATGCAGGCGGAGGACAATCCGCTGGATTTCCAATGGCGAGGATGCCAGGAGGGGACGCCCGCTTACCAGGCGGCCGTGCGGAACGCGGCGCCGATGGTGCCGTTGCGCTCGGTGCGAGTGCCGGCCAATACGCTGGTGAAAATCGCCCGCGACACCCAGAAAACCCCCGCGGCGGCGGCTCCGGCGCCGGCTCGTTCTGAACCTCGCCCCGCGCCGGCGACACTGGTCCGCCCCGAACGGAAAGCGCCCGTCAAACCGCCGGTCCCGGTGTTCGACGCGACTCATCTCACGCAAGCGCCCTTTTCGGGCCGAAGACCCCGGTTTCTGAGCATGAATCTTTGGCTTGATTCGTCGGCGGTGGCGCGCCTGGGAATATTCGCAGTGGCGCTTCTGGCGGTGGTTGGGGCGAAAATCTGGATGAACCGGCGCGCGGCCATGCGGGAAGCTTTGCCGACAGTAGTTATTCCAAGCGAGCCTTCGCGGGAATCAGCGATTCCACGGGCCGTTGCGGTGGCTCCGGGGGCACAGCCGGATTCGACGGAATTGGGAGCGCTTTGGGCCGACGGCCCGACGTATTTGGTGTTAACTTCCAACATGAGCAGTTTCGATCTGCCGATTCAGTCCAGCATCCGCATACAGAACCTGATTCATCGTTATGATTCATTGAATCTTTTGCCGGGGGGAATCCAGTTGCTGTTCAGCACGGACCGATGGGACGTGTCGTCGGAAATCCAATTGCCTGTCAGCGGCCGAAGGAGCCGGCAACTCACGGCCGGCGCCGAGGGCGGAACGCAATGTGTGTTTGACTATTCGGAATGGCTGAATCACAACAGCGGGACGATGACAGTCCAAACGAAATTGGAGACGAATCCAAGCGCCATCTCGGCGCGTTTCCTCTTTTCTTCCACGAACGACGGCGATGCGTTTCGGATTCTGGCTGTCAATCCAAACAATCCGCCCGCGCCGATGATCATGTCGCGCGAATTTTTGCGCAACGGCGGGCTGGATCACACATTGTCGCAGCGATTGGCCGAGATACATCCCAGCGATGGGGAAACGTGGCGGCTTGAGCCATTTATCAAAACAGGGGATGGCTCGTCGGCGCATTATCTTTATGAAGGCTGGCCGCGAGACGAGAGGCCGGCGCCGAATGACGAGCTGGATTTCGCGGGCGTAAAGCGGCGTCTCGCCACGTTGGAAAAGCCGCTGAGGACAAACGCGGCCGTCTTGCAACACACGTTCAAGGAATGGCCGACGACCAATTTTAATTTGCCGCTGGGGCAGGCGCTTCACTCGAACAAAAAGCATCTGGCCAGTTTTGCCGATTTTGCCGGGGGCGACTATTCGCCAGGCGGATTTTTTGACTACCTCAACCGGCTTAAAAAGGACCGGCTGCGCCTGGGCGGCCTGGGGGGCTGGCCGGAGATTTTTAACGACACCGAAACGGCGGGGCTGACCGAGGACTTCGCGCGGCTTTACGGCCTGCTGACGCATAAATTCCCTGACAGCGCGCGTGACCTCACGGTTGACAATACGAATTATTTTTACGCGACGTGGCGGGACCTGGTCAGGTTGGACGTCGCCCGGCGGGAAGCGCGGCGGGCCACCGACGAATGGCACGTTGTGCGGGACCGGTTGGACTCCGTTCCGAGCAGATTGGATGAGACAGCTTACGTGGGATTGTTTATTGTTGAACGGGAGGAGGCCCATCCCCGTGTTGAGATGATTCGCTTCCAATGACATGACAACGCTGAATCAAGCGGAAAGACTGGTGCGTAAGATTGGCGAGCTTGTGGGGCAGCCAATCCCCGACGTGCAGGCGTCGCGGCTGGCCCAGGAATACGCCGAATTGTGCCGCGGGGCCGGACGGCGTCTCGAACAGTGCGCGCTGATGATCGAAGCGGCGCAGGGTTTGCAGGCGTTGCAATTGGCGGAAACACCGCCGCCGCTGCTGGATTTGATCACCGTCCTGAGTTTTCGCGAAGCGGGCCAATGGCGGACTTATTGCCAGGCGCACAATCTGCCGTGGGCCGAGGCGTTCTATGACAAATATATTCGCCTGCTCAATTCAACTTACGGGAAGGGGATCGCGGCGGACCATCCCTTTTACCGCGATTATCGGCGGGCGGTGCTGACGGACGATGACGACCGCGCGTTATCCATTTTGCGGGTCATCGCGCGGCTGAATCCCGCGGACGAAAACACGAAGGCGGAATTGAAACGCCTCGAGGAAAAACTCGTTCGCGTGAAGGTCGAAACATTGACCGGCGCGTTGGAAACAGGCGACGTCACGGGCGCGACGGCCCAGGTGGCGAAGCTCGAATCTTCCGGCTTGCCAGTTCCATCGTCGCACCCGGTGTGGCAGCGATTGCAAGTGGCGCGTTGCGGGGAATTGCTCTCGAGGGCGGAGGCGTTGCGGGAACGCGGGGCTTGGGGAGAGGCGGAGGTTTTGGTCGAGGAAATTCATGCGCTGGCGACACAGAACAATCTTCAACTGCCGGCCGCGGACGCCGACTTGTGGAATTCCCTCGAGGAATGGACCACCAGCCAGCGCCGCGCCTACGCCGAGGATCAGGATTTCAAACGCGCGGTTTCGGCGCTGGAATACGAAATCCAGGCCGTCGAAACTTTTCGAAACCGCAACGCCGGGATGAAACCGCCGGAAATCCAGGCGGCGTTTGATTCGCTGACCGCAAAATGGCGCGACGCGGAGCATTTTGGACGTCCGCTTGACAGCGAATTGTCGGACCGGGGCGAGCAGTGCATGGCGTGGCTGCAAAACCGGCTCGCCGCGGCGGAGAGAAAACAACGGATCATGCTGGCGCTGGTCGCGCTGATAATCGTGGCGGCGATTGGCGCGTCGATCCCGATGGTCTTGAATTGGCAAAGCCGGCGCAATTACCTTGCGGCACTCGGGGGGCTGGAATCGGCGCGGAGAGTCGCGGATACGGAAACGCTGGAACAGCGGATTCCGGCAAAACTCAAAACCAACGCGAAGATGGCCGCCGGATTGGCCCGGGCGGACAAATTTATTTCCCGCGAGACGAAATTGAAAGAGACGTTCGACCGGAAATTCGACGCGTTGCAAAAAGCGCCGCCCACATTGGAGCAGACCAGTGAACGCCGCGCGGATTGCGAAAAAGCGATCGCCGTGCTGGCGCCGGAATTCCAGGACGGAGCACGGAGCGAAGTCGCGGAGTGGGACCGCAAGTGGAAGATGGAGCGCAACGGGGAATTTGCCTCGCGCCTGGCCCACGCGGACGAATTCGCAGGCGGGTTAAACGTCACCAATGGTTTCGATGCGGTTCGGAAGTCGCTGTCGCAGGTTCAGGACGCGCTTTCAGGATTGGATGTGCTGGTGGCGCAACCCCCGCCGATGGACAGGGCCCTGGACTCAAAGTATCACGATCTCGCCGCGCGCGCCGCTTATTGGAGCGTCGCCGTTCAGGATTGGGAGAAGACGGAGACGTCGCTGGAAGAAGCGGACGGCCTGGAAGACTATTTTCACGCGCTGGCCCATTGGGCGCAGTTGCCTTTTGCGACGGATGCGCAACGCGATGCCGCGTCGGAAATCGGGCGGCTGAAAATTAACGAGGCGGCTCTTTTGGGCGAATTGCTCCTGCCCAACGACAAGGAGTTCTGGGGTTCGCTGACCAACCCGGCGTCATGGCGGCCAACGTTCATGCCTGGGCAGCCGACCGATGCGGAAAAAGCGGCGTATTTGAAATTGCGCGACGACAAAAATATGCAGTCCGTTTACGCCTACGAATTGACGACGAACGCGCGGCCCGGAAATCCCTTTCAATCGCACCCGGTGTTCGCGCAAGGGTTGATCACGCCCGACCGCGCGGGCCAGGAGTCGGGGCTTGTTTATGATCCCACGGAACGCCGGGGGCCGGTGCAGTTTACGCCGCAAACGTACAGCGACTGGGATTACGTGAGGGTCACACGCTTGTTTCGCACGCAGGAATGCGACGCCTACGAGCAGCTTGGCCTGGGCGAGTTGATCGATACGACCTCCGGCAATTATCAGAAGCCGATCCTCCAACTCTTCGATCAGTTGAACCAGGACGACAATTCCAGCGCGCTTTTTCGCGCGTTCGTCACGATTAAGCTGGATGAGTTGGCCCGAATGCGTCCACTGGATTGGGGATTGCAATGGGCGCCGGACGCCACGCGCGACATTCGACAACTCCGGGACCTTGGCGCGGACCGGATTCAAAGTGGCGACTGGATGTCGCGGGAGCAGGTGCTGAAATTCGAAAAGCCGTTGCAAAGACATTTTTTGGAAGCGCGGAAGGTTTCGCTGGCGGACGAGGCGCGGTTTATGAGCCGATTGGTTCGTCAGGTCTGCGAGCAGGGATTTTTGTTCGGAGGTTTTGCGGGTTCCAACGGGACGCCGGTTCTCCACGAGACGGGCGTTCGCGGCGCCGAATATTGGGGTTGGGACGCGCGATCCGGCTCCGCCACATTGCTTTTTCGGCGCGCGGCCAATGGTGAAAATATCGAGAAGCTGGGCGAACCGATGCCCTACACGCCGTTGCTCGTTTTTTCGGGCGACCGCCGAAAAATTCTTCTTGATGCGCAACAGGAAATGTCGCAATCCGCCGCGGCGACCGCGCCGGCCCTGCCGCCCTTCTTTTCCGGGTTATGATCGAGAGCGGGAGCGAACAATATAAATTGCGATGGCGCGGGCGCGAGAGCGGGCCGTATCCGTTGTCCGAAATCAACCGAATGCTCGATGAGCATGAGATTGGCACGGGCCACGAGATTCTTCATCAACAGAAATGGATAATCCTGCAGGAGTTTTTTGCGATCCCAACCAGCGTGGCGCCCTCAGCCGAGCCAGAAGTGCCCGTGGCTGAGAACGTCAAAAAACGGGCCGCGCCGCCAGGTTCAAAAACCGCGTCGCTTAGTTTCAAAGTTTCGGTGACACCGGCGGACCAGCGCCTGAAAAACGCGGAGTTGGCCGCCGAAAAACCGCGCAACCGGCTGGTATTCGCGTTTCTGGCCATTTGTCTCGGATTCTCAGGCATCCACAATTTCTATGCTCGACAGTGGTTGACCGGTTTGCTGCAATTGCTGTTAAGCACCGCCACCACCTTGATGGGATTCGGCGTCATCGCCGCGTGGATATGGGCGATGATCGAGGCCCTCGTTGTGCGCAAAGACGGCCACGGCGCCGAAATGAACTGACTTCACCTAATAAAATCATGGACCCAGCATCGCTTCCACAGAAACCCGCAATTCCCGAGCCAGGCTCACGGGCGCTTCCCGCGCGACGGCCAATGCCTCCGCCTGGGGTTGGTTCGCCGCCACCGTCCATGTTTTCGTTGAGCTGGAAGGACCAGGACATTGAAAATCGCCTTGGCATTTTCAAGGGCGGACGCTTCACAAGTGTCAATAAGACTTTCAGTTTCATCCTGGCGCTTTTCGCCAGCGCGGGTTTTTTGTGGCTGATGTTCGTGCTGAACCGCAGCAACCTGGATTTTCGCAGGTTGGGAACAATTTTTGTGCGTCCGGGAAATTTGTACGCGACCGTCCCGGCCACGGTCTGCTTTTTTTGGGGCGTGATGGTGGCGCTGCTCAAGATTCCCAAAATCAACCTGCAACGCAAGGCGCTGGACCTGGCAGCGGTTCCGCAGAGCCGCGATTTCGTCCTCAATGAGACGACGGCCCAGACTGTTTTGGAACGAATGCACCGGCTGGTGGATGACACGCGCCAGTTCATCCTTCTCAACCGCATTGACCGCGCGCTGGCGAACTTGCACAACATCGGCGGTGTCAGCGACGTTTCCACCATTCTCAAGGCGCAGGCTGAGAACGATGAAAATGTCGTCGCCTCCAGCTACGCGATGATTCACGCGATGATCTGGTCGATACCCGTGCTCGGATTTATCGGGACGGTGCTCGGCTTGAGCATGGCGATCAGCAGGTTTACGAGCGTGATCAGCGTTTCACAGGGCGCGATCAGCGCGGCGGAGGAAATGACGCGCATGAAGGACCATTTAAAGGACGTGACGGCCGGACTTTCGACCGCGTTCGAGACAACACTGGTGGGATTGGGCTTTGCGTTGATTCTGCATTTGCTGGCTGACTTGGTGCAACAGCGGGAGACCGATTTTTTGGACGAGTGCAACGATTACTGCCAGGCGAACGTCGTGTCGAAGTTGCGCACGCGCCCGAAGGAGGACAATGCCCAGTAAGTTGCGCAGCGGAAAAGCGCGCGTGTCGTTCTTCGCGTTCCAGGACATGATTACGACGGTGACGGGCGTTTTGCTGCTGATAACGTTATTGTTGACTTTGTATTTGAACCCGCAGCCCGATGTTCCCGATCCCGGAGAAACGGTCCGCGACAAGCTTGCCAAGGCACAGGCGGAATTGACGGCGCACAGGGCGGAATTGGAACAACGGCGGTTGGAGCAACTCGCGTTAACCAACAGGATTTTCGTGGTGGCGCAGACGGACCGGGCGGGGAAGCAACCGGTGCTGGTCGTCCTTTCGGCGACGAATGGCGTCTATTCCAGCCTTGGCAGCACCAACACCGTCGAGTTTGCAAACGGCGGATTCGAGGACGTTTTAAAACGATGGAATGCCGCGGCACAACGAATCGTGTTTTACATCCGCCCTTCGGCAATCGCTCATTTTGACGCGTGCCGGCGGCTGGCTTTGGAGCGGTCATTCAGCATTGGATACGATGCGGCCGAAGAAGGGCGGCAATATGTGTTAACGTCAAGATGAGAACGCGAGCTTCATCAGGATTTTACTCGAGCAGCCTGGAAATGTTGCTGGACACAATGTGCAACATGCTCGGAGGAGTCGTCTTTATCGCGCTAATGGTGGCGATGATCATGCACGACGCTCCGCCCGCGACACGGGAGAATTATCGCGAGAATGCGCTTGAACTGACAAATGAATTGGCGGCAGTCACCGCTTCCAATGTGGTGATCAAAGCGGAACTGCTGGCGACTGCGTTGCGATTGCAAGACCCGCGCCGGCATTTTCGCACCAACGACATGACGCTGCCCAATTTGTCCAATACCGCCAAACACGCGTGGCCGGTGATCTTGCGGTATGGCGGATTATTTCCGATGGACATCATGCCGTCCGTTCGCGGCGGTGTTCCTGTGCACAACGACCGCACCATTCTGCGAACCGAATTTGCCGAACCAAAAGAAGGGCAGGGGGCGGACCCTGACGCCGCCGTCGCCCAGATGGTTGCGGCTTTCAAAACAAGCGCGCGTACGAATTATTATTTTGAATTCTATGTCTATGAGGATTCCTTTGGCGCTTTCGTTCGCGCCCGCGATACCGCCGCGCGTCTCGGCTTCCAATACGGCTGGGAACCGTTGCCGGCAAATCAATTGCTGAAACTGAGCCGCCAGGCGGAGCAAGTTCTGCCACAAAACTGAAACGGACCCATGCCTCGTTCGCGAAATGTCATCAAGGACGTTGTCATAGTAATTGCGATACTGGTGTTGTTGCTTGCGTTGGCCCTCTTGTTCCTGCGGCCTCCGCAGCCCGCGCGCGATTTTGTATTTGGCATATTGGGCCGCGCTCCGTCGGCGTTGACCAATCGGATCGAAACGCCTTTCCCGCCGCCGGTTCTCTCGCCGACGAATGTGACGGCAACGCCGTTACCGCCATCTGTTTCGCCCATCATCCAGTCGAATGAAAACGAGGCTCTTACGCTGTCCGCTCAACCCACAAACGACGCCTTGAGCAACGCGGTCGCCAGGGCGATGGCCGCGCCTCCACTGGTTCGCGCGCCGCAACAAACGTTGTCTCCACTCGCGCCCGCGCCGGAATCGGGGCCATCAAATCCCGTAAGCGCACCGCTGCCTTACATTTCCCCCACGGCGCCGTCAAATCCAGCGACCGCGGCGCCGCCGTATATTCCACAAACTTCGGAACCGGACTCCAAAGCTTCGACAGCGGAATTGCTTGCGACAACGCAAGGCTACACGCCAAAAGCGCAAACGGCTTTGCAACCTAAATCGACCGCGGCGCTTCTCGACACGGGAACAGCCAGCGAGGGAGTATCGAAAACAGCGCCAATCGCGACGTCAGCGCCGCCGTCAAGTGACGGTTTGCAGGCAATAACAAGCGGGACAAATGTTTATATTATTATTGACCAATCATTGAGCATGATCCGGGACGGCAAAACCATCCGGGCGCGAAACGAAGCGCTCAGGATTGTCGAATCGCTGGGGCCGGAAAACGCTTTTTACGTTCTGTTTTTTCATTCCGGAGGTTATGAGGGAATGCCTGTCCTGGGTCCGGTTCCCGCCACGCCAGAAAACATTGACGCGATGACCAATTGGCTTTTCTCAACCGGACACAGATTTGGATCGGACCCTTCCAGGGCGGTCCGCCGCGCTTTGGGAATGGTTCCCGCGCCCGCCATCGTCTGGCTCATTTCTGACGGCGGATTTTCGCGCGGCGCGGCCCAGACCATTCGCGAAGCCAACGAAACCGTCAACGCGCGCATCAATACGATTGATTTGTACAACGCGGCGGGCGAGCCAGTGATGCGACAAATTGCCGCGGACAACCATGGCGAGTATCGTTTTATTCCTCTTCCATGAAACGCTCGCGACGCCTGATGCAGGACGCTGTCATTCTGATGGCCATCATCGTGGTGATCCTGGTGTTATGGCGATCGCGTATGCGCGGGCGCGAGCTGGGCGGCGTTACCGGGACCGTGGTTACGAATATTTTTGGCGGCGCGACCCTGGGCATTTTTCCCGGGCCGGGCCAGGAGGGCGCGCCGGTTGGATCGCCGATCGCGGGGGCCACAAATCTTCCTCCCACGCAACCTGATCTTGGCGCCAATTCCCGGCCACGCGGCGGCGCGACGAATGGTGTCAATACGAACGAGCCTGTCACGTTGATCGCGGATAGTGACACGATTCCCGCGCCGCCTTCGAGGGGAACGAACGTTGTGGACCCGGCTACGATGGAACGTCGACTCGGCCAGGTTGGGGCCAAAGGAGGCGACCTTCAATTCTCGCTGTTTTGGAGGAATTTCAACGACTTGGACCTTCATTGCATCGATCCCGCGAACGAGGAGATTTATTTCCAAAACAAAATATCGAGCCGCACCGGCGGTGAATTGGACGTGGATCAAAACGCGCACGCGCCGTACAACACCACGCCGGTGGAAAATATTTTCTGGCCGCTTGGCGGCGCCCCTTCCGGCCTCTACAGAATTTATGTGGTTTTCTACGCCGAGCGGCTCGGCGGGGGAACGCCGTTTACCGTCCGCACGGTCGTTCGCGGCAAAACAAATTTTTTCTCCGCGACGATTTTCCACACCGGCCAAAGAGAAAGAAACTGGATTTGCACCCTGCAATACCATCCAGACGACCCGGACCCCAACAAGCGCTATCTGTTCCTGAGACAGTGACCGGTTTATCGGAACAGCAACGGCGCAAACGCAGCCAGGTTCCTGCGCCAAACCAGCCAGCTATGCACGCCGGGAACTGGCGTCCACGTATGGTGGACGTCTTCCGAATCCAGCCATTGGACGAATTTCAAGTTTGGCTTGAACAAGCCGTCATCCTTGCCGCAGGAAATCCACAACAGGCGAAGACGGTCGTTGGCCTTGGCATCGAGGCGCGGAAAGGCCTTGGCGTAATTAGTATCGACACCGCCCGAACTGAAAGCGCCAATCCACGCAAAACGGTCCAGATTATTCAATCCCACCGTCAGGGATTCCGAGCCGCCCATGGATAACCCGGCGATGGCGCGCGATTTTCGATCGGCCTGGACGCGGTAGTTTTTTTCGACTTGCGGAAGCACTTCGTCAAGGAGCGTCGCGCGGAATTGTCTGCCGTTCCGCTCCCATAATTCCGGATCACGCACACGGCCCCATCCGCGACGAACGATCTCCATTGTCCCGTAGCCCAGCGGCATCACCACAATCATCGGCTTCATCTCTCCCCGCGCGATCAGGTTGTCAAAAATAACATTCGCCCGCCCCACCGACCACCAGGCCGTCGCGTCGTCGCTGTATCCGTGCAGCAAATAAAGCGCCGGATATTTTTTGCGCGATCCCGCGTTGTACGCCGGCGGCGTGTAAACAAAATACGCGCGTTCATCGTTCGCCGCCTCGGACTTGTAGGCGTGCCGGTGCAGGACGCCCCGTGGAACATCGTTGATTTCCCACGGCAGCGAGGCTGGGCCGGGAACATGCACTTCGCTCTCGCTATTCAGCAGATTGTATTTCATCAGCGGGTTGTTCAAATCCATGCACCTCAACCCGTCCACCACAAAAGAATATCCATAAAAATCCGGCTCCAGCGCGGGCGTCGTTGCGGACCAGACGCCCTGATCGTCTTTTTCCATCGGGATTTTTTTCAGGGTTTCGCATTGGACCTGAACATCGTGGGCGTCGGGCGCCTTGACGCGAAATGTCACGCGGCCATCGGATTGGACGTCCGGCGAAAAGTTCGTTTGCGCAAAAAGAGGAGTCGCAAGAGCCAACGCGAGAGGCAAATGAAGTGCTTTCATGGCGTCAAACTACGCCGGACGCCCCGCCCCACTCAATGCAAAATCGGCGTCGGGCTTCCCTGCCGGATGAGTTCGGCGTCAAGGTCGAGGTAGAAATCCAGCCGACGGTCCGTTTCCGCGTCGTCCACCGCCCGCGCCATGAGGATATAAGTCGCGTAATGATTGCCCTCCGACTCCACCAACCCATCGTAAAACACCGCCAACTCCGGGTCGATTCCAGTCAGCGCACGGCCGAGCACTTGAAACTTTTCGCAACTGCGCCCCTCGATCAAAGCGCAGCAAATCAGATGGTCGATTACCTGGCGCCTTTGCCCGTTGCGAATTGAGCGCATCAGCCCCGCAATCCACGGGCTGGGATGCGGCTGCCCAAACGGAATGCCCCGCTTCTTGAGGATATTGAGCACCAGTTGAAAATGTTGAAGTTCCTCGATCGCAATCGCGTTGAGTTCATCTACCTTGCCAAAAAGATCGCGATATTTTTCCAGAGTCAACGCGGTCGTGGCGGCCTTGCGTTCGAGATGGGCGTGGTCCACCAGGACGGCGGGCAAATGAGCCAGGACTTTGGGCAGCCAATCGGCGGGAATTTTTTCGCGAAACAAAAGCATAATTAATTTGCCAGCGCCAGACGTTGGGTGAAATTTGGAACCAGCATCGGCTCAGTTCAATCGAAAATGAGGTGGAAATGAAAAAAGCCGGCCAATTCCGGGTCGTGCTGGTCACGGCGCCAAATCTGAAAGTGGCGCGCAAACTTGCCAAAGCCGCGCTTGCCGGCCGTCTCGTTGCTTGCGCCAATTTGGTCCCGCGATTGGAATCGCACTACTGGTGGAAGGGCAAACTGGAGAAGAGCGCCGAGGCGCTGATAATTTTTAAAACTCGCGCGCCCCAACTCGAAAAACTGGAGAAACTCGTGTTGGAGAACCATCCCTACGACACCCCGGAATTCGTGGCGCTCACCTTGGTTGGCGGAAACGCCCGTTATCTGGATTGGCTGGAGAAAGAAAGCTCTCCGGCTTAATGGTGGCAGCCGCAACCGTGGCCGCACGAACCTTCCTGAAGGTCTTCTCCGGTCGGAATGCGCCCCAGTTCAAACGTCTTATGGACGAGTTTGTGGACGCCATCCTGCATTTCGTGCATTTCCTCCTGCGCGTCGATGAAAGCCTTCGCGACCGGATTGCCAAGAAGGGTGTCGCGCTCCGACTCGAACGAGGCAATCTCACGGTTATCAAGAGGCAGGCCTTGGTGCTGCTTCTCGTGAAGTGAACGGCCTTTCTCGGTGAGGCTTTGATATTGTTGTTGCGCGCTGGAATCCGCCATAAAGGAATCAACCCGTTGCCGGATGCTTTGGAACTGGGGTTGTTGGATGATGGCTTCGCAAAGCTCCAGGGTTTTCTGTCGCACTGTATCTTCGATTTGAGTACTCGTCTGCATGGCAAAGAACATGCGTCGAGTTTGGTCTAAGCGCAAGGAAATGATGATTTTTGACAACGATACCAGCATTGACTTTCGTTTGAGAAATCCTGTAGTTGTGCCGCCACATTGACCGATCCTCCCTTAACATTATCGCGATTTCTCCCCGGTCTTTCGTTCTTTCGCGGTTATCGGCGTCAATGGCTGGCCGGAGATTTCGCGGCGGGCGTCAGTGGATGCGTCGTGCTGGTCCCTTCGGTGATCGCGTACGCCCGGTTGATGGGAATGCCGCCGCAGATTGGCCTGTTCGCAGCGGTGGTCCCGCTTTTGGTGTATCCTTTCCTGACCAGTTCGCCGCAAGTCATTGTCGGACCGGATATTGCCATTTGCCTGCTCATCGTCAGCGCGGTTGGGCCGCTGGCCGGCAATGACGGGTTCCGCGCCGCGGAACTGGCGTCAATTCTCTCGATTTTGAGCGGGTTGCTCCTGCTCCTCGCAAGCCGCGCCAGCCTTGGTAAAGTGGCCGATTTTCTATCAAAGCCTGTGCTGGTCGGTTATATGACGGGAGCCGCGCTGATCCTGATGGTTTCGCAACTTGGCGGGTTTCTCGGCGTCCCGCTCAAGAACAACGATTTCTTCCCGCGCGTCGTCGAAGCGTACGGCAAAATAAATCACGCCCACATACCCACGGTTACGTTGGGCGTGGCGCTGCTTATCCTGCTGTTGGGCTTGCGCCGGTTCGCGCCGAAAGTTCCGGCGCCTTTGGTGGCATGCGTCTGCGCGATGGTCGCTTCAGCTTTGTTGCGATTGCCGGAACACGGGGTGGCGGTGGTCGGGCAGTTTCCGGGCGGACTGCCCCACTTTGCGATTCCGCCGTTAAACTGGCGCGACATTCGCAGCCTGCTCCCGGCTGCCGTCGGCATCTCATTTCTCGCCTACACGGAAGGCATATTGCTGGCGCGCGCGTTTGCGGCGAAGAATGGCTACGAAGTCGCTCCCAACCAGGAACTGGCGGCTTTGGGTGTCGCCAATTTCTGCAACGGCCTGTTTCAGGGTTTTGCGGTCACCGGCAGTCAATCACGAACCATGGTCAACGATTCGGCTGGCGCCAAGACGCAACTCTCCAGCCTCGTCATGGCGGCAAGCCTGGCGCTTTTTCTATTGTTCCTGACGCCGGTGCTTGCGTCGCTGCCCCTGGTGGCCTTGGCGGCGATTCTGATTTACGGAGGCTGGCGGCTGGTCGAATTCGATGCGATGAAGCGGATATACCGCTTCTATCCCGGTTCGGCGGTCGTCGCGGCGCTGACGACTTTGGGAGTGCTCGCGGTGGGAGTGGTGATGGGAATTCTTCTCGGCGTCGTGCTTTCGCTGCTGGGCTTGATCAAACGGATTTCGCATCCGCCGGACGCCGTTCTGCGCGAGATTCCCGGCCACGGCTATCATGATATTGGGCAAGACAGCGGCGTGACGGCGCCGGGATTGCTCGCCTACCGTTTTTATGCGCCCTTGCTCTTTTCGAACTGCGGCTATTTCAAGGAACGGGTGCATAAGCTGGTTGCCTCCAGCGGCGGTCCGGTGCGCTGGTTATTGATCGATGCGCAGGCGATCACGGACATCGACGTCACAGCCGTCGAGATGCTGCACGCCTTGGATGAAGAATTGAAGCAGAAGGGCATCCAGGTGAAATTTGCACACACGAACCGGCCTTTGCGTGAACTGCTCGAACGCACCGGGTTAAAGCGCGAAATCGGCGAGGAAAGTTTCTTCGGGTCGGTCCACGAGTGCGTGGACGCTTTTGCCGCAACAAAGTTTTGAGTTGTCATGGCGGCCCATCTACATTGAACTTTGGCTGTGAGCACCGGCAAAAATTCCCTTCGCGTCCTGGCGGTTGCGGGAAGCTTGAATCGAGATTCCGTCACGCGCACTGTCGTATGCGAGGCGGCCCGGCAATTGGCCGAACGCGGGTGCGACGTGGATATCCTCGACTTCGAGAAAGACCCGTTGCCGCTTTACAATCCCAATACGGCCTACGACGCCCCCTCCTTTCCGGCGCTGAAGCGGCGGGTGGACCACGCGGATGTTCTTTTGCTCGGCACGCCGGACTATCATGGCGGCATTAGCAGCGTGATGAAAAGTTTCCTGGACCATTTTTGGCGCGAATTCGGCGGCAAACTTTTTGCAACTATCGTTTCCTCTCACGAAAAGGGGCTTACGGTGACCGACCAGCTTCGGACTGTGGCGCGGCAATGTTACGCCTGGTCACTGCCTTACGGCGTCGCCTTTACCGGAGACGAAGATGTGAAAGATGGCAAAATCGCCAATTCGTCGCTGAATCGACGGTTGGAAATGATGTGCAGGGACATTGCCGTCTATGGTAAATTGCTGGCTCAGCAACGCCGGGTGGACCTTGCTTCGACCGAACCTGGCTTTATGGAAAGGCTGCGTGAAATCAACCGTGTCGATTGAATTGAATATCGCGTCGTGCCAAGCGTCGGTGCTATGGGCATGAAAACCTCATATGGCTCGCCTTGGTTTGTCGCCATTGGAGTCTCGGCGATTGTTTTCATCGGCGCTTTTGGCCGTTTTGACCCTGCCGCGCCGTCCAATGCCGTCCCCGTCGCGCCCGTCAAGGTTGTTGCGGATGAGATAGTTCCAACTGTTCCGCCGCCTGAACGGCCATTGATGGGAGAAATGGCTCCGGGATTGGCGGAAGTTGTCCGGCTGGCCGAGGCTCATGTGGATCCGGGCGTCATGTTGGCGTTCATCCAAAACTCCGGGCAGACCTATTCACCGACGGCCGACCAGATCCTCTATCTATCGAGCCTTGGGATGCCTCAAAACGTCCTCTCAGCACTTTATCAGGACCAGCCTGCGCAACCCGCCTCGACGCCAGCCGTCGTCCCAACGCTCTCGGAAGCAACACCGCCCGCGGAGACAGGTTCAAATTTGTTCACCGACGCCCTGGCTTCGTACGGCACCTGGATGCAACTATCCAATTACGGCGCCGCCTGGCAACCGGCGGTGGAATTGGCCAATCCAGATTGGAAACCCTACGTGAACGACGGCCAATGGATCGATTCCGACAGCGGATGGTATTGGCAATCCGCCTACACATGGGGCTGGGCGCCATTTCACTACGGTGGGTGGGTGAACGCGCCGGAGGCCGGATGGGTTTGGGTGCCGGGCAACACGTGGGCGCCCGCATGGGTCGCCTGGAGATCGACTTCATCCCATCTTGGTTGGGCGCCATTGCCTCCCGGCGTGAGTCTGAATGTCCTTTCGCAATTGTCCTACAATGGGCATTCCGTCACGCCGGGATTTGATTTTGGCCTGACGCTCTCGTCCTACGTTTTTGTGCGGGCCACGCATTTTCTGAGCGCGGATCTTCCCAGCCATCTCGCGTCGGCGGGTCATTCCGCCTTGATCGCGGCAGCCAGTTCAGTCGTGCAGAATTACAGTGTGGTCAATAACACGATAATCAACGGCGGAGTGAGTCGGAATGTTGTTGCGGCTGCCACAAAACAGGCTCCGTCCCCGGTCCCGCTTGAACGTGTTTCGGACATTGTCATGCCGTCCAGCGGTCCGCCTACATTGCTGGCTTCCGCGCAAGAGATGCCATCGTTATTGCCGCTGCAAACGCCGGCGTTTCATTACACGCCGCGTTCCCCATTTTCGCCAAGGCATGAGTTCGGAGGTTCGTTTCAGCCCGGTCTGCGTTTTCCCCCTTCGGGAAGGTTTTCGCATCGGCTTGATGGCGGGTCGGCGGATAGGCCCCTTTTTCGGGAAGGCGGTCCGCCGGAGCACCCTCGTCCGACAGCATCAGCGGCTTCCAATAGTTCAAAAGGCACGAAATAATTCCTATTTCGTCATGGAGCCGATGGACAATTCACGCGCCAGCGTTTTTGCGTGATAGACGCTGTTTAACGCTTCCACGATTGCCGCGGAATCCACCGAAATGGCCCGGCCTTGCTTATCGTCGAAGGCGTAATCCCAGGGAAGGCTTTGCAGGTTGCCGTCAAATATAATGCCCACAAATTCACCCGCCCGGTTGACCACAGGGCTGCCCGAATTCCCGCCAATAATGTCGTCCGTGCTCGCGAAATCCAGCGGTATTCGCAGGTTCAGTCCAGATTTCCGCTTTTCCCACAACGGCGTCAAGTCGAATGGCGGGTGATTGTTCATGGCCGCATCCCGCGCGTATAGGCCGGCGAATGTGGTAAACGCCTCGATATTCTTTCCCCGCTCCTCGTAGCCTTTGACCGTGCCGAAGGCCAGCCGCAGGGTGAACGTCGCGTCCGGATAACCCTCGTCGCCAAAAATGGCATTGCGAGCGCGGGCGATGGCGGCGTGCGCCTGGTTTTTGATTTCGGTTTGCTCCTCGAATATTTTCCGCAACGCGCGCGATTCGGGATCAATGAGCCGCGCAAAATCAATCATAGGATCGTGGGCGGCCTCAACCTCCGTCGCGCCGCCATTGTAAAGCTGCTTGCGGAAGGCAACGCCACGCACTTTTGTGCCTGTCACCAGTTGCACGGCGCGTTGCTGTGGTGTTTGGCCTCCGAGAATTTTTTCAACGAGCGGATCCGCCGGCCCAAGTTTGCACTCCAGAAAAGTAAGCGACTCGGTCAGAGTGAGAATCTCCATGTCGGCATAGATCGGCTTGCGGGAGAACAGAGACAGTTCGAGCGAAGCGCGGCCCGAATCGGAAAATTCGCGCAAACGCTCGCCGTTGGGTTTGGGCCGCTCCTCGCCCGCCCGCAGAACGGCGCGGGCGATGCGAAAAGTCTCGCAGTTTAACCCCGTGCCCGTTTCCAAAAGACTATATTTGACTGAATTTTCCCCCAGAATTTTGGTCGCGTCCGAGATTTTGTCGTACGCGGTGAGCGCATCGGCAAATTCCGGTTTGCCCGAAAGCCGGGCCTTGAATTCCGATTCCGCCGTGGTTTTGGCGCGCATCAGTTCCGGGTCCAGCAGGCCGCCGAGCCGCCCATCGAACGCTTTGCGGGAGTTCTTGACGCCGAACAAAATTTGCTTCACCCGGCGGGCGTTTTCCTGGTTGCGGGCGCTCCATGAGTCGAGCAAAACTTCCTCCCATTTTAGCGCGTCGAGGCGAAACGGCACCGCCGTGTCGCGCAGTTCATCCAGTTCCGCAACAGTCAAATTACGGCTGGTGCCGCCGGGATTGCCGGAAACAAACACAAGTTCTCCGTCCTTCGGACCTTCTTTTGAAATTCGAAGATAATCTTCAATGTGGGCCGGTTGGCCGTTTTCGTAAGCGCGAAAAATGCAAATGTCCAGGTCGTAGCGTGGAAATTCAAAATTATCCGGGTCGCCGCCATAAAACGCCATTTGCTGTTCCGGCGCGAAAACCAGCCGCACGTCGGTGTAACGTTTATATCGATACAATTGGTACGCGCCGCCTTCCCATAAAGTGACCACGTCGGAGCGCAAACCCGTTTTGTCGAGCGACTCCTTTTCGATTTGCGCGATGATTTTGCGGCGGGCGGCAAATGCTTCACCGGCATCGGCTGTCGCCGGCACCGCGGCATTGACGCGAGCGGTGACATCCTCGATGGATTCAAGGACGTTTAACTCAAGGTCCAGGCATTTTATTTCCGCGCCGGGCGTTTTGGCGTAAAAACCGTCACGGAGAAAGTTTTTTTGGGGCGTGCTCAGTTTTTGCAAGGCGTCGGCCCCAACATGGTGATTGGAAATGAGCAAACCGTCGCGGCTGATAAAACTGCCGGAGCCGCCCGAGTTAAAGCGGATGGAAGACTTCCGCAAATGATTCAACCAGGCGTCCGTAGCGTCAAATTGATAGCGTTGCCGCAGCAATTCGCGTGGGGGTTGATTAAAAAGCCACATTCCTTCGTCACCCCGCGCCGTCAGCGCGAAGGCCGCGCAAAAAAGCGAAAAAATAGTTCGTTTCATATCATCTTCCGGTAAGCCATTGCCAGTTTCTTGACAAGTGGAGAGCGGCGAAGTGGCCGTCCGTCCAGGGAGTCAATTTCAACCACGCCCATCGAAGTCATCGTCAGAAACGCTCCCTGCGTCCGATGCAGGGCCTCGGGTTTCACCGTTTTTTCGCGACATCGAAGTTTGAGCGACGCGCACAATTCCAAAATCGTGGCTCGCGTCACTCCAGGCAATGCGCCGCTGGGCAGAGGCGTTGTGCAAATAACACCTTGCTCCACCCAAAAAATGTTGCTGGTAGTCCCTTCCGCCACGTAGCCGTCCGTGTTGAGCAGGATCGCTTCCTGGGCGACCGCTTCGTCGGCTTCGGCTCGGGCGAGCACTTGCGGCAGCTTGTTCGCCGTTTTGAAACGGGTAAGGGGATCGTTCACAGGCAATCGAAACGACGCGGTGATCACTTGCCAGCGCGGAATTTGTTTTCCGTCGGAGACGGGCAGGGGATGAAGGGTCATCACCACGGCCGGGTTAACCGCGTTTTTAGGGGAATAACCGCGGGCTGTTATCCCGCGGGAAAGTGAAATACGCAGGATGCAATCCGGGAGCTGATTGCGTTTCACCAACTCAAGAGCGAAACGACGCAATTCCTTCGGCGTGGAAGGCATCGTCAATTTTAAAAACTCAACTCCCCGCGCCAGCCGGACCATGTGTTCGGCCCAACGGAACGGACGGCCTCCTTTAATCAACAAACCCTCGAACAACCCATCGCCATAGAGGAAACCGCGATCCATAACAGATACGGTCGCCTTTTCTTCCGGTATAAATTTGCCGTTTAGAAAAACAATCATCGCGATGTAGTTTGGGGCACGACGCGCTGCGATTGCAACGCCGCGAAGAACCCGGCTGCTTTGGCCATTGTTTCCTCATACTCCGCTTCCGCCACGGAATCCGTGACGATGCCCGCCCCGGCGTGAAAATGAATCTCGCCATTCCGGCAAATAGCCGTCCGAATGGCGATGCTCAATTGGCTTTCACGATTGAACCCGAGATACCCTATCGCGCCCGTGTAAGGCCCGCGCGTCACCGGCTCCAATTCGTCGATGATTTCCATCGCGCGGATTTTGGGCGCGCCGGTCACGCTTCCACCGGGAAAGCACGAGGCGAACGCCGAAAAATGCGTTTGGTCGCCCCGCAATCGTCCCGTGATTGTGGAAACCAAATGCTGCACTTGCGGATAACGTTCCAGGCGCACCAACTCCGGCACGTGAACCGATCCGTATTCACAAACGCGGCCCAAATCATTGCGCAGCAAGTCTGTTATCATGACCAGCTCGGCCATTTCCTTCGGGCTGGTTTGCAACTCGTAGGTCAACTGCGCATCCCGATTCGAGTCCGCGGAGCGCGGGCGTGTTCCTTTGATCGGGCGGGTTTGAATTTCCGAACCGCTCAAGCGCAGGAATAATTCCGGCGACGATGAACAAACCTGAAAATCCCCGCATTCAAGATAAGCCGAAAATGGCGCGGGCGAAGCGTCGCACAATTGTCGGAAGAACGGCCATCCGCCCAGGTTCGTGAGGGCGGTCAATCTATGCGACAGGTTTACCTGGTAAATGTCTCCCACGCGGATGTATTCCTGGGCGCGTCGCACTTTGTCGATGAACATTTCGCGCGACAGGTTTGACGTTGCGGACCCGCTATTGCTTTGGCTGGACGGAACGGCCGCAGTGGGAGACGCTGTCAAATGTCGTTCCCAAAAATCAAACTGCGCTCTGGCTCGCGGCGCGTCGCGGGAACCATCCGGCTGCAAACCCGTCGAAATAATCCATGTCTTTTCCAGGCGATGATCGAATACAACGAGACTGTCGTAAAAACCCGCGTGGCAATCCGGCAACTCCAAATCGTTGACCGCCGAACGGGGAAGTTTCGGCTCGACGAAATTCTTCAAGTCATACCCCCAATACCCGAAACATCCTCCCAGCGGAAAGGGCAGGTCTATTTCATCGAGCAACTCGTAGCGCGACATGAAGTCCTCAAGCACGTGCCAAGGGTTGCCGAATTGGAGGTGATCCGCGCCGGTCCATTCGCACCGCGCGCCGAACGAGCGGAAAATCAACAGCGGCCGCGCCGCGACAAACGAATAACGCGCCTGCGGGGAATCAAAAAAGCAACTGCGCAAGAGAACGATTCCCGGTTCGCCCGCCAAACGCTCGACAAGCGATTCCGGCGTATGCTGCGTCGAGATGTGCCGAATCATCTGCATGGCTGCGCCGCGCCTTACATGGCGAGAATTTTCTCCAATCCAGCCGCGGATTTCAACGGGCTGATCAGCGCGAGATTAAAGTGGTCAGGACGGAAAAATTCTCGCGCCGCCGCCCGCACTTTCGCCGCGTTCACTTCGCCCAGCCGCTTTTTGACTTCCTCCGGCTTGAAGATTTTTCCGTAACCGAGCCATTGCTCCCCGGCCCACAGCATTTGGTTTTCGCTGTTCTCGAGGCTCAGGTCCATCTGGCCGATCAGATAATCGCGCGCCCGTCGAAATTCCGCCGCCGGCACCAGATCAGACGTCAAACGCCGCATCTCGCTCACAATGATTTTCACCGTTTTCTCGAGATTTTTCGCATCCAGGCCGGCGGAAATGACAATATCGCCAGCGTCATCAAAAAAGCTGTTCGCGCTGTAAATCGAATAGGCCAGCCCGTGCTCCTCGCGGATGGTTTGGAAAAGCCGCGAACTCATGTTCTCGCCCAGGACGGTGTTCAGAAGTCGCAACGCAAAACGCGATTCGTCGTGCCGCGAGCAAGTGCGGATGCCAAGGGCGACCTGCGTCTGTTCGGTTTTCTTGGTATGAAGATGAATGGCTGGCAGCGTTTGCCGGGTTGTTGCCGGGGCGTACCCAGGACGAGTGCCGGCGGCGAACTTTTTGGCGGACTTCTTTACCGCTTTCAGCGCTTCGGAATGGGAAATGCGTCCGCCGACCGCCACCAATGTCGCGGGCGCGACATAATTTGTCCGTTGATAATCGATTAGTTGTTCGCGACCAATGGCATCGAGAGTTTTTTCACTTCCAGTGATCGAGCGCCCCAGAGGTTGATCGGGCCACATAAGCGCATTGAGCAATTCCTGGACGTGTTGGGCGGGTTGATCAATATACATCGCCAACTCCTCCTTGATCACATCGCGTTCCTTGTCGATCTCGACGGGGTCAAAGCTGGAACGTAAAAACATATCCTCCAGCACATCCCAAAGTTGCCGGAAATGCTCGTGGCCCGCCTTCGCATAGAAACAAGTGTGTTCTTCGCTGGTGAAGGCGTTGAGATAGCCGCCGATCCCCTCGACCGCCTGGGAAATTTCCCTTGCGCTCCGCTGCCGCGTCCCCTTGAACAGAAGATGTTCAATAAAGTGCGAAACGCCGTTGAGCGCCACCGGTTCGTAACGCCCTCCCACTCCCACCCAAATTCCCACGCTGACGCTTGCCATGTGCGGCATTTCCGCCGTCACCACGGTCAAGCCGTTTTCCATGCGCGTGACATTGTACATCGAATTTCCTATGAAAAAATCACCCCAAAACCCTGGGCATCTCCTCCGGCGGGCCTACCTGTCTTTTATAATCGAGAATGCGGTTTAACGCAACGTCGGTATCGTCAGTGGTGATAAACAAATCCAAATCCCCGGGGCTGATCAGTTTGTTTTTTTCCAGCGTCGTTTTCATCCATCGTTGAAGCCCGCTCCAATACACCGTTCCAAAAAGAATCAACGGAAAGCGCGGGATGCGTCCGGTTTGCACCAGAGTAAGCACTTCAAAAAACTCATCCAGCGTTCCAAACCCGCCCGGCATAAAAACAAAGCCAATGCTGTATTTGACGAAACAGACCTTGCGCGAAAAGAAATAGTGGAAGTGCATCGGGACGTTGGCGAAGCGGTTGCCCTTTTGTTCGAACGGCAGTTCAATATTCAACCCCACCGATTTCCCCTTCACCGCCGCCGCGCCCCGATTGGCCGCTTCCATGATCCCCGGTCCCCCGCCCGTGATGACCGCGAGATGGTTTTTGGCGAACTGCCGCGCGATGTCCGCCGCAGCCTGGTAATAGCGGTCGTTGGGTTTAAGCCGCGCCGAGCCAAAAATCGTCACCGCCGGGCCGACCTTGGACAGAATTTCAAAAGAATCGACGAACTCCGCCATAATGCGGAAGATGCGCCACGGATCCTCCTTCGTGAAGGCGACTGGTTGATCACTCATGTGAGTGCAACTTTAGAACCGCCGATTGCAACACCGCAAGCCGCAATACAGCGCCGATACGAGTTGAGAATTAAGACATTGCCAAATAAGCTTGTCACGGGACCGAATTGGCGGCGAAATAAATGCCATCCTGGAAGGATGGCTGAGTGGTTGAAGGCACCTGACTCGAAATCCGAAATGGCACTTTTTGTAGTTTTTAGCAATAGTTTGAGAGACGCATATTCTTCAGTGTTTACAAGGGTTTTATGAGCTTTTCGTCTTTGCAGGCTTTGGAAGTTTTTGGCACTAAAAAGCCCATATAGTATAGAATAGCAGTATAGTACAAGCGTTGTGAAATACTGTCAAATAGAAATACCTCAACCGAGGCTCTGCCCGTGAGATTGGGTCAGCGTTTCCGTCTGGGTGAACCGTTTGCATGAAACCGTTGACGACGCGGCTCATGTTCTGGCCGGGATATTTCTCTGTCAGATATTCACTGATCTGCGCCGCCATGTCCTCCGCCCAAATCCGCAACGTCTGCCGCTGCACGGCGGCGAAGTCCTGGAGCGCGGCCAGCGCCGTCCGGTTTCGGGTCAACACTTCGCTGGTTCCGACCAGTGAAGACCGTTCCACCACGGCGAAGTCTGCGCGGTGGCCAGTCGTGCAGTAACAAAGGTAGCAATCGTCGGTTAGGTCAACGCTCCTCTGCCACTGTTGGCCGTCATCGGTCTCAACCAGGTTCTCCGGTTTTGCTGTGCGTGAGACAACCTGGCGAAGCACGTTGCCGGTGTGCTTCGTCAAGTCTTGTTCCAGCCTTTGAATCGCGCTGTGAACGGCGCTGGATTCCTCCATTTGTTCGGCAAAACGCTGCCGGATTTCGGCGTAGGCTTGCTCCTCCATTTCGGACAGACGGCGGTCTTTGGATGAATTGCTGTTCATAAATACCTCTCAGTCGGTTTTCAAAAGTTTGAGCAGTTCAGTTCGTGGCACGAGCAGTTTCCGGCTCATCGCGCGGGACACCTTCAATTTGCCGCGCAGAATCATCCGGTAAACGCTGAAATAATTGACGCCGAGCAGGTCGGCGGCTTCCTGCACCGAGTAGGCCAGTCGTTCGGAGGCGGCGACCGGCGGTGGTGTTTCAGATGTGGGAATCGTTTCCATAATCACTCCATTTCAATTTTTCTCCTTGCCGCCGGCCAGCGGTCCTCCGGCGGTTGTTTGCGTTGTGGTCCGAGTTGTGTTCCGGTCATTCGACGAGCGCTGTTCGGCAAAATGTCCGGCGTGGATGGGAGTTGGGAAATCATAAAATGAAAGGGTTGAATCGCTTCGCCTTCTGGCGCAAGAATGGCACGGCCACGCAACGACGGCGAACAGCCCATGAGCATGTGACCAGACAAGCGAGAGGAGAAAATGCAAAGCATTTTCATGCAGCCCGGCGCGGCGGCCAGAGCGCCTAAAGGCAGGCCCAGGACGACCGTATGCAACACGCGGCCAGAAAGGTTCGGACACGCTTCCGCCGAAGCCAGCAACACCACCCTAAATGCCAAAGGAAAGGGGGATGCTCTGCGGACGGTTATTGATCGCGCCGTGACACGACTCCCCAGACGGACAGCGCACGGGTAAGATTCAGGCAACTGCGCCATCGCCTTCGCGGCGATTGCCGCTGGTTGCATCGTCAACCCGTCATGCTCTGCATGGAAAGACAAAGCTCCGGCTTTGAATTTTCCAAAGCCGGAACCTAAGAGCAACCGGGGCCGAAACGCCGCCGCTGTCAATGTGGAGCGCAGAGGGAACAGGGCGAGCAATACATTGACAGCATGAGACGGCGGCTTCGGCCAGACTTGCGCCTTGCTGCATCCGCTGATGCGGCGATACTTTGAACGCCGTTTTGCGACCAGCATTTCAATGTCACTTTGATGCTCACAACTACGAATGCTGCCTCCGCGAATGAGCGGCCATTTGATGAGCATGGGAACATCCGAGTGTCTGTCGGCTGCGGCTGTCGGTGGCGAGCAGCGCCGGGCGAATCGTCCCGGCTGCGCGGAGCCACGGACAGGCGGGCGCTGTTTGCGCCCAACGGCGAAGCAGGCACGTACTGGCAGGACGCCGGCCAGTCGCGCAAGGCGGACTGACGGCACGGGCCTGCGAGCTTTGTTCGGCAAGTCCGTTTTCATGGCTTCAGCGTGGATGCGCTTGCAGTTGCCCCAAATTTGAGTCCACCCTGTCCGTCGCCAGCAACGCCCCTGGTTCGACTGGCGGGGGACGCGGCTGCCGCCAGTGGCACGTTGCCAGGCTGGCGGGCCGAGGTTCCGGCTTTTCGACGGTTGACGCGTGATTTGGCGCTGCCATTGCCGCCGCCAGTCCAGCGGCCCAAGCATTCGCGCATTCGCGCCGAACTGACCGGGATGCCAGCGGCTTTCAATTCCTCCACCAGTTGCCCGCTGCTCCATCCCTTGCGATGCAAGGCCAATAACCGCTCGCGCAGCGGTTCCAGCGCATCAACGACGGTTTTGCGCTTCTTGGGCGCTTCTCGCTGGCTCAACTGTTCCAGCTTTTTGTTGAGCGCCTCGTAGTCCAACTTTGCGGCCAATTGGCCGTAATCAACTCGTGTGTTCATACAACTTCATTTCTCTTTTCTGCCGTCAGCGACGCGGCGTTCTTGCCGACTGCGTTTGGCTCGCCTGCCGGTTTTCTGCCGCGCCACAATTGAGCGCGGCGGCGAGCAGTTTCCTCTCCGGCCCAAGGCGGGGTAAGTGTCATACCATTTTCATGAATTACTCGTAGCATAAACGCCGAACCATTTTGTGTAACACCTGCACCAAATACGGTTTCGTTTCTGACAGGCTTCATCGGATAACCAATGGTTCTCATTGCCGTCACTGTGCCAGAGATCAAGGCATCAGGTTGTTCAGGCTTCTGAACAATCAGTTGTGAAAAACGAGTCATAGTTTGAGCCATGATGAAGCGAAAATTACCGGAGAATTCAGGGTCAGGTTGTAATGATTTCATTACAACATGGCAGATGGTTTTGCGGTGAAATTGAGACCCGATGTTTAGCGGCATTCCACAAAAGAATCGGCAGGCGGCGGAAACGTATTTTGACGAACACCTTTCGCATAACGACTATTACAGCCAGGGCCAAAAGGAATGCGGACACTGGATTGGTGTCGGCGCGGAAATGCTGGGTTTGAAACCGGGCAAGGTCGTCACCCGCGAGACGTTCCTGAAATTGTGCGACAATCGGAATCCAGAGATGAATGAGCAATTGACGCTGCAGAATTTCAAGGGGCGGCGGATTTTCTTCGATTTCACCTGTTCACCACCCAAGAGCGTTTCGATTCTGGCGGTCACGATGGATGACCGGCGGATTGTCGAGGCCCACAGGGAAGCCTCCACCATCGCCATTCAGGAATTGGAACAATTCGCGGCGGCACGAATTCGGAAGGGCGGCGTTGAAGACCGGGACAGGATAACGGGCAATGTGGTCGGCGCGGCCTTTGTGCATACCACGTCACGCGCCCTCGACCCGCAACTGCATACCCACTTCGTCCTGTTCAATAGCACCTGGGATGGGAGGGAACGGCGTTGGAAGGCCCTGCAAACCGGCGATATATTTAGTGCTGTCAACTACGCGACGGAAGTCTATCGCAATGAACTGGTCAAACGTCTGCATGAAATTGGTTATCAGACCCGGAAAGCCGCCAACGGATTTGAAATTGAAGGCATCAACCCAAAGCTGATTGAACGGTTCTCGAAACGGTCGCAACAACGGGACATGGCGGTCAAGCGTCAGGAGGAACGGCTTGGTCGCAAGCTGACCAAACAAGAAGTCGCCCACGTTGTCCACCAGTCCCGGCCCAAGAAATTGAAGGGCGCATCGGATGAACAAGTGCGGGAGCAGCAACTTGGCGAGATCGGCTTTTTTGAGAAACGCGCCCTTCGTAAAGTGGTCGCCGACGCAAACAGCCAGCCAAAGCTTTTTACCGAACGGGTCTGGACGGATGCCGCCGTTGACCACGGCATTGCCCATGTCTTCGAGCGCAACTCGGTCGCGCCACAGCATAAGATTTTGGAAGCCGCATTGATGAAGGGCTGCGGTCAACTCGATCTGGCAAAGTTGAAGCGGGAATTGGCGGAGCGTTCGAATCTGGTGCGCGTCGGTTCGGAGTTCTCGACACGAGAGATTCTCGAAAAAGAGCTTTTCCTGATTCGGACGGTCAATGCCGGTGTTGAGGCTGTTGACCCGGTCGCCAATCGGTACGAAGCGCCCAATCACCTCGGCCCGGACCAGCGCAAGGCTCTGGCGCATGTCATGACGAGTCCTGACACTTTCACCGGGTTCCGTGGACTAGCCGGTTCCGGCAAAAGCACCACCCTGATCGAATTGTCGGGTGCGCTTCAGGACGCAGGCTTTGCTCCGGTCTTCTGCGCCCCGACCGCCTCCGCCGCCAATACGCTCCGCAAAGATCATTTGGAAGCGTTCACACTGGCAAACCTGCTGACTAATCCGACGGCTCAAAGCCAGTTGTCCCGACGCTCGGTTATTGTACTGGACGAAGCCGGGGCGGTGGGTTTGGACGACATGGCCAAACTCTTTGAATTGGTGCGGCGGAACCACTGCCGCGTCGTGTTCTCGGGAGATACCGGCCAGCACGCGTCCGTTGCTCGTGGCGACGCGCTCCGCATTCTCGAACAGTATTCGTCTTACCGTTTCAGCGAATTGACGACGATTCGCCGCCAGAGGCCGGAGGCTTTTCGCCAGATTGTCGAACTGGCCGCCGCCAAACAGACCGAAAAGGCGTTTGCCAAGCTGCTCGAACTTGGCACGGTCACTGAAGCCTTGGCCGACGGCCCGCACGCCAATCTCTATGACAAGGCCGCTCAAACATATTTGTCCGCTGTCCATCAGGGCAAAAGTGTCCTGCTCGTTTCGCCCACTTGGTCGGAGATCGAAGCCGTCACGGAAAAAGTGCGAAAGACGTTGAAAGCGGAGGGCATCGTCGGCCAGAAGGATGAAGCTGTCGCCGTCTTTGATTCGCTTTCGTGGACGGAAGCACAAAAGAGGAATGTCAGTCAGTACGAACCTGGCCAACGGCTACGCTTTATTCGCAAGACCAAACATTTCGACCGGGGCGATACGGTGGAAGTCGTAGGCACGGCCGAAAACGGCCTGCGGTTGCGCCGCCCGGATGGAACGGAAGTGAACTTCATTCCGGCCAGGGCCGCCACCTCCTTCGACGTGGGCGAATCCCGCGAGTTGAAAGTGGCCGCTGGCGACTGGCTGCTGCTCCAAGCCAATCACGGCAACGAATTCGTCAACGGCGAGCGCGTCCAGGTGCGGGAAATCCGGCCCGGTCGTATCGCCCTGACCGATGGGCGGGTTCTACCGAGCAAGTTCAACGCCTTCACCTACGGGTACGCCGTCACGTCGCATTCATCGCAAAGCAAAACGATGGATGAAGTGCTGTTGGTCGCCTCCTCAAAATCGTTCGCCGCCGTCAACCGCGAGCAGTTCTACGTCTCCATTTCCCGTGGCCGCGAGCGTGTCCACGTTTTTACCGATGACGCGGAATTGCTGGCCCAGCGCGTGACAGATTCGCGCGAGCGCAAGGCCGCCGTCGAGCTGCAAGCTCTACGTGACGATATGGCCAAGCTCGGTTTCGTTCGGAGGGAAGAGCCAGGGGGAAAAGTGGGGCCAGCAACCGCACATCAGGATTTGAGAACAGTTCGTACGGTGCGCGAGACGGGCCGTGCGATGCGCTCCACCCGCATGGCTCCTACGCAACGGCTGGCTCAGATCATCGCAGATACACGCCGCTGGATCAACGAATGGCTCGGCATCAAAAAAAAGGAATCGGTGATCGAAAAGATCGAGCAAGCGGAAAAGATTTCACCCGATGTGAAGGAAACTCCCGAACAAAAGCCGCGTCGGTCCTTCCGAGAGCAAGCGCGCCAAAACATTGAACGTCACCGGAAACAACAGCAACAACAACGCCGCTCTGGCGGCATTCACATATAAACGCCTATGTCACTCAAATTTAGAGGGTCCGAGTCCGCCTCAGAAGAAATCACGATGGAAGATTCTTATGAAACAATGAACAAGCATTGCGCCTGCATTGAGTTCCAACTCGACAAGGAACATTATCACGGCTTCCACACCAGCCAGGTGATTGACTACACCATTGAACCAAACCCGGACGCCGCCGACGACAGGAATGCGCCGCCACAAAAATTCACGCTTGCCTTCTCCACTGCCGACGTAGTGATTTTGGGCTGGAGGCTCGAAACCCTGGCCAAAAGGCTCTGCGAAAACGAACTCGCTGTGGTTCGCATTCTGCCCAAACGCTACGCAGACCTCGACCGATTCAAAACCTTCGTTGCCTCGATCAAAATCACGCCCATTGAAAAGAAGTGAAAAGGCAATAGCGGGCAAAACCAGCAGATGCCGCCATACTGCACAGATCGGCTGCGCGAATCGCCGCAACTGGTAGTGCCGCGAACTTGCAAGCAGAGTGAAACCAACTATTCTCCCCGCATGGCAATTAAACCCGTTATGAACCCGGCCGATGTAAGGTCAGTGCACCGTGCCGCTCCTTCATCACGGCTTGATATCCGTCGCCACAAAGTTGCCCCACGTAACGTGCTGCACAAGATCGAATCATTCTTCAGACGCGCTCCCGAAGTCATCGTTGCCCTGGGCGCAAAAGAAATTCTGGACGAACAGATTACAAAGCAGTTGACGTGACAAACAATCAAACATTGCGATTCGACAAAGGAACTTTGCTCCTTGAATCCCAGCCATCGCCACATATCGCCAATCATTTTACGTGGGACAAACGGGCCGAAGCGTGGAGGTGCGATGCATTACATTACACAGAGGTAGAGAACGCATTGATAGAAACGTCTCCGGCCTGCTCAGTCAACGTGACGCACCGAATTAAGGTGAATTGACCGCGTGCCAACCTTTCGACGCTCAGAAACGATCAACAATCAGCCCTACAAGAATGGATGAAATTACGCCGAGGTGTGCTCGTGATGCCGACAGGCACGGGCAAAACTGAAGTAGCCCTTCACATCATGCACCGCTTGTCGGTGTTCACGCTGGTTGTATCGCCAGTGCGTGATCTGATGTATCAGTGGCATCAACGCATTCAAGATCGGCTAGGCTACGATGCTGGCAGCATTGGAGACAATATATTCAACAAGCACCACGTTTCCGTAACCACCTACGACAGCGCGTGCATTCACATGCAGGACCTTGGTGATGAATTTGATCTACTCATTTTTGATGAATGCCACCACCTGCCGGGCCAAGTTCGATCAGATGCGGCGCGAATGAGCACTGCACCTTACCGGTTGGGTTTGACGGCCACTCCAGAGAGGAGCGACGGGCGCGAGGCCGTGCTGGACTCGCTAATTGGCCCAATCGCGTTCCGGTCTCTTTTATCCGAAGCCAAAGGTCGCATCTTGGCCGATTACGACGTGAAGCGCATCCCGGTTTATCTGACACCAGAAGAACGCAAGAAATATGACCGTTGTTCAGACGTGATTCGGCATTTTATGGGCGAGCAACGAAAAACAGACCCGAATTATTCGTTTGTCGAGCTACGAAAGGAGTATGCGAAAAGCCCCCAGGCTCGGCAGGTGCTTCAAGCTTTTTACATGAAAGAATCTATTGAAGATCGAGCCGATGAGAAAATGCGGGTTTTGGAAGACCTTTTCAGGCTTCATTCGGGCCAACGGATTCTTGTCTTTACTAAAACGAACGTCATGGCTCGTGAAGTATCGGTACGATTCCTGATTCCGAGTCTCCTACATCACTGCCGTAAAAAGGAACGCAAAGACATTCTCGATGGATTCCGCGCCGGTCGCTACCCGGCCATTGTCGCAAATCAAGTCTTGGACGAAGGTGTTGATTTGCCAGAAGCGAAGATCGCCGTTGTTTTGGGAGGAATGACATCTGTGAAACAGGCGAAGCAAAGGCTCGGTCGAATTCTCAGAAAGCGAGGCGAACAAAGGGCCATTCTTTACGAGGTAGTGTGTAGCGACACCAAGGAGTGGATCGGTCTCGACAACGCAGGAGGAGTGATGCTTACGAAGGAACTCGCAATTTTCAAATTTGAGGGTTGTCAGATAAAACCTGATCGGTTGACTCACAGGCAGCACGGCCATTATTTGGCCTATGCAGATGAGATGCTTCGTTTGTATCGTGAAGGAATTGGAAAAACCCGACATGAACTTCATTCTGCGATTCGACAAGTTTTTGTCAACGAACCAGACTGTTCACCACAACGGATAGACGCGTTTTGCAAGCTCCTTGATGAAGATCGAATTTCTAAGTTCGATACAGACCGTCGCGGGAGCGCCGCAGCATTGCGTTGTAAGATATTCACATTGGCAGGAGGCTATCACCCGCTGGTGCAATTCAAAGATAGACTTTTTGAGCACAGCGAAATGGACGCCAAACAAACGATGGCTCAAAAGCTTAGCCGTCGAAGCTGGCCCGAAATCGAAGTCGAATTGTTCGCTGACGTGTTCGAGTTCAATCGGTTGAAATCATTTGCTGGATATGGCAGCGGAGGAGCGCTTCTTTCCCGCTACAATGTGGCGCAAGTTCAAGCCTCACTTTTTAACGCTAAACGGCTTTCCCTGTGGGTGCGTTCGGATTTTCAGAGAATCGTCACGCATGGAAAGCTGGCTCATCTGCTGCTTGAGATCACACCGCCTCCCAGCAACGAGGCCAATGGCGAATACAAGATCGTCCTAGATGGCCCTGCTTCGGTGTTGAGGGAAACAAGGCGCTATGGCACCAATTTAGCAAGATTTTTGCCCGTCCTTTTGTCATGCCGAGATTGGCGTATGGAAGCCGAGATAAAAATCCAACGAATTCCTCGCCCACTGTGGCTCAACCTGTCATCTGATTCAGGATTAAAAAGTGAAATGCCCACACTGGAAGAATTTGATTCATCAGTTGAAGAAGGGTTTGCAAAGAAGTGGGGACAAGATAAACGTGATGGCTGGAGCATGAAACGCGCTGGAGGAATACTTCAAAAAAGGCAAACAGCATTTGTTCCTGATTTTGTATTTCACCATGATGACGGGAAAAGAGTTTTTTTGGAAATCGTGGGATTTTGGACTCCCGAATACCTCCGCGCGAAGATTGAAAAATTGAAACTCTTCGACAACGAGCATATCATTCTGGCAGTCGCGGAATCTGTGGGAGGAAAATTGCCGGTGATGGCGCAAGAAGTGATATTATACAAATCTGCTCTCAAATTGAACGACGTGTTGGCGGCATTGGCGCGAAAAACGGTTTAAGAAGGGTGAGGATGCCAGACATGGCACACTACACCTCCGGCAGAGGAAATTCGCCCCGTCTGATCAACCCGACAAGTTTCTCAACAGATGTTTCAGCTTTTACCACAATCCTCGCATCTTAGTTTGGACACGGTCATATTTATGCGGCCACTTCCGCACAAATCAACTCGGCTTGTTCGAGCACGGTCTGCGTTGCCTTTTCTTGTTTGTCAGGCGGATAGCCGTACTTGCGTAGGATGCGTTTAACCATCACCCTCAACTTGGCACGAACTGATTCCTTCGCTGTCCAATCAATTGTGATGTTTTCCCGAATGATTTTGAGCAATTCGCGGGCTATGAAGCGCAGTTGTTCATCGCCCAATGCCTTCACGGCACTGTCGTTTACTTCCAATGCGTCATAAAAAGCAACCTCGTCTTCTGTCAATCCTAGTTGTTCTCCCCGATTTGCAGATTGACGCATTTCCTTTGCGAGTTGAATTAATTCTTCGATCAACTGTACCGTTTCGATGGCTCGGTTTTGATATTTGCGAATGGATTTTTCCAGAAGTTCGGCAAATGATTTCGATTGAATCAGGAATTTTTTGGAACGCAGTTTGATTTCGTTGTTGAGCAGCTTGCGCAACAGTTCGACCGCGAGATTTTTTTGCGGCATTCCGCGAACTTCGGCCAAAAAATCATCGGACAGGATTGAAATGTCGGGCTTCTTCAGACCGGCAGCGGCAAAAATGTCCACGACTTCATCGGACGCGACGGCGCGGGAAATGATTTGCCGGATGGCGGCATCAATTTCCTCTGGCAATTTTCCCTTGCCGCTGACCTCGTTCTTAGCGATGGCGGCACGGACGGCTTGGAAGAATCCCACGTCATCGCGGATTTCAATCGCCTTGATGTGCGGCACAGACAGGGCGAACGCTTGCGAAAGTTCGGTGACGGCACGGAGAAATTTCTGCTTATGTTCGTCGGGCTTTTTGGTATTGGCTGCGCGCGCGTAAATGAATTCCTGCGCCGCCGGGAGCAAACCGAGCTTTTCCGCCGGTTTACCCGTCGTCCATTTCAACCAGTCGAAGCCGTGGAAATGGTCGCAGCAAATTTCGTATTTTTCCAGCATGACGGCGACGGCTTCCTCCTGGTCAATTGCCGTCCGTCCGTGGCCGCCGCTTTCCGTATAGGTGGCGAGCGCCTGCTTCAACTCGTGCGCCAAGCCGAGATAATCCACCACCAAGCCGCCCGGCTTGTCTTTGAAAACGCGGTTTACGCGGGCGATGGCCTGCATCAGCCCGTGGCTGCGCATAGGTTTATCCAAATACATCGTATGCAGACATGGCGCGTCAAAGCCGGTCAGCCACATATCGCGAACGATCACAATTTTGAACGGGTCTTTCCCGTCCTTGAATCGTTTTGCCAACGCCTCCCGGCGCGGTTTGTTGCGAATATGATCCTGCCATTCCAGCGGGTCGCTGGCCGAGCCTGTCATTACGATTTTCACCACGCCTTTCTCGTCATCCTTGTGATGCCACTTCGGGCGCAACTTGCGGATGGCTTCGTAAAGCTCAAAGCAGATGCGGCGGCTCATGCACACAATCATGGCTTTGCCATCCATCACCTCAAGCCGGGCTTCCCAATGCTTGACCAAATCGTCGGCAACGAGACCGATGCGTTTGTCCGCGCCAACGACGGCTTCCAACGCCGCCCATTTCGATTTGAGCCTTTCCTTGTGCTCAAGTTCCTCTCCTTCGGTCGCGTCCTCAAAATCCGGGTCAATCTTCGGCTTTTCGGATGACTTCAATTCCAGCTTGGCGAGCCGACTTTCGTAGAAAATCGGCACGGTCGCCTTGTCCTCGACGGCGCGCTGAATGTCATAAATTGAAATGTAATCGCCGAAAACGGCCCGCGTATTGGCGTCGGCCTTTTCAATCGGCGTGCCGGTGAAACCGATGAAAGAAGCATTCGGCAGCGCGTCGCGCATGTGTCGGGCGAAACCGTCAATGAAATCGTATTGGCTGCGGTGCGCTTCGTCGGCGATAACGACGATGTTACGACGGTCCGACAGCAACGGATGCTTGGCGCCCTTGTCTTCCGGGAAAAATTTCTGAATTGTAGTGAACACCACACCGCCAGATGCGACGGCAAGAAGCCTTTTCAAATTGTCCCGGTTCTGCGCCTGCACCGGCTTCTGCCGAAGCAATTCATGGCAGCGGGCAAACGTCCCGAAAAGCTGGTCGTCTAGGTCATTCCGGTCGGTGAGAATAACGAGCGTGGGATTTTCCATTTCAGGCTCGACCACCAGTCGCCCGGCGTAAAACGCCATCGTCAGCGATTTGCCCGATCCCTGAGTATGCCAGACCACGCCGACGCGCTTGTCGCCAGTTTCACCGCCGGGCTGTTTCTTGGCGAAATAACCCGCGCTGCTCTCCTTCAATAGCATCGCCCCGGCACTGGCGGCGCGAATGGTTTCGGCGACAGCGATGTTGACAGCATGAAATTGATGATAGCCCGCCAGTTTTTTGATGACGCCGCTGCCGCCGTCGTCCTCGAATACGACGAAATGCCGGATCAGGGCAAGAAACCGCCGCTTGTCAAACACGCCCCGCAACAAAACTTCAAGCTGTGGCATGGTGGCGGGCGCGACGGCTTCGCCGTCAACCGTGCGCCACGGCATGAACCGTTCCTTATTGGCGCTGATGGTGCCAATGCGCGCCTCCAGGCCGTCGGAAATTATCAACACCGCGTTGTGGACGAAAAGCGCCGGGATTTGTTGTTTGTATGTTTGGAATTGCTGGAACGCTTGCCAGATGTCGGCATTTTCGTCCGCTGCATTCTTCAATTCGATGACACCCAGCAGCAGGCCATTGATGAAAATTACCACGTCCGGGCGGCGGTTGTGCTGGCCCTCTATTACCGTGAACTGGTTCACCACCAACCAGTCGTTATTCTCTGCGTCGGCAAAATCAATCAGTCGGACTATTTCTGCGCCGATGCTGCCGTCCTTCCGACGGCATTCGACAGCGATGCCGTCCGCCAACATTCGATGAAATGCACGGTTGTTGGCAATGAGCGACGGATGCTGCGGAAGCGTGATTCTACGGAAGGCGTCCTCCAACGCTTCTGCCGGAAGTTTTGGATTCAGCTTCCGCAACGCAGCACGCAACCGTTCTGGCAAAAAAGCCTCGCTAAAACTGTTCCGCTCCGCTGCCGCTTCGCCTGGCGCAATTTCCGGTCCGTGCAAGACGGCATAATCCAAGTCGCCGAACCACCCCAAAGCAGCGTCTTCGACTGTGGATTCAGAAAAGTTCATCTTTTTCAGGTTTGAACTCTGACTGTAGTTTCCGCCTCAGCAACTTGGATTTCGCTCTCAATCAGCGAATAGATCGGAACTTCACCCTGCATCACCTCAAAGGAGACGGCGAGGCAATAGCGAGCGGTGCCAGCACCATCCAAATGATTCCAACCTTTGTGCGCACGCACCGCAATGGCGAATTCCTCTGGCAGATTAAAAGAATCGAAGACCGCCCAATCTTTCTGCACCGACCCGCGATTCCGGCTGGTCTCCTGGGCTTCTCCCCAATCCTCGCGTTTGTGGAGCATCCAAGGGAATTCGACGTGTTGGGATGCGCCGCCATTTTGCATTCGCGCCAAAAATACGTCTCTTGGCTCACCCAATTTGCTGGTTTCCCAATCGAGCCAAGTCTCCAAATAGCCTGTGCGCCGGGCACGGGTTCGGCGCGGCAACGCAGTATAGGCCAGCGTCACGTCTATCCGAATCCTCGCTTCTAGCGCGGCGCTCCGCAATTCCTCTGGAATCCGAATAGTGTATAAATGCAATTGCTTGCTGGGAAGTATCTCGGCATCCGGGGTGATCAGGGTGACGCGTGTTTCGGAATTGGATGTGGCTCTTTCCAGTGAAGGAAGTCCGTAGCCAATCAGTTTGAGCACCCTGTCCCTGTCTGCTTCGTTTTCAGTCCAGACCGGCCAGCGGGCACTTTGCACAATTAACGCTCGGTAAAGCAACGGGGACGCGCCGGGGAAAAGATTCTGAAGGTGCGCGGCGATATGCGCTACCTTGGGTGCGGCAAAAGACGTTCCTGCTCCGTCTTTGGAGTAGGCGGGCGCGCCGTGCATAGTGGAATTGAGCAATTCGATGGAGACTTCCGGGTGAGACCGAACCAGACGAGGCGGATTTTTGGAATAGACAAGGTCACCGCCAATCTCCACCACTTCTGGCTTCACGACCGACCACGGTTCACCGTAACCGGCGCGGCTGAAACCTGAAGGATGATGTTCACCGGCGGCAAAGGAACGCAGGTTAGCGTCTTCAAATGTGTCCGCAGAAATTGCACCAACTGTCAGCGCATGAAGGCTCTGAGCCGGGTTCGCAACCCGCATTGATGCGGCCAACTGGTGATCTGGCGGTTGTGTGCCTGCGTCCAGATGATCACACAAGCCAGGATTTGCCTGAGTTCCCCGGTCGCGATTCTGATTTCCAGTTGATTGGATGAAGAGCACTTCCTGTTCGTGCGAAAGCTGGTCCAATTTGGCAGCCCAAGAGGTCATGCGCTGCTTCGGACAAGGCAGATTGGCGTTGATTGAGTGGTTGAAAATCTTGGTGAAACGGGGTGCAGCATGAAAATGGGCGACAACCTGCTGGAGATATTCTTCCGGCGTAAGCGTTTCGAGCAATTTGTTATCCGCATTGAGAACGCGGGCGTTCTGAACCCAAGCCACGGGTTCGACTTCCCCGGCGGCGGGTATTTCGTTGGGATAGAGAACCGCACCGGCAACTCGCGTGCCGTGTCCTTGCGGTCCAACGTAATCGGCCACATCGTCTGCGGCGACACCCGGCAGGAAGCATCGGCTGGTTGCTGAATCAATGGCGGGCTCAAGCCATTGGTGGCCTTCCTGAATCCCACTGTCTATGACACACACGGCGGGCGCACTCTCGGCGGGCGGATGCACCACCAGTTGCGGCTCGTCCTGATGCGCAGCGCGTTCGGTCGGGTCTTGCTGTAATTCCGGCGGCAACACGACATCAAATAGATGGGCAAAATTTAAGATTACGTCCCGGAAGCCAGCGCCATTCATCTGCACCCGCACTTGCACGCTGTCGGGAAAGACCATGCCAATTTCCTCCTGACGGGCCGGATCGGAAATCATTCCTGAGATTATATCCCCGCCATAATGCTGAATAAACTGGTGAAGTTCGTTTACGCGGGTTTCGGCATTTTCGTCCCACTCAATGTTTGCCGCATCCCAAACCTTGGCGCGTTCCTGTTCCCTGCGGAGCAGGAATTCAGATTCTGACTCGCTTTTCTTCTGCTTTACTGGTGGCCACTTAACCTCCCGCGTGCTGGTGGCGGTCTGAATGCCCAAATCAAAAGTGTAGGTGGTGGCATCAGCCAAAGGCCAAAGCGCGAACACCTCCGGCGCAAGAATGTTCTTCAACCGTCGCTGGTCGTCGGGTTGCTCGTAGATGTCCAGCAAGGATGAACCGGCCACAAGCCCGCCAGCTCCCGTTTCAAATTGCCGCAAGACCTCCTCCAATTTTGTGAACTGAAGATCCACCGAAGAAACCAGCATCAGACCCTCCTCGGTCTCCGCAACCAATTCAACGCCCAACGCTCGGACGAGTTGGTCAACATCCATGCCTTCTGGCAACTTGAGCAGAAATCCCTTGTCGGCAGGGATGCCAGGCAGTCCCATCTCGGCGCGGAGCCGGCGAAGCTCCTCATCGGACTGCCGCATTCCATCGAGGATACCGCGAATCCTGGTTGCGTGGCCTTGGGGATTTGCGCGGTTGGCCTCAATCTGCGGATTTTCGCGTGGTCCGCCGTGAAACATTGGTTCGTAAGTTCCTTGATACGTCAGATGCAAGTGCGGGAAAGCTGGAGGCGGTGGCATAATGTTCAGTGGGCCTGATTGTGCTCCTGAGCCTCGGCGAGCGCGTGCCGGATGTCCGCCTCGCTAACCCGCCGCCGACCTTCCAAAACACAATGTTTCGCGGCGTTTTGCGCGACATGAACGACTTCCGACCCCGACATGCCATCCATTGCCTGCGCGATTTCCCGCCAACCGATGCTGGCTTCCTTTTCCATCGGCGATAATGTCGTTTTCAGCATTCGGCCAATTTCCTCAATGCCGGGCAGCGGGACTTTCAGCACTTCATCGAATCGCCGGAACAAGGCACTGTCCAGCGCCGAATCCAAATTGGTGGCGGCGATAACCAAGCCGTCGCCTTTGTAATCCTCCAGCATTTCCAGCAGGGCGTTGGTGATGCGCGTCACTTCGCCCACGTCATTGCGTTCGGTGCGCGAACGCGCGAGCGAGTCGCATTCGTCCAGAAACAAGGCGCATGTGGAATTTTGGGCGGCGTCGAAAACCTTCCGCAGATTGGCCATCGTCTCGCCGAAGTACGATGACAGCAACGTGTCGAATCGGACTTTGCGGAGCGGCAGACCCGTATTCCACGCGAGGCGTTCCGCGCCGAGACTTTTGCCGCAACCGGGCGGGCCATAGAGCAGGATGCGATGCCGGGGCTTTAAGCCGTGCTTGGCCAGGCGCGTGCGCGCCGCAAATTCCTTTTCAATCCGGTGAAAACGTCGTTCCACGGCCTCCGGCAGCACCATGTGATGTCTAAGTTTATCAACCGGAATTTCCTGCATGAGCGGCGCAGAATCTCGCCTGTTGGTGGGCAGGCGTTGCAGGGTGCCCGCGTTTGGCGCGGACTTGGGCGTTTGCTTTGCACTTAAAATTTGTTCCAACTCCTTGGCCACCAGGCCATGCCCCTGTTTCTTTTCCTCCTCCACGATGCGACGGCAGAGCGTATCCACGTCGGCGCTTGTGCCCGACTGGATGACCCGAAACAGGCGTTTCATCAATGTCGCATTCATGGTGTAATAGTTTAACGCTTTAAAATCAGAATGGAAATCTTTGTATTGGAGGAGTGTTATGGTCGTTGTCGCTCTTGGTATTTGATGTATTCAGCCAACGTTTCAATTCCACATTTCGTTGGGTCAATTTCAAGATAATTTGTTCGCACATTGGCAAGCAGCGAATCCAAAGCATTGCGCAAGGGGGCAGCCTTTTCCCTGGTGCGCCGATGCTCTTCCATCTGTTCAGGATAACGGGGAATGTCGCCCGGCATCATAAAATACGCCTCTTTTCCTCCGCGGCGTAGGTCCATGCTGTGCGCACAACAAAAGCTCTCCTCCCATGTTCTATGAAACGTCTCAAGCTCCTGACGCAACTCCGGGTCGTTAATGTGGAATTTTGGGCTTTTGAACACCCGTGAAAAGTATTCAAAAAAATCAGTGCCCACGACCGTTAGACAGCTATCGCAAAGTCGCTCAATAAATTGGTTCAGAACGTCCAAATTCAACCAGTGAAAAAGCTGTTTGATCTGCTCCACATCTCGTGCGCGCCGAATTTCCTCGGGTGATTTTTCTTCAAGCTCTCGCGGACGCTTTGGATTATCAACCGCAATGAGCCGGAGCGCTTCAGCTAGATTTGTCTTGAGCAGCCCTTTTGCGTTAGCAATGTCCGCGATTGTTTTTTGAGTCAACTGCTTACCGTCTAATTCCAGACTACATTTATACTTGGTTGTACGGTTGCTGTGTGTGTCGAATGGAAGATCGTGTGGAAGTTTGCCGAAGGCTTCGTTGAAAACCAAAACAATGCGTTTCCAACCCAGTTCACGGATGGCATAGCCAAGTTCAATCGCCACGTTGGGGTTGCAAAACTTCCGCACCTCGCCATTTGGATCAATAAACTCATGGACTTTTGAAATATCACAAACAAACGCATCTGTTTGGCGAATTTTTTCAAAGATTGTGTCAACAATATCTGGACTGCCGAGAACATCGCGCGTGGCTTCGTCGGTGGATGATTTCATTCGCAAATCGCCATCCCCGGTCAATGCCGTTGCTACCTCACCAAGCACTCCACGGATGAGATGGGCATTGGTTTGGTCAGGTAGGTCGGATTGCCATGAATAGAAAATACGGAATAGTCTTTTCGGCGGGGCATTCATAAACGAGTCAACAAAGGTCAAACAGCCACGCGCAACTCGCCGGACAGCAGCAGCGCGTCACGCAACGCAGCGTCTTCGACGGTGGATTCGTTAGCGAGTTAATCATGAGTGAAATTCACGGAGTTTTTGCGGGCTTCATCCAGGGAAGGACACGCTGTTGAAAAGCGCCAAACTGTTTGACGAACTCCTCGGCCCAATTCGTTGCGTGAACTACGGCATTTCCAATCGCGCCGGGTGCATACACAAATTTCTGCCAATGCTGATTACGCGCGAAAGCATCCTCAAACATCCATGTTGCTCCTTTTTCCTGCTCTTGCAGAAAGCCAATCACGCACTCGGCCGCCTTGCCAACGTGGGGGATTTCGTAGAGATGACCGGATGGCTCTGTGTTCTCGACCAGCACAAACTTTGACGAAAGGGCGTGCCGCATGACTTTTTGGATGACGCTCTCACCAAGTTTATCTGGCTGATCTTTAATGATGACGGTGTAGTAGCCGAGTTCTTCCAACGTGGCGGCAATGAGGCGCAGTCGCTCCATGCCCTCGCCGGTATCCTTGCCAAGCACGAGCACCGTTTCGGCATTTTCCAGAATCAAATCAGCACGGGAGCAAACAAGGTCGAATGCTGCTTCGATGGCCTCCGCAACTTTCTGGCCATGTGTGGCGGCGGGAAGGCGGAGCTGCCAGCGAATGAAAATGTGCGGGTCATCATCATTCTCAATTGTACCTTCGGAAAACGGATGGCCCTCTGCGATAAACCGTTTGACCGCTCGAAGCATTGCGTCTGCATATACCCGGCCATGCCATTTATGCTCCCAATATTTAGTGTAGATGTGCTCGGTGATTTCGATGACAATCTGGTCGTTCTCGCGCCAAATCTGTGCTTCAGGAAAGTAACTATCGAAAACATTGACTCTGACGCCTTCCGGCATTCCTGTAAACGAGGCGGTGGCGACAATGTCTGCTTTGTCCGCCTCAATCGCCTCACCATCCGCATCGGCGATGGCTGCCATCATTTCGTCGAAATCGAGCATACTTCTTTTGGGCAATTTATGACTTGGTTTCCTTGTGTGTCTCGAACAGGAATGTTGTCAGAGTAGCCGCCGCGCCGACGGCGAGCTTGGCGTGGCGCGGACTTAATCCGGACGCTTTGCCGTGCTTCCCGTGTCCAGTGCCGTAAAGACCACGTAGCTCCGCCAAGCCGTTGCCAATCGTGCCGAGGTTGCTGAGTAATCGCTTTACCACGTCGCTGCCCCGCGCCGAATCCGGTACGCCGTCAGGAACGAGTTTCAATTCTTTCAAGGTTTCCTTGGTAAGCGTCGGCACGTCCGGCGTACCGGCCACGGGTTTGCCGCGCTCGGCAAGAATCGTTTTGCAACATGTCTCAATGAGTTCTTTTGCCGTGCCGATGGCCAAGCTTGGATCGGTCTCGACGGACGCCTCCATCCGCCGAATTTGTTCGGCGAGATAATTTGCATCCATCGCCTTCGCATGAGCCTTCAAGGGTCCAAGGCTCGGCGAACCAGCGAGAAGTCGCGATGCGGTCTGGCGGCAACGCTCGCGCCACGTTTCCTTTTCCGGCGTCGGTTCGGAACTGAGCGTGACCGAATAATCCACCAGCGCAAGTATCAGCTTCCCGACCAAGTAGTCCGATTCGAGTTTCCAAAAAGTGCGTAGCTTCCGTGCTTTTGACGTGCCATCGGTTGCGTATCGCTCCGAATGAATATCCACACCCACCGCCTCAAAAATGAATTCGCCAAAGGTGCGGTCGGAAAAATTCAAAACATAGCCACCCTCCATCTCGAAAAGCTTTTCAAGGCTGTGACGGTCTGCCATGTTCAGAGAACTCATACGGTGCCTTCTTTCTCGATTCCTGGCACACGCGATTTCGCGCCCGGCGAAGTGATGTAATCATTCCAATGCCGGAGTAGAAAACCTCTCATGCCAGCCTTGGGATTATAGCGCGGATAGAGCCGTCGGAAATCAGTCTCAGCGGCTGGCAGGCTGACGGAAGAAATGCCATTTGTACGAGCCGCGAGATAAAGCAGGCCGATTGACGGAGAACGCGATTCTCCTTGATTGCAGTGGACGAGCACCTTTTCGCCAACGCTCATGCCGTCTCCAATGAACGTCAATGCCTCATCAATCATTTCTTTGGATATGTAATTGGGATCATCCGCATCCACGATGTTCAGATAGAGCTTCCGTTCCCGCCGCGCAAAAAGATATTCAGAGTGAGTTTTGGGGGCTGCGCGTCCGGCGTAACCAAGCAACTGCCGGTGATAAGGCTCTTTGCAGGCATGGACGACCCACCACCCTGTCTGCGATCTCACTTGGGATTCGTAATCAGATTCAGTTCCGACGAAAAGTCGAGGATGCACTTCAATCATAATTATCTAATTGACTCACATTCGCGATTTGCCCTGGGAGCGGCCTGAGTAGCAGGGCGTCGCGCAACGCGGCGAATATGAGTGTGCGGATCAGGTTCATTTGCGTTTCGTGATGAGTTTATTTGAAGGGCCTAAGTCAAGAATGGCCATGTCAATCCTTTGGAACACCTCGCTCATTGCGAATTTGAACTGGCGCAAATCAATCCAATATTCGGTGTAGTCTTGGCGCTTTTTTAAATCATCCTCATAGCGAAAGGCTGTGCCAGGCTGCGGATCAATTTTGTCCAGTTCTTGAATCCACCCTTTTGCTCTGGAATTGAACTTTGCACCGTGGCGTGTCTCGACCAGTTCCACGCACGTTGCCAAAGAATGAGTGTGCGCACTGATCTCGCCGATGATCTTGAGGTAAAGTTCGAGCGTGTGTCGGTAAGCGAACAAAAGCGGACAAATCCAGTGGCGGGTTTCACCGCGTTTAAGCGCCAGGTCGAGCATGGTTTCTGCCGCGTATCGGTAATTTCGTGCAAGTTCGAACTGTTCTTGTCCATGACCACCAATCCATAAAACACCGTGTTGCCAAGTTTCATCTAGTCCGTCAGGCGGTTCTTGGAGAATTGGGCTGTTGAGATAGAGAAGCTTATAGAATCCTTCCTCCAAATGCTCTTCTTGATTCAGGCCAATCTTGATGGCTTCCAAATCAGGTTTAGCTTCCCAAAGCGTAGCGATGTAAGCAAACACCATCAAATCCAAATCAGAGAAGGAGCGCGGTCCGCCATTGCCGGGATTTGCCTGTTTACCTAAATACTCCTGGAATAGAGATGCCCATTTCTTCACCTGGTCGCGTTCGACGCCAAGAACTCGCGCCGTTTCTGTGATGTTTCGGCTCATACAACGTCAGGCATTCTCGGCACGCGCAACTCGCCGGACAGCAGCTTGGGCAAAAGTGCATCGCGCAGTTCCGCGAGCGTGTGGGATTCTTTGATGTTCGCGAGGATGCGACGAAAAATCGGGGAAACAGATTCCTCAAATTCTCGCAATTTTGTCATCGGCGGCAAAACGATCTTTGAACTGGCGAAAGTGCTAGTTGTAATGGTATCGAATACCGAGCCGTGCGCCGTATGGACTAGCTCATCCATCTCATGCCGAAGCATGCAATAAAGCGCGAACGGAGTTCCGGTGGTGCTGGCCAGAGCGTAGCAGGTTTGATTCATCGCCATCTCGCGGCCAAGCAAAACCATCCGACCAGTCGTTGCGCCGCGTGCCACAACTACGGTGCATAAGGCTGGAATCATCTGAGTTGCGCTTTCTGCGAGTCCTTTTTGCGTGATGGTACGTTCGGTCGCTACAAGAAACGCCTGACCGCATTGGGACACATCTTTTGCGCTGGCCCACAAAATATTTCCATCCCAGTATTCCTTCCGATCAGTCTTTGGTGTTCCACCGCTCAACAATTTTGCCAGTTCAAGAATTGGGCCTTCGCGCCAGCCTTTGGGCAATTTGGTGGCGGTGGTATCCACGAACCACGATTTGAAAATGGTTTGGGCCAACGCCTCCAGCGTCTTGTCCATCCGCCGGTTCAATTCAATTTTGTCGTCCAACGCGCCCAAAATGGAAGCAATGGAGTGTTGCTCGTCAGGTGGCGGCGCGAGAATTGGAATCCGATTCATGTTGCCCTGTGTCAGCTTGGGCATTGTGGAACCCGTCAAATAACCGTGGATGTCGGCGTTGTTCAGCGCATACATCAAAAACCGTGTGTTTGATTGCGCGTTTCCAGTGACGATGTGAGCGTGATTATTTACCCAAAACTTTCCACGCGCGAGAAATGCAATGGGCGTCTTCTGCGTCCGTAGGTTTTCGCCATCTTCGGCAATCAGTAAGTAGTCGCCGTCAAAAATAAATTTGTCAACATGGTCAACGATACCGGATGCACCGTAGTAGGGATAAGGCCCGGGCTTGCGCTCACTCTCCTTCACAGGGACGCGTTGACCATCGAAGTTTTCGGTCAACTCAGCGAGTGTCCTTTGTTTCCAATCACCGGCCATAACCCAACTCCTTCAAGTTTGCATTGATGGCATTTCCTAGTTTTACGGACTCGGCAAGCTGGCCGTGCAGTTCGCACACCAGGCGGGTCATCTTATTTTCAAACGGCTCGCCGTCGTCTTCAACATCTTTCGCGCCAACGTAACGTCCTGGAGTCAGCACATGGCCGTGGCTACGGATTTCATCAAGCGGGGTGCTCTTGCAAAAGCCGCGGGTGTCGGCGTATTTGCCCGCGTCTTTGTCGCCGCGCCATGCGTGATATGTGCCAGCGATTTTGGCAATGTCTTCGTCAGTCAGTTCACGATGGACACGGTCAATCATGGTGCCAAACGTGCGAGCATCAATGAAAAGCACCTTGCCACGCCGGTCTTTGAAACGATTATTTCTCTTGTCGCGGGAAATGAACCAGAGGCAAACCGGAATTGGCGTGGAGTAAAAAAGTTGTCCCGGCATCGCTACCATGCAATCCACAAGGTCGGCCTCGACCAGGGCTTGGCGGATTTCGCCTTCGCCGGATTGGTTGGACGACATACTTCCGTTCGCCAGAACGAACCCGGCCATTCCGGTGGGCGCAAGGTGGTGGATGAAATGTTGCACCCACGCGAAGTTGGCGTTGCCGGTCGGCGGCACGCCGAATTTCCAGCGCGCGTCCTCGCGCAGCCGGTCGCCGCCCCAATCGTCGTCGTTGAACGGCGGGTTAGCCAGAATGTAGTCGGCCTTCAAATCCTTGAATGCGTCGTTTTGGAACGAGCCTTGTTCATTCCACTTGATGTGGGCTTCGATACCGCGAATGGCCATGTTCATCATGGCCAGCCGCCAGGTGGTGTAATTGGATTCCTGCCCGTAAATGGAAATGTCGCCGATGCGTCCACCGTGGGATTCAACGAATTTTTCGCTCTGCACGAACATTCCGCCCGATCCGCAGCACGGATCGAACACGCGGCCTTTGTATGGCGCGAGAATTTCAATTAGCAACCGGACGACGTGGCGCGGCGTGTAAAACTGGCCGCTCTGCTTGCCCTCGGCACTGGCAAATTGGCTCAAAAAGTATTCATACACCCGGCCGAGGATGTCCTTGGACCGGCTTTCGCGGTCGCCAAGGCCAATCGTGCCGATGAGGTCAATGAGTTCGCCAAGCCGGTGTTTGTCGAGCGCCGGGCGGGCATATTCCTTGGGCAGCACGCCTTTAAGCGTGGGATTGTCCTTTTCAACGGCGACCATCGCATCGTCGAGGTCTTTGCCGATGGTGGGCTGCTTGGCTCGTCCCTGCAAATACGACCAACGAGCGATTTTGTTCACCCAAAAAATGTTATCGGCGGTGTATTCGTCGCGGTCTTCGGCGTCGGCGGATTTGTCCTTGAGCAACGCGGCGTGCTTTTCTTCCAGGGCGTCGGAAATGTACTTGAGAAAAATGAGGCCAAGTACGACGTGCTTGTATTCGCCCGCGTCCATGTTGCCCTTGAGCTTTTCAGCGGCAGACCAAAGAGTCGCCTCAAAGCCCAGCGCACCGGCTGGACTGTCGGAAGATTTCATTTTGCTGGGACTCGCCATACCCAATCTTATAGCGGGTAAGAGGTTGTCATACAATGAAAAGGCATGGCGGAAATACCTTCGCAACGTACGCCGCTGCCATGCGACGACATTGCTGGTGGCCCGGCGTTTCCCGCATCCGCCGCGCGCTGGTCGTGGGCTTCAAATCGGTAGATTCCGAAATTTTATCGGTAGATTATCGGTAGATTGGGTGCGATTCGATTACGGATCGTCACGAGAATTGTCGCCCAGCGCGAATGTTCGTTGGTTCCCTTTCTGCCAGTTCGGCAGGAGGATGGCCGTCCGGGTATATGCCGTGGCGATGAAATCCCGACATTTTGTCGGGATTGATGTCGGGACTCGGGATTGCGTTCCGTAGTTGTTGCAGCTTTAGAGTCTGCATATTTTATCCTTTTAATAAAGACATAATCGCATTAAGTTGTCTCTTATGGAAAGAGAACTTAAACAGGTCATCCGCCAGAAGATCACCGATGCGCTCGCCGCCTCCGTGCCTGCGCATACCCGCCGTGATGTTCATTTGCCAAGCATCAAGGGCAAGGCGATGGCTGTCATCGGTATGCGGCGCAGTGGCAAGACCACCTTCCTTTGGCAATGCCTGGGCAAACGTCTGGAGGATGGCACGCCGCGCGATGCTCTCCTCTATTTCAACTTTGAGGACGAACGGCTGGCAGATATGACCGCCCAAGAACTGCAATTGGTCGTCGAGGAATACTTCAGCCTGCACCCTGAGCGGCGCGATTCCAAGAGCGTCACTTTTTTTCTCGATGAAATCCAGGAAGTGCCTGGCTGGGAGGCTTTCGTCCGTCGGCTGCTGGACACAGAAAAAGTGGAACTATTTCTGTCTGGTTCATCCGCCCGTTTGTTGAGCCGCGAGGTGGCCACCAGTATGCGTGGCCGGGCAATGGAAGTACTGGTACATCCATTCAGTTTGCGGGAGGCTTTGCGCCATCGCGGAGCGGAACCAAAATCGCCGTGGAACGATCTGACCAAGGCCACTCGTTCGGCTCTCGACAAACATTTCCGTGCCTATCTCTCGGAAGGGGGATTTCCAGAATCCCAAGGTGTGCCCGTGCGGGATCGCGCCAGCTTGCTGCGCACCTACGTGGACGTGGCCATCCTGCGCGACGTGATCGAACGACATGGAGTCACCAATCCAGCCGCACTGCGCTGGCTGCAACGTCACTTGCTCGGAAACCCTGCCGCGCCCTTCAGCGTGCAAAAGTTTTTTGATGCTCTCAAATCCCAGGGATTGCCCGTCGGTAAAAACACATTGCACGATTACCTTGCACATTTGGAGGACGCATTTTTAGTGCGGACCGTCTCCTTACACACTGCGTCCGAGCGCCAGCGCATGGTCAATCCCCGCAAAGCCTATCCGATAGACCCTGGCCTCATCTCGCTTTACGAGCGCACTGGTCGCGTCAACCTTGGCCATGCCCTCGAAACCGTGATCTTGCTCGAACTGGAACGTCGTGGCTGTGAGATAGATTACGTTCGCACTCGCGATGGTTACGAAGTGGACTTTTTTGCCCGCAACCCAGCAGGCGGCGTGACCCTAATGCAAGTTTGCACCGATGTTAGCGATGCGGACACTTACGCCCGCGAAGTCCGCGCCCTCACCGCTGCCGCTACGGAACATCCGGGCGCCATTCCGCTGCTGCTTACGTTCGATACGCTGCCGCCTCGGCCTCCGCCGCCCGCACCGTTGCGTTGGCAACCGGCCATCGCGTGGTTGTTGGGTGACGAACTGCCCCACAAGCCGCGTTAAAATTGGCTTTCATGTAGGTCAATTTCAATGAGCTATCGGCTTAAGCGAGACTGAAGCTTTCGCGTAGCGTACGAGAGTGGGATTCGTTCTTGCTCCAGCAACTTTTCATCCTTGTATAGAACATCAAATAATTCCCGTTCTGAATCCGACAGTTTCAGTTCGGCACGCGAGCCGAAAACGGCGGCTTTAGTAGAAAAGTGTTTGAATTGAATAAATGTTTCGTTGTCCATCATCACGCTTTCGGCATGTGGATGCTGGGATCGCAAGACGGACAATGATTCAAAGCCATGCGTATCCATGTCGCCCCAATAAACTAGACGAGCATTGGCCAGCCACGAAAGTCGGCACAAGTGTGAAACCGCATCGCCTCCACCGAATAGCGCAAGCGTTTTCGGCAGTAATGGCAAAGTGAGAAAGTTCATTTCATTTTCGACGACGATGATGTTTTTGACAAGCGGACGAAGGCTCTCCGCCTCATTGAGGGGGATGGCAAAGTCGCAAAATGGAAGACCTGCCGACCTTGGAATTTCCGCATCGAGAAAACGGAACCGAACCAGTGGTTGTTTTTGTCGGAAGCCAAAGCGTTTTTCAAAACTCATGCCGTCCGGCGCAACACAATCAGGGGCGACAATTGGAAGCAGTTCGTTCAAAACGCCGCGCTTTCGTTCAATAAATTTCGTATCCACCTCAACGGGCAGTTCACGCAAATAACAATTGGGACGACCATTTTTTCGCAAATAAGCGCAAACCGCGAATAATCCATCCCATTCCCCGGTATGAGCGACAACTTTTAGGGGCTTTGCTTGTGCCCATAATACAAGTTCGGGGAACTGCGTCTGAATAAGGTGGTAGTCAGCTTGAAACTCGCGAACCTCCTTCAGTTTGTTCAGGAAGCGCGTGTAATCCTCCTGGGTGGTAAAGGCAACGGTGCTGGGAATGTTCTGCGTTCCAAGTCGGCGAAAGTTTCTGTCTTCCCAAATGATGTCGTAACCAAAGCCCGTTTGCTCCTTTGACTGCTTTCGCAATGCTTCAATAGCCGCACGGTCGGCAACAAAATCCTTCGGCTTTGCCAACCCACCACCAAAGACATTCAACGGGAAAAAGGGTTCACCCGTGCATAAGGAGCGTAGAAAATCCTCGTAGCGATTCAGGGCGCGGCGGCGAATTTGGTCAGGCGTTAGCATGGGCGGGCTCGATTGGAACTTGTCGGGCTAGCAGCCCGTTAAAGAATGGCGGTTTTTCCGACATTTCCTTGTAAACCGAATCGCCGGGCCAATCCAGCGCGATACCACCAAGATCCCAATCGCGCCCAAAAGCCATGCTCCGAGCTGTTTTGTGGGTATCGGCACCACCACCGCTGTCAAAAAGAAAAGGGCCAAAGTCCCCAAAAGCCAGGCGGCCCCCGCCGCCCGCGCGTTGCGCGGCTTGCAGAACCCCCAAACCTTTCGCAGTAGCAACCCCAAATTGTAGGCCGCGCATTTGAGGGTGTGCATTTTGCTGACGTTGACTTGGCCCCGCACCCAGGTGCGCCGTCCTCCTCCCGTTTCGCACACATGGGCAAAGGTTCTTTCGCATCGTTCGCTGCGCCAGCGGTTGAGTCGCCGGCCTTTCTGGCTTCGCAACCGTTGACGGTTGGCCCGGAAGGCGGCTTGATGCTCCTCCGGTTTGTCTGTCCAGCGCCGGCTTTTATGCCGCCGTTCCGGGATGTAAGTGCGCACTCCTTGCTGCCGCAAGTCGGCCAAGAGGCCGTTGTCATGATAGCCCTTGTCCATGATGGTTTCTTCAATCTCTTGTGGACTGCCAGCCAGAACCAGATTGGCCTCCGCCAGACTCAAGGTGTCGGGCGCACTCTGCGGATCGGACTTGTCGGCGAAGGTGACTGTCGCGGCCACAATGGCCTCAGTCACCACGTCCACCGCGTGCTCAGCCTTGTAGGCCAAGTGCGTTCGCCCGTCCTTCATCTTGGCAATGCGGCTGTCCGGGTCGGAGGGGCTTTGCCAGACCTGATTGGAGACTTTCTTTTCCGGGCGGTTGCGGTCCAACCGCCGCAAGTCTTCTTCCGTCGGGTTTTCGATCCCGTCGGCTTTGGCCAGGCCCTGGAGATATTCCTTCCAGTTTTCCCCGGTGTCTTTGCGCACGATGGTTTTCATGGCGGCGTTGGCTTCCAAGGTGGTGGCGTCGATGGCGACGGACTTGCCCCGCAACAGGCCCTGGTCTTCCAGCAGGCGCAAGACCCAGACAAAGACCTGGTCATAGACCGATTCGGGCAGGCGCTGGCGGATGATCGTCATGGAGGCGTGGACCGGCGTGGCTTCGGTCAAACTTACACCCAGAAAGGTGCGCAGAGCCAGGCTGTCGGCGCACCGCCAGGCGATGCCACGCTGGCTTTCCAGACCCTCGAAGTAGCCCATCAGCACCATGCGAAAATAGACGCCGGGCGGGATGCCGGGCCGTCCGCCTTCCCTGTAATAAGGGGCGCAGAGCTTCTCGACGAACTCGTCAAAGCCCGCCTCAGCCAGCACCTGGTTGAGCTTGGTGTAGAAGGGATGCCCGGGGCCGCTGACGACCTGCGCGGCGGAAATGAACATCTCCTCCTGCTTGGGAATGCGTTTGCCAATAGCCATGTTCATCAGACGCACGAGGACGAAATTTGTTCAGTCAAATATACAGAATATTTGGTCGAGTTTTTAAACGGGCTGCTAGGTGTTCACGCACTTCTTCCACCGATACGGTGCGGACTGTTGAAACCTGTGTTGTCGGATTGAGCGTCAGATGGTAGCTCGACACAAATGGTTCGACCACACGGGCGCGGGCATCAAACGGACAGACAATGAGCAGTTGCAAATGGAATTGGGCGAACAAATGAAGCGCGTAACGTGAATTCGTCTCATCAGAGCGCGAAAACATTTCGTCCACGACAACGAATCGGAACGACTGCGGATTTTGCCGGTCTTTAGCGATGCCGTATTGGTAGGCTACCGCAGAGGCGAGAATGGTGAATGCCAGTTTCGCTTTCTGGCCGCCTGACTTGCCGCTGGTATCCTCGTAAATGTTTTCCTGCTTTCCGCTTTCCCGGTCGCGTTCCTCCACCGCGAACGAAAGCCAGTTACGCGTGTCCGTAACCTTGGCTGACCAATCGGGCTTCTCTCGAAAAAGGTCAATTAAATCACTGATCCGCTGGAATGCGTTTTCGCGCGCTGCTCCATCGGGAGCAAGGCCGTATTCGAGACAACCTTTGAGTCGCCCACGGAAATTGCGGATGTCCGGGTCGGTCGTCTGGTTCGCGCGTATGGCGATGTAAGTTCGAGGCGAATACTCGATACCTTTCAAAGTGCCGTTAAGATGGTCAATCTTGCTCTGAATTCCCTCGCAATGTTCGTCAAGTGTGTCTTGAAACTTTACGATATGCACCAGTACATCACGACTCATCAATTCCTGAAACTTCTGGTCATGGCGCGGTAAATCATCGCGCCGCACATTCTCCTCGAAACGAAGAAAATCGGGAATGAATTCTTCTCCGGCGTTGAGATCAGCCTTCAGGTCGGGAAATTCGCCAAGGAAATGCCCCATCAAGCGTGTCGTGGAATCCACGACTTTTCCACGATTGTTGCCAAGTTCGATGAGTTGGTTGCCGAGAATTGTTTCCGTCTTATGAAGGGTTACGGATGCGCTGGCAATGGTCAGTTCCGATCCACCCAGCAACGGTGTGACGGCCGTATCGAAAGCGGCAAGATCAACCTCTTTGTAGGCTGCCAAGGTAGCTTCACATTCGGCCAGGCGGCGATTGTCCTCTTGTTGGCGGCTTTCAAGTCCGCCGCGCTTGCCCGCCGTTTCAGTTTTCGTCGCATCCAGCGAGTTGATTTGTTTCTCAACTTCATCAAGCTGTTGGCGCAGTTGTTTTATTTTGTCCGAGCTTTGCTCCAAATCGCGCTTCTGCTGCTCCAATTCTTCCCGTCTGGCCGCTGCTGATCGCCAGTCAATTTCGGTAAATAGACGAAATCCTTGCAATCGTCCAGCGTGTGCCGCACGCGCGGTGGCGGCTTTTTGACGGCGCTCAGCATCATTTATGATTGTCGCCTGATTTTAGGCGGCAATAGCCAACTGGTTTTGCTCATCTTCCAATCGCTTAATTTTTTCGCGATTTGACCAGCCAAGAATGTGATTGCGCGGGTCGTTGATGGCGGTGCTATCATCTTTGATGTGCCGCGTCCCGGCAGACCGAATCAAGCCCTGCATCGTCAGGGCGAAACCGGACGCGTTTTCAAATTCCTCAATGTTTTCACAGCAACGGTAATTGAAATGGGTTCGCAATTCGCTTTCCACCCACCGTGAAAGCGGATGTCCCTCTTTCAATTGCATCCGCTCAATGACGCGCCCCTTGTCGTGCGATGGCTGGAAGCTTGGCACGTCCCTCGGCACGCGATGGTAAACCACACGCCCACGAAGGTCGTTGTCGTTGATGAAACGGTTGACGCGCGAATAGAGATGTTCGGGCACGAGCAGTGACAGACCAAAACCGCGCAAGAGACGTTCGAGAGCGCCGCGCCACTGCTTGTGGTATTCCTGCCTTACGTCCATCAACTCGCCAGCAAAAGGCAGGTCGGCCACATCAACGCCCGCACCTTGCGCGATAACCAAACGCATTCGCCGCTGCATTTCAGGGATCAAATCAGGTCGGTTACGAAGTGATTTCAATTCATCCTCCAGGCCAGCGTGCAATACACGCAGACGCCCGAATTCTTGTTCTGCTGTTGCCTTTTCGTTTGCCGAAGCGGTGATGATGTCGCTTTGTTTTCTCTGCTCGGATTCCGCCCATTTTTGCAATTCATGGAATTCCGGATCGGTGCTGATTTCCTCCTTCAACCCAAGTTCGCCAAGACACTTTTGATACTGTCCGGCCAGCAATTTGCGCTCCAGTTCCATTTTGGCGGCGGTGGTAAGCTCGCCCTGCACGCGCTCCAGTTCTTTTCCAACCTCGTCGTTGGTGATGGCCTGTTTGAGCGAAAATTCCTGTTGTTTGAGTTCTTCGAGATTGTTCGTGAGATTTTTAATCTCTATATCGAATACACGAACTTGCTCGGCCAGCGATGCAAGTTCAGTTTCCAACAACGCCTTGAGCCGAACGGCAAGGCAAGCGGGCAAAGTCTCGCGAAGGTGTTTCGTCGCACCAAGCTGTTCGTCATACTTTGAAATCTCAGACGCTTTTTCCACAACGGGCTGGAGTAGTGCCAATTGCCTCTTTGCTGTTTGAATCGCGTCCCGGCACGCTTTCAGGTCTTGGTAATGATGTTCCAGTCGGTCCACCAGTTCTTTGGCGTCCAGCTTTTCGAGCATGTGGTCGCGGATGAAACCGCTGACGTTGGTGATTTCCTTGATCGCGACCGTCTGGCTGAACAAGGCTAGGGTTGTTGTGGATTCCATCCGCAGGTAGCGGAAGACTTTTTCGGCGTATTCCCCAAAACTGTCCTCGACTTCAAAGCCACGTTGACGAAGTGCTTTTTTCCACGTCCGCGATTCGCCAAGCCCGTCGAAATCTTTCTGAATGGCACGCGCGCTTCGCGCCAAAAGAAAGAGTTTTCTCACATCGTCGTCTTGAACCCAAAGAAGCTGTGCCAATGTGATGGCCTCGCCGGTTGCTGTGTTTGTAAAAGCAGCCAGCAGAATTGAGGGTGGTCCGCCGGGTTTGCGGAGAAATTTGGTCTGCGCGCGCGACTCGTCGGATTCGCTTTGACTGCCATAAGCGCCGAGAACATACGTTTTCTCGTCGCGTTCCTTTTTCTTCGCACCGCCTGCGGACAAATTGTAATTCCGCTTCATTTTGGGGACGAGCAATGTGAGGAGAGCGTCCACGAGCGTGGATTTGCCGCTGCCGTTCTCGCCGATCAGCAATGCCGTTTGCCCCGCTGGGTCGAGAATATGAACCTTTTCGTGAAAAGTTCCCCAATTGCGGACTTCAAGCCGTTGCAGGCGAAAGCCTGGCGACAAAATCGTATTACTGTTGGTTGTCGCGTGTGTTGACATGGGCTTCAAGTTGTTCGCGTAGCGCCTTCAATGTATCGGCTGGAAAACGGGCCTTAATGACGCGCCGCACTTCGTAGCGCTCGTCGTTTTCAGCACCGGACAATTTGCGGAGCAATCCAATTTCTTCGGCTTTGTTGATGTATCCCTCAATGCGTTTGTCCGTCTTAATCTCGTCATTGCTTCCTGGAAAAAAAGGTGCGATGAGTTGTAAGATTTCCTCCTTTCGCAAAACAAGCCGGCTTTCGTCGTGAACTTTTTCATCAAACTGAAGGAGTTGTTCTCGCAATACCACACCAACTACGGCAACACCCTTGGTCAGTTTGTCGCGACGGAACAAACGCGGGAATCCGGCGCTGTCCTCTTGGTCAGCTTGCTTGAGATACGCGAAACCGTCTTCTTCGTGAACGACAAGGTTGAGGCCGATTTCCTGAAAATAGTTTTCGATGTGCTGGCGATACCGCAACAAAGCCGCCCACAACTCAGCCTCGTCCGAATAAATGGCGTCTTGCAATAGCCGGACTTTGACGGGGGCAGACGGAAACGATTTGACCGGGTTCGGTGTTCATGTGTTGGAGAAAACAATTTGCGGCACACGATAGCGGCGCTCCCTTTGACCGGGAATTTCAATCAAATCAAAAGCATCAAATACCATATGCGGCCCGTCAGACTCGGCGATGAATAAATAGGCAAGTACCTCCAAAATCCCGTTGCGTGGCGGTCGAAGTTCAAGTAATTCCGACAAGGAAATCTGGAGTCGTGTTTGCAAACAATCCCGGATGTTTTGACGCAGTCGCTCAAAGTCCACAGGGTGCAGACGCAAAAATGCCTCCAATGTTTCGCGATAATCACCGCCTTCACTGACTTCAAGACTGCCTCCAAACTCGACGCTCTCCGGCGGCGTCCAAGATGCTTTTGACATGAGCGAGGAGAGAATGGCGCTGGTGTCCATGTCGAGCAATTCGGTCTGCGGCGGCAAATCCCGAGTGCGATGAGCCAGCGCCTTGATTTCTTGGATCAAGCGGCCCACCTCCCGTCGCTCCGCCGATTCACGCACATCAAGCACCCGGCGAAGCTGCGCCACGAGCCGTTCGTTGGAAGCAACCACTTTGTCGCCTTCGGCACGGAGGTTTGACTGCAATTTCCGTAACAACACATCGCCTCGTAATTCATCTGCCAATGTTGGAAGCGCGTAGGCCGCTTCAACCAGTTCGACAAATTGTCGGCGACGTTCCGGTGCAAGTAGAAAATCCCAAAAGGCATAGAAGCTCTGCCCTTGGCTAGATTCGCGAAGTCTGTCTTGGGCATCAAGCGTCTGGCTGACAATCCCGCCACGAGTGGCCGTCGTGTCAGTTTGTCGAATCGCTATCTCCTCCGTAACGGTCCGAAAGTGTCGTTCAACTTCACGAAAATCGCCGAGCAGTTGGCGCGCAATTTCAAGGAGGTTTTGAAACCGCTCGTTGATTTGGGTTGCGGTGTAAACCGGCACGACGCCCGTGCGCTCAATCTCCTCAATTTGTTGTTGAATGCGCGCCTGTTCGTCCCGCAGGCGCTGAATTCGCACGTCCGATTCTCGTGTTGAGTTTTCGACGATTTCAGCGAGTGTTCCGGCAAGGTTCTTAAATTTGGATTCAGTGCCAACGTGGGGACGCGGTTTGAGAGAATCAAGCCATTGGAACACGCGCTCAATTTCTGGCGTCAGTTCGTATGCCGGCTCGTCGCTGTCCACTGGTTGAAATCGGTGAACTTAGGCATGTTCTCCATCTGCCCACTCCGCCAAATAATCCTTCGCCGAGCGACCACTATTGAATTCACCAGCGTCACGCAGTTCTTCGATCTCGGCTTCAAGCAATGCGCGCAGACGGCTCTCCGTTACAACAGGATGATGCTCGCGCTTGAAGGCGGCGAACAACACGGCCAGCACCAGCGACGAGTTTTCCGCCCGCAACAATCGAAGTGTTGGCGACTGCTTGAACTGTAATTGCAGATCGGTGTAGTTCACAGTTTATATCAACAGTGGCTATTCCCACCTCCTATATCAGAATCGCTTGGACAAATACAGTCCAACTTCCCAATTAAGAAAACCCGTCATAGCAACGCCCGATTGCCTACAGATTTGCTGTGCTTGCAACCAATAAACGGGCATTCCCTCCAAACCAGTTCAATTCTTTGGGCGCTCTGTCGGATGTCAACTTACTTTCAATTCGCCTTCCACCTGTTTCGGCTGAGTCTTGCCCATGAGTTTAACCAGCGTTGCCTCAGGGATACGCTCGCCGAATTCCTCCTTGAGCGATTGCCGGTCAGCAAGCTCGTCTGGAAAAACTTCTCGATTCATCGCGTCTTTGGCGCAAGCATGAAACTTGTCCTGTGGAATAATTTGAACTTCCTCGTTCAACTGGCCCCAAAAGACTTCAAGTGCGTTTTTGGATGCCCACCACGGGTAGGCGTATTTCGCTTTGGCTTGGGCTATTGCCTTCTTTCCGGCCACGTCTGCTGAAACGACCTCGCTGCATTGAGACGGAGCCGCTGGCGGCGATGGAACATCATTCACCAATCCCTCGGTGAATACGACCTTCTGAGCCATATTAGCGGAATGTTGATCGCGCAGGTGACCGTAGGTTTTCATCGCAAGCGCTCCTCCGTCTTTGTGACCGAGCCAGCGGGAAACCGTGGGGATGTCCACCCCGGATTCGATGCAACGAGTGGCAAACAGATGGCGCAAGTCGTGATGAGTGAAACGAGCGACGCCGAGTGTTTTGCAAGCCGTGTTAATGGCACCCTGGCATTCGTGGACACGCATGACGGGGCTGGCCGCGAATTCCTCACGCTCCTTCTGAATCCGTTCGAGCAGGCGGCGCATGTCGGGAATCATCGGGACGCGGCGGATTTCCCAATTCTTTGTGCCTGTCGCGGGGTCGCCCAAGATCGTGAGTTCGCCCTTCTCGAAGTCACAGTCCCGGCCATTGACGCGAGCGGCCTCGCCTTTGCGGCAACCGCTGAAAGCCAAAAACTCGACCAGATCGGCGCAACGGTCGCCATAGCCTCCGTCGGCGTTCCGAATAGCTTCGACGAGTTTCAAGAACTGGTCCTGGCTCGGAAGATGTAGAAGCTTCTGGCGAATCTTTTTCCGCTTAACGTGGACGACTGGATTGTCATAGCGCGCCCCCGCCTCAACGGCTATATCCAGAACCAGCTTGAGCGTGCCAACAGTGTTGTTGAATGCCGAGGGGCTGGCCTTCTGGCCAAATCGTGCGGCCCACGAAAGACAATCCGTTTTGGAGATGCGGGCCACGTCGGTCGCCTCCAGTTCAGGCCACGATCTCAATAGCGCGGAGATTCGTTCCTCGCGATAGACTTTGCTGCGGTCTTTGAGCGAGTGGTCTCCTTTTAGCCGCTCGCGGTACGTTTCGAGAGCCTGGGAGAAAACCATCTTCCCTCGCGCAACAGCACTGTGTGCGGCAGAGCGTTGCCGTTCCTCTTTGTGAAAATCGCTCAGGCGCAGTTTGGCGACGCTGATGCGGTCGGTCTTGAGGGACTTCCAAATCAGCTTGCCCCGGACGCGGATTCGGGCATAGTAGTTCCCTGATTGGACGTGGCGAACCAGGTTCGCCACTGGCGTTTTCTGCCAGCGTGATTCTGTATGATTGGATTGATCGCCTTTCATGCATATAGTATAGAACAGCAGTATAGAAAACGCAAGTCGCAAAATCGAAAAACATCGATTTTACGAGGCGAAGGAAGGGTGGCTGAGTGGTTTAAGGCACCTGACTCGAAATCAGGCTTAGGGGAAACCCTAACGTGGGTTCGAATCCCACCCCTTCCGCCATAAGTTGTTTATTATAAACTATTTAACAATAAACGGTGTGGGGTTCTTATTGCCAGAGTTTCAGGATTTGCTCGAAGGTCATCCTCGAAAGGAATGAACCCTCGCGCCGTCAGGCAAATTTTTGGCACACCTGCTTCCAGGTTTGTTGCTGCGGCCTAAGGGTTCAGGATTTTTTCGCGTTGCGATTTTTATCCAGTATCCCGAAGAGGATCAGGAGGAACGCGAACAGGCGAATCAAATAAACGTAGGATTGAAGCTCGTTCGGCATGAACTCTATGCAGAGTCGCTCTAACCCAAGCAGCACGAAAGCAGCCGCGAAAAAACCGAAGATTCGTTCCCCGGTAGCTTTCAGAAACCGGAAGAAAAACAATGAAATCGCCCATGAGCAAAGGGTGAAAGCGCCGGCTAAGAATGCGTTCAGCATAAAAAATCCTTCATCAAGAGCTCTCTCGAATTAGCCCATACAACAACAGTACCAGCCCAGCCAGCATGACGGCGCTCCGCAACACAGAGAGGTCAACTTCCGGAAGAACGACCAGATCGACAAATAACAACACGTTGGACAAGGCCAAGCAAATGAAACACCAAGTGCTCCAAAACAACAGCTTGGTGCGGGTCGAACAAAAACGGCGATAAAGCAGACCGGCGCAAAGAATGCTGGTCAGCCCGCAAAGAACATAAACGAGTTTCGCCATCATGATTTGTCCTTCCTGATTCTAAAGGCGTCCGCGAAGTCACGGATCGAATCAACGGTTGGCTTGTAAATGGCTCCGATTACCGCTACGCGCCTCTCCCGGTATGCTTTGGCCAATTCGGAAGCAAGACGAGCCAAATCCGAGCTTTCGGGAGAGAAGCGATAGCCTTTCGTCAGATCGAACACCAGGAACCTGTCATCCCTGAAGCGCCGCAGAGTTCTCGACACTGATTCTTGGCTGCTTTGAATACGGTGGAACACTTCGATCTCCGACCAGGTCTTGGCGGACTCGTCGACCAGAAGGCATAATATCTCCAACTGTTCGACCGAATGAATGTATCGATCGATGAACTGCTGCAATTCGACTGAGATCGGACTATTGGGCACGTCAATCTTTCACTATGCACTGGCTGCGGGTTTGGAAGTTCCGATACTCACATCGATGTGACTGAGCCACCTCATCCCGACCAAAACACGCGGCAACTTTGGGATGGATTTTGAGGCAAGACCACGTAATCGTCCATACCGAATTGCAACCCTTGCCTAACCCCCCTAAAGCTTCGATTTTGTTCCTCCCGCACCAACGCATAAGCGTGAGTGCTTTGGGATGCGCCGCAAAGGCAACAACAATCAAATCACCCACGACCGCGCAAGACGCTGGATTCAGATTGCGGTAGGCGCAAAAAAATGAGATAAAGGCGGGTATGCGATATCGGCGTTTTGGTCGGACGGAACTGGCGATGCCGGTCATTTCCTGCGGCGGGATGCGTTATCAATTCAAATGGCAGGATGTCGCCCCCGCCGAGATTCCCGCGGACAATCAGGCCAATCTCGAAGCCACCATTCATCGCGCGCTTGAACTGGGGATCAACCACATCGAGACCGCGCGCGGCTACGGGACTTCGGAAATGCAGCTTGGCAATGTGCTGCCGAAATTGCCGCGCGAAAAAATCATCGTCCAAACGAAGGTCGCCCCGCAATCGGATGCCAGGGAGTTTTTGAAGGTTTTTGAAACGTCGATGAATTATTTGAAGCTCGACCATGTTGATTTGTTAAGCTTGCACGGCATCAACAATCGCCAATTGCTCCAGTGGTCGCTTCAGAAAAATGGCTGCCTTGCCGCGGCGCGCCGATTGCAAAAGGAGGGCCGCGTCCGGTTTGTTGGATTTTCGACTCACGCAACGACGGATGTCATTCTCGAAGCGGTGCGGAGCGCGGAATTTGATTACATCAATTTGCACTGGTACTTCGTCAATCCGCTGAATTGGCCGGCTGTTGTCGCGGCGCGGCGGCATGACATGGGCGTCTTCATTATCAGCCCGAATGATAAGGGAGGGAAACTCTATGAGCCGCCGCCGAAAATGGTGGAATTGTGCGCGCCGTTGACGCCGATGCAATTCAACGACCTCTATTGCCTGGCGCGAACGGAAGTCCACACGTTGAGTTGCGGGGCGTCGCGCCCACGGGATTTTGACGAGCATATTCGCGCGCTGGACCATTACGAAAATGCCGTCGCGGTCGTCGCCCCCATCGAACGCGGGTTGCGCGCGGAAATGGAACGAACGCTTGGAGCGGATTGGTGCAACGGCTGGGCCGAAGGTTTGCCCGAATACGTGGATGTTCCGGGCCAGATAAATATTTTGGAAATCGCGCGTCTTTGGACGTACGCGAAGGCGCTCGATTTGGTTTCGTGGGGGAAAATGAGATACAACCTGCTCGGCCAGGCCGACCACTGGTTTCCCGGCGAAAACGCCGCGTCGATTGACGAAGGCAAATTGCGGTCCGTACTTGAAAAGAGCGCTTTCCGTGACAAAATCCCAGGCATTCTTCGCGAGGCGCACTCGATGCTGTTCGACAAACCGAAGGCGCGGTTGAGCCAGAGCGATTAAGCTTTGATTTCTATGCAACAAGCCGGCGTTGAAAATATCGTGATGACCGAGGCTGACGTACCTTCGACGCCGGTGGCTCCGTCTGTTCCGCAACGGTTGATGTCGCTGGATGCGTTGCGCGGGTTTGACATGTTTTGGATAATCGGGGCCGAAGAGTTGGTGGCGGCGCTGAATCGAATGGCAGGCGGGCATGGGACGGGGCTTCTGGGATTTATTGCGCGCGAATTGGACCATGCGGAGTGGCAGGGTTTTCACTTCGAGGACCTGATTTTTCCGCTGTTCGTTTTCATGGCTGGGATTTCGGTTGTATTTTCCCTCAGCAAAACCATCCGGCAGGAAGGGCGAGGCGCGGCGGTGAAACGCGTTTTCCGCCGGGCAATTCTTCTCTACGTAATCGGGATTTTTTATTACGGAGGATTTGCCAATCCGTGGCCGGGCATACGCCTGGTGGGAGTGCTGAATCGGATTGCGGTGGGTTACTTTTTTGCTGGCCTGATGTTTTGTTTCTTTAGCTTGCGCGGGATGATTGCCGCGGGTGTGGCGATACTCCTCGCATACTGGGCGTTGCTGACCTTTGTGCCGATTCGGAACATTCAACTGGACAAGGGGGTGTTGGAGGAAGTTGCGCGAAAACGGAATGTTCCGGTTGATCCGAAGGCGCTGTTTTACGGCACCACAGATCGCGTGACAGGACACTTCGAGCCGGGGCTGAATCTGGCCAATCACATCGACTTTGAATATTTGCCTGGGCGTTTGTGGGACACTTACTACGACCCGGAAGGTCTCCTCAGCACGATGCCGGCTGTGGTGACTTGTCTGCTTGGAGTTTTCGCGGGGCTTTTTTTGCTGAATCCGTACTTCAACGATCAGCAAAAGGTCGTGTGCCTGCTTGCGGCGGGGCTGGCTCTGGCGGCGCTGGGTTGGGCGTGGAGCGCGCAATTCCCCGTCATCAAAAAAATTTGGACCTCTTCGTACGTTCTGGTGGCCGGCGGTTACAGCGCGGCGCTGCTGGGGCTGTTTTATTGGATGATCGATGTCTGCAAATGGCAAAAATGGTGCCAGCCGTTTGTCTGGATGGGAATGAATTCGATCACGATATACTTGACGGTTAATATCCTTGGGGGCTTTGGCAAATTGAGCAAACGATTTTCCGGCGGGGACATTCAGGACTTTTTCAATCGCCAATACGCCGGCAGCGGCGATTTGATTGTGGCGCTGGTGGGATTGTTCCTGGCATTTTGGTTTGTCCGCTTCCTCTACCGTCGGAAAATCTTCCTGCGTCTTTAATCGAGGCCAAAAAAGGCTTGGCTCATTCTGAGTTTGATGGTTTATTCCGCCCAATGTCATCGTCTTCACCGATTTTAGTGACGCGCAACTTCTGCCGGATTTGCGGGTCAAAGGCCCTTACTCCAGTTCTCAGCCTTGGGGATCAATATATCGCCGGAGCTTTTGCCGATCCGAAAGGCAAACCGCCGGTCCAACGCCGGATTCCGCTCGACCTTGTGCGGTGCGACCCGAGCGTGGACCAAAAGGCGTGCGGCCTGGTGCAATTGAAACATTCCGTGCCGCCGAACATTCTGTATCGCAATTATTGGTACCGTTCCGGCATCAACCAAACCATGCGCGATAACCTGGGGGGCATCGCGCGCCATGCGGAAGCCACCGTGCAATTGCAAAGCGGCGACCTGGTCATCGACATCGGTTGCAACGACGGCACTTTGCTCAAGTCCTATTCCACGCAGGGATTGCGGCTTTTGGGATTTGACCCGGCCACCAACATCGTCGAATACGCGAGGGCGGCGGGCATCCCTGTGGTCAATGATTTCTTTTCGGCGGCGAATTTGCGCGCGGTTTATCCGCATGAAAAGCCCAAGGTGATCACGTCGATTGCGATGTTTTACGACCTGGAAAATCCGCATTTGTTTGTCCAGGACATCAAGGCCATTTTGCACGACCAGGGGATTTGGATTTTGGAGCTAAGTTATCTCCCGACAATGCTCGAGATGAATAGTTATGACACCATCTGCCACGAGCATCTGGAATACTACGGCCTGGCGCCGATGGAACGGCTGCTGGCGGAACATGATTTGGAAGTCATCGACGTCAATCTTAACGACATGAACGGCGGGAGTTTCCGCATCGTCGCGGGGCACGCGGGGAAAGTCAAACCGACGGCCGAGGCGCGCCAGCGCGTGCAGGACATGCGTTTGAAGGAATTTGAACTGGCGTTGGACAGCGACGCGCCTTTCGCGGTTTTTCGCCGCAACATCCGGAAAATCAAATCAGACCTGCGAACGTTTTTGAAAAAGGCGAAGAAGCAGGGGAAACTCGTCCACGGTTATGGCGCTTCGACGAAGGGGAACACGATTCTCCAGTTTTGCGACATCACGCCGGACCTGGTTCCGGCGGTGGCCGACCGCAACAAGGACAAATGGGGTTCGCATACGATTGGCACGAATATTCCGATCATTTCCGAGGAGGAATCGCGGAAACAAAAGCCGGCTTATTACCTGGTTCTTCCGTGGCATTTTATTGTGGAGATGAAGAAGCGCGAAAGCGAGTTTTTGAAGAAGGGCGGAAAGTTTGTGTTGCCGATGCCGGAAGTCCGCATCGAAGGTTAAGATGAAATGAGGAAGGCGCTGATTACGGGGATTCTCGGCCAGGACGGCACTTATCTGGCGCGATTTCTCATCAGCAAGGGTTGCGAAGTTCACGGGTTGATCCGGCTTCCATTCAGCCGCGAGGAGGAACGGATCCGGCGGCGGTTCGCGCCGGAGGAATTGGCGCAGCTTCATTTTCACACCGGTTCCCTCGAAGACCCACTTTCGATTGTGGGCCTTTTGCAAAAGTCCAATCCCGATGAAGTGTACCATCTGGCGGGGGTCTCGGATTCGCGGCAGAGCTTTTTGATTCCGGAGGACACCGTGCAATCGATCACCGTCGGCACATTACGGATTCTGGAGGCGGGCCGGCTGCAAAATCCCGCGATACGATTTTTTTTGGCGTCCTCCTGCGAAATCTTCGGCGCGCCGGAGAAATCCCCGCAAAACGAAGAAACCCCGCGCCGACCGTTGACGCCTTACGGCATCGCGAAGCAGGCTGCGGATCAATTCGCGCGACTGCACCGCGAGAAATACCGGCAATTCGTTTCGGTGGGGATTCTCTACAATCACGAGTCGCCGCTGCGGCCGCCCAATTATTTGAGTCGGCGTGTTGCCAAATCGGTCGCGGCGATCAAGAAGGGACGGGAGAAAAAATTGCGCCTGGGAGATTTGAAGGCGCAACGGGATTGGAGCGATGCCCGCGATATGGTGCGCGGATATTGGCTTGCGCTTCAGGCTGCCGAGCCGGGGGATTTTGTGTTTGCGTCCGGCGTCAGCCGCACGGTGCGGGATTTTGCGGGGACGGCGTTTGCCGCGGCGGGACTGCGCGCGGAAGAACACATCGAGACCGATCCCTCGCTTGTGCCGACGGAAGTGACTGTTGGGCTGTGCGGCGATCCGTCCAAGGCGGAGAAAGTCTTGGGCTGGAAGCGTGACTGGAGTTTTGCGGACACGGTGGCCGACATGGTGAAGGCTGAGATGGATGATCGGCCCGAAATCGAGCAGGCGAATCCGGGAGGAGTTACGGGGCGTTGATTTCTTTCATGCGGATGCAGGCGGCTTGATGGGCGGGCGTCGTGAACGCTTCGAGGGGTGGGATGACTTGCGAGCAGCGATCAACGGCATAAAGGCACCGAGGATGGAATGGACAGCCGCCGGGCGGATTGAGTGGGGAAGGGGGATCTCCCGGAAGCAGGACGCGTTGGCGCTGGGCTTCGCGACGGGGATCAGGGATGGGAATGGCGCTGATCAACGCCTTGGAATAAGGATGAAGGGGATGATCAAAAACCTCCGCCGCGGGGCCGATCTCAACGATTTTCCCGAGATACATGACGGCGATGCGGTCAGAAATATATTTGACTACTGAGAGGTCGTGCGAAATAAAAATCAACGTCAAGCTCATTTCCCGCGAGATGCGGGCCAACAGGTTGATGATTTGCGCCTGAATCGAGACATCGAGGGCGGAGACGGGTTCATCGGCGATGATCAATTGAGGTTCGACTGCGAGGGCGCGCGCGATGGCGATGCGCTGGCGTTGGCCGCCGGAAAACTCGTGCGGATACTTGTGCTGGGCGCGCGCGGGAAGGCCCACTTTTTGCAGCAATTCGCCGACTTGCGCGGGCAATGTGTTTGACTGGACTTTGCGGTGCGCCTGGAGGGCTTCAGCCAGTGAATCGAACACGGTCATGCGCGGGTTGAGCGAGGCGTAGGGGTCCTGGAAAATCATTTGGAACGTCGCGCGGGCGCGCCGGAGTTTGTTGCCGCGCAATTCGGTCAGGCTCCGGCCATCCAAATTGACCGTTCCTTGGGTGGGGGTGATAAGCTGAAGGATGGTTCGACCAAGGGTGGATTTGCCGCAGCCGGATTCGCCGACCAGCCCGAGGATTTCGCCCTTGCGCAATTGGAGGGAGACGCCATCGACGGCGCGCACGCAGCCAATGCGGCGTTTGAAAATGAAACCTTTTTCGACGGGGAAATGTGTTTTGAGGCCCGCGATTTCGAGGAATGGTTCGGGCGGGGTCATAATTGGAGTTTCTCCTTTTGCACGCGCAAACATGCGGAGCGATGGCCGGGTGCAACTTCAGTCGCGGTAATTTCCTCGGTCGAACAATAGTCCACCGCGCGGTCGCAACGGGGCGCGAACGGGCAGCCGGGCAGGGGATGGAGCATGTCCGGTGGCGCGCCGGCGATGGTATAAAGCTCGGCGCCCTTGGCGTGAAGGGCGGGGATGGATTTTTGAAGGGCTTGCGTGTAGGGATGTTTGGTCTCGTAAAAAATTTCCCCGGTTTTGGCGGCTTCCATGACGCGGCCGGCATACATGACCATCGCGCGATCGCAAAAGCCGGACACCACACCAAGATCGTGACTGATGAGGATGATCGCCATGCCGAGTTCGGCGCGCATTTTTTTCATCAATTCGAGAATTTGCGCCTGAACGGTAACGTCGAGGGCGGTGGTCGGTTCGTCGGCGATGAGGAGATCGGGCTTGGTGATCAGCGCCATGGCGATCATCACGCGCTGGCGCATGCCGCCGGAGAATTCATGCGGATACATGCGAAGGCGCTGGGCGGCATCCGAAATTCCGACCTCGGCAAGCATGTCCAGGGCTTTTTTGCGGGCGGCGGGACGGCTGATTTTTTCGTGAATCAGCAGCGGTTCGATCAATTGATCGCCGATGCGCATGAATGGATTGAGGGAGGTCATCGGGTCCTGGAAAATCATGGAGATGCGGCGACCACGGAGGTGGTTTAGTTCGCGGCGTTTGAGGGAGAGGAGATCGACGCCGTCGAAAATGGCCTGACCGCCTTCGATGCGCCCGGGAGGCTGTGGTAGCAGTCCCATGATCGAGTAGGCGGTGACGGATTTGCCGGAACCGGATTCGCCGACGATGCCAAGGGTTTCGCCGCGTTCGATCTGGAAGGAAACATCCTGGACAGCGCGAACAATCCCGGCGCGGGTGTGGAACGAAGCGCGTAAATTGTTGACGGTGAGGATCATGGCCGCTGGGAATGCTGGGAGGGTCGCGGCGCAATGTGGTTTGACTTGGTTTGACTAGCCTTGACCGGCAAGAAGGACGCGAAATCCGTGAAAACCACGGCTAACAAACAATTCGACTGTCTGGCATTTTTCATCGCCGCGATCATTTAAGCACACTTGCGGGCGAAACAAAATCCAACCGTTGGAGTTTTGAACGATTTTTTGAAGGTTTTTTAAGAGTTTCCAATAAAAGAACGCTGAACGACTCGGTCTGACGTTCCACCTTGAATTCGATGCAGCAACCTACTCTTTAGAGCGGGCGATAATCTCGCCGTGCTCGTAATCCTTTTTCTCTTTGTACAAAATCAGCGTGCTTGGGAGTTTTGTTGCCTGCCAACCCGACGGAAGCTAGAACCCAAGAAAGTATCATTACTTCGGTGTTGTATTTTATGGCAGTGCCGAATCAACCGTTTCTTGAGACCGGCATCGGCATCGGTTTTTCCAACATAAACCAATTTCTTTCCGAGAAAGAGTTGATAGACACCTTGCGCTTCCGGAATCGGCTTTATATTCCTTGCCATAAGAGGGGCGCTATCTATCGAGGCGAACGCTTCGATTAATTTTGCGAGAAGCGCTTCGGGCAAATCGAACTCAAAGTCAATATAACCTGAAATCATCTTGAAAATGCCCTTCCTGAATCGCTTGAAGATGCTTAAAAACGCTTGAGCCGACCGTGTTGGCAAGCAGCACGGGAACCGCATTGCCAAGCTGGCGCATAGTTTCAGTCCAAGAGCCATGAAATACGTAATTATCGGGAAAGGTTTGAAGCCGGGCGGATTCGCGAACGGTGAAATAACGAACCGAACCATTATTTCGGCAAAGCATGTTTTCCCCGCCAGGAACGCCATGATCCCCCGCCTTTAGAGTTTTAGCCGGTTCGTCAAGACGGCTTCCAGTATGGCCAGGATATGACTTTGCTCCTGCTTGGTAAACATGGTTGAAAAAAAACTTCTTAGGCTCGAGATCAAGCTGGGGATCGGGTAGATCATGAATAGCGTCCCTGACCGTCCTCCACGGTTTCAGTCGCGGTCTCTCGCTAATCGCGTTCACTCGGCTGGGGCAGGGTTCCGACATCGAATGCTGTTTCCGAGCAATGCCATGTCTCTCCCAATAGTCGCTTGAGCGATATTGATCCCAAAGCAGTGATTCCTGCGAATGCGTTGGCTCAGGGAAAGACCATTTCATTCGGATGTCACATCGAAAACCGACGAAAAACACACGCTCCCGGCGTTGCGGTACGCCGTAGTCCGCGGCATTTAAAATTCGTGTTACGACATTATATTTTAATGCGGTTTCATTGCCGCTGGTGTGAGCCTTTTCCAACCGGGCAAGATGTTGGAGCCAAGTCTCATCCGGGTGGATTACCAGTTCAGGATGCGTGAGTTGAAGTTTGATGTATTCGAAGTAATTCCTAAAGGCGGATCGAGTCAGCCCTTTGACGTTCTCAAAAATGAAAGCTTGGGGTTTGATTTCCCTTACGGCCCGAATCGCCTGCGGAAACATGTCACGCGAGTCCAAGTGAGCTCGATGCTTTCCTCCGAGAGAAAAAGGCTGACAAGGCGGGCCGCCCGAAACAAGATGGATTTTCCCCTCATAATCGGAAAAATTGACGGTCCGAACATCTCCCTCGAACAAATCCCAATCTTTCACGGAGGCGATGCATCTTCGTTTGTTTTCGCGAATCGTATCACAACAATACTTGTCCCACTCAATGACCTTCACCGGATGAAAGCCCGCTCGAAATAATCCAATGCCAAGCCCCCCCCCGCCGGCAAACAACTCGATAGTCTTCATGGCGTCAAAAATCTCCGAATTCTGTTTTGCATTTTCTCAACTTTCGCCAACTGGCATTCCCAAACGATCAAACACCGCCAGCCAGCTTTTCGCAATTCCAACAAATGCCTTTTGTCTCGCTCCGCGTTGTTTTCAAGCTTTGGCCGCCAGAATTCCAAGCGCGATTTTGGAAGGCGGGCCATTTTGCACTTCGGATCGCTGTGACGATGCCAAAAGCAGCCGTGTATGAAAATGATTTTTTTTCGAGACGGAAAACAGATGTCAGGTCTTCCTGGCAAGCCAGCCTTGTGGAGAACAAAGCGGAATCCCATCCGGTGGATTAAACTCCTGACGAACAACTCCGGTTTTGTGTCTTTCCCGCGAATCAACGACATCCGCCTGCCCCTTTCCTGCCTTGAAAGTGGATCAAGCCGACCTGACGTTTTTGCACTGTCGAGCTGATTTTTACGCACCGTACGTATCGCTTTGTTTGAGCATTCGCAGTTTACCAACCAGTTCACTCTTCGCCACTCAATCAAAGGTTCGCGGATTATTAATCCTTTGAGGTGCGGACGTCTAGGGCGTCGCGCAGGCCGTCGCCGAGGAAGTTCAGGGAGAAAAGTGTCAGGGCCATTACGATGGCGGGGTAGATCAACAACCAGGGGTATTCTTCCATCATTTCCGCGCCTTCCTTGATGAGGACGCCCCAGGAGCTTTGCGGGGGTTGCACGCCAAGGCCGAGGAAACTGAGGAAAGCCTCCAGCAACATCACCTCGGGGACGGTCAGGGTCGCGTAAACGATGATTGGGCCGAGCAGATTGGGGAGAATATGCCTGAGAAGGATTCGCCTCTTGCGCAGTCCCAAGGCGCGCGCGGCTTCGACGAATTCCTGCTGTTTGATTGACATGACTTGGCCGCGCACAATCCGGGCCATCGTCAGCCATTCAATTGCGCCAATGGCGACGAAGAGGAGAATGATGTTTTGGCCGAAAAAAACCATCAGCAGGATGACGAAAATGGTGAAGGGCAATGCGTAGAGGATATCAACTATTCGCATCATTGCCGCGTCAAGATTTCCGCCGACGAAACCGGAAATGGCGCCGTAGATCACTCCGATGACGAGGGAGACAAAAGTCGCGGCCAGCCCGACACTTAGGGAAATCATGCCGCCGTAGAGCAGGCGGGCGAGCAAGTCGCGGCCAAGGGGATCGGTGCCGAGCCAATGGAGGCGGCTCGGTGGCGCGGCGCCGAGGGCGAGGTTTTGCTGTTCGTAATTAAAGCCGAGAATATAACGGGAGATCAGAGATTGGCTGAAACAGAGCACCGATAGCACGATGACCACGCCCAAACCGAACATCGCGAGTTTGTGTTTTCGCAGCCGGCGCCAGGCGTCGCTCCAAAAGGAGGCGGACGGCTCGGTTTCGGCCGCGGCTATGGATTGGAGGCTTGTTTCAGGCATTATTCGAGGCGCAATCGTGGGTTCATCCAGACCAGGACAATGTCGGCCAGGAGGTTGAGGGCAACGACAAATACCGCGTAAAAAAGGACGGAGCCCATGATCATGAAATAGTCGCGATTGAAGGCGGCGGTGACAAAATATCGGCCGAGGCCGGGGATGCCAAAAATCGTCTCGACAACAAAAGAGCCCGTCAACAATCCGGCGATCGCGGGGCCGAGAAAGGAGACGACGGGAAGCAAGCCGCCGCGGAGGGCGTGCTTGAAGAGCACGCGGGAGGGGCCGGCGCCTTTGGCCTGGGCGGTGCGGATGAAGTCCTGGTGCAAAACTTCCAGCAAGCCGCCGCGAGACAGGCGGGCGATGTACGCGGCGTAGTAGGCGCCGAGTGTCAGGGCGGGAAGGACGCGGTCACGCGGGAAAAACCAGCCGGCGGCGTTGAACCAATCGAGATGCAGGGCAAAGCCGGAGATCAGCAGGGGACCCATGACGAAGGTGGGCACGCACAGGCCGATCATGGCCAGAGACATCAAGACATGGTCCCAGGCTGTGTTTCGTTTCACCGCCGCAATCATCCCGGCGACGAGTCCGAAAACGAGGGCGACGGCGAGGCTTTCAACTCCGAGTTCGAGGGAAACCGGAAAGGAATCGCGAATAATCTCGTTGACGGTGTGGCCGGGATATTTGAAGGAGGGGCCGAGGTTGCCCTGCAAGAGATGTTTCATTTGCAGGAGGTATTGCTGGAACAACGGTTTGTCCAGGCCGTAGTGGGCGTTCATTCTTTCGCGGATGGCCGGGCTGGCCTGTTTTTCGGAAGTGAAGGGACCGCCCGGGGCCAGGCGCATCATAAAGAACGTCGCTGTGGCAAGAATGAACAGCACCGGAATGGTCTCCAGAATGCGGCGTATAATAAAGCGCAACATAATCAGTCCCCTTTTGGGTCGAGGTAAACGTATTTGTAATTATGCTGGTCGAGCAAATTGGGATAAAAACCTTTGACGCTGGGACGGATCATGCGCGGCAGAGTGTAGAAGTAAATCGGAATGATCGGCATTTCGTCCATGAGGATGGCCTCGGCTTTTTGAAAATCGGCGAAACGTTTGGACTGATCCCCGGTGTCGGAGGCGGCCTTGCAAAGTTTGTCGTATTCCAGATTGGACCAACCGGTCTCGTTGTTCCCACTATCGGTGGTAAAACAATCAAGGAAAGTGCTGGGGTCCTGATAATCGCCGATCCAACCCGCGCGGCCGATGTCGTAGTTGGTGTGGTGCATGGTGTCGAGATAGACTTTCCATTCTTCATTGTGCAAACGGACGTCGATATTGAGATTTTTCCTCCACATTTCCTGCAATGCCTCGGCAATGGCTTTGTGACTTTGGAGGGTGTTGAAAAGAAGTTCGATTGTCGGAAAACCTTTGCCACCCGGGTAGCCGGCCTCGGCAAGGAGTTTGCGGGCGGCGGGAATATCCTCGCGAATCTGGGTTTTGCTGGTGTAACCGGCGGTGTCTGGCGGTGTCAGGCAGCCGGCGGGCAATTCGCCGCCGCGTGAAACTGTTTCGGTAATGGCGTGGCGATCAATGGACATTGCGAGCGCCTCGCGCACGCGTTTGTCGTTCAGCGGCGGGCGCAGCACGTTGAACTTGTAGTAATACGTGGCAAGCTCGGGCGAAATGACGATCAACTTTGGTTTGTATTTCTCATAATACGCAATTTTGGATGGAGATGCCTGGAAGGTATCGTGGAGCTGCCCGGAGCGAAACATTCGCTCCTCGGTGTCATAACTGGAGGTTGGATCGAAATAGATTTTGTTCAATCGGACGTGGGCAGCGTCCCAATAGGTTGGGCTTTTCGCGACGAGGATGTGCGAATTCATGCGCCACTCTTTGAGGACGAAGGGGCCGTTGCCGACGAAGTGCTCGGGACGGGTCCAAGTGTTCGCCTCATCGTCGAGCGCGCCGTATTTTTCGATGGTTTTGATTGGGACGGGATACCAGGACTGGTGAATCATCATGGAGAGGAGGTATGGCGTGGGACTGTGCAGCGTCACGCGCAGGGTAAAGTCATCAAGCGCCTTGAAGCCGACCTGGTCAAAATTGGTGATCTTGCCGAGGTTATACGCTTCGGCATTGGTCACGGGATAGAGCATGTACGAATATTGCGCGGCGAGGGAAGGCATCAACATGCGGCGGTAGGATTGGACAAAATCATCCGCTGTCACGGGGTCGCCATTGGACCAGAGGGCGTTGTGGCGGAGATGGAAGGTGTAGATTTTTCCATCGGGCGAAATGTCCCAGCTTTCGGCGACGCCCGGGCGGGGCATGTTTTGTTTGGGATCGCCGGTGACGAGGCCTTCGAAAAGAGCGAGTTGAATGTTTGCTTCGATGTTGCCAATGGAGGTTTGCGGATCAAGGCCGCTTGGCTCGTCGGCGTTGGAGAGAAACAGTTCCTGGGTGCGGTCGCCAATTTCGACGAGGGTTTCGCGTTTGCCGCAGCCGCAAAGAATCAGGAGACAAAGAGCAAGGGCCAAAAGACCCGGCATTGCCAAAATTGCTTTCCGCAAACCCCTCGCTCGACTAATCATGGAACTCAGTCAGAATCAGGCGCAGTTCACGCGCGATATACAATATTAATTAACTAAACGTTGGGCCAAAAGCAAATGAAAGAGGATTCCGGGACGCGCGCGAAATCATTTCTGCCGAAGATTGGGAGTCCCGGCTACCATATTTTGCTTTGTTGCGTTTCGGTGCTGATCCTGGGTCCGCTGGGGGCTGTTTCAGCGGCTTACATGAATTTCTCCATCGGCTTCTTCGTGGGGGGACAGGTCTTGGCGGGGATTCTTGGGAGTGTGGTCACTTACGGTTATGGGGCGGAAGGAAAGCACGGGGCAAACTACATCCAAACGATGTCCGCGTCCGTCGCCAACCTGTCGGGAATGGCCGTGCTGGTGCAGGCGATGATATGGCTGGGCTTAAAGGAGCCGCCGATATGGGTATTGATTTTATTCTTTACGTGCATCGGCATGTTTGGCGCGGGTGTCGGCATGCTCTACACGCCGATACTGGTGGACAGGATGCAGTTGACGTTCCCCTCCGGTTTCGCGGTGGCAAATATTCTCCGCGCGCTGACGGACAAAACGCTGCTCAAACGTTCGATTGCGAAGCTGGCGGGCGGGACACTGGCGGGGGGAATCGGCGGACTGATGCCGTCGATCCTCGCTGGAGCGGGCAGGGTGGGAGCCTCGGCATTTTTTCAGAAACTGGGAAGCGGGTTTGACGCGACACAATTTTCTGCTTCGACGGTTGGCGCGGGGATGGTGGTGGGGGCGCGGGTCGGCGTGCCGGCGTTTGTGGTGGGTGTTGTGGGTTGGTTGTTAACGCCGTGGCTCCGCAGCAACGGATGGATCGGACCGCATGACGCATTCAAGAAAATCGGTTTTATTGTGGCGTTGGGAACAATTCTCGGCGCGGCGGCGATTGACATGTCGGTCATTGCTTACCAAGCGATTCAGCGTTTGCGGGAAAAACTTCCCGCCCAGCCGCAGGAAGATTGGAAGCGAACGAACACAAACCTGCTGATTCTTTGGGTCATCTTCTGGACGATCGCCGTGATTATGGTGCCGGTGAAACTCATGGGTCAGCCGGCTGGCCTGGTGATTCTCGCGGTCGTGTTGTCGTTTATATTTTTGTTGGTGAATGGCATTTCCGACGGCATTTCGGATTGGAACCCCATTTCGAGCGCTTTCGTTTTGACGGTGTTCATTATGTCGGCGGCCGGTTTGAAAGACGCCGGCGTGGGTTTGATTTGCGCGGCCATTGTGCCTGTTGCGTGCAGCGTGGGAGTTGATATGCAGCAGGACCGGTCCACCGGCTGGCGGCTGGGCACGAATCGGGTGAATCAATTTCGGTACCAGGTCGCGGGCATTTTGATGGGCGCGGTTTTGTCGGTGGTGTTGGCGGAGGTTTTTCTTCGGGCTTATCCTGTCCTGAAAATCAACGCCTTTCTTCATCCGGACGCCGCGGGAATCGGCAAATGGCAATCGGCGATGACGTACAAATTTGTCGGAGCGCTGGAAGGGCTGACCCACCCGCAAGGCCCCGTCATCAGGGCGCTGGAACTGGGAATCGCCGGTGGATTTGTCACCGAACTCATCCGCAAAAGTGTCAAGAAGAACGCTCGCTATCGTTCGTTCATCAAGAGCGGACGAACCGGAGGGACCGTGGATTTTGTGTTTGACGCGATCATTTTTCCAAGCCCGTACGCGTCGTCTTTTGGGGGATTTGTCACGTTGCCGCCCACCATTTGGTTCGCGGCGGGAGGAGTCATCACGTCGATCTTGCAAACGAGAAAGAAACTGCGCATCGGAGGCGAAGCGGGCCCGGCGGAGGGTGAATTGCCGGCGGACATGAGCGCGACGTCGCTGGTGGGTGGCGGGTTGATCGCGGGGGATTCGCTGGCGGCTTTGGTCATTGGTTTGTGGGGGTTGTTGGGCCAATTATTATAGCCAGTTTTAGGAGGTTTAATTTCTTGTATAACGATACGCGAGCCGATAGCCTCATTTCAAATCGGAGGCCGGATGACGTATGAAGACTTATCGGCTATTTTTGGGGCTGCTGTCTTTGATTCCCCCCGCGGCAGAGGCTCAATTCAATTATACCACGTACAATGGCACGGCCATCATCACGAGCTACACGGGGCCGGGCGGGGCGTTGAGCATCCCGAGCACCCTCGGGGGGCTGCCGGTGACGGGGATCGAAGGCTCCGGATTTGAAAATAAAGGGATTACGACTGTTGCGATTCCGGCGAGCGTGACGAACATCGAGGTGCAGGAATTCGCGCCCAATGACTCGCTGACGTCGTTCACTGTCGATACCAATAACACGGCGTATAGCAGCGCCGGCGGTGTGTTGTTCGATAAAAGCAGGGCGACACTTTTCGAGTATCCGCCGGGGTTGACCGGGAGTTACACGATTCCCTCAAGCGTGACCACCGTTGGGCAGAATGCTTTTGCGGCGGCCTACTTCTTGAGCGGTGTGACGATTCCCACGAGCGTGACGAATATCGGGCCGACGGGATTTGGATATTGCTTTGACCTGACGAGCGTGACGATTCCCGATAGCGTGACGAGCATCGGGCCGGACGCGTTTATAAATTGCTACAACCTACCGGCCATCACGGTGGCGGCGGGAAATCCTTCTTACATCAGCGTGGGCGGTGTGTTGTTCGATAAAGCCGAGACGACGCTTGAGGAATACCCGACGGGACTGGATGGAAATTACACGATTCCCGACGGAGTCACGACCGTCGGAACAAACGCCTTCATTTTGTGTGATGGCCTCTCTGGGTTGACGATTCCGGCCAGCGCCATGAACCTTGCGGACGGCGCGTTTGCGGAGTGCGCCGGTTTGACGAATGTGATACTGGGCGCGGGCGTGAGTTATATTTCGGCGTCGGCATTCGGAGGTTGCGAGGAGTTGGTGACGATCAATGTGAATTCGAACAATCCGAATTTTAGCTCTCTCGACGGGGTAGTGTTGAACAAAAACCAATCGATGCTGGTTCGATTTCCGCCGGGGGTTACGGGCAGCTACACGACTCCGGGCAATGTGACGAGCATCGCGGACTATGCGTTTCAGGATTGCGAACTGAGGGACGTTATTATTTCCGGCAATGTCGCCAGTGTTGGGTTCTATTCATTTCAGGGCTGCGGCTACCTGACCAACGTCACGATGTCCGAGGGCGTTGTGAGCATCGGGGAGTTTGCGTTTGGGGACTGTCCGTCGCTGGCGAGCGTGACAATTCCCGCGAGCGTCGGGAGTCTGCCATATGGGGCTTTTGCTTATTGCGATTTCGGCAGCGTGTATTTTGAGGGCAACGCGCCTGTGACTGACCCGTCGGCCTTCCTCGGCGACAGCGGGACGATTTATTTTTTGCCGGGGACGAGCGGCTGGGCGCCGACCTTTGACGGTCTTGCGACGGTGCTGGAGGGCGCTCCGAATCCGAACGGCGCCCTGGAGGTGATGATCCTGCCGGCCGGAGCAGCGAACGCCGGGGCGGAATGGCAGGTGGATGACGGGCTTCCGCAACCGAGCGGGGCGGTGGTGTTGGGTTTGTCGGTGGGGCCGCACACGATAAGTTTCACCACGGTGAGCGACTGGATGGCGCCGAGCAATCAAACGATTTCGGTCGTCGCGGATGTCACGAACACGGCGTCGGGAACTTATGCTGAAGAAGCGGCGCCGGCGTCGGATTTCACTTTTGTGACCAACAGGGCGAGCATTACGATTACAAGCTATGTGGGGCTGGGAGGATCGGTGGAGATTCCCTCGACGATCAACGGCCTCCCGGTCACGGCCATTGGAGCGCAGGCGTTCTATGCTATCAGCACCCTTGCGGCTGTGACGATTCCGGACAGTGTCACGAACGTCGGGGACAATGCGTTCAATTCATGCGCGGCGCTGGCCGAGGTGACGGTTTCGGACGGCGTCAGCAACATCGGTTTCGGAATATTCCAGGATTGCTTCAGTCTGAGCGAGGTCACGTTTCGGGGCGCCGTGACGAGCATCGGCGATTATGCGTTTGCTTCGTGCTTTGACCTCACCGGCTTGACGATCCAGGACAGCGTGACGAACCTTGGACAATACGCTTTTTACGGCACCGGCTTGACGAATGTGACAATACCCGCCGGGCTGACGAATATTGGCGAGGCGGCGTTTCTGGCTTGCTCGGCGCTTCCGGCGATTGTGGTGGACCCTGCCAATCCAGCTTACACGGATGTGGCGGGAGTTTTGTTCAACAAAAATCAGGCGGAGTTGGTGCAGTATCCTGACGGAAACCCCGCGATGTCGTACACGATTTCCAACACGGTCACGAGCATCGCGGATACGGCGTTCGAGGATTGCAATTTGACGAATATCACCATCGCGACCAGCGTGACAAACATCGGGAATTACTCGTTCGAGAATTGCGTCTTTCTTGCGGGCGTCACCATTCCGAATAGCGTCGTGAGCATTGGAAATGAAGGGTTCGCCTTTTGCAACGGCCTGACCAATGTTGTCCTTCCCGCCAGTGTGACCGACCTCGGTTCGATTCCGTTCGCGAACTGCGCCAATATGACGGCGATTACAGCGGCGTCGGGAAATCCCGCGTACAGCAGCGTCAATGGCGTGTTGTACAATAAAGCTGGAACCTTGTTGGCGGAATATCCGGGCGGCGTGGGCGGAAATCTTACGATTCCCAACGGGGTCGGAGACGTGGGTTCGCAGGCGGTCGAGAATTGCCAGATCACCAGTGTGACGATTCCGGGGAGTGTGACGAATATCGAGAATTTCGGATTCTCCGGGTGCGGCGCGCTGGGCAGCGTGATTATGACGAACGGCGTGACGGCTATCGGGGTGGCGGCGTTTCAAAATTGTTATGTTCTGACCAATGTCGTGCTGCCGCCGAGCCTGACGAATATCGGATATTCCGCGTTCAGCGATTGCAGCGCGTTGAGAACGGTGATCATTCCGAGCGCGGCGCAAATTCTCACGGATTACGCGTTTTCCTACTGCGGCAGCCTGGTGGCGGCTTATTTCGAGGGAGACGCGCCGCCGGATGATTCGACTGTATTTGTCAATGATAGTGATGCGACGGTTTACTATTTGCCCGGCGCGACGGGTTGGAATTCGACTTTTGGGACGGCGCCGACGACGGAATTGGCGGGGATTGCAATTACGGCCAACCCGAGCAACGGACAGGCGCCGTTGCCGGTAAATTTCACCGCGGCGGCGACGAACAGCGCAGGCAATCCCGTGACGAATTGGAATTGGAGCTTTGGGGATGGCTCCACGAGCGAGGTACAGAATCCGTCGCACACTTATACCGGCATTGGCATTTTTTCAGCGGCGGTGGTGGAGACGAACGGCGCCGGCGTCCCGGTGGCGGGAGAAGTGACGTCGGTTGAAGTAAGTTTTTTTCCGGTGGAATTTGGAATTTCTGGAGTGAGCGTCTCGGGAGGGAACCTTGTGCTCGATGGGACCAACGGCGTCGCCGGTGCGACGTATGTTGTCCTGGCGAGCACGAATCTGGCGCTGCCGTTGAGCCAATGGACGCCGACGGCCACAAATTTTTTGGGCGCGAGCGGGAATTTCTCGATCACTGTCAGCAACGCGGTCGATTCTCAGTTTTCAAAGCGGTTTTACATTCTTCAAATGGATAAGCATTACTAATAACTCATAAAGTTCCACAAATAATACTGGCATTCCGCGGCTCGCTGGTTGTATAAGGGGGCTTCACTTAGGCAATAAGCAAGGTCGTTCTTCGAAAGGGTTTTATGAGAAATGGTCTGCGTTTGTCTGATTGTTACGTTTTGGTTACGACGCGCCGCGTTGTCTTCGGGTTGCTTGCCGTGGCAGCGGGGGCTTCGCAGGGACAGAATGTTTACAACCCAGGCGTTTTTGACCTGGAGATCACCTTCGGATGCAATTGCACCTGTTTTTGCGCGACAAACATGGACGTTACAAATACGCCGGTCGGTTCTTTTCTCGCGACGAACGGGGTGAACTGGGTTTCCGGCACGTCTTCCCTGGCTGCCGGCCTGAATCCAATGCCGCAACAGTACGTGCCTCAGCAGTGGGCGCTGCTGGATGACGGGGCCCCGCAATTCGAGGGATGGACTCAAACGGAGCAGGCGCCCCCGGGGGATGCCAACTATGTGACGGTGGGTGACACGTTGAATACTCCGGTGTCGCCGGCGGGAAATTTGACGACGCCTATTTTCAGCTCGTTGCCGCCCTATTCTTATCCTGAGCTTCCTTACAATTATTATGAAGGTGTCCTTGATCCGCTGACCGGAGGCGGCCCCAATGTCAACCAGCCGGAGATTAATCCTCCTGGCATTAACCAGCCGTATCCGTGGAATGTCAATGTGACGATGACCTTGCATAACGGGCAGTTGTATGTGATGGAGCAGCAACTCGCAATTGGGCCTAATCCAACGGTTTGGGGGGGGCCCATTCTCGATGTCATTCCAGATTCCCCAAACCCGCCGCTAACGTGGACCAATTACACGGTTCCTGTCACTTATTTGGAAACCAACAGCCTGGTGTCCATCTCGCTGTATTGCACGAATGGCGGGGTGACCAATCTGCTTTCAGTAGCCTACCCTACCATCACGGCCACGCTGGCGCCGGATCCGGACCCTTATATCCCGGGGCCGGCCAACGATCTGACCGCAACGGGCGCAGGGGAGGAGTTGTGGACCGATGACCTCCTGACCAATTGGGTTTGGGTGTTCACGCCCGAAGACATGCCTGACGTGAACAGCACTTATCCTGGCGCGGCTGGCACGATGCAGGCGAGCCTGCCATCCTCTTCTCCGAATTATCCTTCCGGCTGGTCGGGTTGGGTTTCGGATACGTATGTTCACAATACGCTGCTGCTCGTCCGCGCTAACCGGGCTTACCAGATCACGCTTAATTATTATCTGACCAACGATTGCACGGGTAATCCGTTCGTGCCCATGCCGCCAATTGTCATAACCAATACGGGGCTGATCCCGCCCTGCACGAATGTGCAGATTGTGTTTTATACCGGGGCCTGCTCGGCTTGCAACCCGGCGGGACCGAATCCCTGCCCGACGACAAATACCGGGGTGGTCGATATGCTGGGAACTCCGAATGTGTGGCCGTCATCGCCCAATGGACCGCCGTCGGGCATAACTGTCTGGGCCAACCTCGGGACAACCCCTTACTATTCGGACCTGCTGCCTGGGGCGACTGTGCCTGAGATATTCAACCTGGGCGTGGAGACGTATCCTGGAGAAACCAGCACTTATAACAAGTACGCCGTGGAAAACCTGGGTTTGAATATGGCTTACGAGTATTTTTCCTCACCCTATCTGTCAGTGACGGAGCCGCCATGCAGCACAGTGGATTTGAGCAACAACTTTGTCATTTGCCCGACCAATCCAGGCATCGTGCAGGGTACTGTCACCCTCTGTGGATCTGTGGATAGCAACTATTACGGCGGAGTGGGCGCTTTGAACTTTTTACAGTTTGCCGTTTACCACGATCCCGTGAACGCCAACCTTCCTTATGACCCAATCGCGCCAGCCAATACGCCGTGGAGTTTAGCAGACAGTGACGGCAATGCCGATCCGACCTTGGAGAACGTCTCTTATATCGAGGCGACCAATGGAATGTCGGCATTGTCGGATGGGAATGGCAAAGCGATCACGGAATTTGACGACACTGGAGGAATGACTTCGGCCAATCAGTACACCGGGCAGTATTTATTGAAGCTGGGAGGATTGCAGAGCGAACCGAGTATTTGGGATGTCAACGATCTCCATTTGGTATTTGGGTCTCCTGTCGATTTAACTTACGACATTGTGGAGACGAATTCGCCGCCCAAGGACCTGAACATTTCTTGCGGAGAGGATATAAGCAATAACATCAACGTTTGTTTCGGACTGCTGACGGTCAATGTAACGAACTACGCTTATGTCACCAGCCCGCAACATAATAACGCGTATCAATCCATCAGCCTTACCGTGAGCGGAAGCGGGCCGGGATACACGATCCCGCCATTTTTCCCCGCCAACAATCTGGGCAACGCCAACAATGCCATCTTCCAGTTATTCCTGCCCGCCGGGACTTATACGATTGGCGGGACGGCCTATAATTACGGGGGAGGAAGTGACGTCTTGAGCAACACGACCTATGTGGTGGAATGCGGTTGCTCCAGCACCAACGGCACGACCAACTCCGTGTGTTGCACGAACTGCGCCGCTCCGTATCCGGACAGTTATACGGTAACGGTGTATCCGGGATCCAATTTCCTGGCGGATGATTTGTGCCAGGGAACCAATAACACTTTGGCCGACATTTTACCGGAGGTTCCCAGTGGGACGGAAGCGCTCTTTTGGAATGGGGCGACAGGGGGGTTCACCATTGATACTTTCGCATCGCGTCAAGGCAGATGGGTTTCAGGGACTGAGACATTGTCCCCCGGCGAGGGCTTTATTTTAATCAATCCCACCACCAATACCTATACTCTCACCATTTCCGGTTGCGCGCCTGGGTGTCCTCCGCCTTGCGCACCTACCAATATGTTTTCGCTCATTGGCGGGTACGGCACCAATGTGACGACATGGTCGAACTGGTTCAATTGCCCGCCTTTGTGCGGAACAGAAGTCATGATTTTCAATCCGATCACCCAGCAGTTCATTACGGACCTTTATGGCAATGGCGGCTGGGTTCCGCAGACGCCGTTTCTGCAAGTTGGGGAGTCGGCGTGGGTTGAGATTAACAATGGCTCTGAACTGACCGTCATCTGTCCCAGTCCCAAGACGGTTTCGTGTGCAACGAATTGGACATTCGATCAGCCGACAGCTGTTTCTTGCTGCAGCACCAACTTTGGCGGGTCAACCGGGGTCGAGACCAACGTGATGATCACCTCCGAGGGTATTGAGACCAACGGAAATTGCCCGGAAGTCACCGTCAGCCAGAGTTGGTCGATTATCGATGCATGCGGGGACAGTCAAACTTGCAGCCAGACGGTGACGGTGACGGGATGTTGCACGAACACAGGAGGAGGGACCAATACAGGATGTTGCGGTCCCGGCCTTGGGGCACAGACAATTCAATGGTTGCAGTTTCCAACGAATGGAACAGCCGTTTCCGACGGTTCAGGCACTAACCCACCAGGCAGTTGGGTTATTACCAATCTGCCCTGTTATGGCAACGTGCTTATGGTCCAGAACTTTCCAGATTTGGTCTATTGGTCTCTAAATCCGAATTTTGCCGATGTGCCGAACGCAAACGGGGCGTTTGACTTTACCGAGACGGGATATGGGCCTTATTCATGGAATACTTCGGCGGGATTGTTGACCCTGTTTGCATCCAACGTTGATAATTATACCGTTACCTTCTATTTCCTGGACGGACCGCCGAACCCTTGCAACCTGGTTTTGGGTGTCGCCGGTCTCGCGGCAAATACGACGGCAATGGTATCGCAACCCGTCACTTTCAGGACAGAGTATGACCTGACGAACACATCTTTGTCTGAACCGATTTCGGCCTACACTTCGCTGAACGGGGTCTATGAATCCTCTCTGGAGTCGGGAGTAAGCGGCACGACTGTGGGGAGCGCCTACTTTCAGACCAGCGATCATGGCGACGAATATAATACGGGCTGGGCGGTTTTGCAGCCGGGTTCCAACTTGCTGACCTCCAACTTGCCGGCGGGAAGCGTAGGGGGATATTCTGGGCCATTGACGGGTTTGCCATACTTGAGTCTATCCGTTTCCCAGCAAGGCGGGGACGGCATAGGCTTTACGGTGGGTTACATTTGTTGCACGAATGTTTCGACTAATTGTTTGCAGGTGGAATGTCAGACGAACAAGATGGTCTCATGCGATAGCGCCTGGGCGTTTGATCCGCCGACGGCAACTTCATGTTGCACGAACAACATTCCGGGAACGACGACCAACATAATAATAACCGAAACCGGCATTACTACCAACGGTGTCTGCCCGCAAGTTGCGATAACCGAAAGCTGGTCGATTCGTGATGCCTGCGGAGACAGCAACCTGTGCAGCCAAACGGTGACAGTACTAGGCTGCTGCACAAATCCACCACCACCCTGTTTGCAGGTGGACTGTCCGACGAACAAGACTGTGGAGTGCGGCAGCGAGTGGACGTTTGACCCGCCGACGGGTTCGACCTGCTGCGCGAGCGGCATCGTGCATGTCGTATCACTTGGAGCCGTCACCAACGGCACCTGCCCGAAATACGCGACAAATATGTGGTCGGTCTATGATGATTGCGGCAACAGTAATGTGTGCGGCCAGGCGGTGACGATAACGGATACCACACCGCCCATGATCGCCTGCCCGACCAACATCCGAGTGGTGTCATTGAACAGTAATTGCCAGCTTGTCATCCCCAGCATTTCAGTTACAGCGTCGGACACTTGCACGCCGTACTGCTCACTGGTGTTCGCGCAAAATCCAACCAACGGCACAATTGTTTCAGGTGATTCCGCGATAGTCACCGTGACGGTGACTGACCTGTGCGGCAATTCGAATTCGTGCGAAGTCCTGGTTGAGGGAGTGCCGAAACAGGGGATCAAGGTTGTCTGGCCGACGAACCTTGTGGCCAGCAACTGTGTGGTGCCTTGCGCGTCGGATTTTGTGCATGTCACGGACTGCTACTGTCCGGAATCATCGTTGAAAATCACGCAATCACCGCTTTGCGGCTCGCCTGCCGGGTATGGAGTTAATTCAGTCTCCGTAACCGTGTCGGATTGCAACGGCATGATTGCGATGAAAGTCTTCCCGTTGTCTGTTCCGGGGGAGGAGTCGTTCATGAATGTGTTGACCAACACCGGGGTGGGAGTGAACGGGGCGTTGCTTTCGCAAAATGCGATTGATCCGCACTACGTGATAAACGGTGTGCCCACGCCGGCGCCTCCGGGTTACGATTACCCATATCCGGTGGCGGTATTGAATTTGTGGCCCACGCTTGGATCGAGCGCTTCCACGTGGATTGCGCCTACCACGTGGCTGCCGCTGAACAGAGATCTTGATGACAGCGCCGCCGGCGATTACCTGTATTCGTACAAATTCACGCTGCCTTCCGGCGTGGATCCGGCGACCGCTTCCATTACGGGCCGGTGGGCCGCGGACGACGGCGCGATATTGATGACATTCAACGGATGGGTGACGGGAAACACGATAACGACGGCAAATGGTTATCATACCTGGACTCCCTTCTCGATTGTAACCAACTTCGTCCGCAACGAGAACCAAATCACTTTTTATACGGTCAACTCGGCTGGCGCTCCGGTTGATTACAACCCGACCGGGCTGAGGGTTGAATTCCTGAGCGCGAATGTTTGTGGAGGTTGCGCGCCGCCGTACGTGACCTCGTTGAGTCCGTCACAGACCTTGCAGGCGGGCAGTTCGGCGACGTTCAAAGCCCAGGCCGGCGGCACGGGGCCATTCAGTTACCAGTGGGAATTCAATAATGCGCCCATTGCGGGCGCAACGGATTCCACGGTGCATGTCAACCCGGTTACTTACTCCAACGGCGGATTGTACTCTGTAATCATCTCCAATCCTTGCGGCGTTGCCACAGGCTACACTCGCCTGACGGTGACACAGCCGTTGCCGTGGCCGAATGCCAGTTGGAACATCGCGGACGTTGACAATCCGCTCGGCGCCAGCTTCGGCCCCGACTTGTTTGTGACTGGGACGAATTACGAAACCACCCTTGGTATTGGGGCCGGGACGACAGAAGACTTTGGCCTTCCTGATCCCGGCGACCAGATCGTCAATGTCATGAGCATCAACCCGCAGGCCGGCACCGTCATCGGGATGCCTCCGATCGTCCCGGCGGGAAGCAATTCCGACAACTCCTATACGATAATCATGGACGTGTACGAGCCGGACACTTCCCTGGGAAGCCCGGCCACGCTCTTCGAGAGTTATGTCACCAACCTGAGCAGCGGCGGACAGGATGGCGTCGGATTGACGCTCGATGCGTCCAACTACGTCCATATCACCGTTACCACCGACGGAACGCCATATGACTATCCTTCGGCGACGCCCATGCCCGTGGATTCCTGGAACCGCATCGCCCTGGTGGGTCAGGGGCCACAGGCGGATGGAACCGGCGCCGACCTGTCATTCTACCTCAATGGCATCAGCCAGGTCGCAACCGCCCCGTGCATGTGCTGCACGAATTGGTTTTACGGGGTGGCGTGGACTAACAACACAACAACCACGGTCATCAGTTCCACAAATACTACTCTCGCCAACGCGGTGTTATACATCTCCGACATCCAGTTCCACGGAATTGCCATGACGCCGCAGATGATTGCGGGCATCGGTTCGCCCGACTCTGGTTCGGCTCCGGCGACGCTGACCGAGGCAGGTCCGTCTCCCATGCTCTCGGCCACAATGTCAAATGGAGTTGTCAATATCACATGGGCGGGCAGTCCATATGTGCTGCAGGAAACGAGCGACCTGTCCAGCGGCGTCTGGGCGGCTTCCGTTCTGCCGTTCACGGAAACCACGGTTAACGGCAACGTCATGACGACTGCGACGGTGACGCCGTCAACCAACGCGCCAAGCAAATTTTACCGCCAAGCCTTTAGTCCGTGAGAGCCCCGATTTCATAAAATCCTTTTAAGCTTGTCCGCGCCAAAAGGCATCATGCTATTTTAGGCTGGCCATGCAATCCTTGCCAGCAATTGGACGAACCCTGAAGACAGCAATCATGGCTGGCATCTGGGCGCTTCTGTTGTGCCTTTCCTTGATCCCCATGAGTGTCAAGGCGCAGGGCTTCCAGGTCCGCAACTGGCACATTGAGAACGGCGTCCCGGACAGCACCGTTACGTCGCTGGCCCAAACACCCGACGGTTATTTGTGGATCGGCACGCACAAAGGGCTCGCCCGTTTCGATGGCGATAGCTTCAAACGTGTTGAAGCTGGAAGCCACAGCGCGCTTCAAGACTCCCGTATTCTTGCGCTGATAACGGACCATCAAGGCGGTCTTTGGATCGCCAGCGAGTCCGGCTTGATCAGCGAATTCCTCGGCGGCGATTTTCACACGCGATTTTCCCCGGATGCGGATGGCGCGGGAAATGACCCGGTGCGCGATTTTCTGCCCGGGTGGCGGGATATCAATTGCATGTTCGGCATCGACAGCGCCGGCGCCATTTGGGCGTTGAACATTCGCGGGGAGTTGCTGCGATTCACAAATTCAAACGCCCCGGCGAATATTTCTGTCACACACCTTCCACCTGGGTCGATCCGCGGACTGACCGGCGATACGATTGGCCGCCCCTGGATTTTGAAAGGCGCGAGCGCGTGCGTTTTTGCCGATGGCCAATGGGAGTCGTCTTTCTCAAATGGCGTGTCGGTCCCGGGCGATATGTCCTGTTCCGCGGGAGATAACGCCATCTGGACTTCGGAAGTGTCCGGTTCCCAGGTCTTCGCGGATCTTGTGCAGTGCAAATACGGCGGAAATTGGAATCTCTCGTCCATCCCCATTCCCACAACTCCCGCGCATCCACCCGTTTCGGCAATGTTACAGGACCACCGCGGCCGCGTCTGGATGGCCGTAAGGTGGGGCGGAGTTTATTGCCAATCGCAGGACGGCAACTGGACACACATTCAAGAGACCGGCCCCCTGGCCAAATGCACCGCGAGATGTCTGTTCGAGGACAGGCAAGGCAGCATTTGGGTCGGGACAATTGGAGAGGGGCTTGACCACATCATGGAGTCTGCGGTGAAAACCGTGATGTTGCCGCCCGAAGCGTCCGACGTCCACGCAACAACGGTTTGCGCCGGCAAAGATGGGTTGTGGATGGGAACGGACAAAAGCCTGTATTACAAATCCTATGCGCCGTCTTCGCGCGTGACTGAGGTCGAGGGATTGAAAGGGGAAAGCATCTACTCGGTTTTGGAGGATAAAGAGGCCAACCTCTGGGTCGGCACGAGATGCGGGCTTCTCCGTCGTGAAAGTTCGGGCTTTAAAAGCATACTGAGTCTGACGAATTACTCCGGGGACATCGTTGCGCTTTTTGAGGATCGGGCCGGGGACGTTTGGGCCGGCGGATATCGGGGGATGTTGTTTCGAAAGCGCGCAGGCGCGGGCGACAGCCAGTTTGAACAGATGACCTGCGATCCATCACTCCGCATCTGCTCGATAGCGGAAAATCCGCAAGGCCAGATCTGGGTGGCAACGAGAACGTCGGGGTTGTGGCGTTTGGATGGCAAACAACTCGTCCGTTCCGGTCCGCCTCTCGGCGCTCACGACGTGGACACGCGCTCGCTGCTCTTCGACAAAGACGGGGATCTTTGGATTGGCACTTACGGTGACGGCCTTTTCCGGGTAAACAACACAGAAGTCCAGCACTACACAACCGACGACGGCCTGCTCGATGATGTGATCCTGGGATTGTTGGAAGACGACCAGGGCAACCTCTGGATGACTTCCCGGAACGGAATTCTTGGCTGCTCCTGCCGTCAACTTGCCGAACACGCGCAAAACCAGAGCGCGCCGCTTCTTTGCAAATGCCTGGGACTCGATCAGGGACTCATAAATCGCGAATGCACCGGGGCGGGGCAACCGGTCATTTCACGCGACCGAAACGGAGAATTTTGGGTTGCCACCATGGTCGGCGCCGCGCGGTTCCTCCCTCGAATTTCCACACGCGGCGCGCCAGGCTCGGAGGTTCGCGTGGATGCGCTGATTGTGGACGGCGTTCCACAAACGCTAGCTGCCCAGGAAGTTCGTGTTCCCGCCAGTTCGCGCCATTTTGAATTTCAATATTCGGCGCCCGAATTGGCGGCGCCAAAAACGCTTCGTTTTCGGTATCGTCTCGATGGCCTGGACGGCAATTGGCTGGAGGCCGGTTCAAGCCGCGTCGCCTCGTACAGCAAATTGCTTCCCGGCGAATATCACTTTCGAGTCATGGCCGGGGGGGAAGACGGCATTTGGAGAGAGGCCAAAACTCCCGTTATTTTGAACGTCGTTCCGCGTTTTTGGCAAACCGGATGGTTTCGCGCGGCGGGTTTGGCCGGTATTGGGATTCTTACGTTGGGCATTGTGACATTAAACCAACGCCGCAGGGACCGCCGCCGCCTGGAACGCCTCGAAGCTCAACAAGCGGTCGATCGTGTGCGGCGCAGCATCGCCCAGGACCTTCACGACGAATTGGGAAGCGCGATCACCGAAATTGTCCAGCTTGGCGATTTGGCCATCCATCCGGGGCCTGAATCCGAGGCGTTGCGCTCAAGCGTTCAAACTATGACCGCGCTTGCGCGGCGGCTTGGCGTTACCCTGGACGAGATCGTCTGGACGGTGACTTCGCGAAACGACAGCCTGCCAAATCTCGTCGGTTATATTTCCAGTCACGCGCAGGAATTTTTTCATCACGCCGGCATCGTCTGCCGGCTTGACGTGACGAAAAACATCGCGAGCGTCCCGGTGGATTCGCAAACGCGGCACAACCTGTTTCTAGCGGTCAAGGAGGCGCTGAACAACGTGGCAAAACATTCCGGCGCAACCGAAGTTTTCCTCAGAATTCATTGCGAAAACAATTTGCTGCGTATTTCCATCGAGGATAACGGAAAAGGATTCACAATTTCCCAGAACCGCCCGGGAGAAGGATTGACAAACATGCGAGAGCGATTGCGGTCAGTCGATGGAAAGGCGGAATTCTTCACTCAACCGGGCGGCGGGACTAAGGTTGTATTTACATTGGGCGTTGCGGCTGTTTCACCGGCAGACCACGAATAAACCCCCAATAATGAGGATGGTTGCCCAATGCGGCTTCGCATAATCTTCACGCCGACTTGTCGGCATGAGCATTAAAATAGCAATCGTCGAAGATAGCGCGCCTATCAGCAATAACTGGGTGCGCATGCTTGATGCCCAACCGGGATTTCGGTGCGTCGGCGCATTTCGTACCGGAGAGGAAGCGCTGCAAAAAATGGCGGACCTTGCGCCGGATGTCGTTTTGATGGACATCAGCCTGCCTGGGATGTCTGGAATCGAATGCGTATCGCGATTGAAATTAATCCTGCCGCGCGCGCCGGTCTTGATGGTCACCGTGCATTCGGACAACGACCGGCTGTTTCAAGCATTGCAGGCGGGCGCCAGCGGCTATCTGTTAAAACGGATTACTCCCGCTCAACTGATCGCCGCAATTCAGGAGATTTTACAGGGAGGCGCGCCGATGACCGGTGAGATCGCCCGCAGGGTGATTGAATCGTTTAGCCGGTCTGTCGCGGCGCAAGCCGAAAACTGCAACTTGAGCGCGCGAGAAAACGAGGTGCTCGAATTGCTTGCGCAAGCCTACACAGACAAGGAGATTGCCGAGCGATTGCATATCAGCTTCACGACCGTGCGCAGCCACGTGGCCCACATCTTCGAGAAACTACACGTCCGCTCTCGTGTCGAAGCCGCGACCCACTTTGTCCGCTCACCCAAACAGCCGACCGCCGGCTGACGCGGGGCCTGCCTGCTCGCGCTCCAACGAGAGGTAATGTGGCGTTTCCGCAACTTTTGGTGGAATCCTCAATCTTGAGGATACCGGCTGCCTCCATGAACTGGTATGACTGGAACCAGCAAACAAAACAACAATTACTAAGTGAACCGGACCGCTATGAATATGAGAACGCACCACCGTCAACGCGCATTGCCCACTTTCTTGAAATCCCTGCTGGCTGTTGGTTTTGCATTTGGATCATTATGCATTACAACCTTCGCGCAGCCCTCGGCCCCAACGATCACTACAGACATTTCGCCGCCGCTTTTGCAGGTTCCGCCCGGATACGTTGTCACCTACTCGGTCGCCGCCGCCGGAAGCCCGCTGAATTATCAGTGGTATTCCAATTCCACGGCCATCGACGATGCCACAAATTCGAGCTACAGTTTTAGCGCGGCGGTTGGCAGCAATTCCTACTCGTGTATCGTCAGCAACTCCCTCGGCACGGCTCCCACTTCCACGGCGGCTGTGGTGGCCTCCACGGTGGCTCCAGTAGTTACATTCAACGGCTTCACGAATTGGTCTGTGCAAGGAACGGGCAATCAAATCGTGGACGACAACTCGATTTGGCTGACCGCGGGCGGCACGAGCGAGAATTCCAGCGCGTTTTGCATGACGCCGCAATATATCGAAGGCTTTACCGCCTCTTTCATTTATTACCCTTACTTGGGAACCCATATCCCGCAATCAGGCGCCAGCACGGCGCGGGCGGATGGACTTTGTTTTGTGTTGCAGAACACCGCGGCGGGACCGGCCGTTCTCGGAGGCGGGGGCGGGAGCCTTGGGTATGCAACCCAAATCACTAACAGCGCTGCTTTGCAATTCAACATTTATCCTTCCAGCGCGGACGGCGGAATCGGCATGGCTTTCAACGTGGGGGGCAAAGTACCGACCACCAGCGGCGGAAACCCGTTTACCACAACGGGCAATGTCGATGTTGACGCCGCCGACCCCATCGCTGTGACGATTTATTACAATTACGCCTCGAACTTGATGACGGTGAATTTGATGGATCAGTCCAACTACGCCACGTTTACCACCAATGTGACTGTGGGCAATCTCACCAATGTGGTTCAGAACGCCGCCAATCCGGGCATCGCTTACGTTGGATTTACTGGAGCCACCGGGGGTTCCGCATCAGTGCAGCAGATCAGCGATTTCACTTATTCTTACAGCCTGCCAGGCCAGCCGGTCATCACCCAAGTCCAGCCGTCAAATGTGAACACCAATCGGGGATCATCTGTTTCTTTTACCGCCACCGCGACCGGTTCCGGGGTGTCTTATCAATGGTACGATATCAACGGCAATCCCCTCACCACCAACGCTACTCTGACATTGGCCGACGTCCAAACCAATCAGGCCGGGACTTACACCGTGGTAGCCAGCAATTCTGTTGGCGCTGCCAGTGCATCGGCCATTTTGGCGGTAAGCAGCGGCGCTCCAACGGTCATTTCGGATGTGGCGCCCACGACGATAAATCTCTACCAGGGGAAATCGGTCACGCTAAGTTTCGGGGTCAGCGGCGACGCTCCCAACTACACGTGGTCATTGAACGGAACCCCGATCCCTGGGGCCACCGGAGCCAGTTACACTTTCGAGGTCCAGAACGGCGTGAAGACTTACGCTTGCGAAGCCGCCAATGGCGTCAACGGAGGTTCTATTGCTTACAGCAGCCCCGCTACAGTCACCGGCGTTCCGACTCCCACTGATACCTACGGCAAGACCGTTCTTGCGGATTCACCCATTTCTTATTGGCGCCTCAACGACCCGGCAAATTCATCGTCGGCGTACGATTACGTGGGAGGCAATAATGGAACCGTCAACGGCAGTGTGACTTTCGGCGCTCCCCAGTCTTCCGATGGCGGGCTGGGTGGTTGCGCCGCTTTTAACAGCAGCGGCGAAGGCAGAATCGACGTTCCTTACAACACAAATCTCAACACAAGTGAGTTCACCGTTGAAGCCTGGGTTTACGTCAACGCGACAACCGGCACCTATCAATCTCCCATTACTTGCCGCAACACCGGAAATGGCGATCTCGGGTATATTTTCTACTTGAATCCTTCTCAAGACTGGTCTTATTGGTTTGGCGGCATTAACGCTGCCGGCTTCAACGAAATCACCTATAGCACGGCGGCGACTCTGGACGCCTGGACTCATCTAGTCGGCACCTGGGACGGCGCCATAATGCGCTTTTACATCAACGGCACTCAGATCGGCGCTTCTACCCCCACTGACAATCCAAAAACCGTCACCCCTGGAATGTCAGAGCCTTTGAGCATTGGCGCCGGTGGTTCGGAATTGGCGGCGGGCGAATACTACCTTGACGGGTCCATGGACGAGGTGGCTTATTATGACTACGCGCTGTCACAGGCCCAGGTTCTGGCTCACTATCAAGCCGCGATCGATTCCCCCAACATCACTCAGGAGCCAACAAACGCCATCACCATCAACGCGGGCGCGAATTTGGCCCTGACTAGTTCCGCCACCGGGTACGCGCCGTTATCTTATCAATGGCTTTCCAACAACGTTGCACTTGCCGGCCAGACCAATGCCACGCTTGACCTGAGCGACGTTCAATCCAGCTTAAGCGGTGTCACTCTGACTCTGGTGGTTTCCAATTCGTACGGTAATGCTCAATCCCCCGGGACATTTATAACGGTCCTTTCGGGACCTCCTTATCTCGTCACGAACCTCCAGCCCGCCCAACTCGTCCTCTACCAGGGCGAGTCAGAAACTTACTCGGTGACCGCCCAGGGAAATGTTCCTTTTTATTATCAATGGACGGAAAACAGCGCCAATATCCCCGGCGCCACCAGTTCCAGCTACACGGCAACTACAGCCAGCGGCACCAACATTTACTCTGTCAACGTCAGTAATAACTACAACGGCGGCAGCATTACGCCCGGCTCCACGGGAACGCTCATCAGCCAAGCCCCGCCAACCGCTCCTTATCCAGTGAAGGTTTTGGCGGACCATCCCATCGCTTTTTGGCGTCTTGATGAACCGAATGGCTCGAGTATTGCCAACGATTACGTTGGAGGCCACGACGGCGCTTACAGCCAAACCTTGCTTGGCGTGCCCGGCTACAGCCCGCTTGATCTGGATATCGCCGCCGAATTCGGCCCTCTGGCCGGATACAGCGCTGACAGCTACATGCAGGAGACGGATAATTCCTCTCTGGGAATTCCGCTGATTGATTTTGCGCAGCCGCAAGGTCAGAACGCCGAGTTCTCAATTGAAGCCTGGGTAAACGGCCCATCCGGCCAGGACACCTCCGGCTCCGCCATCATCGCGAAGGGAAATAGCGGCAGCGATGAATTTGTTTTGGATGCCAGCGCTCCAGGCGGCAAGTTCCGCTTTTACATTCGCGAAGCCGGCGGCTCCGTTCCTTCCATCTATAGCCCCGTCGGTCCCGATGGCAATTGGCATCATCTCGTTGGAGTGTGCGACGAGGCCAACGGCTCGATGTATCTCTACGTGGACGGCGCGATTAACGGAACGATCACGGGCCTCGGCGGCCTGGGCCTGGAAGAGTCAACAGTTCCAGTTTCCGTCGGCGCGCAATTCAATTTGGGCGACTTCAGCTACCAGTTCAATGGAACCATCGACGAGGTTTCCGTTTATAATTACGCGCTGACCCCCGCGCAAGTTCAGGCGCATTACACCGCCGCGCCGGAACCGCCTTACTTCACGGTCCAGCCCTCGACCAACATCACCGGCTACATCGGGGAGAAACTGACGCTCGCCGCCAGCGTGTTGGGGTCCATGCCATTGACCAATCAATGGTTTGTCAACGGCACGCCGATCGCCGGCCAGACTAATCTCTACCTGATCCTGGCGAATCTGCCTTCCGGCACTAATACTTATGTTCTGGCCGTTTCCAACGAATACGGCTTTACCAATTCGGCGCCGGCAATCGTTCAAGTTCCGGCCGGCTCAGGCCCGCCCCAATTGCTCGCCGATATCGAGCCCCTGTCCCCGACAATATTCATTGGACAATCCGTGACGTTCTCCGTCAGCGCCACCGGTCTTGCTCCGCTGGATTATCAGTGGTGGTTTGACAACTCGGCGATCACTGGCGCGACGAACGAAAGCTACACAATCCCGAATGTAACGTCCAATGACGCGGGCACTTATTACTGTGTCATTAGTAATTCAGTCAGCACCGTCAATAGCAGCACCGCGACGCTGGCAGTTCAACCGCTTCCCGCCAATCCTTATTCGTTGACAATCATTGCGGACCATCCTGTGGCCTATTACCGGTTGGACGAAACCAACGGCAGCGCCATCGGCTACGATTATGTGGGCGGCAACAATGGCATCTACAGCAACACATCCGAAATCTTCCACATCCCAGGCGCTTTTGGTTCGCTCTATGACGAGGACACCGCCGCCTACTTCGGCACCAACGACGATCTGAATACATTCCTTGGCGGCACCATTACCAACGTGGACTTCGCCGTCCCCAACGGTGGCAACGGCGCGTTTTCCGTTGAGGCATGGGCGAAGGGATTGCCAGGGGTAAATCAGACGAGCGGCGGCGCCATCGTCGCAAAAGGCGTCGGAAACGGCGATGAACAGTTTGCCATGGATGCCCATTCCGGCTTCCGTTTCTATGTCCGAAACGCTCTGTCCGCCACGTCGGTTGCTGGCGCGCAATCCGCATCGACTGTCGGCGGGAGCATCGTGTCTGGGAACTGGCAAATGGACGGCAACTGGCACCATGTCGTCGGCGTATGCGATCAGGCAAACAACAATATTCTACTTTACGTCGATGGCTCGCTTGTCGGCCCGAACATCATTACCAATGGCGTCGTGCCGCCTCTTGCAATAGCCAAGGACATGGGCCACAACGGCTCTACCGGCACCAACGGCGAAATTTTCGCTGGAGAAGGCATCCATGAACCTGCGGATATTGGCCCCGCCTACTGGTACGCCAATTCTGTCAGCATCGGGGCTCGTAACAACAACTCCGGTTCCGCCGGCAACACGCTGAACTTCCAGGGCGGAGTTGACGAAGTCGCCCTCTATAACTACGTCCTTAGTCCGTTGCAGGTCTCCAACCATTTTGCTGTCGCCAAGGACGTGCCGGTGCCGCTGGTCCTTCAGTTTACCAACGGGCAACCGGTCTTGACGTGGTCGGGCGCCTGGATTAGTTCCACGCTCCAATCGACAACGAATCTGAGTGGACCGTGGACGACTGTCCCAGGAGCCACCTCGCCGTATCTGGTTCCAACTACAGCCCCCGCGCAGTTCTATCGTGTCAAACTATTCTAAAACACGTGGGAATTGCGGCGGTTTTACTCTGATTGAGTTATTGGTGGTGATTGCGATCATCGCCATCCTGGCGGCCTTGCTCTTGCCGGCGCTGGCAAAGGCAAAGGCCCAAAGCCAGTCCGCCAAGTGTCAAAGCAACGAAAAGCAAATCGCCGCCTGTTATTTCATGTATTCGCAGGACAATTCGGATTACCTCCCAAGCGCCGGTTGCTACTACGCGGGCAACGAGTTGCCGCTGGGCTGGTTCATGGAAATCTCGCCTTATATCAACAATAAAAACACCAACTTCGAGTCCATCCTCAACCCGATTTCGGCAAAAAACACGGTTATCGCCTGTCCGTCAGCCAACCTTGGCGATACCATTCCTTCATCCATCCCGGGGTATCTGGCTTATGGCGGTTATGGACACAATTTCGACTTCCTTGGTTACGACATGACGACGGACCCGCACGTCAAACTTGGAACGATCAGCAAACCAGTCTCATGCTGCATGAACGGCGACGCCCTTGATCCGGCCCCGGGGCTGCAATGGTACAACTACGGCTATCTCTATCCTTCCAGCCAAAAGCCAGACAACAGCACCGGCGGCCCATACTTCTTTGTGCGGCACGATATAGGGGATAATTATAGTTGGGCCGACGGCCACGTCGCCTTGACCACATGGAAAGTCATGTCCAACGGAGTCAGCGGCGTGATCGATTGGTATTACATGCCCACCCCAACCTCGATACCGAGCGGCTAGTTTTCAGGAGCTTTAATGGCGGGATTTTGCCTGATTTGCCGAGCGCCGTAATGCTCCCCAGCGCGAATTCGATGATGCGCCATATTCATCTTGCTGCGACATGGATGATGAGATATTTTTTTCTTAGCGAGAAAACCGGAGAGGTGGCTGAGTGGCCGAAAGCGGCGGTTTGCTAAAGCGTGGTAGGCTTCTTGGGAATACGTTTATAAGAACAACGTCCTTAACCCCAAATACTTACGTGATATGGTTTTCTTGACAAGATGAAGTGTCGTGACGATATACGACTGTGACGTGTCATTATCTGTCATTACTCTTGCGACTGATTACGACACGAACACTTGTTTGGGTTGACGTTCAGCCTTTGGTGACAAGTGCGCGACTTAATGCGCCCTTAAACGAAAGGTTTGATTATGCCAACAGAAACGACAGTTCCAGAACGATACGAGACGAAAAGGGAGGTTGCCGTTCGCCTGCGATGCAATACGCGGACGATTGACCGTTGGATGAAGCGCGGAATGCCCCACCTCAAATTTGGGAAGCGCCGAGTCCTTTTCATTCCGGGCGCGGTTGATACGTTCATCGCTACGGTTGCGGCAGGCGTCAAATAAAAAACCCGCCCTGGCGTTAAACCAGGACGGGCGGGCTAACTCTCGATTTCAATGAATTGGCAACGTCAACTTCACCTTCGTCACAACGGAAAGGGGTCTCGGGTCGCTTGGGCGTGGCAGGACAAAAAGGCTCTCAGGACCATCCGGGAGCGATTTGACGGTAGTTCTCTGGTGTCGATTGCCCTTGCAGTTTACATGGCACTTACCGAGATCGCGAGTGATAAGCAAAGCGAAACTTTTGAAACGACGCTACTTTGGATTGCACTGATGGCCGGGGCATCGGTGTCGAGCGTCAAACGCATTATTCCTGATCTTGAGGCCATCTCAATTATCAATGTGCGGCGCACACAACAGGGCGGAAAAGGCCCTTCCACCTACTCTCTCCTGTCGATAGTTCAGGCAGAGCCGTCTAAGGTTCAAACAGAGCCTTCGATAGCTCTGAGTCGAAACACGCCTTCCAGAGCTGCATTAGAAGAATCTAAGAAGAAGAAGAAACAATTAAAGGAAGAATGTGGCGATGCGGTTGCATCGCCCCGCCAATCACTCGATTTGGCTGGCTCTGAGGAGGAACCGGAAGTGTTTCCCGCATTGAGCCGGATTCTTCTTGCCAACCTTCTCACGCCTGGGACTTCGCGTAGGTGGATGGCTTTGGTTCGGAGCGACCCTCAAATTTTCAATGAGTCGTTTGAAGAATACGAGCGCACACTTCGGCGCGGCGGGAAGGTCACTTCCCCTCTCGACTGGATTGAGGCCACATGCGAAGGAAAGGGCGGTAGCACGGCTGATGGCTATGATTGCACCTGAAAACTGTCGCGGTTAAGAGAGGATCGGTATTTTACCCTTCTCACCGTCCCGTGTTGCACGCTCAATGCCGCATAGATAGCCCAAAAGTTCCTTTGCGCGCGCATTTCCTCCATTGGCGCTTTCTTCGAGTCGAGTTGCTTTATCCATCCACCGCCAAGCTGTCGGTTGCGAGATGCCGCAATAGTCGCGGACAAAGAGCAACCATTGTCCATGTTTTAATTTCCGGCGCTTTTTGTTCAACATCCTTCCCATTTGAAGATTGGAGGTCAAAAATGCCAAATTTTTCTTGGCCTTGATTTCGGTGTAACCCATTCAAGAGTATGTGCTTTTCGGGTAAATCGTGCAAGTCAAATTATTCATGGTGAATGGTTATCACTTTCGCAACTGACGTTCCCGCTATGGTGTATGAAGGAATATTTTGGGACGGGCGCGGTAGCCCGAATCTTGAACAAATCGACTGTGGCAGTGCGCCAAGCGATTCAACGCGGAATTGTCGAACCCGATGCGATGTATCGGCATGAAAACGGCACACACGAGGCGCTTTTCCTTCCGAGGACTCTTGATGAACTGAGGCTCGATCCGGCCCGTGAAAGGGAGGTCGTATGCCAGTGAACCGGGATCAAAATGACATTCTTGCCGAGAATGATCGGTTAACTGCGCAAGCGCGGGAGTTTCGTATTCTGTTAATTCAAAGCGGCGGGGAAACGGTCGAAGCGCCGAAGTTGGAAGGCTCTGACCTCATTACCCGGAATGAAGTGCTGCGGACCCACAATGACGATGTAGTGCGGCGGCTGGCGGCGCATTTGCTCGCCCGCAATCCCCAGGCCAAATCAATCGACCACATTGAAGCCATCGTTGAACTAAACAGATCGCTGCAAACGGAATTGGGCGCGGCGAGGGCGGCTCTTACTGAGCGGGATTCAACCATCAAGGCAATGACCGAAAAATATCACGACTTCGATGAGGCGCTTGCGCGGCGCACTGCTGAGGAGGTCGCAAGGCTCGGCATCAGCACTTCAGCCATTCGTCAACCGAAGGCCGGCGCGGCAGTTGTGCCCGGATTGGACGGCGCAACTCAACAGACCGATGCCAGCGGAAAACCGGTTGCGCGGAACTATACCGACGAGGTTTTGCAGCATCAGGCAGACCACGGGAAAACGCCAATTAAACGAAAATAATGAAAAACTATACCGAGCAGATTTTGCAGCACCAATCGGAAAACGGCAAGACACCTGTGCCGGTCCTCACAGCGGAGGAGCAGGCTTCCATGTCAGAATCACCGGCTCCGCATCAGGTAGCGTCCACTGTCGAAAGCGCGGTTGTGGAAGGCAGGCTTGCGGCTGCTTATGCAAAAATGACGCCGGATCAGGTAAAATCGCTGACCTGGCATCAGAAAATCCTGATCGCTCAGGGCAAGTCCTTGGACGTGGACGCTTCCGACGCAACGGAGCGCGGCGCGGAGTCATCCAATTATACCGGGCGTTGCCGTGCGGCTCGCAAAAATGAGGGGGGACGATAAGGAACTTTATGGTTGAATCAAACAATTATTCGCAGTTGGAGGAGCTTTTCACCCAGGAACATGAGGAACTTTTGATGCCCGCGAGGGATGCGGCTGGGTATTATCTGATAGCGGTAGCTGAGATCACAAGCAGTTCCTCACGATACGCGAGCGCCCGTCTAGCTGAGGCGACGACTCACGAGGACCGGGAGAATTGGAATACGCTTTTGGGACATGCCCTTGACCGAGAAAACCATGTGAACCACCCGGACAACGACCGATTCTCGCGAATGCGTCAGGACGCTGTCCAAAAAGCCATCGTCGCATATCGCCCGGTTGTCGCGGCGCGGCGGGAATTCTCGAATGGGAAACGCGTTGATTTGATTGGCGCGGAGAAGGAATTTTTTGGCCGGTTTGGCGTGGCGAGGGTTGATACCCACATTCACGATTTGCTGAATCAATTCGAGCGAACTACCAACTCCCATGAATTGCTTCTTGGCAGGCACGGACAGTGGGGATTTAACACGTTGCTGCCAAGCCCCATCGCGGCTCTTGTGGCGCATTCTCCGGCTCCATCGCCCATCGCTGCTGAAGCGCGGCCCGGCGTTGCGTTAGCTTCGGTTGAACCGTCCGAGGAATTGCCGGTTGGGGCAGGCGATGAGACGGTAACGGATCCATCGGAACGGGAATAATGATTTTGCTCGGGCAGCTTGGCTTCGGTTGCCATATATTCGGCCTTGTGTGAGGCCGGCCCGTCAAGTTGCCCGCGTTTAACAAAACAAAAGCTGTGAAGATTCTGATGCGCAGATTTTCTGAGGACGTGGCGCTGATATTGGAGGCGCGGGGAATGCTTATGATTGACATCGCCAACACGTTGCCCGAATTGCCACCACAAGCCGGAATGCACCCCGGAGAAAAAGCTTATCGGGATAGGCTCAAGCCGGAAATGGCGTTTTCAGCAAAGGACGGCATTGCGCGGATTCCGATTGAGGGGACGCTTGCGCATAACCCGGATACCTTCGAGATGGCATATTTTGGAATGGAGGACCTTCGCAATATTTCTTCGATGATCGCGGAAGCGGGGGAGAATCGGGATGTGAAAGGGGTGCTGTTGTCAGTGGATTCTCCTGGCGGGTTTTTTACCGGGTCATTGGATGTTGCCGATTCGATTGCGGCGCTCAACAATGTCAAGCCAGTAATAGCGCATGTCAGTGGCACTTCGGCGTCACTGGCTTACATGCTGACTTCGCAAGCTGGTGAGATCGTGGCCGGGCGCGGTTCGTCCGTAGGAAGCCTTGGAGCCTACATCGTAAACGCGGACTATTCTCGCGCCTACAAAAACGCGGGGCTGGAAATGGAGATGTTCAAGAACAAGGAAGGCTCTTTAAAGGGAATGGGAAGCGGTGAGTTTGCTTTGACAGCGGAGCAACGGCAGTTCTTGAGCGACCGAGCGCAGGGAACATTCGAGTCGTTTATGAATGTCATTGAGACTGCGCGGGGCGTTATTCGGCCCGACGCCAAGAAAGGGCGGACGTTCTATGGGGAGCAGGCAAAGTCAAAGGGACTTGTTGACAGAATTGGAAGCGAGTCCTTTGCGCGTGGTCTGCTGAAAGCAAAGCTTTGAGACGATTAGCGCCCCGCAATACATGGTGACAGGAGGGTGGTTTACCGCTGGGAGGGTGATTTCAAAGGAATCTTTTATACCCCGCCCCCATGCGAAGGTTGCTTGTCGTGTCGCTCCTCGTGCGAATTTCGCAGTTTTTGAAATGTCCCACTTTGAAAAACTGGGCCATAGTCGTAAATGGTTGCAACGTTGGTGTTTGCGACAGATAGGCTTGACAACACGATGGGACATTTGGGACACGTCACATTCTTGACAGTATAGTTTTATGAGTGAACGGCAAAATTTGGAACTGACCCTTGGATTGAATGGCGTCCAGCTTGTCGAGCAGGGGATTGAGCGCGTCTCAAAGGCCATCGAGCGGCTCAAGGAACCGATAATGAAGGTCGGCGAGGCTTTCGCCATCCTGGGCGGTGGAATGGAAATCGGGGAGGGATTTCATCAGGTTCTTGAGTATGGGCGCTCCTTGGAGGTTTTGCAGGCGCAGACGGGGGCAACGATACCGGACTTGGTTGCTTTGGAGCGCGTCCTGATGATGTCGGGTCTGCAAGCGGATGAAGCGGGGATGATGATTGCTCGGATGCAGCGGGCGCTCGTGAGCGCGAGCGAGGATGCGAGCGGGCCGGCGTTCGCGGCGTTCCGGGAGTTGTTTGGGGAAAACGGGATCGGGGCTGTCGCCAAGATGGATACGGGGGGGCAGTTCCGGGCCATCGGCACTGCGCTTGAGGGACTTGGAAACTCTGCGAAAAAAGCTTCGGTAGCGGAGGAGATTTTTGGCAGAAACGGGTATGTGCTTTTGCGGATGTTCCCTGAACTTGCGAGGTGGGAGCGAGTCGCGACACAGGGGCATGAGGAGTTTGCGAACGTGATGTCGCGGGACTCGGAGATGTTCCGGGGGATGGAGGTCGGACTTCAAATGTTTGGACAGAACAGCAAGGAGTTTTTCGCGGGCGTGCTGGATTCGATGGGATCGATGTTTGAGGAGGCGTTTGACAAGCTTGGGCAAATCGACTTGACATCTTTGGGGGAGCATGTTGGGGCGTTCTTTGGGGTCATTATCCAATCGGTGAAGGATGACAAGTTCCCGGAGATGATCGGGCTTTTGGTGGAAGCGGGGTTTGAGTTGGGGAAGGCGGGTGCGGAGCGCGTTTTCATGGAGATTGTTGCGTTTGCTCAATCCAATCTATTTGCTTCCATAGGCCTCGCTTTTGCTGATTTTGCAATGACGTTTGGAGTCGAGACAACAAAACTCCTCGTAGTAATCCTGCGGGAGCCGGTTATTGCCCTTGCTGCGGGTTTCGATTGGGTATTTGATCACGCTCGGGAGCTTGCCGGGAATTTTGGCAACTTTCTTAAAACCACCTTTGCGGTTGCGGTCAATTATTGGGCGGCGGGAATCGAGAACCTTCTCAACAAACTCAAGGATAGTCCTTTTTTTGTCGGGATGATGCAGGCTGTCAACCCAGGTATCGGGGCTTCGCTGGCGGCAGGAGGGATCAACCTTGGGCGGATGAATGAGGCGGGCGGCGCGGTTACACATGCCGATTCTTTCGGGGAAGACTATAGCGCTGCTAGAAAAGCCGCTGAGGACGCACAAAAGGGCATCAATGGTTATCTTGACGACCGACTTAAAAAGTCTATGGAGATTTTGAGACTATCCTCCGGGATTACGGCATTGGATAAAACCGATTTGGATGCTTGGAGCAGGCTTGCGGCTCTGATAAATGCGTTTATGGCAAAGCGTCAGGCACTTGGTTCTGGGGAGGGGGGCAAGAATGCGCCCGGATTTTTTGATGTGGCAGCGTCTGAGTTGATCCTTGCGGCGGAGAAGGAGGAGCGGCTTGCGAAGGAACGCATTGTTGCAATTGACGAGGAGCTTGCACGGGTTGAAACGGACTACACCAAGACTACGGCTGAAAAATACGCCATTCGCAAGAAACTTTTGGAGGATGAGAAGAAGCAGCTTAAAGCCATTATTGACAATTTGGAGGCGCGTGCGGCGTTGCAGGACCAATTTGACGCGGGGAAGGCGGAGGCGACTCGCGGACAGGTCCCGGGGGTTCAGCGGCAGATGGCGGGGGTTGACAAGCAGAAAGAGCAGATGGGACCGGACCCGAATAGCTTCACCGATCAATGGCTGGCGGCTTTGACCAAGTTGGAGGATAAGTGGGGGACGCTCGCGGAGACGATGGCGACCACGTTCAGCAAGTCGATGACGACTGCTATTGACGCTGTTTCGGATGGACTGACGAAGATGATCACCACGACACAACGGTGGAACCTTATTCTTTACAACGTTGCCAAGACGATAATGACGGACATTACTAACGCCATCATTCATATGGCTATGGAGTGGATTACGCAACACATTTTGATGGCGGCGATTGGCAAGATGTTGCAGGCGATTGGAGTTGCGACAACCACGGCGGCAAATGTGACGATTGCGGCGACGGCGGTCCCGGCTGCGACGATGAATACAATCGCGACATCTGGCGGCGCGGCGGCTGCTGCCCCGGCTGCGATTGGGACGGCTCTTGGAACTACGATGTCCTTTGCGTTTGCGGAGGGCGGTTACACTGGGGACGGCGGCAAATATGACATGGCCGGGATTGTGCATCGCGGGGAGTTCGTGATGCCCGCCGATGCGGTATCGCGGATCGGGTTACCGCGTTTGACGGCGATGAAGGATGGCAGCGCCTCTATGCCGAGGGTATCCGGGGGCGGCGAGACACATCTCCACTTCCATACAGACCATGCAGAGGCTGTCAACGCGGCCTTGAAGAATGATGGGAACGTCCAACACACATTGATAGGGCTTGTTCAAAAACGGTCCCACATGATAATTCCAAGGCAATCATGACGATACATAGCAACGAATTTAAGGTGGTTTTGAAGGAGTCGCACCCGAAGTTTTTCGAGCTAGAATATGGCCTTTTGCATGTGTGGGTTTGCGCCGAGTCACCGGAAGCGGCTCTTGAACGGTCGAAAGCGATTGTAGAACAGCTTCCTTATGAGATTCTTGGCTCAAATGCTCGGGTGTCGTGGGGACCGCTACCGATTACCGAGAAGATGGATGAGATTTTTGCGGCCAAAGCGGCGGAGGCAAAGACCCTCGGAATGGCAATCTTCCTTTGCGCCAGGCTTAGAGGGCAAGGCACGGAGGAGGAAAAGAATCGGTTTCAAAATCTTCCATTTACATGAGCGCCATTGCGGCAAAGAAATTTAGGACATTGTTTAAGGTGCGTCCCAGTGTGGACCATCCCTCGTTTTATGAGTTCCAATGGGGAATTCTGGCAGTTATATTGATAGCGGGGCACGATTTTGAGGCGGAGGAAAGAGCACAGGCCATTGTTGCTCAGTTACCGTTTGAAGTTGTGGGAGAGTGCGGTGGCGCGGTCCTGTGGACCGAGCCGAGGAAGGAACACGAGGCGTATTCAGAGGAAATGCTCATGACTCTTGGGTTTGCGTATTACATCATCCGCGTTCCATTGGAGGAGTTTGACCAAAAGCAACCAGAGGATATTCCCTGGGGCGTGCAAAAAGAAGGCCCCGACTCTTGCCAATCGGGGCTTTAACGTCTCAGGTTGATTTTTAGGCTCCAATGAACCGTTTGTGCTTATGCAGCGCCTCTTTGAGCAGGCTTTCCCAAACTTCTTTGCGCGGCAAGCGAAGCCTGATTGTCTCGCGCTCAATGTATCTGAGCAGTGATTCCCCGATTAGATATTTCGGCACTTCCGGGTGCATCCATGTTCTTATTGCGTCCCGGATGAACTTGTTCAACTCGCGATTTGCCTGTTTGCTAAAGTAGGTCGGTTTGGAATGGGCTGTGGACTGTTTTATCATGCTTACGTTCGGATGAATGCCGCGCACCGATTGGCAGTCGAAATGCGCCCACAGATGGCACTTGCCAACCGCGTGCGCGGCAAATTTGATTGATACCTGTGCATTTGTATTAACCGGTTTCGCTCCGGGTCGCCAGTATCGGCGGCGCTTAGGACTCTAGCAGTTTCGGTGGAGAGATTAGAACGGAAAAATGGTGTTACTTTGTTGTACTTTGTTGTGAAACGTAATGAATTGTAACACGTTGCTTTACAATGCTCACCCGCGTATTCGAGGAAGGAGGGTGGTTTAGGGCTGGGAGGGTGATTTCAAAGGAATCTTTTAATACCCCCGCCCATGCGAAGGTTAAGTGTCATGTCGCGCTGTGTGCGAAATAGCCGATTTTGCAATGTCCCACTTTTGTGAATCTCTCCGAGTGCTGGCATGTCAATTCATAAACCGCTTGAATTCAATGGGTTTTCTCGAAGTCACACTGTGCTAAAAGTTGGGCGCTCCCGATGCCAAAGTGGAACATGATTTTCTTGACAGCCAAAAGAACGCCCGGCGCGGACGTAGGCGCTTTGGTGAATGGAAGCCAATCGACAATTATTGATTCGGGCACTGGCGCGGTGGGCACAAGGGAAGAATCCCACTGACTTAACGGTTCCTTTGAAAGGGATCATCGCGACGATCATGGAGGGCGGCTTCTCTGAGGGGAAAATGCTCACCAAGGTGGATGAGGCTGGGGGGATGGCTGAATTCACACCATTTCCGGGATGCGGTCCTCAACAGATCATCGCGCTATGCGAGGAAACAATCGAATGGATTCAACAACAGCCAAACCCACAAAAACCGAGGCTCGATCCCCGGCGCTTGATGCGGTTGAAGTCCAGTTTCGGCGGCTATCAACGGTCGTTAGATCACTGGTATGATCGGCTGGTTGCCAGATCAGAACGCCGATGAAGCTATAAACGCATTCCCTACAAGTATGGGATACCTTCATTTTGGTTGATTGAACGTGCCCCTGTCAAGCTATAGTCCCACATGAACGAGATTACAGATTACGCAGTTGCCCAGGGCGAAACCGTTGATCAGCTTGAACACGAGGTAAAGAATCGAATCAAACAGGGCTTCCAACCGAGTGGCGGCGCTGCCGTGTCATCCATTGGGGGAGTTTTCTTGCAAGCAATGGTGAAATTCGGACGGCCTTTGCATCAGTCCGAATGACGCGGATATAACGTCGGGGTGAACCCCTGAGTCTTTGGCGAGCTTGGCAATGATCGTGCGGGGATGATAACGGAGCGTCTTGTGTCCCACGCGAAATGCCGGAATAACCGGGGCGCGCCCTTTCGACTTTTTCAGAAGCGTCTTGACCGAAATCCCAAGCCAGGCCGAACACTCCTCAACGCTCAAGAAGTCATCCAGTTGTGGGGGCGGCGTGCTGCTCACACGGAAGGCGCCGGCGCTGGCATGATGGAAAACCAAGCCTTTGCCTCCTCCGGGCGAACAAGCTCTTTGTAGTGCCTGTGGACCACGGTAGGGCTATTTCCAAGCTCCATTGCCGTCCGAGCCGGATCGCCAAGCTCAGACAGGCGGTATGAGGCGTAGGAGTGGCGGAGCGCGTTTGATTTCCATTTCAACCCCGCCGCTCTGGCTGTGCGGCGCTGAGTGTTCGCGAACCCGTCATCATTGCCGTTCCAAATCAATCCCGTGGGGCCACAGAACGGCTTGAGCCATGCTGCGAGGGCATCACAGATGGGGACTACGCGGCGGCTGGCAGTCTTGGCCTTCGATGCGTCAACCGTAACGAACCGTCGCGGCAAGTCGATGTCAGACCATTCCAGGCGTTGAATCTCGGAGGAGCGCAACCCGGCAAGCCCACCGATGGCGAGGGCCGGCAGAAACTCGCGGCTGGATGCGTTGAGGAGCGCGGCGAATTCGGCTGGTGTAAACACCGCAATGTCGCTGTCCCCGGTGTCCAGTCGCTCAACGCCTTCGACGGGATTGGTTCCCTTTGCGATAAATCCGCGTGCCTCTGCGAACGAGAACAGGCCACCGATTACGGTTCTATAATTGACATAGCTTTGGGGACTTAGGCCGAGGCCATCAAGCCACTTCTGGATACTGCGGGTGTCCACGGTTGCGCCCTGGCAAGGGAAGTCCGTGGCGAAGCGGGTCAGGCGACTACGGAGGTCTTGCAAATACCGCTTGGATTTTCCCCGCCCGGCTTTCACCGAAATCATTTCCTTAACCAACTCAGGAACGGTTTTTGGCGGCATGGACGTTGGATGGCGGCTGACATAGAATTTGGCGGCATCAACTAACTTGCTGCTGTCACCAAGGATTCCCACAGCCTCAGCAAAGAGCGCGGAGGCCATTTCCAACGATATTCCGATTGGTTCGAGTCGTTGCATGGCGCAACCGTATGCCGCTCGCTCAGGGCTTCCCATGCCGAGCGCGTAAACGTCCCCCTTGCGTTGCTTCTTGGCGATTCTCTCAGCTTCTTCCTTTGCCTCTCCAAGGTCTGCAAAGGAGATCAGCTTGCGCGGTCCCTGGCTGTAATCGGCGACCTGATAATAACAGCCATCCCGGTTTTTTGCGCTCTTGACGCGGAATATTTTGACCGTAACATTCCCCTTCGAGATGACCAGTGGGCCTTTAGTTGGAAATTCGACTTTGACGGTGTCAGTATTCATTTCAGTCATTGTCACGAATTTGTCATTAAAAATCAAGTCCGAAGTTGTAAGTATTTGACGGAGAGGTGGCTGAGTGGCCGAAAGCGGCGGTTTGCTAAACCGTTGTACGAGTAAAATCGTACCGGGGGTTCGAATCCCCCCTTCTCCGCCATTTTTCCTTTGCGGGACGCAACTTTTGTTTTTCGTCTTGTCGGCTTTCTGGTAATCTTCTCGCAGAGCTTGTGCCTTCGGGGTTAAAGGTTTACTTTTCGCGTTTGATGTCCCCTTGTCCAAGTGAAGTTGTCTGTTAAAAGTGATTACGCCGCGCGGGCGGTGCTCTGGTTGGCTCGTCATTATCATGAGGGCGGGGCGCGGACGGTCGAGGAGATGGCGTCGGCCCAGGGAATTCCTCCCAATTATTTGGTGCAGATTTTGCTCGAGTTGAAGTCCGCCCAAATCGTCAAAAGTCAGCGTGGCAAGGAGGGCGGCTATATGCTGGCCCGGCCTCCCGGCAAG